>NZ_CP020918.1:3840000-4440000 GCF_003076455.1 Flavobacterium faecale
CACTCATAATAGATGAGAAAACTAAGAGAAACATTAAAATCGTTTTTTTCATAATTTAATCCGTTTGTTAGTTGTTTTTTAATTGAAGAATTAAAGCCAACACAATCTAGTTTACTATAACGTTTGAGTGCTCTAAATACAACAACCAAAACCTCTAGATAACCAAACTGGTTAACCAATCAATGTGCCAAATTTATATTAATTTTAACTAATAAAAAAGGCTTATTTTTACAAAAATCAAAAAGAACAAAAAAAAACATTATTAATTATAATTTACTCAATTCTTCACACTCAGACGAACAATTATCTTAATTTTAAGACTATTACCTATATAAATACAGAATTATAAGTGTACTAAAAATGGACTTTCTATGAAAAAAGTACTATTTAACTTTATAAAATAAAAAACAATATCTCCAAAAAAGCTATAAATCTTATAATGTGAAGAAAACCTAGATAACTTCTTAAATAATTGACACATTACAACACCAAAGCCAGCCCAATTCCTTATTATTAAACAATACTCCCATAACACTAAAAACATCACAAAAAAAACCTCCTAAATACGAATATAAAGGAGGTTTTTACTAAAAACTGCAAGATTATTACAGGATATAATCGGTATTCACAAAGTTTGAAGCTCTACTATCTAATAATTCTTGTAAAATAGCATTATTGTAGGCGTTGTCTTTTGATGCAACAAATGTTCGAATAGAAAATGAACGCAACGCATCATGAATACTTAATGTTCCTACTGCAGAATCTTTTCGACCTGTAAACGGAAAAACATCTGGTCCACGTTGACATGAGCTATTCAAGTTAACTCTACTCACCAAATTTACCAAAGAGTCAATTAATGGTGCAATTGTTTTAGCATCTTTACCAAACAAACTTACTTGCTGACCATAATTGGATTCTGCCATATCATTCAAAGGCTCTTGAATATCTTTGAAACTCAAAATTGGCACCACTGGTCCAAATTGCTCTTCCTTATATACTCTCATTTCTTTGTTTACAGGAAACAAGACCGCAGGAAAAATATAGTTGTCTGAATGTTGTCCTCCTTTTGCATTAATGATTTGTGCACCTTTACTTGTAGCATCATCGATCAATTCTTGAATATAGGCTGGTTTGTCTTTCTCTGGTAATGGCGTCAAGGATACTCCTTTTTCCCATGGATTACCAAAAAGTAAATTATCTACCTTTTCAGAGAAACGTTTATTGAACTCTTCTGCAATAGACTCATGTACATACAATACCTTCAAGGCTGTACATCGTTGCCCATTAAAGGATAGTGTACCTGCAATACATTCGCTAATCGCTAAATCTAAATCAGCTTCTGGCAAAATAATTGCTGGATTTTTTGCTTCTAATCCTAAAACCAAACGCAAACGGTTTTTATTAGGATGTTGATCTTGCAATGCAATTGCCGATTTACTGTTACCAATCAAAGCCAAGATATCCACCTTACCCGACTTCATCACAGGAGCAGCCACTTCTCTACCTCTACCATACAATATATTGATTGCTCCTTTTGGAAAACTATTTCTAAACGCTTCTAATAGTGGCGAAATTAATAACACACCATGTTTTGCAGGCTTAAAAATAACAGGATTCCCCATTATTAAGGCTGGTATCAATAAAGAGAACGTTTCGTTCAAAGGATAATTATAAGGTCCTAGACACAAAACTACTCCCAGCGGACTTCTACGTACCATGGCATTAACGCCTTGAACTTTAGAAAAATGAGCACTACGACTGTTCAATTCTTTGTAACTATCAATAGTATCATTAATATACTCTACTGTTCTGTCAAATTCTTTTTCAGAATCTCCTAAGGATTTCCCGATTTCCCACATCAAAAATTTAACTACCTCTGAGCGGGTTTCTTTCATTTGCTTTACAAACTTCTGCATGCATTTGATGCGATCTACAACCTTCATTGTAGGCCATAATCCTTGACCATGATCAAAAGCGGCAGATGCAGCTTCTACAGCCTCAAGTGCTTCTTTTTCTCCCATAAACGGAATCGATCCTAAAATTGTAGGACTATATTCAGCCGTTGATGATATGGTAGAAAAAACAGCTGTTGTTTGTCCTTCCCATTTTTTTAATTCACCATTTACTAAATAAGTGTCTTGGTTTAAAATGTCTTTAATCTGATATTCTTCTGGAATTGCATTCATCTTTTTTTTGTTGGTTTTTTGTAGTGTTTATCTAAAATTAAAAAAAGAGGAATTACCCTCTTTTCTCAATACTTATTCAATTTCTCCTTCCCACTCTAGCATTCCGCCAAGTAGGTTGTAAGCGTGATCAAAACCTAGTTCATTCATAATTTCACAGGCTTTTTGACTTCTCATTCCAGAACGGCAATAGACATAGTATTTTTTGTCTTTATCTAATGCTTCAATTTCCGAAATAAACTCTTGTCCTTTGTGAATATCAATGTTTATGGCATTCGGAATCATACCTTCATTTACTTCGTCTTCAGTACGCACATCAAGAATTACAACATTCTCGTCTGATGCCATCTGAGCAACCCAATCTTCTTGTGATAAATTCATAATTCGTTGTTTTTATCAAAAATACAATGTTTTTACAAAACTATATATATTATTTTCATAAGATTAACATTGACGAAAACGTATTCGAATAGACAAACACCTGACAAACAAATTGTTGATTTTTTTTGAATTTTTTTTCGAATGTTAAAATTAGAAGGAGCGTACAATTGCGATTCAAGGATTGAAGTTGTATTTTAATTAATAAGCCTATTTTCAAAAAAAAAGATTTTTGTTCCTTATATTTGACTAAACTTATTTTATACATGTCAACTTCAACGCAATCCCTTTTCCCCGCTTTCTCAGCAAATTTATTGCAAGCAATAGATAGTAATGCAACTATCAAAAATATCCCAGCTGGCGAAGTAATTATGAGAACCGGCCAGTATATCAAAACAACAGTTTTGGTAACCAAAGGTCAAGTTAAAGTATACCGAGAAGGAGAAAATGGCGAAGAGTTTTTCATGTATTACCTGCAGCCGGGCCAAGCTTGCGCACTCTCTATGATCTGTGCTACACGCAACCAAACAAGTCAAATCATGGCCAAAGTGGTCGAAGATGCTGAACTACTGATGATTCCGCTTTCGCTAATGGACCAATGGATGATGGAACACCGCTCGTGGTATGAATTTGTAATTGAAACCTATCGAAATCGATTTGAAGAAGTGCTCGAAGTGGTTGACAGCATCGCTTTTAGAGCCATGGACGAGCGCCTAGATTTTTATCTAAAAAGACATAGTGCGGCCTGCGGATGCAAAGATCTAAAATTATCTCATCAAGAAATTGCCACAGAATTAAACAGTTCTAGAGTGGTCATCTCTCGATTATTAAAAAAAATGGAGCAGCGAGGCTTGGTACAACTACATAGAAACCATATTGAACTCCTAACCTAGTCAAATATAAATTGCCTCTGTGTAATAAATGTTACCGTTTACAAATAATTTCGGCACCAACTTTGTAAAAAATAATTGTAATGGAATATTTAGGGTATTTAGCATCAATCATAATCGGACTTTCATTGGGCTTAATCGGTGGCGGTGGCTCTATATTGACGATTCCTATATTAGTTTACTTATTTAAGGTAGATCCTGAATTGGCTACAAGTTATTCCTTATTCATTGTTGGAGCTACTTCTCTTTTTGGCGGGTACAACCATTACAAATTAGGGAATCTAGACCTAAAAACAGCTCTCTATTTTGCTGTTCCCTCCATCATTTCGATCCTAATTATTCGTGAAGTGATTTTTCCTCAAATCGCCTCTACCCTATTTACGGTAGCATCGTATGCCGTTTCAAAGAATCTGCTCATCATGATTGTCTTTTCAGTTCTCATGATTGCCGCCTCCATATCCATGATCAAGGATCGAACTACCGTAGTCAAAAATCCAAAAACCAATTTTGTCCAATTGGGTATAATTGGTTTCTTAGTAGGAATCGTAACCGGATTTCTAGGCGCAGGTGGTGGTTTTTTGATTATTCCAGCGCTACTTTTTTTTGCTAATCTACCCATGAAGCAGGCCGTAGGAACGTCTTTACTGATTATTTTCATCAACTCAGCTATCGGTTTTGCTGGTGACTTATATATTGGTACACCCGTAGATTATGCATTTCTTTTACTCATTTCGAGCATTGCCGCTGTCGGCTTACTCATTGGCGTACAACTCTCCAAAAGAATTGATGGTCACAAGCTAAAACCTATCTTCGGCTGGTTTGTACTCATCATGGGGATTTATATCATCACCAAAGAGGTTTTCTTTTAGAATAAGAAACCACCTTTTTTACCAAATAAATTTATATTTTAATCTAGGTTTTTCTGGTATACTGCCAATGCAATGTAAAAATGGCACCATACAATTAGTCTATATTGACCCGAACCTGAAAGTGCGAACTATCTAAGCAATATGTAATCGGTAGTAATGACATGCATGGTTAAACCGATATAAGAACTACAAAAGCTTATTTGAATAAACTACCCATCAAAAAATTAGATCAAATTATTGATGATGTATTTGAGAATTTCAAATATTTCAAAATAGTAAGATATATAAGGTGGGCAACTATTTTTTTGCAATTTTGGTTAAATTTAAATAATGCGGTGGTAATTGTTTTTAATTACCACCGCATTAACATACCGTTATTACCGCTATAACAGTAATTTTATACTTTTTTAGTTATTCATTAGCAAAAAGCACTATTTACGAGTTAAATTTACTGCTATAACAGTAATATAGACTTATTTTCTATCGATGAACTTAATATAATAAGTAAATTGATCTATCTTACCGCTTAACCAGTAAAAATAAGTGATCTTGAATTAGGAACTTTAGTAAAAGATCATTGAAAAGAAACGAAATATCGTATGTAATGAAGTAAGAATACTATACGAGATTGTCTATGGAGTATCAGTTAAAACACGATAAAAAATTTGAACTATACTTAATAAAAAAAGCAAAAAAAAGGAATGTACCTTATCACTCCAAATGACAAAATTCCTTTAACTGAAAAAATTGTTGAATAATACAAATACTCAAATTAAATAGTGGAAAGTACAGCATTTTCAGCCCACTTAAATCCTTGTAAAATTTGATATTCACTAATGAGTTAAATTTAGAATGTCCCTGATTCGACAAATTCTCATTGATTTAAACTATATAAAATCCCAAACACCTATTTGATTCAACTATAATGTTCGTCAAATGTTCGTTTTATACCAGAAAAAAAGCCCTAACATTGCTGCAAAGGCTAAATTTTTAAATTAGAAATAGAAGAATTCAAACCTTCGGCCGTCCCGATTAAAAAGTCGGGATGCGCTATTCAACTGAGCTATGGACTGGACTCATTTATTAATTTTTGAATTTTTATTCTGCTTTTCCATTTCTTCACTTCTAATTCTCTTTTGTAAGCTAAAGATTTAGTTTCAAATTCCTCATAGTAAACAATAGTCCAGTCTTTGACTTTTGAGGTAAAGCCAGAATGATTTGATAAATGTTTACGCAAACGTTCATCAAGAGTTTCTGAAGTATGTCCAATATAATACTTATCTACTTCAACAGAATATAAAATATACAAGTAGTTCATATAGTTAAAATTTGAAATAAATATATACAAAAAAAACCGTTCGATTGATCGGTTTCTTGTGAAGGCAGAAGTATTTGAACTTTTTAGCACTTATTTTATGTTAACAACTGTTTTTATTACTGTTAACCCTTAAAGATAAAGAATGTTTATATTTGTTATCACAATGATTTTATAACGAATAAAAAAGTAATTGTTACCTAAATTGTTACCTATATGAAATATACATTCACATTAAAGCAACCAAATGCAGACAGCGAAACCTTAATATATTTTACTTGTTACTTTAATAAAGAAAATAAGAGGTTTATATTTTCTACAGGAGAAAGCATACACCCCGATAATTGGGATTTTGAAAATAAGTTTCCTTTTACCATTGGCAAGAAAAAATCAAAATTCGCTGAAAGTATCAAAATGCAATTAGATAGACATTCCAATTTATTTAATGAAACTGAAAGTTTGTACAAACGAATTAAAGAAGATTTTACAAGTAAAACTTTGAGAAATGTATTTGATACAGAATTTAAAGTTGCTATAAAAGGTAAAAATATTTTCTTTGATGCTTATGACGTTTTCATGGCTGAAAAAAAAGCATCGCTTCAATGGTCGGCAGGAACTGTAAAGAGATACAACAATATAAAAAATACCTTAAAGGAATTTGAAACCGCTAAAAAGTACGAATTAACATTTAGCAGAATTGATTTAAACTTTTACGGAAAGTTTGCTAGTTACTGCATGGAAGACCGAAAACAAATAAACAATACCTATTTAAAGAATCTAGGTTTTTTTAAAACGTTTATGTTTTGGGCGGTAAAAAATAAATATACATACAATACAACTTTTGAAAATTTCAACCATGATGACAATGGCAAATGTATAATTAAACCAACCTTAACAAAACAAATTGCCTTAACGATTGAAGACCTTAATAACTTAATGCAGTTTGAATTTAAAACGGCTAAACTTGAAAAAGTAAGAGATGTTTTTGTATTCCAATGTGTTACTGGAATGCGTTTTGGAGAAATAGCAACGATTACAAAAAGTAATGTAACAGAAAAGGACATTATTCTAAAAGAAGAGAAAGACGAAGCTAAAGCACAACGAGAAATTCCATTAACAAATATTTCAAGATACATTTTAACAAAGTATGATTATCAACTACCATTGATTACAAACCAGAAACAAAACGAATATATTAAGGATGTATTTGAAGAGATGAAATATTCTAAATTAGTACAAAAAGTTACAGTTAAAGGAAAAGACAGTATAAAAGTTGACATGAATTTTTACGACCGTATAAGCACGCACACCGCCCGACGCACATTTATAACTATGATGAAAAGAGAAGGTAAAAGCGATAAATTAATTGCTTCAATGACTGGACATACAGACATGAAAACATTAAACGCATACTACCAAGTCGATGCTCCCGATAAACAGGAAGCAATGGACGAGGTTTTTAATATTGAAATCCCGTTGCGTAAAGCAAAATAAAACGACAAAAAATATGGAGTTAAATTCCTTTATAGAAAAGTATAGAATTACAAAATGGGATTCTTACAACGACACAAGTGAAAAAATAATTGACGTAAAAGAAAAAATTAATCATTGGGTAAACTTGGTTTTAGAATACAATAAAGATTTTCTTTTTTTAGACATAAAAAACCGCATGATTGCATCCCTAAGCGATGAATTGATTTTTACCAATGAAGATAGTTCTTTTATGTTTGGTTACAAATTTGACCATTATTGCGAACAAAAAATAATTTTCCATCGCAAGCAGTTAGACCTATTAGGTAATTTAGAAGTTATTCCTCAACAAAAAGAAATTAAAAAAGACACAAAATTTGTTATTAATATTTTTGAAAATTCAGAAGTAAGAGAAACAAGCGATTATATAAATATTAAGAATCTAATTGAAAGTAACGGTTCTTTCATTTATGATAATGTAAAAATTTACACCCCTGAATTAGGTTACTTTTTTTATAAAAAATCTTTAACGGCTTACGATTGTGATAAAAAAGAAGATACTTTGATAGCTGGAATAGACTATTTAGACACCTATATTAAAGCATATAAAGAAGGTGAACAGTTTTTTGAAATTGAATACAAACCTTCAACAAATATATTGTACGGTGAAAACGCAAATAGTTATGTAGAAAACATTCACAATAATTATTTCCATGTAAATCATTATGGAGCGAATGAAGGATGGAACTTTGTTAAAAATAGTTACTCATTAACAATAAAACATGAAATAATTTCTCAATTTGGTTATTATGCTGGTATCGTTAATAAAGTAGATGAATTGGTAGAAAAACATTTTACAATATTTAAAAAGTTTGACAAATGCGAGCATAATATTGATTTGCATTCTGAAAACAAACTAAAGATAAAGCAAATTGCTTTAAAATTAGTTTACGAAAATGTAACAGTAACTAAAGAAAACTCAAATGAAATTATAAAAAAATATGGTCATAATTCAGGTCATAAATTAAAGTTAGAATATGATAAATTTTTCAGGACAGTTGATAGAACTGCAGACCCCGACATTAGTCCGAAAGTACTTAAGAATAAGATTGAATTATTTGAAAGTGTAATTGATTTACTTGAAGATAAATACAAACAAAAAGCAATAGATGAATGCAAAACCCTTAAATTACATTTATCTAAATATTAGATAGTTACAAGTTAACAACTGGTTACAACCAGTTACCAAATACCATAAAATCAAACATTTGTATCAGATAATAACAATTAAATCTGATACAAAATGAACAATCCATTTGCAACACTCGAAGCACGTTTGCTTAACATCGAAAACTTACTACTCGATTTAAAGCACCCATTACAACAAACTGAAACCAAACTACATTCAGTTAAGTCACTAGCCGAATACGTAGGAGTTTCTGAACTCTCAATTCGTAACTACATAAAGGAGGGAAAAATTAAAGCCAAACAAATAGGGCGAAGAATTTTTATTGATGAAAAGCAGTTTGAAGCTGGTTTAAGCGAAGTTAAATCTTTAAAATATAAAAGATAATGAAAGCGAACAACCCTTCAAAAACTGCCCGCCTTCAAGAAAGACAAAGTTACATAAATTTCTACCGTAAAGAAGTTTTAAAGTATCATGAAATTTCATTTTCTCAATTCATTAAAAAGCCACAAGAAAGACGTTTATTTCTAGCCTTGCAGGTAATTCCAGCAACAGCCAAAGTTGTTTCTATTGCCTTTAAAATCCCAATAGAAAGCCAATGCAGGAGGAAACGCAAACTTGAAGATAAAGGACTTTTGCAAGTATCAAAGAAACGTTCAATTTGTCCAATTACAAAACACTATGCCAATTTATTGACTACTAATAAAGAATTATTTAACTCAAAATATTTTTCTTTATGAGTGATTCAATTAAGAACAACGGCAAAGAAATGAGTAAGGCTATTGATGAAGCCTTTTTAATACCTAATAAGAATTTGAATTTATGGGAAACAAAATATAAAATTGATGTATTAGAAAAAATACCACCTCCCGAAATAGCTTTTAGTTTATTCAATACTGAAACTCAAAAAAATGACATTTTGGGAACGCTTGGAAATTTTAGCGTAATTATTGGAAAGGCAAAGGCTGGAAAGTCTTTTTATATTAATACTGTATTAAGTGCGGTTGTAAGCAGTTCTTTAATATTAGAACGCATAAAAGGACATTTACCGCACGATAAAAATGTAGTAATCTATATTGATACGGAACAAGGAAAGTACCACGTACAGAAAGCCGTTAAGCGTATTTGCACACAGATAGACCAAGAGAACCCTATAAATTTACACGTTTATTATTTAAGACCATTAACCCCAGCCGAAAGACTGGATTTTATCGAGCATATAATTTACGTTACTAAAAATTTAGGCTTTTTAGTGATTGACGGAATTAAGGATTTAGTAACCTCAATCAATGATGAAGAACAAGCCACAAATATAGCTTCTAAGCTATTGAAATGGAGCGAAGACCTTAATATACATATTACTACTGTATTGCATCAAAATAAATCAGATACAAACGCACGTGGACATATTGGAACAGAGTTAACAAATAAGGCAGAAACCGTTTTGGAAGTTGCAAAAAGTGAAAGCGACAAAAGTATTACAATTGTTACACCTCTACAATGTAGAAACATTGAGCCACAAGTTTTTGCCTTTGAAATTAATGAGTTTGGTATTCCAATAATTGCAGAAAATTTTGAATTAAGGACAGAAACCAAACAAAAAAAGTTTGATGTAACCGATTTGGAAGACTTCAAAAAGTATCAATTATTAACGGAGGTTTTTAGTAATGGAGAAAGTTTTGGTTATAAAGAACTTGAAACTCAATTAAAATTAGCTTCAAAGAAACAGTTAAGCAAAGAACTTGGTACAAATGCTATTACTTCATTAATCACATATTGCAAAAATAATAGTTGGTTACTTCAAGAAAGAGCAAAAGCACCCTACACAATTGGAACGTTTCAAGAAGATGAAATTTAACCTATCACTTTAATTTGAAGTTAATTTTTATTTCCTATCACTTTACTTTAAGCGTATATATACGCTTATAAAGTGATAAAGTGATGATAAAGCTTTAAATAAAGTGTTTTAAAGTGATAAAGTGATGATACAGTATAAATACAGTTTAGATAAAAGTAGCAGGAAATCCCTTTGTCCTAAATGCAATAAACGAACATTTGTTAAATACATTGAAACTGAAACCAATAGTTATTTGAGTGATGAGTTTGGGAGGTGCGACCGTGAAACAGAGTGCCAATATTGGGCAACCCCCGAAAAGGAAAATAATATAGTATTTGAAAAAAAACACATACCAGCACCAAAACCAAGTTTTCACAATTTAGAGTTATTGGATAAAATGTACACTAATGAAAAACAACAAAACAACTTTTCTTTATTTCTTGAAACCATTTTTACACGTGAAGAAGTATTTGAAGCCGAACAAAAATATTTTATAACTTCAAGTAATCACTTTAAAGGAGGTGCAACAATCTTTTGGCAAATAGATAATTTAGAACGTTTACACGCTGGAAAAATATTGCAGTATGACAAAGTAACTGGTAAACGAATAAAGACAGCAGAGGGTAAAGGATTGATTAATTGGGTGCATTCTGTTTTGAAGTTAGAGAACTTTAATTTGAAACAATCGTTGTTTGGTTTACACTTAATAGCTGAAACAAACCAAAAGACTATTGCAATAGTAGAAGCAGAAAAAACAGCCGTAATAATGAGCATTTTTAAACCTCAATATATTTGGTTAGCAACTGGAAGTAAAAGCGGTTTTAAATATGATTTATTGAAGCCTATAAAAGACTTTAATATTATTGGGTTTCCTGATAAGTCAGAGTTTGAAGATTGGAACACAAAATCAATAGAATTAAACAAAGTAGGTTTTAAAATTAAGGTTAACGATTGGTTAGAAAAAACAGATTACCCAAAAGGAAGTGATTTTGCAGATGTTTTAATAAATGAAACAAAAAATAGTAAATAACAATCAAAATACAATTATAATGGCAGGATTTAAAGGAACAAGAAACGAAAACGGAAGACCAAAAGGAACACCTAATAAGAATACGGCACAAATTAGAGATAGTTTTCAATTATTAGTAGAAAGCAATATTTCAAAGTTAAAAGAAGACATTGACAAACTAGAACCTAAAGACAGAATTAGAACAATAATTGATTTAGCAAAATTCGTACTACCTACTTTAAAGGCAATCGAATATAATGACAGTATAGACGAGAGTAGATTTAAACCAGTTACTATAAATATTATACAGCCAAAAGATGACAATTAACAATTATGATGAGTTGGTTCTATTTGCAGAAAGCAACAAACTAACAAACGAACAATTAGCCGAATTAATAAAAATCTGTCTAGGAATATTCACTATTATTGAGTATGAAAGCAATGTTTTATTGGATTTAAAAGAATATTGGTTCAAGTTTGGACATTTAGCCAAAAATGAAAGACCTATGTTTTTATTTCAAACCCAAAGAGATTTTAATATAAATGACATCTACAAAATCCCCGAACTAAAAGAGATAATCGATAAATTAGAAGAAGATTACTAACCTTTCAGAAATGAGAGGTTTTTTTATGGTCAAAATAGTTATTAACAACTCGTTTTGTTACCTAAATTGTAACCTAAAAATAAAAACCCTTGTAAATCAGCGACTTACAAGGGTTTTAGTGAAGGCAGAAGGATTCGAACCTTCGACCGCCTGCTTAGAAGGCAGGTGCTCTATCCAGCTGAGCTATGCCTCCATTTTTTTTGTAACTTTCAGGACCGTCCCGATTCGTAATCGGGATGCTCTATCCAGCTGAGCTATGCTTCCATTTTTCTTTTAAAACTTAAATGGAAAAAGTTTTTACTGTCGGGGTGGCAGGATTCGAACCTGCGGCCTCCTGCTCCCAAAGCAGGCGCGATAACCGAGCTACGCTACACCCCGTAACAATATTTTCAATAATAATTTTAAAACCTAAGCTTTAAAATCTGCGGAGGGACAGGGACTCGAACCCTGGCACCGGTTACCCGATGACAGTTTAGCAAACTGCTCCATTACCACTCTGGCACCCCTCCTAAGCTCAGAAAAACTTGTTTCGTTTTGCGGTTGCAAATTTAAGACATCTTTACGTTTCCCACAAGTATTTTGGCGCTTTTTTTAAAAGTTTTTTAATAATAATTACAAAACCATTCACTATCAAATATATAGACATTACTTTTTTTAAAAAAAATTTTCACAATACTACAATCCCTAAATCAAAACCAAAAAATTGTCTAAAAAACAGTAAATTTGCTTTACTAATTCAAAAAACCAAACAAGTATGAAGTCAAGAATAGTGATTGTATCGGCAGTTCGAACTCCAATAGGTAGTTTCATGGGAGGCCTGTCCTCTATTCCAGCACCCGAACTAGGGGCAATAGCAATCAAAGGCGCATTAGCCAAAATTAATTTAGATCCTACATTAGTTGACGAAGTCTATATGGGCCAAGTCGTTCAAGCAGGCGCAGGACAAGCACCCGCAAGACAAGCCGCAATTTTAGCAGGATTACCTGCAACCGTTCCTTGTACAACCGTAAACAAAGTATGTGCCTCAGGAATGAAAGCTGTTATGTTTGCTGCACAATCCATTGCTTGCGGAGACGCAGAAATAGTAGTAGCTGGCGGAATGGAAAACATGAGCCTAATTCCGCACTATGCACATCTACGTAACGCCACCAAATTTGGTCCGGCTACCTTTGTTGACGGAATGCAGAAAGATGGCCTTACAGACGCTTACGACAATCAAGCGATGGGAGTATGTGCTGACTTATGCGCTACAGAATACCAAATTAGTCGTGAAGACCAAGATGCATACGCAATCGAATCCTACACGCGCTCTGCTACCGCATGGGCAAACGGAAAATTTGATAACGAAATCGTTCCTGTTGCTGTAAAACAACGCAAGGGTGACCCTATAATCATTACCAAGGACGAAGAATTCTCAAACGTAATGCTCGAAAAAATTCCGTCACTAAGAGCCGTTTTCACGCCTGATGGAACCGTAACAGCAGCCAATGCATCAACAATCAACGACGGAGCCGCTGCATTAATTTTAATGACAGAAGAAAAAGCAGCAAGTTTAGGAATCACTCCTCTAGCCTATATTAATGGTTATGCAGATGCGGCCCAAGAGCCAAAATGGTTTACAACAAGCCCTGCCAAAGCATTACCAAAAGCATTGGCCAAAGCAGGAATTACCCAAGACCAAGTAGATTTTTTTGAATTTAACGAAGCTTTTGCAGTCGTAGGACTAGCCAATGCCAAAATTTTAGGAATTGACACCAAGCAAGTAAATATCAACGGAGGTGCCGTTTCTCTAGGTCATCCACTAGGTTGTTCTGGTGCTCGAATTCTAGTAACATTACTAAATGTCTTAGAGCAAAATAAAGGTAAAATTGGTGCCGCTGCTATTTGTAACGGTGGTGGAGGTGCATCAGCAATGGTGATCGAAAAAATTTAAATAAAAATTAGTACTACCGCTTTTTCGAACAACAAAAAGCGGTAGCATTCAACTTATAAATTACAGTACATGTTCGGAATTTGCAATCTGGCTATAATCCCCCTTCGGTTTGAACCGTCGGATCGATCTGAAATCGTTTCTCAACTCCTCTTTGGAGAACACTTCAAAGTCTTAGAACAAAACAAACAGTGGTATCGTATTCAATTGCAATATGATGGGTACGAGGGCTGGATTGACTCCAAACAGTGCCAACCAATTTCCGAAACCAATTTTAATCAACTATCCAATGACACCATCATTCTAAATGCTGATCTCATTGAATACATAAGCACACCCACCAATCAATTGATCCCAATTCCGCTTGGAGCATCACTTTCGTTTATATACAATAGCGAAATAAACACTGCCAACTTCCAGTTTGAAGGAACCAAAGTCAATGGCATCAAAAACAAGTCCAACCTCATCAACTCAGCCTATTTATACCTTAATGCACCCTATTTATGGGGAGGAAAAACCCCTTTTGGAGTAGACTGCTCAGGCTTTACCCAAATGGTGTACAAATTAAATGGCTACAAACTCCTTCGCGATGCATCTCAACAAGCCGCACAAGGCGAACCACTAAGTTTTATCGAAGAAAGTGAACCAGGTGATTTAGCTTTTTTTGACAATGAAGAAGGGAATATCACCCACGTAGGCATCATCATGGAAGACAATTACATCATCCATGCCAGCGGAAAAGTGCGAATAGATCGCTTGGACCATCTCGGAATATACAATCCCGAGACCAACAGGCACACACACAAATTGAGAGTCATCAAAAAAATAATATAAAGAAAAGCGGAAACACTAGTTTTCGCTTTTTTTGTGCCTATTCCTGTTGTCCGCTTTAGCCTTCCCTCAAAAGCCTTTTTTTACTAGGTCATTGCAGGAGCTTCCTGCGGTCGCTCTGCAATTCCCGTAAAAAATAGTCTTTTTTCAGTCAGGGCTGCCACTACCACCAGGGGCAAATCCGTAATCAAGAACCATTCGATAAAAATTACAAAAGCTTTTTCCAAAACCCATTTGAACTAAAAAAGGAACACCAATTGATTCAATTCAATCTGTGTTCCTTTTTTTTATAGCAATACTTTGAAATTCTTTGCGTGAGATCCTTTCAGGATGACAAACTGTACGGCTTTGCTTTGTGTAAAGTTGAGTTCTTTCAAGCGTACCAAAACTTATATGCTCTTCAATTTCTAATATGGTTTAAAAATTCAGCACAATATACTTAAATGCCTCATATGGTAAAAAACCTTTTGCGAATCTCTGCATAACAAAACCTAGAGATTCTTTCAGAATGACAGAAGTCGCGGCTTTCCTTTGCACATAGTTGGGTGCTTATAAGCGCCCAAAACTTATATGCTCTTCTATATCTTATAGGATTTAAAAATTCAATACAAAAAACTTAAATGACTCATATGGTAAAAAATCTTTTGTAAATCTCTACATAACTAAACCTTGAGATTCTTTCAGAATGACAAAAGTCGCGACTTTACTTTGCACATAGTTGGGTGCTTATAAGCACCCAAAACTTATATGCTCTTCTATATCTTATAGGATTTAAAAATTCAACACAAAAAACTTAAATGACTCATATGGTAAAAAACATTTTGCAAATAGTTGGGCGCTTTTAAGCGTACCAAAACTTATATGCTCTTCTATTTCTTATATGGTTAAAAAAAGTTACTTATATTTTACATCCAAAAACTATAGTAATTCATACACCTGATTAGCAATCTCCAACTCTTCATTCGTCGGAATAACCAAGATTTTAGTCCTAGAACTTGCAGTATTTATCTCCCTAGTATCTTTTGAACGCAAGTCATTTTTGGCATCATCTAAGTCCAACCCAAAGAAATCCATATTTGCACAAACCGATTTACGAATATAAGAGGAGTTCTCCCCTATTCCAGCCGTAAATACAATAGCATCCAAACCGTTCATCGCAGCGGTATAAGCACCTATATACTTCTGAATACGGTACACGTTCATATCCAACGCCAATTGACACTCTCTATTTCCTTTACCAGCAAGCTCTTCAATATCTCTTAAATCACTATAACCCGTAAGACCTAACATGCCACTTTTTTTCAAGAGCAACGAACTCACCTCATCCATGGCATACCCTAACGTTTTGACCAAATAAAATATAACCGATTGATCAATATCACCTGCACGAGTACCCATAATCAAACCGTTTGATGGCGAAAAGCCCATACTATGATCAAAACTTTTCCCGTCTTTGACAGCAGTAATACTGCAACCATTACCCAAATGAATGCAAATTATTTTTTCGCTTTTATCCAAATATTTAATTGCTCGTTCCGATACATACTTCACACTCGTTCCATGAAAACCGTACAATCTTATTTTATGTTCGTCTAACATTTCATTTGGAATCGCAAACTTATAGGCCACTTCAGGAATAGTTTGATGAAAAGCCGAATCAAAAACAACCACTTGTTTTGCTTCTGGAAAAATCTCCTCAGCCACAACAATTCCTTCTAAATGTGCTGGATTGTGCAGCGGTGCTAATTGTGATAAAACACCTATTTCTTTCTTCACTTCTTCAGTAACCTCAACCGTTTTTGAGAAAGTCGCTCCCCCATGCACCACGCGATGCCCAACAGCTACAATCTCAGATTTAGAGGTAATAACACCCACTTTATCATCCAATAACAATTGGGCAATTTTTTCTAACCCAATTTTATGATTGGCAATAGCCACCACTTCTTCAATAGTATGATGATCTGTTTTATAGGTGAAATTTGAACTTTCGAGCCCAATTCTATCAATCATTCCTGAACACAATACCTTTTGCTCTGGCATCGTCATTAATTGATATTTGATAGAAGAACTCCCCGAATTTATAATTACTATTTTCATTTTGTATTTTTTTTAAAAATTCTAAGAAGTTAAGTTTCTTAGAATCTAAGTTTTTACTACTTTCTGCAAATTAAAATACTTACAACCTTGACTACCTAGTGATCAGCAATTTTTTAAAACAAATACTTTCTACAAAAAAAAGACTTAAAATCTTAGTCACTTAGTATTCAGTAGCTTTTTTCATTATAATCCCTGCGCTTGAATAGCAGTGATAACCACAGTGTTAATAATATCATCTACAGTACAACCACGGCTCAAGTCATTTACAGGCTTGTTCAATCCTTGCAACATTGGTCCAATTGCCAAGGCGCCTGTTTCTCTCTGTACGGCTTTATAGGTGTTGTTTCCTGTATTTAAATCTGGAAAAATAAGTACACTTGCTTGTCCAGCTACTTCAGAATTTGGCATTTTGCTCAATCCAATCACTTTGTCAACTGCAGCGTCATATTGAATCGGACCTTCAATTTTTAAATCAGGGCGTTTTTCACGCACAATTTCAGTTGCTTTTCGAACCTTGTCTACCTCATCCCCTTTTCCTGATGAACCACTTGAATAGGATAGCATAGCCACTTTTGGATCGATTCCAAATGCTAAACTAGTATCTGCAGACGAAATTGCAATTTCGGCCAACTGTTCAGCAGTAGGATTTGGGTTAATGGCACAATCGCCAAAAATAGAAACGCGATCTTCCAAGCACATAAAAAATACCGAAGATACCACAGACGATTCTGGTTTGGTTTTAATAAATTGTAACGCTGGCAAAATAGTATGCTGGGTTGTATGCGCAGCACCTGATACCATTCCGTCTGCATGACCTTTATACACCATCATTGTTCCAAAATACGAAACATCCTCCATTAAATCTTGTGCCATTGGCAAGGTGACGTTTTTAGCTTTACGCAATTCATAATACGTATTGGCATAATCCTGATAATTTGCTGATTCAATTGGATTGATGATTTTAATTTTATCAAAGTCAAAATCGATCCCCAATTCAATAGTTTTTTGTTCAATCTGTTTCTTGTTACCAATTACCGAAATGTCCACGACATCCATCGCTAGTAATCGTGAGGCAGCAATAAGGATTCGATCATCATTCCCTTCTGGCAAAACGATATGTTTACGATGCTGTTTGGCTCTTTTTACCAAATTATATTGAAACATTTTAGGCGTCATCCCTTCTACTTCAAAGGCACTTAAATTATTTGACAAGGCATCAACATCAAAATATTTTTCGAAAGTATTAATTGAGGTTTCAATTTTGTTGGTGTTGTCTGCGTATATTTTAGAATTTATGCTTCCAATTTTATTCGTAATCATATAGGTACCTTCACTCACCGCGATGATAGGCACGATACTAGTCAGTCCTTCAATTAATTTTAAGATACTGTCTTCTGGAATAATATTTCCGGTTAAAATAATTCCCGAAATCGAAGGATAATTTGCCGATTCATTGGCTTGTAAGGCTCCCATGATAATATCTGCACGATCTCCAGGAGTTATCACTAAGCCTTTATCTTTTAAGTGACGCAAATAGTTGTGCAGTTGCATTGCCCCTACACTGAAGGTTCCAACCTCATTATTCAAATATTCTTGGCCAAACAAAACGGTGGCGTCCAATTCTTCAATAATTTCTCTTATCGAAGGATTTTTTAAACTCGAAATTAACGGAATCGCATTCACCAAGACCTCGGCAGGCAATACAGCTTTTAATCCACTTATTGCTAAAGTTAAATTTTCGGGTTGTACTTTATTGGCGACCACAGCAAGAACTTCAACATCTTTTACTTTAAAAGTATTGTAAGCCAAATACATACTATCTACAAACTCCTCCAATGTTTTTCCAACTCCAGAGCTTACAATTACAGTAGGGATACCGAGATTTTTAGCGATTAAAACATTCATATCCAATTCGATCGCTGTTCCTTCTCCACTAAAACTAGTTCCTTCTACTAATACAAAATCGAATTTTTCTTCAAGTCGTTTGAATTTTTCGATAATCAAATCCAAAACCTCTCCGATTTTACCGTTATTTTTTTTCTTGATTAATTTGCTTTTTGTGATAGCATAAGCATCCTCAAAAGCCATATCCAAATTAAAATGAGAAAGCACAGTCTCGATGTGATTATCTTGTTTACCATCTTCAAAATCTTCGATAATGGGTCTAAAATAACCCACCTTTGCTGTTTTACCTATCAGCATACTCATCAATCCAAGAGTGACAATAGATTTTCCGCTATTAAATTCACTCGTTGCTACATAAATTGCTTTATTCATTTTTATTTAATTTTTATATGTACGTAATCAAAACCATTTTCTTTTCTTAAAGTAGAAAACCATCAACAAACCAATCACAAACATGATGCTAATGATGGTATAATAGCCGTTGTGGTATTTCAACTCGGGCATATTTTCAAAATTCATTCCATAAACTCCAACTATGAAGGTCATCGGAATAAATATTGCCGAAATGACCGTTAGTGTCTTCATAATTTCATTCATCTTATGTGCCTGAGATGAAAAAAAGAAATTAGAAGCACTTTCTAGCATGCCCATATCCGATTCTATTTGTTCCAACAATTCTATACTTTTTTGACTGAGACGAGAAAAATAATGAAAAGATTCTTTTTCGATCATCATATATCCTTCATTACCTTTCAGATTTTTGATGGCTAACAAAGAGTCTCGCAAGGGTACAATTGACCGTTTCAAAAAATTAAAATTGTCACGATGCTTTTCAATTCGTACCAATATATCCGGATTAGAACTCGACTTTGATATAGAAATTAATTCTTCCACCTTATCCTCTTCATTTTCTATGGTGATATAAAAATTTTCCATAATCGCATCCAATAGTAGGAACAACAAATAATCAGTACATTTTTCTCTCACTAATCCCGTGTGGGAACGAATTCTTTCGCGAATGTGAGTAAAAAAATCACTCTTCTTTTCTTGAAACGAAATCAAAACACCTTTCTTTAACAAAAAGCTAATTTGCTCCACATGAATATTATCGGTTCCCTTTGTAGGCAAAAGTGACTTGATATTAAAGAATAATGTATCTTCAAATTCTTCGTGCTTTGTCCTACGATTGGTATTCACAATATCTGAAAGTATGAAATGGTCAATCTTAAAAAAATGTCCAATATCCTCCATCAAAGCCATATTATTAAGACCGTGGAGATTAAGCCAATTGTTCTTAGAAAAATCAATCTTTTTAAAATCGGTTACTGTAAAATCTGGATCTTCTTTGTAGGTTCGATCATCATATACAAACAATTGCAAAGCCGACTCTAACTGCTTGTGCGTACCTGTGTACTCTAGCGGATTCGGTTGTGTTTTGCGTGCTTTTTTGTATTTTATCTTTCGCATTAAATTATATATTTACAGTAATATTACAAAAAAGAACGTTACAAATAGCCTAAAAATCTCCGTAGGCGAAAGAATAATGCATCTACAATCAATCGTTATAAAATTCGATTCAAAGATACTTTCAAATTAAAAGATAGATCATGAGAAATATCATATTGCGATATAAGTTTCATTTTTGGGAATAAAAAAACCGAGCCATTACTGACTCGGTTTTGATATAAAAAAGAGAGACGTGATAAATCACGTCTCTACTCAAATTATTTTACTTCTTCGAATTCAACGTCTTCAACGTTATCTCCTTGAGCTTCAGCTTGTGGTTCAGCACCACCTTGAGCTTGTTCTCCTTGAGCATACATTGCTTCAGTAGCTTTTTTCCAAGCAGCGTTGATGTTATCCAAAGCAGTTTGGATAGCTGGAATGTCTTGAGATGCGTGAGCCATTCTCAATTCAGTCAAAGCATATTCAACAGCAACTTTGTTATCATCTGTTATTTTATCACCTAATTCTTTCAACTGAGTTTCAGTTTGGAAGATCATTGAATCAGCTTCGTTTAATTTCTCAGCTCTAGATCTAGCAACTTTGTCAGACTCAGCGTTAGCTTCAGCATCTTGTTTCATTCTTTCGATTTCTTCAGAAGTTAATCCAGAAGAAGCTTCGATACGGATGTCATGAGATTTACCTGTTCCTTTGTCAGTAGCAGATACTTTGATGATACCATTTGCATCAATATCAAAAGAAACCTCGATTTGAGGAACTCCTCTTGGTGCTGGTGGAATACCATCTAAGTTGAAACGTCCGATAGTTTTGTTATCAGCAGCCATTGCTCTAGCTCCTTGAAGAACGTGTAGTTCAACAGTTGGTTGAGAATCTGCAGCTGTAGAGAAAACTTGAGATTTTTTAGTTGGGATAGTCGTGTTAGCCTCGATAAGGATAGTCATGATTCCACCCATAGTTTCGATACCTAAAGATAAAGGTGTAACGTCTAATAACAATACATCTTTTACATCTCCAGAAAGTACACCACCTTGAATAGCTGCTCCAATTGCAACAACCTCATCAGGGTTAACTCCTTTAGACGCTTTTTTACCGAAGAATTTTTCAACTTCTTCAACAATTCTAGGGATACGTGTAGATCCACCTACCAAGATAACTTCGTCAATATCAGATGTAGATAAACCTGCATCTTTCAACGCTCTTGCTACTGGAGCCATAGAACGTTTTACTAATGAATCAGCTAATTGCTCAAATTTAGCACGAGATAATTTTTTTACTAAGTGTTTTGGTCCTGAAGCAGTAGCCGTAACATATGGTAAGTTGATTTCTGTTTCAGCAGAAGCAGACAATTCAATCTTAGCTTTTTCAGCAGCTTCTTTGATACGTTGTAATGACATTGGGTCAAGACGTAAATCAATACCTTCTTCAGCTTTGAATTCGTCAGCTAACCAGTCAATAATAACTTGGTCAAAATCATCTCCACCTAAGTGAGTATCTCCATTTGTAGACAATACTTCAAAAACTCCGTCTCCTAATTCAAGAACAGAGATATCAAATGTACCACCACCTAAATCGTAAACTGCGATTTTTTGATCTACTCCTTTTTTATCCAATCCGTAAGCAAGTGCCGCAGCAGTTGGCTCATTGATGATACGCATTACTTTAAGACCTGCAATTTCACCAGCTTCTTTTGTAGCTTGACGTTGTGCATCATTAAAGTAAGCAGGAACAGTAATAACCGCTTCAGTAACTGTTTGACCTAAATAGTCTTCAGCAGTTTTTTTCATTTTTTGCAATGTCATTGCTGACAATTCTTGTGCAGAGTACAAACGACCATCAATATCCACACGTGGTGTATTGTTGTCTCCTTTTACTACTGAATAAGGAACTCTTTTTGCTTCTTCTGTAGTTTCAGCAAAAGATTGTCCCATAAAACGTTTGATAGAAGCAATAGTCTTAGTTGGATTAGTTACCGCTTGTCTTTTTGCAGGATCCCCTACTTTAATTTCTCCACCTTCAACAAAAGCGATGATAGATGGTGTTGTTCTTTTTCCTTCTGCATTAGGAATTACAACAGCTTCATTACCTTCCATTACAGAAACACAAGAGTTTGTAGTACCTAAATCAATTCCGATTATTTTACCCATTTTTAATATATTTAATTTTATTATATACTCGTTTTAATAACTTATTGACTCTAAAGCAATCATTGTGCCAACAAAAAACCCTATTGTAAATTGTCAGTTTTTGCAAATATGGCGGAAATACGGCTGACAAGATGACATTTTGCATGCACTGACAATAGCATTCTTGTACATGATTGGCTGTCATAGGATATGGAGGATTTTTAGATTTTTGGATTAAGGAATTAGGATTTGGAAAATGGGATTAACGATTGGGGAAATGAGATTAACGATTTTTGATTAACGATTGCTGATTTTTGATTTGGTATTGGTGAAATAGGATTAAGTAAATGGGATTAACGATTTTTGATTAACGATTGCTGATTGTTGATTTGATATTGAGGAAATGAGATTAACTATTGCTGATTTTTGATTTGGTATTGAGGAAATGAGATTAACGATTGTTGATTAACGATTGCTGATTTTTAATATGAATTGAGGATTCTATAAAATTGTTTTTTTTTGAAATTTGTAATTTCTTTTCGAAATTGATTTTTGAAATTGATTTTTGAAATTGTTTTTTGAAATTGATTTTTGAAGTTGATTTTTGAAGTTGATTTTTGAAGTTAATTTTTGAAATTGACTTTTGAAATTGACTTTTTAAATTGACTTTTGACTTTTAATAATTACAGTATATTTGCTAAAAAAAACTATGTTTACCCTACAACAAATTCAAGCAGCACATGATAAAGTACAAACTGGTGCTGATTTTTCTACCTATATACAAGATTTAATTCAGCTCGGGGTCAAAGGATACGATACTATTGTTGCCGACGGCCGTGTGTCTTATTATGGTGCAGATGATTTTTCGACGGCTACCGATGCGAAATACGAAACCTTGGCTACGGCAACTATCCCCAATAAGGAGCGCTTTATTGAATATTTGGTTATGCACCAAGATGGACAAACCAATTATTATACTTTTTGTCAACATGCGGCCCAGTGCGGAATTGCAAAATGGCGTATTAATATTATCGAGATGACTTGCACCTATCTTGATGCTAATAACAACCCGATCGTTATCGAAAAAATACCCGTTTAATTATGGTTTAATTTTCTAAAACCATTTATTGTTTTTGGAATTACACCTAAATAGGAATGCTGAAGCAAGGAAAATAATTGCTTCAGCATTTTTTTTTGTTCGGTTAAAAACAATATTGCATTTGTTTCTAGCCTTTTAGAAGAGATTGATTTTCTTTTTCTGATTTATTATCAAAACAACTTTGAAAACTACCATTGTATTTACTATTTTTACTAAACGACCAATTTCTATTTACTAATAAAATACAATAAAACAATATGACTTCTTTTAGCAAACAAATATCTTTTCGTTGGGCAGACCTTGATCCAAATTTTCATGTAAGACACAGTGTATATTATGATTTTGGAGCACAACATAGAATTGAAATCTTGGAAGGTCTTGGATTAACAATGAGAACTATGCAATCACAATTCTTTGGCCCGATCATTTTTAGAGAAGAATGTGTTTTTCGAAAAGAAATAAAATTATCCGATGCCATTTTTATTCATACCAAAGTAGCAAAAATGACTGCCGATGCATCACGATGGACTATTGTACACGAATTGAAAGATGGAAACGATACATTATGCGCAACTATATCTGTAGATGGCGCCTGGATGGATACCAAACTACGTAAACTTGTAAACCCAGTTCCAGATTCTGTAATGGAAGCACTTTCAAACATGCCAAAAAGTGATAATTTTGTTCAACTTTAATTTCGAATTACAATCTCCGTTAGGATTAAATATGTAAATTTGAGGATAACCACCTTACTATCGTCTTTGGAAACATACACAGTGCCGAATACCAAAACTATCTTTTAACCAATATCAAACCTAAATTTAACAATATATGGAATCAATCATTCAATTTGTACATGCTGAAACAAACAAAACTGCCGAACATATTGTGCTCAAAAAATTAGATTCATTAACGAATCATTTTGATTGGGTTATTCGTGCCAATGTAATTTTTAAAGAAGAAAAAGATTC
Organism: Flavobacterium faecale; assembly: GCF_003076455.1. Taxonomy (NCBI): domain Bacteria; kingdom Pseudomonadati; phylum Bacteroidota; class Flavobacteriia; order Flavobacteriales; family Flavobacteriaceae; genus Flavobacterium; species Flavobacterium faecale. The sequence goes on from NZ_CP020918.1 coordinate 3,864,163, forward strand.
TCATGGAAAAGGAAAAATTTGCGAAATAGCATTAAGTTGCCCTGGACCTCGCATTTTCGCTGTTTCGAATGAGTCTTCGTTTGAAATAGCGGCTGCTGAAACCATAAAAGACATAGAAGCACAGCTTAATAAACGAAAAAGTGAAATGAAAGCGCATTAATAACTTCTATTTATATACAGAATAAAAACAATGAACTTTGTTAAACTTTTGGGTTTGATAAAGTTCATTTGCTTTTTGAGCCTCACATGAAAATATTTGCTTAATTTTACAGGCTCAAAAATAAAAATGACCCTTTTTTATAAGGTTTCAATTAAAAACATAACAGAATGTCTGTAGCAAAAAAAGATTATAAAAGAATTACCACGAAGTCATTGATCGAAATGAAAGCCAATGGAGAAAAAATCTCGATGCTTACTGCTTATGACTATACAATGGCAAAAATTGTAGATAGCTCAGGTGTAGATGTGATCCTTGTAGGGGACTCTGCGTCGAATGTGATGGCGGGTCATGAGACTACATTACCTATTACATTGGATCAAATGATTTACCATGCTTCATCTGTTGTGAGAGCTATCGAACGATCTCTTGTAGTGGTAGATTTGCCATTTGGTAGCTACCAATCTGATCCTAAGGAAGCTTTGCGCTCTGCTATTCGAATCATGAAAGAAAGTGGTGGTCACGCCGTAAAACTTGAGGGTGGAAAAGAAATTAAGGATTCTATCAAAAAAATTCTTAACGCAGGTATCCCTGTGATGGGACATTTGGGTCTTACGCCACAATCTATCTACAAATTCGGAACCTATACAGTACGTGCCAAAGAAGAGCAAGAAGCAGACAAATTGATCGAAGATGCTTTATTACTCGAAAAATTGGGTTGTTTTGCCATTGTAGTCGAAAAAATACCTGCACATTTAGCTGAAAAAGTAGCACAAAGTATTTCGATTCCGGTTATAGGAATTGGTGCTGGTGGTAAAGTTGATGGACAAGTTTTGGTTATACACGACATGTTGGGTATGAACAACGAATTCAGTCCTCGCTTTTTGCGTCGCTACATGAATTTGTATGATGACATGACGGCTGCCATTGGTCAATATGTTGATGATATAAAGTCAATGGATTTCCCTAACGAAAAAGAACAGTACTAAATTGAAAATACTATCTACCAAAGATAATTTGCAAGTCTTGCACGAAGACAATCACATTATTGTGATAAACAAACGTGTTGGTGATTTGGTCCAAGGTGACAAAACTGGTGACAAACCCCTACCCGATGTTGTAAAAGAGTATATCAAAGACAAGTACAACAAGCCCGGAGAAGTTTTCTTGGGCGTTGTACACCGTCTTGATCGACCTACAACGGGTATTGTCGTGTTTGCGCGTACAAGCAAGGCTTTGACCCGCTTGAACGAACTTTTTAAAAACCGTGAAACGCAAAAAACCTATTGGGCTGTAGTAAAAAACAAACCACCAAAACAGCAGGACAACTTGGTTCATTACCTAAAAAGAACCGAGAAAAACAACTCTTCAAAAGCACATTTGAAAGAAGTTCCAGATAGTAAAATGGCCAGTTTGGATTATACAATTATTAAAGAACTGAATAATTATTTTGTTCTCGAAATAAACCTTCATACTGGGAGGCACCACCAAATTAGAGCCCAATTATCGGCAATTGGTTGCCCTATCAAAGGTGATTTGAAATATGGTTTTGATCGCAGTAATCCAGATGGAGGCATCCATTTGCATGCTCGAAAACTCAGTTTCATTCATCCTGTGAGTAAGGAACCTATCACATTGCTTGCACCTGTGCCGCAAGACACCATCTGGTCTGCAGTGGACTAAAAATTCAATCTCAAAATCAATTCTAATGGCAACGTTTATATTGATTTTGAGATTTTTTTATTTCAGATACTATCTACTGCCATTTGAAAGCATTTTCAGGCTATTAGAACTTGGAAGGTATTACCAAAATAGTCGTTCTTTATACCCTAAAAAACGAATTACAAAATGAATACGCAAAAATCTAGAATAGAGCAATTAAAATTGAATGGGTACAAACTAAACTTTGAAACCTCAATCACTCAGATATTTGAAAATTATAGAAAAATAGCGCTTTACGCAGGTTTATCGTTATTTGTATTTGGTATTATTTTGATTACCTTAATTTATGGTGGATTGCTCTCTTATTTCGGAATAGAAACTATTACCGAAATGACAAAACCAGAAAATCTACGTCCAGAGAATTTATCGAAAGAGTTCTTGATGTGGTACACCATTTTTGCTATTTTGTTTACGAGCTTTGTCAGTCCATTTTCTGCTGGGTTTATCAAAATGGCCTATTGTGCCGATCGTGATGAAGAATTTCGTCTCTCTGCAATATTCACTTACTACAGCTCTAGCAAATTTTTTACTTTGTTTACGGCTACCCTCATTATTTCATTGACCAATACTGGCCTGGCTACCATAGCAGAACAATTAGGCAATGGAGCTGCTGGATCAGTTGCATCTTTATTCATATCTTTTTATACGATTTTGACTGTTCCGTTGATTATTTTTGGTGATCTAGGTGTGTTTTCTGCTATACAGACTAGCGTTGCTCTTATTGCTAAGCAGCCCCTACTTATTTTGGGACTCCTTTTGATATCCCTCATTGCAACCCTACTAGGATTGATGTTTATCATAGTCGGAATTTTGTTTACTATGCCTTTTATTTACTCCTTTTACTATATTTTGTACAAAAACATTGTAGGCTTTGAAGAATAGCACTACATAATAGACAATAAAACACAGTATATTGTGATTATTAAGTAATTTTCATTACTTTCAATCTTTATAATTTCTATTTTTCTTTAAACGAAAAAACCAATTATGTCCATAGATCAATTGCTAAATACTATAATTATTTTTATAGGAGAAATCATTCCTATAAAAATCAATTATTTTTCGCCTCTGGATGTGATTAGTACCGATAAAAGTTTAGTACGAACAGTGGCTATATTTTTTATAGTATTGCTGCTGACTTTGATCTACAGTTATTACAGACCAAAGGCAGTATTAAGGCCTCAGTTTTCGACTAACTATTTATCAAAAAAGGCTCAAAATCAAGAATACCAAACTTTATTTCTATACATAGGCTTATTTTTTATCTTCGTTGAAACGACTTTGGAATTATTTCAAATTCGACCACAAAGTTTACTTTACCAGAATCTATTGGTCGGTATTTCATTAGTATCTATCTATTTTATTAGTAATAAGGTTCGATATGTTTTTGATAATTTACATATGATTTTCAAAATAATATTTTGCCTTTTTCTATTAATAGTAACTCGCAATCTAATTATCACTCCTACTGACAGTATCCCGTTTATAGGTTTTACAATATTGTTTTTATTTTCTTATAATGTATTAAAACCAGTTAAACTTTACTGGATGTTCTGTGGCCTAATATTTTCGATTCTGGGCTTTTTATTCAGTTTTGATTTGATTCCCGATCGATCCTTTATTGCTTTATTGAATTATTCCTTAATAGTATTTTGCGTTAATTTTGTCAGACACATTTCATTTTTGAACATTCGAAACGAATTTAAATTTTCGAATGAAATTCTAAACAATGGTAACTCGATTACCTTGGCTATCAATACACAAAAGCAAGTAGTATTTTGCAGTCAAAGTATCACCTCAATTCTAGGATATAGCAGTACCGAAGTAATGGGGTCTAACTTTTTGGAGATCACAAAAAGTAGTGATTTAATTGAAGAAATTTTCAGTGAAGATTTTATCGAAAACAAATTGTATCTCAAAAAAATAAAATGTAAAGACGGGAATTTCAAGCATATTCAATGGAGTTGTCAAAGATATTCTGAGAGTTTATTTATCGTGGTAGGACAAGACATTACAGAACAAATAAACATTCAAAAATCTTATGAAAATTTGGTTGAATCTGCAAGTGACCTTATTTACGAATTGGATAGTAAAGGGAATTTTATTTTTATAAACAAGACATCCGAGAAATATACCGGTTTCAAGATTTCAGAACTTGCTCAAGCTCCCTTTACAAAGTTAGTTTGTCCCGAATATAAAGAAAGTGTCTTGAATTTTTACAGAGATGTACACGAAGATTCTTCAAGCTTCCCGATTTTAGAATATCCAATTATTACAAAAGCCGGCGAAAAAATTTGGCTGTCGCAAAAAGTAACTATCAATAGAGATGACCTTAACCAGATTGTTGGTTACTATGCAATTGCACGTGATATTACTTATTTAAAATTTAATGAAAAAGAGAAATTAGATCGACAAAACAAAAATCAAAAGTACAGTACGGTTCTGAAACATTTTACTGAAATAAGTTATTCTAATAAGATTTCATTAAATAACAAACTCAAAAAAGTTCTCAAAACGATTGCGCAAACTACCGAAATAGAGCGTATTAGTTTTTGGGATTATAGCGAAGACCAACTAAGTTGCTCCAACTTATATCAACTAAGCAATGATAGTTACATCAATAACTTGTCCATCACAAAACAGCAAAACCCAAACTATTACACGATTATAAACACCAAAAATCAAGTTGTAATTTCGGATGTTTATCAAAACAATCTAAAATTAGAATTTAACCAAGATTATTTTCCGACCAATAACATTACCTCAATTTTGGATACTCCAGTAATGCTTAACGGGAAATTGAAAGGTATACTTTGTTTTGAGGCTACTCAAACCCCTCGTAATTGGGACAATGAAGACATCAACTTTGCTAGATCTGTATCTGATATTCTGTCCATTATTTTTGAATCTCGTATGCGCTACGATATCGAAAAAAAATTAAGATACAAGAGTGATCTCTTGGCTGCGATGACTCTATGTACAGAAAAATTTTTAAAAAGTAATGATCTCGATGCCATTTTTGAAGACGTATTGATCACAATGGGTAAAGCAACCAAATCTGACCGTGCCTATTTTTATCGAAAATCACCAATCGAAAATACCATCAGTCAAAAATACAGATGGATGATAAATAATACTACACTAACCGAGATTAATCCGAATCTCGAAAATTTACCGTTTGAGTATTTTGAAGATTTATTGATACCACTTTTAAATAATAAAATTTATAAAACGACGGTTTCAAATATAAAAAACGAATCGGTAAGGTCAAAAATTCAACAACTCAAAGTAGTCTCTTTAATTCTTTTCCCTGTTTTTGTTCGAAATGAATTTTATGGTTTTCTAGGATTCGACGACACTATTGAAGAAAGACATTGGTCTGAGGATGAAATACTAATCCTTCAAGCTTTAGCAGGTAATATTGCATCTGCCGTAGAGCGAATCGATGCCGAAATTGCCATTTATGAAAGTGAAGAAAAATTCAGACTGCTAGCCAATAATATTCCTGGAACAGTTTACTTATCTGAAAACGATCGAAACTTTACCAAAATTTATTTAAATGATGAAATAGAAAAGCTAACAGGTTATTCTAAAAGTGATTTTCTGGACAAAAAATTAGTATACACCGAATTAATCCATCCAGAAGACTTAAATAAGGTGCGACAAATTTCGTCTGAAAAACTTTCAAAGGGTGAGCCTTTTCATTTTAAATATCGCCTCATCAAGAAGGACAAAAAAATTGTTTGGGTCGAAGAGTTTGGCGATGCCGTAATCAAAAACGGAAAGATTACTTATATCGAAGGAATCATGCTAGATATCACCAAAAAAGTAGAATCGGATACCGCTATCGAACGTCAAAAATATGCCGAAGCAGCCAATGTAGCTAAGTCTGAATTTTTGGCAAATATGAGTCATGAAATTAGGACACCGCTAAACGGTATTATTGGTTTTACCGATTTGTTGATGAAAACAAGTTTAACAGAAAGCCAACAAAAACAAATGAATACCGTTAATTTATCTGCTCATACCCTACTCGGTATCGTGAATGATATTTTGGATTTTTCTAAAATTGAAGCAGGTAAATTGGAACTTTATATCGAAAAAACAGAAGTTAGAGACTTATTCAAACAGATTATCGACTTAATTTCTTTTGAAGCAAATGTAAAAAATCTAGATCTGCAATTGAATATCGCTGATAATGTTCCCGCCTTCTTTTGGATTGATATAGTACGTGTGAAACAAATTTTAATCAACTTATTGTCTAACGCTGTAAAATTTACAGATCATGGTTTTGTCAAACTTGAGATTGAAGCCATAGACACTAAAGCCGGTCCAAATTTCCCAATTAAGTTTGCAGTAATTGATTCGGGTATAGGAATATTAGAAGCCAACAAGGAACGAATCTTTAAGGCTTTTTCACAAGAAGACAGTTCGACAACCAAAAAATTTGGAGGTACTGGTTTGGGGTTAACCATTTCAAACAAACTATTAGGTCTTATGGGAAGCCACCTAAAACTAGAAAGTGAAGTCGATAAAGGAAGTACTTTTTATTTTATTCTAAATGTTCAAACTAGTAATGAAATAGATAAGAATGTAAAGTCATCCAATCCTATTTCTGAGGCGGAAGTTATTTCTCAATTTCAAGCAGTTCGTAACCTACAACCAAAAATCATGTTGGTCGAAGACAATAAAATTAATATGTTGTTGCTTAAAACAATTATTAAAAATATTTTTGCAAAGGTTACAATAATCGAAATTCCGAACGGACAAGAAGCTATTGACCATTATGAGGAGATTCAACCCGATCTTATTTTTATGGATATTCAGATGCCAATTGCCAACGGTTATGAAGCAACAAAGGCGATTCGTACCTTAGACACAGGCAAAAAGGTTCCTATTATTGCTATTACAGCAGGAGCCGAAAAAGAAGAAAGAGAAAAATGTATTAAAGTAGGAATGAACGATTATATTTCGAAACCAATCGTAAAGGGAGCTATCGAAGAAAAATTAGTCAAATGGCTAAATCAAAATGACAACTAAAACCAATTATAAAATTAAAACCAAACAGTAATGAAGTGGAAAGGTAGAAGACAAAGTGATAATATTGAGGATCGAAGAGGAATGTCTGGCGGTGGAAAAGCAATCGCTGGTGGTGGAGTAATCGGTATTATTATTTTGCTGCTCAATGTATTTGGTGGCGAAAATGGACAAATGGTCGGTAACATTTTGCAACAAACACAAGGACAATCGGCACCTACTGAACAAAGAGACTTGACTGCAGCAGAACTTGAAGAACAACAATTTGTAAAAACAATACTTGCCGATAATGAGGATGTATGGACAAAAATATTTCAAGAAAACAACCTTACCTACCAGAAACCAAAAATAATTTTGTTTGAAGGTGGCGTAAATACTGCCTGCGGATCTGCAACCTCTGCATCGGGTCCTTTTTATTGTCCTGGTGATCAAAATGTTTATATGGACTTAAAATTCTTTGAAGAGTTAAAGACCAAGTTTGGCGCACAAGGTGGTGATTTTGCTACGGCCTACGTAATTGCACACGAGATAGGACACCACGTACAAACGCTTTTGGGTACCTCTGCCAAAATGCGAGAAATGCAAGAAGGAAAAAGTAAAGCCGAAGCCAATAAACTGTCGGTAGCTTTGGAATTGCAAGCTGACTTTTATGCTGGGCTTTGGACCAACTACAATCAAAAAATGAACAACGTTTTGGAAATTGGTGACATAGACGAAGCCTTGAGTGCAGCTCATGCTGTTGGTGATGATGCTATCCAAGCCAAAATGCAAGGTCATATTGTACCCGAATCCTTTACCCATGGTACCTCTGAACAACGTAAATATTGGTTCATGAAAGGATACAAATCGGGAGATATCAAACAAGGAAATACATTTGCCGAAATACGATAGGTGATTTTAAACAGCATGAAGAGCCACTAGTTCAAAACATAAAAGTTTTTGACTAGTGGCTTTTTCGATTAAAAAAAGGTTTAGAATTAAAAATAAGAGAGTCAGCGACCAATAAAATGTATATTTGCACCATTGTTTACAGTAGCGCCTTAACAAAATGAAAAACTTTACTTTACTCCTTATTATTCTACTTTCTATCAATTGCTTTGCACAGACAGACAGCATTGCTAGCCCGAAACAAGGTCGTTTTAAAGTTGCATCGACCGTTTTAAAAAATAGTATTTTGAGTGTTCCTGGAGATTTTTCAGAAATGGGCCATACCGTTTCAAGCAACTGGAAACGTACCGCTATGTACGCAGGTGGAATCGTTGGTTTGATTGCTGTTGACAAAATCACAACTGGTTATCTTCATGACCATATAGAACCAACCATCGATTATCAATTACCCAAAATTGGTATTCAAGGAAGTACAAATCCAATTTTTCAAGGAAATGATCCGTACATCACCTACCCAATCATGGGATTGTATGCTGGCTCGGTTCTCTTCAATCATGAAAAAGGACAAGTTGTGGCTTTAAATGCTATCAAAACTTTGACTTACTCATATGTTATTTCACACCTTATATTAAAAACTTTAATCCCAAGACAAAGACCGCAGCGTCCGTTGAACGGAGATGAACCAGCTGTAGCGCCATGGACAAAAGACAATTGGGATTTTGGCAATTACCATAAACCCTATTTCAGTCCTGTTGCTGATGGAACTTCTTTTCCGTCGTTTCATTCCACTGCCTTTTTTGCCGTTGCAAAAGTTTTTCAAATGGAATATGATAACTATTGGATTCCGTATACCTTTGTTACTGCGGCATTTTTGGCGGATATAAAAGGACATAACCATTGGGTTTCTGATTTATTGGTAGGTGGACTTGTGGGTACCATTATCGGAAAATCAGTTGTGATTAGTAGTCGAAAGCAAATTGAAAAAAGTAAAAATACGGCCTTCAACAACACACCAAAAAAATTCAGAATGACCAAGCAACTCATCCCTCAAATTTCGACCAGCATGATCGGATTTCATTTTGTAGGTAGTTTTTAAGTTGCTCTCAACTCTTTTCTAAAGTTAAAAAAGCCTTACCTAGATAGTCTATGCAGTCAGAAGCTGTAAAAAAATGTGTTCCTGTTTCGGGTACTGCAATATCAGCCGATAACCCATGAAGATATACACCCAATAAAGCTGCATCAAGTGCATCATACGACTGCGCCAGTAAGCTCGTGATAATTCCTGTCAAAACGTCTCCACTACCCGCGGTTGCGAGTGCTGCATTACCAGTTGTATTCTGGTAAACCGTTGCTCCACTGATTACATGAGTAGGAGCTCCCTTCATGACTATGATCACTTTATGCTGCAGTGAAAAATCAATTGCTTTCTGCATCTTTTCGTCTTCTGTTTCCCATTCTCCAATTAATCGTTCTAGTTCTTTTTGATGGGGAGTCAAAATAGTATTTTCTTTTAACGAGCAAATACTATCCATATTTTCAGCCAATATATTCAAACCATCTGCATCGATCAGCAGCTTACAATTGCACTTACTCAAAAATTTCAAAACTGCCTTTTGCGTTTGCATTGCCGTACCAATTCCTGGTCCCAATCCTACAGCATCGGGTTTAAACATGAAGTGAATGTCGGATATTTGTTTTTCAACATCATCTGTATACGTCATGACCTCGGGGTTCGAAGCCTGTAAAATTTGGTAACCACATTTGGGGATGAAGGCAGTAACTAAACCACATCCTGATTTTAAACACGCTCGAGAGGATAAAACTGCAGCCCCTATTTTACCGTAACTCCCCGCTACAATTAAGGCGTGGCCTTGAATACCTTTGTGGGTATCACAAGGAACAGGTTTGTATCGTGCCAAAGCTTCCTTTCGATCAAAAAATTTAATCGTATTCATAGTGTTAATTTTTACTTAAAATTACAAATTATATTTCAATAACCTACAAATTGTATGTAGAAAATAACGGTGCCTTATAAAAAAAATATAACGTCTAATATCAGATGGTTTTGACTTTGGTCAGTCCATAAAAAAACAATAAATTAGCACCAACAAAATCATAGCAATACAAGATGAAAAATACTGCGCTTACACATATACACGAAGGTTTGGGAGCAAAAATGTTGCCTTTTGCAGGCTACAATATGCCAATATCATACGAAGGAATCAATATTGAACATGAAACGGTGCGTACTGCCGTAGGTGTCTTTGACGTCTCACACATGGGAGAGTTTTTATTATCTGGACCAAATGCTTTGGCTTTGATTCAAAAAGTAACTTCAAATGATGCCTCTGTTTTAATAGATGGAAAAGCACAATACTCTTGCTTGCCAAACGCAACTGGCGGTATTGTTGATGATTTGTTGGTTTATAAAATAAAAGACGAGCAGTATTTATTGGTTGTTAATGCATCAAATATCGATAAAGATTGGAATTGGATTTCGAGCCAAAATGATTTGGATGTCGACATGAAAAACCTATCCGAGGACTATTCGCTATTGGCAATTCAGGGACCAAAAGCTGTTGAAGCGATGCAATCTTTGACCTCTGTAGATTTGTCTTCAATTGAGTATTACAACTTTGTAGTAAGTGATTTTGCCGGAATCGAGCATGTAATCATCTCGGCTACGGGTTATACTGGTGCCGGTGGATTTGAAATTTATTGTAAAAATAACGAAGCAGAACAAATTTGGAACAAAGTATTTGAAGCAGGAGCTGCATTCGGAATCAAACCTATTGGTCTTGCCGCACGTGATACCTTGCGATTGGAAATGGGATTCTGTTTGTACGGAAACGATATCAACGACACCACCTCGCCTCTAGAAGCAGGATTGGGATGGATTACCAAATTCAGCAAAGATTTTACCAACGCTGCAAGTTTAAAAGAGCAAAAAGAAGCTGGAGTTACTCGCAAACTTGTAGCTTTTGAGATGCAAGAGCGCGCCATACCAAGACACGACTATGAAATTGTAGATGCAAACGGTACCGAAATCGGAATTGTAACGTCTGGAACCATGTCACCCTCTTTGAATAAAGGAATCGGTTTGGGGTATGTAACCATTGATAGTAGTAAAGTAGACAGTGAAATTTTTATTCGTATTCGAAAAAAAGATGCCCTTGCCAAAGTGGTTAAATTGCCATTCTATAAAATATAAATGAAAAAATTCACACTCTTATGTTGCCTTTTATCTGTTTTTGCTTTTGGACAAAATAGTTCAAAAACTTGCGAAACATTATCCAAGATAAACACCTTAATACAAAGTGAACATTTTCATCCAAAACCGGTAGATGACAGTCTATCGGTTTATGTTTTTGATACCTTTATCAATGATCTATACCAAAGTAGTACGTTGTTTAGCAAAGCTGAATACCAAAAACTACGAAAACATCGTTTATTATTGGACAATCAAATCTTGCAGCACGATTGTTCTTTTTTAATAGAATTTGTATCGACCTATCGAACTGCTTTAGAAAGAAAAAAAACGGCGATCGAAAAATTGCAAAAAGCAAATTTAAAGTATGATGGCTTAGATACTATACATTTTTCGAACAAGAAAAATCAATACGACTTATCTATAATTGGATTACAAAAGGTATGGGAAAAGAAACTGAAATTTGATATTTTAGAAGATATTTCAAAAAAAAGTACCGATATAGATTCCTTGAAATCCCATTTTTCTACCTTAGAAAAAATTGCTAAAAGCGATGTAACCGATCATAATTTATGCAAACTTGCAAGCATCTTAAACAGCCCAAAAGGATTGGATTATGATCTACAAAATGCATTCTACAATGTCTTCTGCAATTATTTTGACCCACACACCAATTATTTTACTACAGATGCGAAAGCAAATTTTATGGCGAGTTTGTCTAGCAGTGAACTTTCTTTGGGATTAAATGGTGAATTGAATGAAAAAAACGAAATTCAAATTACAGACTTAATACCAGGTGGTCCTGCGGCGAAATCAAAACAATTAGAAAAAGGTGATATTATTACAAAGGTTTCGAACAAAAAAGGAGAAGAACATATTATTTCCTGCACGCCATTTGAGCAGATTAGCCAAATGATGTTTTCGGATTCTAATTTAGAAATAGAATTAACTGTTCAGAAAAAAAGCGGAAAAATTATTGTGCTTACACTTCAAAAACAATTGGTTGCAACCACATCACATAGCGTTTACAGTTTAATAGCAGAAAACGAAACAAAAGTTGGCTATATCAACATCCCCACTTTCTATTCTGACTTTGATAGCAATGACAACACAGGCTGTGCACATGATGTAGAGGTAGAGCTTAAGAAACTTAATGCCGATGGTATAAAGGGATTGGTTATTGACCTACAAAATAACGGTGGTGGTTCGATGGAAGAAGCCGTCAAATTAACAGGTTTGTTTATCAATGCTGGACCGGTAACCTTATTAGTCAACAATAAAAAAAGTGTCACTGTCTTGAAAGATGACCTTGACAAAATTGCTTACAGTGGCCCTATCGTAATTTTAATCAATGGCAATTCTGCCTCAGCTAGTGAATTTTTTACAGCGGCTATGCAAGATTATAATCGAGCAATTGTAGTAGGAAGCACATCAGTAGGAAAAGCATCTATGCAAACCATACTCCCACTCGATAAATCAAAAGATGAATTTGTTAAGCTAACTATCGAAAAATTTTATCGCATCACAGGACAAAGTCACCAAATAAAAGGTATTGTACCTGATGTTATTTTACCAATGTTGTTCGAAGATATCAGCTTAAGGGAGTCAAGCTATAAAACAGCTTTGGTAAATGATTCTATTCCGGTAAGAGCCAATTACAAGCCGTTTCCAAAGGCTTTATTTGCCACTCCACTAGAGTTAAGCCGTTTTAGACTCGAAGATAATATACGATTTAAAGATATATCAAATTTGAATAAAGAAATAGATGCCGTTTTTACTAATCCAAAAGTAACGCTCGCACTCACTTTTGATTCCGTTTTTAAACATTGCAACACCATAACCGCTTTAAGGAAAAAAGTACAAAAAGCAGCTGTAATAGAAACCAACTGTCGTATTACAAATAATTCTGCTGATGCCTTAACGTTAAAAGAAGACGAAGCAAATTTAGAAATTAATGCTGTAAAAATAAGCGACCTTAAATATAGTCCCTATTTGCAAGAAGCAATTACGATCATAAATGATTTTAATATCTCAAATAGAGAATAATCAGCATAATAAATAGTAATTGATTACAAAAATATTTGATAAAATAACTAATAGCTGTATTTTTGCAATCGTTAAAACAATAATTAGAAATGGGAAGAGCATTCGAATTTAGAAAAGGAAGAAAAATGAAACGTTGGTCAGCAATGGCAAAAGCGTTTACACGTATAGGAAAAGATATCGTAATGGCCGTGAAGGAAGGTGGACCAAATCCTGAAGCCAACTCCCGATTAAGAGCCGTAATCCAGAATTCAAAGGCAGTCAATATGCCTAAGGATAACGTAGAACGTGCTATCAAAAAAGCAACCGACAAAGATACTGCCAACTACAAAGAGGTACTTTTTGAAGGTTATGCACCTCACGGAATCGCCCTTCTTGTAGAAACTGCTACCGACAACAACAACAGAACCGTTGCCAACGTACGCAGCTATTTTAACAAATGCAACGGAACATTGGGGACACAAGGTTCTGTAGAATTTATGTTTGACCACACGTGTAACTTCCGTATCCCGGCAGAAGGACTTGATCCGGAAGAATTGGAATTGGAACTTATTGATTTTGGTGCCGAAGAAGTTTTTGAAGACGAGGACGGAATCTTAATCTATGCTCCTTTTGCTAGTTTTGGAACCATCCAAAAAGAACTTGAGACACGTAATCTCGAAATTTTATCATCAGGTTTTGAAAGAATTCCGCAAATCACTAAAAAATTAACCGAAGCAGAAATGGCTGACGTTGAAAAATTGATCGAAAAAATGGAAGAAGATGATGACGTTATGAACGTGTATCATACCATGGAAGAAGCTTAATTCTTCACTCCTACTTATATACAAGAACTCTAGCGAAAGCTAGAGTTTTTTTCGTTTCTGATTTTACAATATAAAATATCCTGACATGTTATTTCTTATCCTTAGCATTTTATGCAGCGTTACCATTGGTGTTATTTTTAAAATAGCACGCAACTACTCCATAAATACCACCCAAATAGTAGCATGGAACTATGTTTTTGCCTTGCTCCTATGCTACCTTATCTTCAAGCCCGATTTACAATTTGTAGCAGCAAACGCACCGTGGCGTATATATATTCCGCTAGGTATTTTACTACCTACTATTTTTTTGTTTTTGGCAACTTCGATCAAGTACATGGGAATCGTAAAAACCGATGCTGCTCAGCGTTTATCGTTGTTTATTCCGCTGCTCGCCGCTTGGTTACTTTTTGACGAAGAATTCAGTAGCCTAAAACTAATCGCCTTTCTCATCGCACTACCTGCGCTTGTGCTTATACTCTCCAAAAAAACAGACAACACCAGCAGTAAATGGATCTATCCAGCAGTAGTGCTAGTTGGATTTGGTATTATTGATATCTTATTCAAACAAATTGCAATTGCTACAAGCCTGCCCTTTACCACCTCTTTAATCATTGTATTCAGTATCTCGTTTTCAATTATTACAGTGGTCGTACTGTATAATTTACTATTCAAAAAAGTCAAAATCACCGCACTAAACCTAGTCATTGGTGCCTTAGTAGGACTGTTTAATTTCGGAAACATATTATTTTACCTCAAAGCACATCAAGCCTTCGCCAAAAACCCTTCTACCGTATTTGCATCGATGAACATGGGTGTTATTATTCTAGGAAGCCTCATCGGATTAGTAGTATTCAAAGAGAAACTAAGCACCAAAAATTACATCGGTTTACTATTTGCCCTCGTTGCTATATTATTAATTACCTTATCGCAATTACAACAATCCTAACATAAATTTGCATTATAATCAATTCCACACAATATATTTTAGGACCTATTTCTAGCCGCCGAAACTTTGGTGCGTTCCCGCTTTTTTTATCTTACTCAATAAAAGCAAAACAAAAAAGAGCTCCACTGCTATCGAGGGCACTGAAAAACATCGCATATTTTGATTATCATCGTTTTTTAGACAATAAAAAAACGCTTGTAACAGGAGTTATATAATCCGTTGCAAGCGTTTTCCTTTTTAATCTTGATTTTTAATGTTGGTTCAATAAGGCTATTTTGAGTTTAGCTAGAGTCATTTTGAGTAATGCAGCAGTAGCTTTCATTTTTCTACATTAATTTGAGTATTCTTTTTAAGTTGACTGCGAAAATTGCTATTGCACCTTGCATTTGCATATTGGTAATGCCATATGATATTGCTCTATCATAACCATGTACATTTTTCAACTCACTATTTTTCGCTTCTATTTTATATCGATGTTTTGCTTTTTCTTTGTAATAGTCAGTTTCTTGAAAGCTGATTTGTTCTTGGTGTAAGTCCGATTTTATCGACACCGAATATGTTTTTGTCTTGGATCCTTCTTTATAACAACCCTCTTTTAAAGAGCAGGTCTTACATTTTTCCACATCAAAATAGTAGGTTTGTATTTGATTGGTTCCAACATTTTTTTTACCTTGGCGAGCCTTTCGTATGGCCATATGACCAGCAGTGCAAACAAATCTATCGGCATCTTTATTATAGTCAAATTTATCTTCGTCTTTTCTAGCTCCTTGTGCTATTGTAACATTTAGTCTGGCTACCACTTTAATATTTTGCTCCCTTGTGAGTTTGAGATTTTCTTTTCCTGTATAAGCTCCATCCCCAATAATAGTATCAACATCAATTCCGTTTTTTTGACTAATCGCTAAAAGTCTAGGTAATTCTGGTCCATCCCCTTTTTCACCTGATGTGACTACAGCCGCTGTAATGATGCGCTCCTCGGTCATAGCTAAGTGAGTCTTATATCCAAAGAAAGAACTATCAGCAGATTTATGACCCGTTTTAGCATCTGCATCTTTTGATAAGGTAAAATTTTCTTGAGTGTCTTCTACAGTTTCTTTGAGTAGATTTAATTTCTCTTTCACAGCTGGAATCGAACTTATTGACGGCTCATTTTCAATGCGTTTTTCCAACTCTTTACAATAAGCAAGTTCCTTCTCTAAGTCATTGTCTGTATTTTTTTCAGGCATATGTTCTTTGAATTCCTGCTCAAAGCTGTATACTGTTTTTCGCAGTAGCTTGGAACGTTCTCTCAATACATCGATGGCTAAAAATGGATTGGATCTTGATAAAGTATGTGTGGCATCAACGATGATAGACTTCGAACGAATAATACCTTTTTCGATAGCAATGGTGACTGTTTTGTTTATCAACAGATTTAATAGGTCGGTATCCTTTAGACGTAGTTTTCTAAATTTTGTTAACGAACTCGGATTGATAACATCGTCTTCTGGATTCATATCCAAAAAATATTTGAAGGACATATCGTATTGAGAACGCTCCACGACATCAATATCGGAAACAGTATAGATTGTTTTAAGTAGTAAATACTTAAACATACGAACGGGACTTTCTGCCATTCGCCCATTATTGGGACAGTACTTATTTAACAACTCATCGTAAATGAATGAAAAATCAATCAAATCATTAATTTTTCTTAATAGATTTTCTTTTGGAACTATTAAATCATACAACGAAGAATACTCGCTGAATTGTATTGTTTGTTGTTGTACTAACATCTAAAAAACACTTATAATTAGATTTAAATATAAGAAAAAAGGAGTAGAAATCCATAGATATCTACTCCTTTTTATGTGTCAATTTATTAGAAAGACTTTTTCAGTGCCCTCCTGCTATCTGGGCTACTGATTTTGAGAAGTAATAAAGTCCTATTAAATACTATCATAGCAAAGCATTTCTCGGAGGCGATTTAGATAAAAAAAAGCAATACTAAGGAACTGTAAGGAAGTCGAAATCAAAACCTTAAGTACAGCCATTATACAAATCATTCGGCAGGCTCAATTCCTAGACTTGAGATGAATAAAAGAACGTTCTGCTCGAAATAAAACAATAAATACACCAAAGAATCATGATTATACATGGTGTTGATGCATCAATTTTTTGGTCGATCGCATGATTATGATCACCACGGGTCCCTGTGCATGAATTGGGGATGTAAAGGATTGCAAATCTATTGCCTCGACAAAAGCATATACAAAGCGAACGTGACTATCAGGTAAAATAGTTTTCTCCAAACTAGAAAAAAACAGTTGATTACGTGGTATTCCTGTGATATGTCGCATACTTAAACATACAGCTTTTCTTTCAATTGCATTAATTAATTACTTATATTTGGGAGAAGTAAACGGAGTTTTTTTCACAGACTTATGTTGGCGGTAATTTTAAACACAAATACCTAAATATGGGACAATTAAGCCAGATATTTATTTTTTTTACTTCAGTTTTATTTGCTCAAGAAAATCAAGGCTCAATAACATTTGAAGAAAAAATTAAATTAGAAATAGAAAATCCATCTTCACAATACTTCTATCCTAATTTATTAACCAAAATAAATGAACTACCTGAAAGTACCTCGCAAGAAGAACTTAAGTTTTTATATTATGGTCAAATCTATAAGAAAGGAAGTGGATTATCTTTTTTAGACAATCCAAACGAAGACACTTTCAGAAAAGCAGTAATGCAGAAGAATTGTAATAAAATCTTGAAATTTGTATACTTAAATTTAAAGCAAAATCCAGTTCTACTTACTACATTAATGCCAGTTTGCGACTGTCAATCAAAAATAAAAGCAACAGAAAAAGATTACTTAAATACTAGGCTAAAAATATTAATAGAATTAATTTTAGATACCGGAAATGGATATTCTAAAGAAACTGCAATAAAAATAGCAAACATTGAAGATGATTTATTATTAAAAGAAATTTTAAAATTTAAAGACGGAAAAGAAACATTTGAAACTTTGAACAATAGAACATTCAGTGTTTGGAATAATGGAATTGAAAAAATTTACTTTGAAGATAGTTGGAATTATAAATACAACTGATTAAAAAAGGAAAAACTACCGCTAACAGCAAAGATTTCGTTGGACTTGAAAAGCCAACACTCGAGTGGTAACAAGCAGACGAAGTAATAAAACCTTTACTGATGGAGGTAATAAAAAAAACAAAATGTGGTTTGAACAATTAACTGGATTTAAAGAAGAATCCGCCGAGAATGTTAGGAACAATATTAAGATTAGTGGAAGCGAATTCATTTCATTAGTAAATTCTAAAAAGTTTTGTTTTGGTAAATTAGAAATACCAACACTATCAGAACTGAAAAAGCAAAACGAAGATATCAAAGGATACATTGGCAGGATTCAAGTAAAAGAAATTGTTGATGATGTGCAGAAATTACATTGCTTGGTTGAAAATTCAGATGTACTATTTCAAGCTGCTTCACAATTTAATTTGCTTGAAATGGTTAGCCCAGCCATAACCCCTGAACAAGGGATCGACAGCTATGAATTTGATTACACACAAGGTCCAGCTTGTGCAATTTCTTGTGGTGCTGGTACAATTTATCGAAATTATTTCGCAGATGTGAATGGGCAAATTGGACAGACAGAAAACAACCAAATAGATTGTCTAGATCTAATAGGTAAAGAATTTGAAAATGATAAGTTGAAGCTATGGAAAATGCAAAATGGTTATGCTTTGGTCAATCAAAACGGGCTTTTAGCTATCAATAAAAAGATTGCTCAACTATCTGAAGCTGGCAGAGAAAAACTGAAAGAAAAACTTAAAATTGGTATTCAATGGAATACCGAAGTTACTAAATCGGACACAAAGCATACAGTTTCTCAAATTTATTGTTCAGCTTTGCCAGTAGCATACAGCCAAACAGAATCATTTTATTGGGAATATTTTGCAAGAATCATTTTGGAAGCTACTTATGAAGCAACGCTATACGCTGCTGTCCTAAATATGAAAAATAATAAATCAAATAAAGTTTTTCTAACTTTAGTTGGTGGCGGAGCATTTGGAAATGAAGAACATTGGATTTTAGAATCATTACAAAAAGCAATCAGAAAATTCAAAAACGTTCCTTTGGATATTAAAATTGTAAGTTATGGCAAGTCTAATCCAAATTTGATAAAATGCATCAACGAGCTCTAGAATAATTACTAGCAGTTGGGTAAATAGGTTCGTTTACCGCAATGAATTTAGTTTAGATTATGCTTTCAGAATGACAAACTGTGTAGATATGCATTACGCATAGTTTGGCGCTCCCAAGTTTTATATGAGCTTCTATTCTAACCTAATAATTATTATTTATTTCATTTTTATTTGTGCTGATAACAATAAAAATCACCTGAATTCGAAACACAGTGCATACATTGATTTCCCGTGCTCTTGGCAGTTGCTCGACATTGTCCATAATTACAATCTAATTCAGATTTCTCCTTTACATTTTGATCTGCAGGTACTTTGACCGTAGTAAAGCTTAACAAACCAGTTGCTATTGCAAGTAAAAGTATTTTTTTCATGTGTTATATTTTTTCTCGAAACAAAGAGACAACTAATATACTGGTATAACAATACCCAATTTTAGGTATATTTAGAATATTTTACCTGCGCAAGGTTTGGCGCTCTTGAGCGTTCCAAAGCTTATATGAACTTCTAATGAATCCAATTATAGAGCCGCTACAACTTTATCGACAAAGAAAAACTTATATGCCTAATATGGATTAAAAAATTGCAAAGCATTCGATAATAAAGAAAATGATCTACTGTACGTGATTGCTTTCCCGAAAACGGGACAAGCACTTCGTCGCAACAGCCTTATTTTGCGTCCGTTTTTTATCTAGAGAATCTTTCAGAATGACAAACTTTGTGAATTTACTTTGCGCATGGTTTGGCGCTCTTGAGCGTTCCAAAGCTTATATGAACTTCTATTGAATCCAATTATAGAGCCGCAGTAAATTTTAGCGACAAAGAAAAACTTATATGCCTTATATGGTTTAAAAAATTGCAAAGCATTCGATAAAGAGCAAAATGATATACCGTAAGTGATTGCTTTCCCGAAAACGGGACAAGCACTTCGTCGCAATGACCTTATTTTGCGTCCGTTGTTTGTCTAGAGATTCTTTCAGAATGACAAACTTTGTAGATATGAATTGTGCATAGTTTGGCGCTCTTGAGCGTTCCAAAACTTATATGAACTTCTAGTGAATCCAATTATAGAGCCGCAATAAATTTTAGCGACAAAGAAAAACTTATATGTCTTATATGGTATAAAAAATTGCAAAGCATCCGATAAAGAGCAAAATGATATACCGTAAGTGATTACTTTCCCCAAAAGCTGGACAGGCGCTTCGTCGCAAGGACAAACTTTGTGGATTTACGTTGCGCATGCTTTGGCGCTCTTGAGCGTTCCAAAGCTTATATGAACTTCTAGTGAATCCAATTATAGAGCCGCTACAACTTTAGCGACAAAGAAAAACTTATATGTCTTACATGGTTTAAAAAATTGCAAAGCATTCGATAATAAACAAAATGATATACTATAAGTGTTGCACTTTTGAGCGTACCAAAAATTATAATAAAGTTCAATATCCTTAAATATCACCCCCCTAAAAATCGACAAAGAAATACTTAATTCGTTCAAAACGCAGCCTACCCAAATTGAACCTAAAAACAACTTTATTTAACCAAAAAAAAGCGCCCCAATATTTAATTATTGAGGCGCTTAGACTTTTAAACTATTTCTTTTCTTCATTGTTTAATTTATCATCAAAATCAGGTTCTTCACCTTTAAATTTTTGAGTATCAACATCGTAATTTTCATCGTTTGTTAATATCTCATCGTGATCTTTGTATTGATGTTTTCTCATATCACTTCTGTTGTCTCCTCCTTTGTGATTTTGATTTTGCGGATTGTGGTTGTTTGCGCTCATAATTTTTTGTTTTAATGTTTCCATAAAATTACTACAATATCAAAGGAATGCTGTTACGAAATTTCCTTTCAATATTACAGAATTTTAAACAAGCCTTATATGCGCTCACGATATGCCTTCCACGCGCCTGTTGACCAAATTGCCCACGCAATTAAAACGGGTTGAAAGAACAAACGCATCAATCGTGCTTCATCTGAGTTCAAGGAACCAAAAGCATCTTTATGATCCATATACTGAGCAATATTTCCCGGAAACACAAGGATAAAAAACAGTCCTAGAAACCATCCTATGTTGACACGTTGTGTTTTCCAGAACATTAAAGCCAGTCCTAAGGCAATTTCGACAATACCTGATAAAATAACGACTAGATCCTTACTCACAGGAACCCAATCGGGAACTTGAGCCTGAAAATCTTCTCTAAAAAAGGTTAGGTGACTGTAGCCTGCAAATATCATAAACGAGGCTAGCACGATGCGAAATATATCTTGTATCGTTGTTGTGTGTATGTAATTTTTCATAATTCTTACTTTTAGTTTTTATATTGTGTATTAATCCAACCAAAAATTTCGTTGTATACCTGCTGTCTCACTTCTAATTTTGACAACACAAGATCGTGCATTCCTTCTTTAATTTCAACCACTGTTACGTTCCCTTTTATCAGCTTTCCGTATTTGGCAATATGCTCTACGTCAAGAACTGCATCGCTCACTTTTAATTTGTCGGTCCAATTACTAACCATTATTGACTTATCACTGTGCAGTACCAATAACGGTACGGTTACGCTGCAATTGTTCTGTATGTTTTGCTGTGCCTCATATATAGCGTGTAAGAAACCTAGATTTACTTTTGAGATACTAATAGGTTTCCAGACCATAGAATATTCCCACTCCCCAAAATAATCTTTGTGCAAACTTTGCCCATACATATCGTTGAAGCCCGCAGGTAAAAGCGGATTTGGGAATTTCTCTCCTATCCAGGACAGTATTGGAATAGCAAATTTTCTTTCGAAAAAACTTAAATTATAAGCATAAAAAGGGCTGTTGCATATTAATCCCTGAAACAAAGTACTATTTGGGTTTCTTGAAGCGAAATAAGTAATGATTAATCCACCCGTAGAGTGCCCATTCAGCAAAATTTGCTTATTCCATTCTTCCTTTATAATGTCTAAGGCCAAAATAAGCTCTTCGTCATACTCGAGTAAAGAACGTACATTATTCAGTTTTTGATGTGGCAGATGCGAGCGGCCGTACTTACGTAAATCTAAGGCATAAAAATTATACCCTTTGGTATTGAAATTAGTGGCCAATTCTTCTTGAAAAAAATAATCGTTAAAGCCATGAATATACAATACGGCTTTGTTGGAAGTACTACTGCACAAGCTTCTAACTAAAGTAGCAATCGCTTTGCCCTCATAATCATTTTTTAAAGTAAGAGTACGATTTTCGAAATTTCCTCCAAGAACATCTCTTTTATAGGCAGTATTCTTAGGATCGCTATGTTGGTTATGTTGCATCTATTTTTTTTATTTATCGAAAGTAAATTACTTCCTTTTATAGTAGTTTTTCAATTGGTGGCGCTTTGGGGTCTTTTATGTTTTTGATTACGGATAAACTTCCATCGGTTTCTAAAATTACGGCATCAATATCTTGCAATGTAGCATAACCCGACTTTCGAATTACTCCCCAAATTTCGTCCTCGTCTATTCGTTCTTTGAGCATATTTGCTTTGATTAAACTGCCACGATAGACCATTAAAATGAGTGCAGATTTCACCAAATCACTTACTGCTTGACTTCGAGAAGACAGAAAGGTAATACCATATTGAAGAAAAATTAATAAACTAAAGGCTAAAACACCTTCAGATATCGAAATACTCTTCGTTAAAATCACCGACGCAAATATAGAACCTAATGCAATAGTAACGATAAAATCAAAAGCATTCATTTTTGACAATGTACGTTTCCCAGATACTCGCAACAAGACTATTATCGAAGGGTAAGCAATCACAGTGACGACGAAAATTCGTAGCAGTGGTTCCCAACCTGCAAAAAATATATTTTCCATTTTTAATCTTTTTAGTTTCGAATAATTTCTACTTAAAGGTTATCACTTTCGAATGAAAGCTATTTAGCAAACAAATACTGTTGTCAGCTTAATCATAGCAAACAATAGGTATAAACTGCAATGACGGTAAAAAGGATGTGAACCAAAAAAATCTGGATAAAATATCCCATATAATCCATTTTTGGTTTGTACCTGCAGATACTAAAAATTACTATCCATGACACAACACCAATTAAACCCGTACAAATGGCCAAAAAGACAAGATTCAATGCCATCTTATCAAGACCAATAGACTGCCATAACAAATGATAGGCTGTGACCAAAGCAATACCTATAATATAATGCAACGACCACGAAATGTAAATACGCATCGTTGGTGTTTGACCTATTGCATAAGAATCTAATAAATACCCCAACAATACAGGTTCACGATACTGCTTGTTTAATACATTTGATAACGCATAACTTACCAAGGTCATTACTGATGTGGCAACAACCGAAGCAAATACTACCTTAAATAGAGTATAAATATCCATAGCTGCTTTTTATACAAAAATAACTTTTTAACAACTGTTTCATGTTATAGCTTTAGGTCAATGATTTATAGTATTTTCATATTCTAAAATTTATTTTAATTATGGGACATCCTGTTTTGGAACTTTCTACAGAATTTACCCTTAAAATAAAGACGATAAGTACTAATGAAAATAAATGAGTATCATGGTTTAAAGGTAGAAATTCATCCTCAACTCCATTGATAAATAATACCTTTGCAGGCCCAATCATCAATAGAAAGTAATTAAATGCAAACCCATCCAAGAATAGCCTCAATTATAGAAGCAGATATTCTCGACTTTTCGGTTACGGGCGTACCTTCTTTTGATTTATCTGCTTTAGATCTTCCAACAGCATTGGATTTTGATTTACCAACAAATCTTAGGTTGGGGCATTTAGTCGAAAAGGCAGTATCAAAATTAATCCAATCGTCTAGCATTTTTGCGCTATTGCATGAGAATATTCAAATTATCGAAGACAAAAAGACTATTGGAGAACTCGATTTTATAATCGAAAATAAGCAAACACAAGAACTAGTACATTTAGAATTAGCGTATAAATTCTATCTACTTGACCCTACCCTTTCGACAGAAACTATACATAATTGGATCGGCCCTAACAGAAATGATTCTTTGAGTGAGAAATTAAACAAACTTAAGACAAAGCAATTTCCCTTACTATATAATGACTGCACCAAAGCCACACTTCACGATTTGCAAATCGATACAATTTCACAAGCACTCTGCTTAATGGTTTCTTTGTTCATTCCGTATCGCTTTGAAGGCAATTTAAGTTCTAGTTATCAAAAAGCGATTAAAGGGTACTACATCAACTTTCAAACCTTTATCAATCATCATAATGAGAGCAAAACTTATTATTTACCTGCAAAAAAAGAATGGGGAATTGATCCCGAGGAAAACAACAACTGGAGTGACTTTGACACTATTCAAAAAGCAGTAGGTAGTGCAATGGTCGAAAAACAATCTCCTTTGTGTTGGCAAAAATGCAATGATACCTACGTTGCATTTTTCATTGTGTGGTGGTAGCTGGAACCGTTTTTTTTTGAATGAGTAGGTAGCTAACTGTAAATTTTGAAACTTTTTAGAAATCTTTTATAAATTAAATCAGAACACAATCTGGATCTTTACAGTATTATTTTTATAAAACAAAAAAACCAAGTAGTACTTAAAAACCAACGATTATGAACAATTTATTTAAAGGATTATTAGCAGGTTACGGAGCAAAAAAATTAGGTGGTGGATGTTTCAGTACCGTCTTAATTTTTATCATTATTTGGGTAGTTTTAGGACAATGTAGTTAATCTTACGCTATACGAAAATGGATTACAGTTCTTTCTAATTAAGGATACGCCTCTATTGTAGATTTTTTTTATTCGAAAATGAAACTGTCTCTTAGAACTGAAACTATTTATGTTAACAAAAATCAGGCAAAGGACCGCTTTCTATTTCGATACCAATTTCTAAATTCCTAATTTGCGCCCTCAAAACAGAAGGAATAAATGAAGGTTTGTATTGCCGAAAAGCCCAGTGTAGCACGAGAAATTGCATCCGTTTTAGGAGCCAACACCAAACATGATGGCTACTTTGAAGGCAATGGCTATGCTGTAACCTATACTTTTGGCCACCTATGTACTCTCAAAGAACCCAACGATTACAAACCCTATTGGAAAAGTTGGGATTTGAACAACTTACCCATGCTTCCGGAAAAATTCGAAACTAAAGTTGTCGAGAATTCCGGAATCCAAAAGCAATTCAAAATCATTAAAAGTCTATTTGACAAAGCCACCTTGGTCATCAATTGTGGGGATGCTGGACAAGAAGGAGAATTGATTCAGCGATGGGTTATGAACGAAGCCAAGTACAAAGGCGAAGTCCAACGACTATGGATATCGTCTCTTACCACCGAGGCGATTAGAGAAGGATTTGACAATTTAAAACCCTCTGCAAACTACGACAATCTATACTATGCCGGATTTTCACGGGCCATAGGCGACTGGTTATTGGGTATGAATGCCACGCGCTTGTACACGGTCAAACATGGCGGATACAAACAAGTTTTGTCAATTGGTCGCGTGCAAACGCCTACACTTGCTATGGTGGTTGATCGCTGGAAAGACATTGAAAACTTTAAACCACAACCGTACTGGGAACTTCAAACCTTATACAGAGAAACCCTTTTTGCTTACGAAGAGGGTCGTTTCTTGAAAAAAGAGGACGGAGAATTGCTCGCAAATAAAGTCAAGGAAAGTGAGTTTGAAATCGTCTCTATCGAAAAAAAGAACGGAAACGAATATGCTCCCAAACTTTTTGACCTTACAGGGTTGCAAGTATATTGCAATACCAAATTTGGCTTTTCTGCAGAAGAAACGCTGAAAATTGCACAAACATTATACGAACAAAAAGTAATTACGTACCCTAGAGTTGATACTACCTTTTTACCAAACGATATTTATCCAAAAGTACCTGGTATTTTACAAAAACTAACCAATTATGCGGCTTTAACAGCACCGCTTTTGGGGAAGAAAATAAAGAAATCGACTAAGGTTTTTAACGACAAAAAAGTTACCGATCACCACGCTATCATTCCCACGGGAGTGCAATCAAACTTGCAATTCAATCAGCAACAGGTGTATGACATCATTACCAAACGTTTTATCGCTGTTTTTTATGATGACTGTTTGGTGGCCAACACCACGGTAATCGGTAAAGCGGCCGAAGTACTATTCAAAACCACAGGAAAAGTAATCTTGAAAAAAGGTTTTAGAGTAGTGTTCGAATCTTCGACAAAGAACGGTCCAAATGGTAAAGAAAAAGAAGCTGACTTATTACCCAACTTTGTTATTGGCGAAAAAGGACCGCACCAACCTTCTTTTTTAGAAAAAGAGACCAAACCACCCAATCAATTTACAGAGGCTACCTTACTTCGTGCTATGGAAACCGCAGGAAAACAAGTCGATGATGAGGATTTACGAGAATTAATGAAAGAAAACGGCATTGGGCGACCGTCTACTCGCGCGAATATTATCGAAACACTTTTTAAACGGCAGTATATTGTTCGAAATAAAAAACAAGTACTCCCTACTCCAACTGGAATTCAGTTGATTGATACGATTCAGAGTGATTTAATCAAATCGGCCGAATTGACCGGATCTTGGGAAAAACAATTAAAAGACATTGAAAAAGGAACCTATTCTGCTGCTGCGTTTATCAAAAACATGAAGCAAATGGTCGATGCGCTCGTGTATGAGGTACGTAGCGAGTCGGTACGTGCCAACATTTCGCATGCAGGAACAGTTCAAAAAGAAAAAGCAGTTGTTGAGAAAAAGAAAGCCGCTGGAATTACAGCGGAAACTTGCCCAAAATGCAAAAAAAACACCTTGATCAAAGGTAAATCGGCCTACGGTTGTGGTAATTACAGTTCGGGCTGTGACTTTGTATTGCCGTTTACTTTTGCTGATAAAAAAATATCCGAAAACCAATATCTACGATTGCTACAAAAAGGATCCACCGTAAACTTAAAAGATTTTAAAACCGAAGCCGGGACTGTAGAAGGATTGTTGCGCTTTGACGAAGAATTTAAAATTAAATTAGAACCTAAAAAAAACGCTGCTCCATCGCCAAAAGCAAAACCAGCTTCGGATGATTTGCCTTGTCCAAAATGTGGCAAAGGAATTGTAATGAAAGGCAAAACCGCTTATGGCTGTAGCAATTACAAACAAGGTTGCGATTTTAAAGTCCTTTTTGAAGTGGTTCGAGAAAACCTAAAAGATCAAAAACCTACCAAAGAATTGGTTTATCAGATCATGAAAGATCAAGTGCAATAAAGCTACGCTTGTTTTAGTAGATTGATTTTGAGTTTTCATCAGCGTTGCCTAAATTTGTAATTAAGGCAATCAATCGTACCTTTTTTCGTTACAATTGTACCTTTAGTAACTTTTTAATCACATAAACTTTAAGCTTAAAATTATATAGAATGAAAAAATTAGTCCTTCTCTTCTCATTAACACTATTAGTCGCTTGTAAAACCAGTAAAGTCGTTACTAAAGAAATACCGCTAGATCAAACCACTACGCCAACCGAGGAGGTTATTGAAGATTCAAAAAGCGAAGAACTTACTGAAATAGAAAAAGTTGAATTTATAAAACTAAGACCTGCAACAGTTAATGCGGCTCAAAAGCAAAAAGCATACGAGCTTGGAAAAAGAATTTTGATGACTTGCAATACGTCCAAATTCAAACCGTTTACCACAGCCGAAGCCACTCATTCGGTAATTAACAACATCACGATTGACAAACTTTCGACCATTTGCAATCGCTACCGTACTTACTATGGTACCTTCAACGATATTGAATTGGTAGAAGTGTTGAAGAGTACAAAAAATAGTTCAACCATATATAGGTATAAAGCATTGTATTCAAAAAAGGTAGCAAACAAGGAACTTAGAGTGACTATGAATGCCGCCAGCAAAGTGTCTGCTATACAAACGATGGACTGGAACAATAGTTTGTAAATTTTATTTTTCGAAAGTAAACAAAATTGTCGTCTTATTATTTTTCGAAATGAATTATTGCAACCTTTTTCCCTTTCAATAAAGAACATATTACTTCTAAAAAGTAGCGACTAAGTAATAGTACTCTTATTATTTTTTTGGCAAAGATATTGCGTATACATTTTTTCGAGAATTATATTTAGAAATTAACTCGTAAACTACAATAAAAAACTAATTTTGATTTTGATAATAAACCATTCGAAAATGATCCGCAATTTTTCTTTAGCTGTTGTAACGTTCTTCATAACAGCCCTTTTTTCAATGACCTATGCACAACCAAATCCTATGCACCCTAAAAACGAATTTAGAGCCGTATGGATTGCGACCGTTGTAAATATTGACTGGCCCAAAACGAGTACAGATGCTGTAGCCAAACAAAAAGAAGATTACATTGAAATTTTGGATGCCTACAAAAAACTAAATTATAATGTAGTGATTGTGCAAGTACGTAGTGTGGGCGATGCTTTTTACCCGTCAAAATTTGCGCCTTGGTCACGTTACTTGACCGGAAAAGAAGGTAAAGCACCCGACCCGTACTACGACCCGCTCGAATGGATGATTACACAAGCACACATGAGAGGTTTTGAGTTTCATGCTTGGTTTAATCCCTTCAGAGCCACTTTCGATCTAAAAAAAGAAACATTAAGTCCGAATCACGACATGGTCAAACACCCTGAATGGATGATCAAGTACGGCGAAAAATACTATTACAACCCAGGATTGCCAGAAGTGCAAAGCCAATTGGTTGCTGTGGTCGAAGAAGTAGTAAGGAATTATGATATCGATGCGGTGCACTTTGACGACTACTTTTATCCATACAAAATTGCAGGCTTAGATTTTAACGATACCGCTGCTTACAAAAAGTACGGTAACGGTTTATCTTTGGCCGATTGGCGCCGATTGAACACCAATAACTATGTTAAATGTACCAATTACGCCATCAAAAACATCAAACCATGGGTACAATTCGGAATTAGTCCATTTGGGGTTTGGCGTAATAAATCGGTAGATCCAAAAGGTTCAGACACGCAGTCTGGGCAAACAAACTACGACGATTTATTTGCTGATCCAATGGCGTGGATGGAGTACAAATGGGTAGATTACATTTTGCCACAATTGTATTGGAGTATCGAACACAAAACAGCATCCTATTCCAAACTATTAAAATGGTGGTCTGAAAACTCAAACGGAAACGCTGCGGTGTATATTGGGAACAGCTCGTACAAAATCAATACGGACTCAGACAAAAAATGGAACAATCCTACTGAGATTCCGAATCAAATTAACCTAAACAGAAGCTACAAAAACATTCAAGGGAATGGTTTCTTTAGCGCAAAATGGTTTTTGAATAACAGCAACAAAACCGTAACATCTATTTTGGCCAACAACCAATACAAATATCCTGCGTTACCAAATGTGGTACCCGGTTTCAGGTTCAAAGTCGAAGATATTCCAGTGGTTTGGGACATTACCACCGATGCCGACATCGCTGATATAATCTTGAAGTTCCCCGAATATGACAAAATGAGATACGTAATCGTGTATGGCGCAAAAGATAGTACTAAAATCGATGTAAGTAATCCAGCCAACATCATTGACAAAATAACAATTATAGAGAAAAAAGGTTCTATTGGTATCAGTGTACCAAAAATCTATTTGGAAAAGCATAGTAGTTGTGCTATCTCTTATATCGATTATTATGGTAACGAAAGTGAAGCAACCTTGCTATCAATGACCAAAAATTCTAAAACGATTTTAAACCAAATCACAAATGACAAAAAATAATAAACCTTGGTATTGGATACCCGTACTTAATTTTGCTTCGGGATTTCCTTATGCTATTATCATTGCGGTTTCGGTTATTATGTACAAAAACCTTGGGATTAGCAATGAAGATATTGGTGTTTATACCAGCTTACTCTACTTACCTTGGGTAATTAAACCACTTTGGAGTCCTTTTATTGACTTATACTCCACCAAAAGGAAATGGTTTATAGCCATGCAATTTTTGATTTCGATCGCTTTTACCATTGTTGGATTTACGATTCCGATGAATCATTTCTTCAACATCAGTTTAGCGTTCTTTTGGATGGCTGCCTTCGCATCTGCTTCCAATGATGTTGCTAGTGATGGATTTTATATGATCGCTTTAGAAAAAGACGAACAATCTTTTTTCTTAGGAATCAGGAGTACTTTTTATCGCCTTTCGATGCTGACTGGAAACGGATTAATTGTTATCATCGGTGGCTATTTAGAGCAAGAATATGGAGACAAACAAAAAGCGTGGTCGTATACCATGATTATCGTGGGAGTTATCATGGCTGTTTTGGCTGTTTATAATTTTTTCGCCACTCCAAAAACGGAGATTGCAACAAAAACTACTGTAGAAACTGCTACTTCAGACAAAAGCTTCTTCGTGGTATTTGCCTCCTTTTTTAGAAAAAAACAAATCGGAATCGTTCTTACCTTTATTTTACTCTTCCGTTTAGGAGAATCTCAGTTGTTAAAAATGCTAACGCCGTTTTTGATAGATGATGTTGCAGTAGGCGGGTTGGGATTAACCACACAAGATGTTGGAATCATTTACGGGACATTTGGAGTACTCGCATTGACTATTGGCGGAATTTTGGGCGGAATGGCCATTTCAAAAGATGGTTTAGGCAAATGGATGCTTCCTATGATATTAACCATGCATTTACCCATCATTGGTTTTATATTATTGGCTCATTTTCACCCTGCCTCAATCGTATATGTGTATGCGACAGTTATTGCAGAACAATTTGGTTACGGTTTTGGTTTTGCTGCCTTTATGATGTACCTCATATATGTAGCCGATGGCGAATCAAAAACGTCTCACTATGCTTTGGCAACTGGTTTTATGGCCTTAGGAATGATGCTTCCAGGAATGCTAAGCGGCTTTATTCAGGAATATTTAGGATATGGCAACTTTTTTATCTGGGTTTTTCTAGCCACTATCCCAGGACTAATTTTATCTCGATTTTTAATTTTCCCAAAAGATTTCGGAAAGAAAATAGATTAGAGGAAGTGAAAATTTCCTCCAATATCATTAAAATTTGATTCAAAATAAAGTTTTAATAATTGAATATTTAAAATTTAATGCAAAAACTCGAAAGTAATTCAATCAAATTTATATTACTATTCATCTTGTCAATTACCTTGTTATTTGTAATGAACAAAATTAATATTGGTATCGAATGGCTTTCAGTGATAACTATTCTAGCACTGATCGTACTACTTTGTTGCATCATAGCAAACCTGATTTTAATCACACTTTATAAAAGTGAATTAAGAAGTAAGATTCTAGCACTCACTTTAAGCGTTATTCCTTTAGTTATATCTCTTTATTATTTTTCTCTTATGTTAAGAAGCATTCGATGTTGAAAATAATCAAGAAAAAAAATCATTTAAATTCACCTCCAAAACTATAAGATCTATATAGTGCTATTTTTAAGCGAACTTGGAAATTTAACAGAATTACCATTTTAAATTACTATTTTCGTTTGGTCGCAAGCGCTCGATTTCTTAGTTTAAAATAAAACGAAGCAAAGGACGCAGTCTCAACACAATATTCAACTTTGGTAATGACATTAGAACAAAAAATAGGACAATTCTTTTTTCCTGCAGTATTCATTAACGATACTGAAGAAAATATTCAGGCCACCGAAAAAATGATCCGAGAGCACCACATCGGAGGGTTAACTTTTTTTCATTCCCGCGCTAGTGCCGCTACCAATTACGAAAGTAAAAAACCTATTGTCTATAATGACGATAGTTACAAACGCTTAAAGACATTGATCATTCGATATCAAAAAGCGGCCACTACTCCCCTTTTAATGAGTATCGATGCCGAATGGGGATTGGCGATGCGTGTCGAAAAAACACCGCAATATCCATATGCAATTACACTGGGTGCTTTACCAAAATCAAAAGCACACTTAGCTTTTGAAGTAGGAAGGCAAATAGGATTGGACTTAAAATCGGCAGGGATTCAGTATAATTTGGCACCCTTGGCTGATATCAACAACAACCCAAATAATCCCGTGATTGGTTACCGTTCTTTTGGCGAAGACAAAGACAAAGTGGCTTTGTTTGCCGTTGAATATCTCAAAGGGATGAACAGCGTAGGTGTTTTGGGCTGCCTGAAACATTTTCCAGGACACGGAAACACAAATGTAGATTCGCATTTAGGATTACCCATTCTTCAAGAGTCTTTGGACGAACTTCTAGAAAATGAATTGTATCCTTTTATCGAAGGTATTAAAGCAAATGTAGACTCGATTATGATAGGACATTTGGCTGTTCCCGCTCTCAATGATGGCAAAAATACCTCGGCCACCTTATCTAAACCTATAATTGAAACACTTTTACGAAAAAAACTGGGCTACAAGGGTTTAATCATTTCTGATGCTTTGAATATGCATAGCGTATCTAAACTATATACCACAAAAGGCCAACTAGAATGGGAAGCCTTCAATGCCGGAAATGATGTATTGTGTTTTGCAGAAAATGTCCCTGAAGGAATTCAAGCCATCATGCACCATGCAACGCCCGAGCGTATAGAAGAGAGTTATAACTGCATTCTTGCTTGCAAACAAAAAGCAGGACTTTTTGACTCAGAACCAGTAGTAGCAAATCAATTTGACTTTGAGGCAACATCAGACTTAAATAAAAAAATAGCACAAAATAGTATCACCACGATCAAAGACACGGCTAACTACCAATCCGTCCTTGATGCTTCAGAAAAAAATTCATTAGGACTTCTAACTATTTATAAAGAGAGTGATACACCATTTTCAAAAACACTGAACAAGCATTTTAGCACTCAAAAATTTTCGATAAAAGCGACAGAAAAAGTTCCAAACAATGACTTTTCAAAAAAAATCACTACTTTAGACACCATAATAATTGCCTTATTTGTTCCGAAAGCAAAACCAATGCAGAATTTTGAAATCGAAGATGCTGTTTTAAACTTGCTATCTGAATTATTCGAAACAAAAAAATGTGTTTTGTACCTATTTGGTAATCCGTATGCACTGCAAGTAATTCCGAAGCTCCAATTGGCAAACGGAATTGTACAAGCATATCAGGATTTTGAAGAATTTCAAGAAACTGCAGCAACACTTTTGGCAACCAACACAGCAACTATTGGGAGTTTACCCGTAGTTATTCAAAATATATAAATTAAAAAAATACCACATTACCCCTATAATTTATGAATACAAAAATACACAGAAACAAAGAGTTATCTATTGGCGAAGCGCTAATTCCAGTACTCGCTATAGTGATACTTTTAGGGTATAACGTTTATGTTTTTGGAGACGAAGCCCTCAGCGGCAGCAACCAGTTTGTATTATTACTAGGTGGTGCTGTAGCTGCAATTGTTGGTTTTTTCAATAAAGTTACCTTCGAAAAAATGATGGAAGAGGTAGCCAACAACATCAAATCAACAGTAGGTGCCATTTTGATTCTATTGATGGTTGGTGCACTAGCAGGAACATGGCTTGTGAGCGGTATTATTCCAACAATGATTTATTACGGCCTCCAAATTCTAAGTCCGTCCATATTTTTGCCAGCTACACTTATTATTTGTTCCATAATCTCCATCGCCACAGGTAGTTCTTGGACCACTAGCGCCACAGTAGGTATCGCGCTTATTGGCGTAGGAGGAGCACTTGGATTTGATTTGGGTATGGTTGCTGGAGCAGTAATTTCGGGTGCCTATTTTGGAGATAAATTATCCCCAATGTCCGACACTACAAATCTTGCACCAGCAATGGCAGGTACCGATTTGTTTACACACATACGTTACATGACCCTCACCACCATACCTACATACGTAGTAACTTTAATCATTTTTATCGTCATGGGACTTTCAGTAGACGTAAAAGGAGATGTGAATATTGATACCCTTTTACAAGATATCGAAGGAACTTTCAATGTATCATTATGGCTGTTCGCAGTACCAATTATAGTGATTGGACTAATTATTAAAAAGACAGAACCCTTAATTGCCTTACTTGCAGGAACACTTATGGCAGCTATTTTTGCTATAATTTTTCAACCACATATCATTAATGAGATTGCAGGAGTAAAAGAGATGACTTTTCAATCAGGATATAGAGGCGTTATGAACGCTATTACCCGAGACGTTGTAATTCCTACCGAAAACAAAACCCTAGCAGACCTTTTCACCTCAGGCGGAATGCAAAAAATGCTTGGAACCGTTTGGTTAATCATCTGTGCGATGGTTTTTGGTGGTATCATGGATGCCATTGGTGCTTTGGCCCGCATTAGTCAATCTTTATTAAAAATGGCTAGCAGCACATTTGGTCTTTTTGCCTCAACAGTGGGTAGCTGTTTAGCAATCAACGTTACCGCTTCCGATCAATATTTATCGATAGTTGTCCCTGGAAAAATGTTTGCAAAAGCCTACGAGAAAAAAGGTTTGGCACCCGAAAATTTGAGTCGTACCCTAGAAGATGCAGGAACCGTAACCTCGGTATTAATCCCTTGGAACACTTGTGGAGCCTATCAATCGAGTACATTGGGCGTCGCAACAGTAGACTATTTACCCTACGCCGTTTTTAATATTTTGAGTCCAATAACAACCTTGATTTTTGCTGCCTTTCAAATAAAAATCAAAATGATTCTCAATCCCGAATTAAAAGAAGATACCGTTACCGTTTAAAAAATTGGCCGTGCCACCAGCACCAAAAAAGGGCTACTATTGCAATCGCATAGTAGCCCTTTTTCGGTCCTGCTGTCGGGTGATCCATGCTACTTCGGTAGCTTATTCCTCCCCCTCACGCAAACCCCCACTCCATCCATTACATTCTGTTTTTATTTGATTGTTCAGTTTATAAAATCTCAGAAAATTTGTTTGATTTAATTTTCCTTAATTATAAAAAAACACACCTATCAATTACCTAAAAAATCAACAACTATACTATTTTACAATCCATTACCTAAAAAAAGAAAGAATAAAACATACCAAACTTAAATCACACATCCTAATAATCAACAATATAGCTTCTACAATAATCAAATACTATTGATATATAAATTTTTATAATCGAATGTGATACCTACAACCTCTTGTTATAGATTACTTTTGCAATCAGAAAAACAAATTAAATAAATATATTATGTCTTTAGTAGGAAAAAAATTCCCAAGTATTGCAGTTGACGCTATCTCAGAAATGGGCGATAATTTGAAAATTAACATTTTTGAAGAAGCTACCAAAAACAACAAAAAAGTAGTTTTGTTCTGGTACCCAAAAGATTTTACTTTTGTATGCCCAACAGAATTACACGCTTTTCAAGCTGCTTTGCCAGAATTTGAAAAAAGAAACACTATCGTAATTGGAGCATCATGCGACACTAACGAAGTTCACTTTGCATGGTTGAACACAGCAAAAAACAATGGTGGAATCGAAGGAGTAACTTACCCAATCCTTGCAGATACAAACCGTAACTTATCTTCTATCTTAGGAATTCTTGATATCGAATCTTCTGAGTACAACGAAGAAACAGATTCTTTAATCATCGAAGGATCAAACGTAACTTACAGAGCTACTTACTTAATTGACGAAACTGGAAAAATTTTCCACGAAAGTGTAAACGATATGCCATTAGGTCGTAACGTAAACGAGTACATCCGTATGATCGACGCATACACACACATACAAGAAAAAGGTGAAGTTTGTCCTGCTAACTGGGAAGCTGGTAAAGAAGCTATGTCTGCTGACAGACTTAGTACTGCAGCATACTTGAGTTCAAACTAATTAGTATAGAAGTCACTAAGATTCTAAGCTACTAAGTCAATACCATTTAAAGCTTGAATCGAATATTCTAAAATACAACTTATAAATAATTAAGTAAAAAGATTCTTAGTTGCTAAGTAATATAATTAAAAAAACTTAGCAACTCTGAAACTTTGAAACTTAGAAACTCATAAAATATGTTAATCGAATTAAACGAAGATACCTTAGCAAACTTAGTAGCTGAGAATAACAAAGTAGTAGTACAATATTCAGCTTCATGGTGTGGTAACTGCCGAATCATGAAACCAAAATTCAAAAAACTAGCAACAGAAAATGAAGCAGTAACTTTTGTAATCGTAGATGCTGAAAACTTTCCAGAATCAAGAAAATTGGCCAACGTAAGCAACTTGCCTACTTTTGCAACTTTTGTAGATGGAAAATTGGTAAACGAAACACAAACTAATAAACAAGAAGTTTTAATTGAATTGGTAAACGAAATTCTTTAAAAATTCAGGAACAAGGATTTTTAGATTTAGAATTTAACGCAAATCGTCTTCGATTATTAAAATCGTTTTAAAACTAAAATCAAAAATCGTTAATCTCAAATCGTTAATCCTAAATCAAACATTCCCAAATCCTAAATCAACTATGAAACTACCAGTAATAAAACACCTTACCCAATTTATTGAAGAAAATGACCAAGATTATATCATAGAAACAATTGAGGTATTGGAGGCAATGACCGTAATCAGTTCTTTAAAAGATGAAGAATTGGATGTAATTGGTGAACTAATCTCTAATATGTATGGCGCCCTTGAAGTTCAAAAATTGATCAAAAGTGGTTCCAATCAGAAAGAAGCTTTAAATACCTTCATGAAACGTGTTATGGGTTCTATCGATAAGTAATTGATAGTTCTTAACGGTTTTCACAAAGAAACGCATACTAGTTTTAGATGCGTTTTTTTTGTTTTAAATCCCAAGTCTTAAATAATTTTCATACTTTTGAACCTCAATAAAAATAAAAATTATGGCGGCAATTACATTAAAAGGAAATGCAATAAACACAAATGGTGAATTACCAGCTGTGGGTTCAAAATTAGCAGATTTTAAATTGGTTCAATCAGATCTTTCTGTAGCAACATTGAGCAATTTTACTGGAAAAAAATTGGTTTTAAACATCTTTCCTAGTGTAGATACAGGTACATGTGCTGCATCTGTTAGAAAATTTAACGAAAAAGCAGCCGCTTTAGACAATACTACTGTTTTGTGTATCTCTAGAGATTTACCATTTGCTCAACAACGTTTTTGTGGTGCTGAAGGAATTTCAAATGTAGTTAACCTATCTGATTTTGTAGATGGTAGCTTTGGAACTTCAAATGGATTACAAATCGTAGACGGACCATTAGCTGGTTTACTATCAAGAGTAATTATTGTTGCCGATGTTGATGGAACAATCCTTTATACTGAACAAGTTGGCGATATCGTTGACGAACCTAATTATGAAGCTGCATTAGCAGTACTTTAATCTCATTTTAATGGAGTTTCAAAAAGACAATTCATTTGTTACCGGAAGATTAAAAAGTGTGACTTATGCAGTCAAAGGTGCTATAAAATTAATCACCACAGAACACAGTGTGATGGTTCAATTTTCAATAGGACTAGTTTTGACAATTGCAGGTTTTTATTTTGGCATCACCTCCACGCAATGGCTTTTTCAAACACTAGCAATAGGATTAGTTCTAAGTATTGAAGGACTAAATACGGCAGTAGAGAAAATTGCCGATTTTATTCATCCTGATTATCATGAACGCATAGGTTTTATAAAAGACATAGCTGCTGGATCTGTATTTTTTGCAGCAGTCACCGCAGTAATTATCGGTTTAATCATATATCTACCCCTTTTTCTATAGGCAATAGAACAACCCATAATGGCAAAATCAAGAAAAGAAACTTTAGACAAGAAAAACGCTTCAGACCCTAAAGAGACAACACAATGGAAATTAACTAGACAGCACAAATTTGTTTTGGGCTGTCTTTTTCTGTTATTCTCAATCGCTTTATTACTAGCATTTATTTCCTTCTACATTTATGGTCAGGAAGATCAAAGTGCAGTAAACGAACTCGCTGATCGCTCTGAAAATGTGCAGAATTGGTTGGGTAAATTTGGT
Organism: Flavobacterium faecale; assembly: GCF_003076455.1. Taxonomy (NCBI): domain Bacteria; kingdom Pseudomonadati; phylum Bacteroidota; class Flavobacteriia; order Flavobacteriales; family Flavobacteriaceae; genus Flavobacterium; species Flavobacterium faecale. The sequence goes on from NZ_CP020918.1 coordinate 3,902,104, forward strand.
GCTTTCCTATCCAATTTAATCGTGTACAATGGTTTTGGACTTGCATCCTTTATCTTCGTACGGTTGTTTATGCTTACAGGTGCCTATTTAGTATTAGGTATTAAAGTGAGTAAGTTAAAAAACACTTGGTTTTGGGACCTATTTGCATTAATAGTTCTTTCGGTCTTATTTAGTTTTGCTGCCACTTCATTGCCAGAATTAGGTGGTGTTGTTGGTTATGAATTAAACTTATTTTTACAAGATTACATTGGAAAAACAGGAACTTTATTGACCTTGATTTTCGGGTTGATTGTATACCTTATTTTCAAATTAAAAATTTCTCCAGAGAAGATTCAAACCTTTTTCGAAAAAACAAAATCAGACCTAAAAAACAATTTAGCAGAAGCTGAAGCGGCCAAGAATAGCGAAGCCTACAATCTTGAGGAGTTTGCGGTTCCTGATGAAGATCTAAAAGAAGAAGAAATGGTACTTACAACCAAGCCTTCGCAATTTGAAATTAAAAAAGAAACGCTAAAACCTACCATTCAGCATTCTTCTGAAATTAAACTAGAAAAAGATACGCCTCCACCCTATGAGAAGAAAGCAGTCGTAGAACCCGTAGCCGCTGCAGCAGATTCATTTGTAATCGAATCAGCCCCAGAGGAAGATCTTATTGTCGAAAATCTAGCCTCAAAATTGGTGTCTGATTTCGGTCAGTTTGATCCTACCCTAGATTTATCAAATTATAAATTCCCAACCATTGACTTATTAAAAGAATATTCAACGGGCGGAATCACAATCAATCAAGAAGAACTAGAAGAAAATAAAAATAGAATTGTGGATACGCTCCGCAATTACAAGATCGAAATTGCACAAATCAAAGCCACCGTAGGACCATCGGTAACCTTATACGAAATTGTTCCAGAGGCAGGTATCCGTATTTCGAAAATTAAAAGTCTTGAAGATGATATCGCTTTATCACTTTCTGCACTTGGTATTAGGATTATCGCACCAATTCCTGGAAAAGGAACTATTGGTATTGAGGTTCCAAATAAAACGCCAACCATGGTCTCTATGAAATCTGTGATTGGATCGGCTAAATTTCAAGAAGCCGAAATGGAATTACCAATTGCTTTAGGTAAAACAATTTCTAACGAAACCTTTGTTGTCGATCTAGCAAAAATGCCTCACTTATTGATGGCAGGTGCTACAGGACAAGGAAAATCGGTGGGATTGAATGCTGTATTGACCTCATTATTGTACAAAAAACATCCTGCAGAGGTAAAATTTGTCTTGGTCGATCCTAAAAAAGTGGAATTAACTCTTTTCAATAAAATCGAAAGACATTACTTAGCAATGCTTCCGGACTCTGAAGATGCCATCATCACAGACAACACTAAAGTAGTAAATACACTGAATTCTCTTTGTGTCGAAATGGACAACCGTTACTCTTTATTAAAAGATGCAATGGTTCGAAATATAAAAGAATACAATGATAAATTTAAAGCAAGAAAATTAAATCCTGAAAACGGCCATCGCTTTTTACCGTATATCATTCTCGTTGTCGATGAGTTCGCCGATTTGATTATGACAGCTGGAAAAGAAGTTGAAATTCCGATTGCTCGTCTAGCACAATTAGCACGTGCCATTGGTATCCACTTGATTATTGCAACGCAGCGTCCGTCGGTGAATGTAATTACCGGTTTGATCAAAGCCAACTTCCCCGCACGTATTGCTTTTAGAGTTACCTCAAAAATTGACTCACGAACTATTTTGGATGCACAAGGAGCAGATCAATTAATAGGACGAGGAGATTTATTATACACCAACGGAAATGATGTTGTACGTGTACAATGTGCGTTTATAGACACCCCCGAAGTCGAAAAAATCACTGATTTCATTGGTTCGCAAAAGGCATACGCAACCGCTTATTTGCTCCCAGAATTTGTAGGAGAAGAAACTGGCATCAATCTTGATATGGATATCTCCGAAAGAGATACTCTGTTTAGAGATGCAGCCGAAGTAATTGTTACAGCGCAACAAGGTTCGGCTTCCTTGTTACAGAGAAAACTTAAATTAGGATATAACCGCGCCGGTCGTTTAATAGACCAACTGGAAGCAGCGGGAATTGTTGGCCCTTTTGAAGGCAGCAAGGCTCGAGCGGTACATATCCAAGATTTAACCTCTCTTGAGCACTTTTTAAACAATGAAAAAAACAGTTAAAACCATGCAAATCAAGATTAAAAACCTACAAAAAAACACAAGTCCAACAATGTCAAAAAGAATTATTCCTATATTATTTACACTTTTTTTAAGCTTCAGTAGTCAAGCACAAGATGCCAAGGCTAAAGCTTTATTAAATGACGTTACTGCTAAGGTTAAAAGTTATTCGAATATCACTATCGATTTTCGATACAGCCTAAACAACGCGAAAGAAAACATAAATCAAGATAGCAAAGGAAACGTAACAATGAAAGGCAATCAATATGTATTGAATTTCATGGGTATCACAAAGATTTTTGACGGAAAGAAAACGTACACTATTGTCCCAGAAGATGAAGAGGTTACAATTTCCAACTTTAACGAAAAGGACGATAGTGCCATTACTCCTTCAAAAATGTTAACTTTCTTCAACAGCGGATACAAATACTCAATGAATATCCTTCAAGACGTACGAGGAAGAAAAATTCAGTACATCAAATTGGTACCTACAAATTCACGTGATCAACGTAAAGAAATCATGTTGGGAATTGATGTAAAAACAAAACACATTTATAACCTCATCGAAATTGGAAAAAATGGAACAAAAACAACATTAACCGTTAATTCTTTTAAAACCAATCAGCCTTTATCAAAAAATCAATTTACCTTTGCACAAAGTAAATACCCAAATTACTACATCAACAAATTAGATTAAACCAGGTTAGTGAAGATACTTGATAGATATTTATTAAAAACATTTTTGGTTACGTTTACCACGGTATTTGTAATCTTATTTTTCATATTCATCCTGCAAACCATTTGGCTATTTATTGCCGAGTTAGCAGGTAAAGATTTAGATGCCGGAATGGTACTTAAATTTATTACTTTTTCAATGCCTAGAATTGTACCCTTGGTACTACCCCTGTCGATTTTATTAGCATCGATCATGACTTTTGGTAATCTTGCTGAAAATTATGAATTCGCAGCCATGAAATCAGCAGGGATTTCTTTGCAAAGAGCCATTTTTCCTTTATCCATATCCATTGCCTTATTAAGCATTGTTGCATTTCTATTTGCCAATAATGTGATTCCGTATGCCGAATATAAATTCATCAATTTTCGAAAAAACATTGCGCAAGTACAACCTGCCCTTGCCATTACCGAAGGACAATTTAGCGATGTTGGACTGTATAATATTAAGGTAAACAAAAAATCTGGCGAAAACGGTAACGTATTAACAGGAATCACAATTCACAAAAAATCGACTACGGGTGATGGTAGTAAAACAGTAATCAAAGCCAAAGATGGTGAATTGATCAGTAGCGAAAAATCAAGTATCTTGAAGCTCGAATTGAACAATGGTAATTACTACGAGGACGTTACACCGAAGAAGTATGAAGATCGCGAAAAATTACCTTTCGCAAAAAGTTCTTTCAAAAAATACACCATCAACATTGATCTATCCGAATTAAACAAAGTAGACGTAGACGAAGAGAATATTTCGAACACGAATACCATGCTTAATGTCAATGAGTTAAATTACACCTTGGATTCTTTGCATAAAAGTTTTAAGAATGAGGTCATTTCGTTTTCGGAAAATATAAATATTCAAACCGGTTTCACCTCTTTCGTCAACGATCAAACACATAAGAAAGATACCATCAAGAAATTGAAAACGATTCCTAAAGACCTATTATCCATCTTTACAAAAAAGGAACAACAAGCAATACTAACCAATACTCTGAGTAATTTGGTTAGTACAGGTTACAATATAGACGCTACACAAGTCAACCTAGCGACCAAACAAAAAACAATCAACACACATTACTTAGCGCTTTATGACAAATTTGTCATTGCTTATGCTTGCTTTTTGATGTTTTTCATAGGAGCACCACTAGGCGCTATTATTCGAAAAGGAGGACTTGGATTACCAATCGTTTTTGCGGTATTCATCTTTATCACTTTCCATTTCATCAATACGTTTGGAAAAAGAATTTCGCAAGAAGATGGTCTTACCCCTTTTCTAGGTGCATGGATGTCCTCTATTGTATTGACACCACTAGCATTACTGCTCACTTATAGAGCAACAAATGACATTGGATTGATCAACTTGGATGTGATCTTTAGCCCAATCCAAAAATTATTTAAAAAATTAATAAAAAAACAAAAATAAACGCCACTATGGACTCAAATACTATTGTACTCAACACCATTGAAGAAGCTATCGAAGACATTCGTCAAGGAAAAGTAATCTTGGTTGTTGATGATGAAGACAGAGAAAATGAAGGTGATTTTCTAGCTGCTGCTGAGAAAGTCACTCCCGAAATGATCAACTTTATGGCGACACACGGGCGTGGATTAATATGCGCACCTTTGACAGAAAGCCGTTGTAAAGAACTTGGCCTACATGCGATGGTGACTAATAATACAGATCCAATGGAAACTGCTTTTACAGTATCTGTGGATTTAAAAGGAAATGGCGTTACTACAGGTATATCTGCAGGCGATCGCGCTAAAACGGTTATTGCATTAACTGAGAAAGGTACTAAACCGCATGATTTAGCACGCCCAGGACACATTTTTCCGCTTATCGCAAAAGAAGGTGGTGTTTTAAGAAGAACAGGCCACACTGAAGCTGCTATTGACTTTGCAAGGCTTGCTGGTTTTCAACCTGCCGGAGTTATTGTAGAAGTAATGAACGAAGATGGAACAATGGCACGTTTACCTCAATTGATTACCATTGCAGCAAAATTTGATATTAAAATTGTTTCTATCGAAGCTTTGGTTGCTTATAGAATGCAACACGATAGTTTAGTAGTTAAAAAAGAAGATTTTGAAATCAATACTCGTTTTGGATCTTTCCGCCTACGTGCTTACGAACAAATAACAAACAAACAGATTCATATTGCACTTACTAAAGGTACGTGGAACCTGGGTGAGCCTATTCTAACGAGAATTCACTCCTCACAAGTAAACAACGATCTACTAGGTACATTAACCAATAATGTAGACCAACAATTGGACGCAATGTTTAAAGTGATTAATGATCATGGTAAAGGTGCTGTAATTTTTATCAATCAAGATATGCAAGCTGTAAATCTATTGAGCAGAATTACAGAACTTAAATCAATACAAGCGGCTGGCGAAATGAAAGCACCAAAAATTGTTATTGATAGTAAAGACTTCGGAATTGGAGCACAGATATTACATGATATCGACATTTCAAAAATACGTTTAGTATCCAATTCGCAACAAGGACCACGCGTTGGAATGGTTGGATACGGCCTTGAAATAACAGAATACGTAAATTACTAAATTAGGACGCTATTGATTCTTCTTCTATAAAACAAAGAGAATGAATCATTTAAAAAATACTTTCAAGAACAGTCGAAATTTTTATTAAAATTGTTTTTGAAAACCAAAAAAGCTCCTTACATTTGCAGTCGCAATCAGATAATGATTGTCGCTCACTGGAGAAATGGCAGAGCGGTCGAATGCGGCAGTCTTGAAAACTGTTGACTGTCACAGGTCCGGGGGTTCGAATCCCTCTTTCTCCGCCAGACTAAGTTTCAAAAGAAACTTTATGAATCAAAAGCCTCTAAATGCTAGCATTTAGAGGCTTTTCTCTTTTATGTGAGATGTCAAAATACACCTGTAATGTCAAAGTACAGTTACCCTATTGGTTACCCTGTGCTTTTTTAAAGACTGTGAGATAAAATAGGGTAACTAAAAATTTCGAATTCCCTGGGAATTCCCTATGGACACTAGGTTCTTAAGTGGTTTTAAATCAATTTTAATTATTAATTTAAATTCACAAACCATGTTAAAAGTAAATTTTTACCTCAAAGCAGACAAAGCCAACAAAAGTGGACTTTCTCCTATTTTCGCTAAAGTAATCCTCAATAACAAATCCACAACAATAAGCACAGGAAAGATGATTAGCCGTGAAAGGTGGCAAGCAACGAACAACCTACGGACCTCCTTACGACTCGAAAATGAAAAAATAATCCGAAATGCACTGGAAATATTCAAATTAAATTTAGAACGTAGAGTGAATGATCTGTCGAAATTCGGATCAGAAGTTTCTCTAGAAATACTAAAGGCGGGATTACGAGGAAAATTACCACCTAAAAAAAAGTCAGTAGGAATTAAAGAAATTATTGAAAAACACAATGTGTATTTTAAGAAAAAAGCTGATGCCGGTGACCGAGCTCCAGCATCACTGCAAAAGTACGAACGTGCAAAAACACTGCTTTCCACATTTTTAAAAAAACATTATCAAAAAAATGAAATGGATCTCAACACAATCGACGAAGCATTTATCTTCTCTCTAGAATCTTTTCTTCGGTATGATAGTGAATTTAAAGGTGTCGTAGGAATAAAGAATAATTCAGTTGTAAAGTACATGAGGATGTTTAAAACCGCTTGTAAACATGCTATTAGGACAGGATCAATTGAGAAAAACCCCTTTGACGTTTATGAAGGTAAGCTTAAAGTTTGTGATTCCGTATTTCTCACTCAGGAAGAATTGAATGCAATAGAATCAAAAGAGTTTGGCACCGAACGCCTGCAAAGAGTTAAGGATATATTCCTATTTAGCTGTTATACAGGATACGCACCTACAGATGCAACCTCACTTAATGAAACAAACATTATTAAAGATTCATCTGATAGTCTTTGGATAATGACCAAACGGGCAAAAACAGACATCAGAGCAAACGTTCCATTATTGCCACCAGCTATCAAAATAATCGATAAATACCGAGGAAAGCAAACGGCATTACTTCCATCAATATCTAATCAAAAAAGGAATGCCTATCTAAAAGAAATTGGTGATGTTTGCAACGTCCAAAAAAAACTAACATGGTATGTAGCCAGACATACCTTCGCAACAACGGTTACCCTTGGAAATGGAGTTCGCATTGAAAATGTATCCGCAATGATGGGACACACCAACATTAAACAAACCCAACATTATGCAAAAGTCATGGATCAGAACGTTTTACATGACATGGAAATACTTAAAGGTATCTACCAATAATAACGTAAAAAATAAAGAAGCCACAAAAAATATATCTTGTGGCTTTTTCATTAAATACAAATAGGATAAGTTTTAAATTATCCGTTTGTGCTTTCCTTGAGGCTTCTCTCAATCTTGGCTGCATCATATAAGAATATGTCCCCCATCTTTGTAAAAGGTAGGATACCTGTCTGACGATACTTGATTATGGTATTACTAGAAAGTCCAAATATGTTTTTTAGATCCTCATTTCTATAATACTTTGGAAAATTGTTCTTCTTATTTGTATCTATCTTGGAATCAATTTCATCAATCTTCAAATATAGCGGGGAAAGAGCTTTTTTTAATACTAAAACCAATTGTTCAAATTGCATTTCTTTTTCATCAATTTCTTTTCTTTCCATGGCTGTCAGATTTTAATAATTTAATTGTAAATACTATGTCCTATTAAGTTTTTCCTTCTTTGAATTTAACAATCTAATAAACTTTTCAAGATAGCGGATTTGTTTTTCCTTATAGGTAAATCCTCTACATTCCGAAAAATGCCTACTTGTACCCATTATATTATGCTGCACCTTCCCTTCTCCAGAGTAGGTAAAATGTCGCTCAATAAAATATTGAAATTGGCTTCTGTTCTTTTTCTCATCTATGTTATCAAAAAACCATATCCCTTCCTCCATCAAAATATGAAAAAGATAAATCAGTTCCCCTTTTTGCAAATTTGAACTGCATTTGGTATTTGTAGAACTTTCTACACCAATTGCCAGACTTCTACACCTACCTCCTTTACCAAGCAAAAATTCCTCAATACGAGTTATCCTCTCATTTAGAATCTGCATCTCGTATGGAGCTTCATCATTGTCGCTTATTTTATTTTTCATGATTTCTTGATATTATGGAAATAACAAATACAATCCTGTTTATCTTGTAAACACTTTAATTTTATAAAAATAGATTAAGCTCATAATATTCAGCTCAGTTAAAATTTGTTTGTCAGCACAAAATCATATAATATTAGACTAGTAAAACTCTCCATTTCAAGGTTAATATTAAAATTAGTCTAAACTATTATTAGTAATAACAAGTGTCACTATTTGGTCGTTTTTGGCATCAAAATGCTATCTATAAACTAAGAAACGGATAAACAATATATTAAAAATTTCGGCTAAAATTAGTTTCGAAATAAAATGAGCTTTTCCATAATTTTCCTTTTTTAACCCATTCAGATCCTCAAAGCACATTTATACCTTCGCTATGCTTCAGTATAAAAGAGCTTTAAGGATACTCAATAAAAAAATCTTAAAAATTAAAGCCACTAACTACGCATAATTTTCAAGATCCTTTTCCATGGCTTATTTAGCCATAATATTACTTCAAACTATAAGCTGATTAGTACCATCAAACAGTACTTTTAGTCGAGTACCTTCTTTCTTTACCATCACACATAATACACAGGACAACCTTGCTTCCATCCTATCTGTATTCAAAAGCCAGTATGCTAATTGTCCCATTTCAAGAGCAAAGGTATACTAGTGTTTTTAACGCAAAAAAAAGGTCTTGCCCTACGGGTTTATCAAAAAATCTCCATCCGCCGCGACGAATAGTATTTATTTGATAAAACCTTGTTTTTGCTAAACACTAACCTTTTATGCTCTCGAAACGAAACATAGCATACTCCGACTCTTTGGACGAATAAAAAAAATGTCAACAATGAAATGTAGTACTATTTATATTGGATTTAGAGTGAAACAAAACAGCTCCTCCTCTCATTACCGAATAAATTAATTTAAAAAAAATAACCCTAAAAACGGAAAATCATGAACATCCTCGGAAGATTAACAAAGGATGCGGAAATACACAGAACCCCGCAAGACAAACAAGTAGTAAATTTTTCAGTGGCTATCAATGATAGCTACAGAAATAAGCAAGGCGAACGCATAGAGCAAACAAGCTATTTTGATTGCTCCTACTGGAGAAGTCCAAATATTGCAAAAATACTAAACAAAGGCGCTTTAGTTGAGCTTACAGGCAGAGTAAGTGCAAGAGCCTGGACAGCTATTAACGGAGAATTAAAATCAAGTTTGAATTTTCATACATCGACTATAAAATTGTACGGAGGTAGCAAGAAAATTGAATTTAAACAAGGAATTACAAAACAGAATAATACAAAGATCATCACACCAGAACCTGTTGAGGATTTACCCTTTTAACACTAAGTATTTAATCATTTTTTCAACTTTTAAAACTTTAATATTATGGCACACAATTTAAATTTCAATGAAAGAACGGGACGCTATTCATTTTTTAGCGTACAACAAAAAGCTTGGCACGGCTTAGGGCAAATAGTAACAGACTATCCGACAAGTGCAGAAGCAATTAAACACGCAGGACTTGACTATGAAGTGATAAAAAGTCCTCTTTATTCCAAGGTATCAAACGTAATTGATTCTAATGACAGTATATCAATTAGAGACAATGAACTAAAAGTGCCTAATTATTTTGCTACTACCCGTACTGATAACAATACTGTTTTGGGTGTAGTCGGTAAAGAGTATCATATTGTACAAAATTGTGAAGCATTTAGTTTCTTTGATGCTATTGTAGGTGGTACAGATGGAATTATGTACGAGACTGCAGGCGCATTAGGTAATGGAGAACGCATTTTTATTACAGCAAAATTACCTAACTATATTCGTGTTGGTAATGGTGATGATATTACAGAAAAATATATTTTTCTCACTACTTCGCATGATGGTAGCGGCAGTATTACTGCAGCTTTTACACCTGTTAGAATTGTTTGCCAAAATACACTAAATGCTTCTCTTCGAAATATGAGTAATGTGGTGAGAATTCGTCACACTTCAGGAGCAAAACAACGTTTGGAAAATGCGCACAAAGTAATGGGATTAGCAAACGAATTTAGCAATCAATTAGAGGGTATTTTTAATAATTGGGCAAAAGTAAAAGTGAATGATAATGAGGTTAAGAAAATGATACAATTCGCACTATGCCCTAATAAGGAAACCTTACAGTATCTCAAAACTGGAAATGATGCTGAATTGTCCACCGTATTTAAAAACACGGTTGAAGATGCTTTTGCCTATGCTATGACAAGCGACTCACAACAAATGAACACCACAAAAGGAACTTTGTTTGGAGCTTACAACGCTGTAACAGGATACTATCAAAATGTGCGAAGCTATAAGGACAATGAAGCAAAATTGCAATCTATTATTTTGGGAGGTACTGCACAATTAAAATCTCAAAAGGCATTTGAAATCTGTACAAATTTTCAAAATATGGGTACCAATTGCTTTAATTAATATTCCCTTTTAAAACTATAGACGGCCCACTTTGATAGTGGCCGTCTATTTTTATTTGTCTAATTTTTTTGTTTTACTAAATACATTTGTTGCAATTTCGAACTTCAAAAAGACCTTCCCTTCCAAATGGTCGGGAAAGTCTTTTTGAAGAAACTAGTTGAACCACTTCAGAAAAAAGTAATCAGTACGCAACGCTTCCTTCTATTTTTTCTGAAAAGGTTCGAGTTAAATGATAGGATATTCTTTATCCTATTTATTTTAGTTGATTTTTTTTTTTCAAAAGCTAAAGTTATAATTACAATTTTAAACTTTAAACTATTTAAATTAAACAACTTATATATTTTAATTTAGTACAACTAAAGCAAGTTCATCACTATACTAAAAGTACTCCCAAAACCAAGTTCGCTGTCCACTGTGATCTTTCCTTGTTGTGCTTCGATGAATTCTTTACTGATTGCTAATCCCAAGCCAGTTCCAGATTTACTACTTCCTGGTATTTGAAAATACTTATCAAAAACTCTATTTTTATATCTAGAATCAATTCCTTTGCCTGTATCGATAACTTTGAATATAACTTGATCAACTGATTTTCTTACTTGTACAATAATTTTACTTTCTGTAGTAGAATAAGTAATGGCATTGGTTAAAAAATTGATTAATACCCAGGACGTTTTTTCACTATCTGCATTTATAAACGGTAAATTTTCTTCTTCATCAAGAACAATTTCAATTTGTTTATTTTCTGCTTGCATTTTTACAGCTTCAACAGCATAGTGAACTATTGAATAAGGACTTGTTTTCTCAATTTTCAAATTTATTTTTCCAGTTTCTAACTGTGAAATATCTAACAGCTCTCCCGTTAATTTAAGTAGTCTTTCACTATCCTCTTTTATACTGTCTAAGAGTTGCTTTTGCTCCTTGTTAATTGCTCCTGTTACTTCTTTTTCTAAAAGCTGTAAACTAAATTTTATAGAGGATATAGGCGTTTTTAGTTCATGTGATACGGTCGCTATAAAGTTGGTCTTAGCAAAATCTAATTCTTTGAAAAAAGTGACATTTCTTAGAATAATTACATTTCCAATAGCGATCTCTTTCTCCTCCCCTGTTGGCGTAATCGTAATATCGACCACTTCTTTTTCGAAATAGCTTTCTCTATCATCAGCAAAAATTTTTATTGGTAATACCTTTTCATTAATTTCTGAGGTGATTAGCATTCGTATTAAATCATTATTTACAGCCAAAGAACCTACATTTTTACCTACAACCTCACCTTGTTTTAAGCCAAATATAGCCAAAGCTTCATCATTAACAAATAATATAGTATTGCTCGTGTCTAATCCTATAATAGGATCATGCATTTTGTTAATTAATGTTTCTAATCTTTTCTTTTCGAAAGACAAACTATACAAATTGCTGTTGTTATACTCTTCTAACTTTTCGGCCATCACGTTAAAGGAACGAGCCAAGTCACCAAATTCATTGTGTTGTAAAAAATGTACCCTTTCTGAGTAGTTTTTATTGGCTATTTCTTGAATACTCGTTGTTAATTCTTTGATGGGATTAGCGATATTATTGGGTAAATTCACTAATAAGTTAAAGGCTATCAGGAAACACAAAGTTCCCAATATCATGATATAAAAATTTGCTGTTTCGGCAGTCTTCTGAGCGATATCGCTCTTTAGTTTTATGGCATCGGTATTCAGTTTCATGATCTGTAAAATTGCATCATTCATCTCCGCTTTAGCTTCAGCTGATCCATTTTCCTCCTTTAATGATTGAAAAGCTGTTTTAAGCTTATTGGTCATATTCGCTTCGTTTTTCTCCGTAATATTCAGAAGCTGTAAATCTAAATTTTTACCAAAAATCACAATAGCATCCGTATTATTCTCACCAATGCCCTCCATTGCCATTAACATATTCCTAGAATACTCTAAGGAATCATAATTGGCTTTAAGGATATTTTGGGTATCTTGTTTTATCGAATTGATATAATAGACACTAACAACTGAAAGTAAAATTATTAATGCAAATAATAAGCCTACACTTAAGTTTAATTTAGTTTTAATTCTCATTAGGATAAAATTATAAGGTCGACATTTGATGAAGCCAACTTATTTAATAATTTATTAAATATACTTGAAGACAAAATTACTTTAAATAAATTGAAATGTGGTTTTCCTATGCAAACCGTTGTAATCTGTTTTTGCTCTACTACTTCGAGAATAGCATCGGTAATTTTATTGCTTTCTTTTTTAATTACTTCGGCGCCTAATTGAGTTGCTAATTTTAAATTATTTATAAGATAGCGCTGCTTAGCAAGCGGAATTCTAATACTACTTTCTTTTGGTGTTTGCACATACAAAACCATCCACTTACTATTGTAATAACTTGCTAAACGCGCCGTTTTTCTGATAACAATTTTAGCCGTTTTGTCGTTACTACTAATACAAGCCAATAATTTATCTTGTCTAAAATTGGTATTTCTAGGCTTTTCATGCTCTACTTTTCGCACTACTTGACTCGCAACTTCTTTAAGTGCTAATTCACGTAATTGAAGAATCTGATCTGACTTAAAAAAATTAGTCAGAGCCAATTGTATTTTGTTCTCCGTATAAATTTTCCCTTCCTTTAATCTGTTTATCAATTCCTCTGCGGTTAGATCAATATTGACTACTTCATCTGCCATACTTAAAACCTTATCGGGTACCCGCTCTTGCACTTCAACGCCAGTCACCTCCTTGACAACGTTATTTAAACTTTCTATATGTTGAATGTTTACAGCAGAAATAACGTTAATACCAGCTTCTAAAACTTCCAAAATATCCTGCCACCGTTTTTCATTTTTACTACCCTGAATATTAGAGTGTGCTAGTTCATCTATAATTACGACCTCTGGCCTCAGATTAATTATTGCTTGAACATCTAGTTCCTCTAGTTCTTTACCTTTATAGAAAATTGTTCGCCTTGGTATTATAGGCAAACCAGTTAGTAATTCCTGAGTTTCTTTTCTAGCATGTGTCTCTATATAACCTATTTTGACATCAATTCCTTTTTTTAATAAAGAGTGAGCTTCTTGTAGCATTCTATACGTTTTACCTACTCCGGCACTCATACCAATGTAGATTTTAAACTTTCCTTTTCTGGATTTTTGAATCAAATCCAAAAAATACTGTGCATTATTCTGTCTTTCTTGTTCCATATTCGTTTTAATGCTTCAAATGATTTGAGCTGCTATCCTTTTTATTTTTTAGTAATGATTCATCTTTTGGATTGTACAATTCTCTTTTACAGAGATTTTGGTACCCCAATCAATTAGAGATAATGCCGCTGCTATTATTTATTTAATTTGTCTAGTTCTGAATTCAGCATCACTATGTTAATAGTTTTAGGCCCTAGACATGTAATTAATCTTTTTTCGGTATGGTCTACAATGATAGAGTCAATAATTTTTGTCACAATATTTCTAGCTCTCGCAATTCGTACCACTTGTTTTTTTGCACAATCTATAGTAATATTTGGATTCATAAACCTAGATTCGGTCGCGATAGATTGTGATTTTCCTTTTCTATGCAGCGTTAATTTTTTTTCAGAAATTAGTTTTTCTTTTACTGTAACGGGATAAAACAGTTCTGAATGCTGCACTACTTTACTGCTATCTATAATCCCTACTTCATCAACCACGTCACACAAAGCAGTATTCCTAAAATAGATGTCATCACTGTATTTCTTTTCTAGTGTAGGAGCGGTAATTTCACCTCCATGAATCGAATGAGGTTCTGATGAAGATTTGACTATTTTTTTTTTCTGACATCCTAAAAAGAGTACTAAACTTGCTATTCCAGCAACTAGTACACTCAGAAATGTACTCCTTTGTTTTAAAATTATTGTTTTCATAATAATTATTATATTTAGACAACAGCCTGCCTGCGCTTGTTCTCGTAAAAACTAAATTGATGGCTATTGCATTAGCTTTTGAAAAGCACTATTACTTATTATAAGCTATTTTAAATTTTTAGAATTTCATTGCTAAAGATGTCGAAAAAACCAAACTGTCATCAGCAGTTTCTCCTCCTCTTTTAATATAAATACCCTCTTTACTAGAATAATTTTTCACTTCCGTTCTCCAAACTAAATTGGAACTTATCTTATAATCTGAATTCACAGAAGCACCATACGTTTCAAAACCGTTTGGGGTTCCTATTGCGATAATTACTCCTTTTTTATCTTGGTAATATTCTGCCCTTATAGCCAAATTTAATTTATCCGTTACCGCAATTTGTGTCATTGCCGATGCTCCGTACCATTTGTTATAATGATTACTTTGAGCAATATCTTGTTCCCAGCCTAGATCGAAACCTGCCATCAATTTTACGCTGCTTGTTAGATCAAACTGACCGTAAAAATCATGAAAGTAACGCCTTTGACTAACATCGTTTGGTTTGTCATTTCCAATAAAAGAACTACTGTTCAAGGTTATTTTATTTGTTGGTTTATAAATTAGTTGATGCCCAAAAGCAGGAGAAGTATTCCCATCCACGCGCTGAATTCTTTGCCAACCATTTAAGTACAATCCTGACAATTCCCATTGTCCACTTGGCGAAACATAAGTAATTTTGGCTCCGGCCTCAAAATAAGGAGAATTCTCAGCCATTATACTTCTAGTTAAAGTAATACAGTCTGCACCAACAGCACTTTCAAAACCAATATGTGAAGGCATAATCCCAGCGGTAATCCATAGATTTTGATTTTTTAAAACTTTAAAACCCACATTTGCTTCATAAATATTTTTTAGAACTCCAGGCTCAGCGGAATAATTAGCATTCATATACGACCCAGCTCCTAAGGCCAAATTCGCGCGGACCATTCCTGTATCGTAGGTAGCTTTTAGTAAACCTAAATTTAAACTTACCTCATTATTACGGTTATGACTGTAAATAAAGCTCGGTCGTGAATTAGTTTCAGGGTTATTTGTATCGAATTGATAGTACGTTTCAACATATCCAGAAAAGGTTAACGGATTTTTTTTCTCTTCTTGCGCAATAGCAGCATTCGATAAAACAAGTGATAAGAACACTATTATTATTTTAGTATGCATGATAATATATTTTTTAGATTGAAAAAAGGGAGACAACATTACGTCTCCCTGATTTTATTATTTTCTTATTTGAGTTGGTCAAGCGCAATATTTAGTTTTAAAACATTCACTTTTTTAGGTCCAAAAGCGCCTAGAAAGGGCTGCTCTGCATTTGCGTCAATCAAATTATTTAATTTTTCACTACTAATTTTTCTTGCTTTTTGAACTCGCTCGATCTGTACTTTAGCACTTTCTACAGAAATATTTGGATCCAATCCGCTTGCACTAGCAGTCACCAAATCAACTGGAATTTCTGATTTTTTTACCGTAGGATTCTTTAGTAAAAAAGTATCAATACGGCTTTGTACTACTGCTAAATATTCTTGGTTAGAAGCACCTTTGTTACTTGCTCCTGATCCTGCAGCGTTGTAGTCCACAGCAGATGGTCTTCCCCAAAAGTATTCGTCTGCAGTAAAATCTTGACCAATGTTGGAGTATCCCTTACTTTGTTTGTAGGCTACCACTTCTCCTTTACCATTATTTGGTGCTAATTGAGCAACTGCCCAAACCGATATTGGATAAATTACCATGAAAAGTACAAGAAGGACAACGGTCATTCTAAGTCCTATTATTAAATTATTTTTCATAATTTCTATTTTTTTTAAATAAATAATGCAACTACAATATCAATCAATTTGATTCCTATAAACGGTACTATGATTCCACCTACCCCAAAAAGCAATAGATTTCTTCTCAGTAAAGCACTGGCACCAATTGGCTTATAACTCACTCCTTTTAATGCTAATGGTATCAAGAACGGAATAATGATCGCGTTGAAAATTACTGCCGACAGTATGGCACTTTCAGGACTGTGCAAATGCATAATGTTCAAACCCTGAAGCGCTGGAATTGCAGTAATAAATAGAGCTGGAATGATGGCAAAATATTTGGCTACATCATTAGCGATACTAAAAGTAGTAAGCGTACCGCGAGTCATTAATAGCTGTTTCCCAATTTCTACAATCTCAATTAATTTGGTTGGATCATTGTCTAAATCGACCATATTTCCTGCTTCTTTTGCTGCTTGCGTTCCGCTGTTCATAGCCACACCAACATCTGCCTGAGCCAAAGCCGGTGCATCATTTGTACCATCTCCCATCATGGCCACTAGCCTTCCTGCTAATTGCTCTTGTATAATGTAATTCATCTTATCTTCAGGTTTGGCTTCAGCAATAAAATCATCTACCCCTGCTTTTTCGGCAATAAATTTGGCTGTCAAAGGATTATCTCCCGTTACCATCACCGTTTTTATACCCATTTTACGAAGGCGTTCAAATCTTTCGAACATGCCCGTTTTGATGATATCTTGTAATTCAATCACTCCAAGTGCTACTTCATTTTCACAAACTACTAAAGGTGTTCCTCCATTTTCAGCAATCTTTTTTACTTGATCTAAAAGCTCGTTGGGAAAAGGATTTCCTGCATTGACAACCATACTTTTGATAGCATCAGTTGCGCCTTTTCTAATTCGAGTTCCGTCAAAATTGATACCTGAACTTCTCGTCTCGGCTGTAAACTTGATAAATTGTGGGTTACTCACTTGCAGTGTTAAAGGATCAATTTGAGCCAACTCTATAATTGATTTCCCCTCAGGAGTATCATCTGACATAGAACTTAAAACGGCTGCTTTAATCAATTGCTCTTGTGAAATACCTGGAGCAGCATAAAAATGAGTCGCTTTCCTGTTACCAATGGTAATTGTTCCTGTTTTATCTAGCAGCAATACATCAATATCTCCTGCAGTTTCTACTGCTCTACCGCTTTTTGTAATGACATTGGCTCTTAAAGCTCTGTCCATACCTGCTATACCAATGGCTGACAATAACCCTCCGATGGTAGTGGGTATCAAGCAAACAAATAATGCAATAAATGAAGCTATAGTAATAGTTACATTCGAATAATCAGCAAATGGTTTTAATGTTATACAAACGATTACAAATACTAACGTAAATCCAGCAAGCAAAATCGTTAAGGCAATTTCGTTAGGCGTTTTTTGGCGCGAAGCACCTTCTACCAAAGCAATCATTTTATCTAAAAAACTCTCTCCTGGTTCATTGGTCACTTCTACAACAATACGGTCTGACAATACTTTAGTACCACCAGTAACTGAACTTTTATCACCTCCAGACTCGCGGATAACTGGTGCCGATTCGCCTGTTATAGCACTTTCGTCTATTGTTGCGAGCCCTTCTACGATTTCCCCATCTGTTGGAATGGTATCACCTGCCTCGCAAACAAATAAATCTCCTTTTTTAAGTTGCGAAGAAGAAATTATTTCTCCACTTTTTAATCTTGCAGGTGTTTCTTCTCTTGTTTTTCGTAAACTGTCAGCTTGTGCTTTTCCTCGAGCTTCGGCGATCGCTTCGGCAAAATTGGCAAACAACAATGTAAATAACAATACTAGAAATACAACAAAATTATACCCAAAACTACCTTGCGATGTTTCACCCGTTAATGTCCAAATGGAGACAAATAGCATAACAATTGTTCCGATTTCTACCGTAAACATCACTGGATTTTTAAACAGTAACTTCGGATTCAATTTCACAAAAGACTGCGCTAATGCTTCTTGCACAATCTCCTTTTGAAATAATGATTGATCTTTATTCATTTTAAATTCTTTTTAGTAAATAGTAAAATATTCAGCGATAGGACCTAATGCAAGCACTGGAAAGAAAGCCAAGGCGGCTATAATAACAATAACAGTTAAGGTCACTACACCAAATGTGGCCGTATCTGTCTTGAGCGTTCCGTCGTTTTCAGGTATGTACTTTTTTTCTGCTAAGAGTCCTGCAATGGCTACAGGCCCTATGATTGGTATAAAACGTACAAGAAGCAGTACTATTCCTGTCGAAACATTCCACCAGAAAGTATTGTCTCCTAATCCTTCAAACCCGCTTCCGTTATTTGCTGATGCAGATGTGAATTCATATAACATTTCGCTCAGTCCATGAAATCCAGGATTATTTAATGTTGCAGTACCATACTCAGGCATGGCGGCCGTTATTGCAGTTCCAACTAATATAAAAAATGGGTGAATCAAGGCAATGATCATCGCTATCTTCATTTCTCTAGCTTCGACTTTCTTTCCAAAAAATTCAGGTGTCCTTCCTACCATTAATCCACTTATAAAAACCGCTAAAATTATGAAGATAAAGAAGTTCAAAATTCCAACTCCCACTCCACCATAAAAGCTATTAATCATCATCGCTAATAATTCATTCATACCAGAAAGTGGCATGGTACTGTCGTGCATGGAGTTGACCGAACCCGTCGAAATCACAGTAGTAGCAATACTCCAGTATCCGGTTGCAGCGGCACCTATTCGAGTTTCTTTTCCTTCCATGGCACCTAAAGTGGTATCTATTCCCATTTTTTGAATCATCGGGTTTCCTTGCATCTCTGAGATAACATTCGGAATCGTTAATACCAAGAATCCAACGGTCATCACGCCAAAAATCATCCACGAGAATTTCTTTCTTTTAATGAAATATCCAAAAGCAAATATCATTGCAAATGGAATCAACATTTGAGCAACCATTTCGACCATATTGGATAAATAGGTTGGATTTTCGAAAGGATGCGCCGAATTGGTTCCGAAAAATCCGCCTCCATTGGTACCGATATGCTTTATCGCTACAAAAGCAGCAACAGGTCCGCGAGAAACCTCTTGAGAACTACCTTGTAGCGTAGTAATCGTATCTTTTCCTTCAAAGGTCATTGGGGTTCCTTGAAAAGTCAATATAACTGCCACCACAAACGAAAGCGGTAGTAAAATACGTGTACAAGATTTCAAGAAGTAGGTATAAAAATTCCCTAATTCAGTTGTTGTTTTATCTCGAAAAGCTCTAAAAATGACAACAGCAGCAGCCATTCCCGTTGCTGCACTTACAAACTGGAGAAACATTAAATAGAACTGACCTAGGTAACTAACTCCTGTTTCACCTGAATAATGTTGCAGGTTGCAATTCACCACAAAAGAAATCACAGTATTAAAAGCTAAATCGGCAGACATACTTGGGTTTCCGTCTGGATTCATGGGCAAACTTCCCATACTCATCATAATGATCATTCCTATGAAAAACCAAACTATATTAATTGTTAGCAAAGCTTTCATGTGTTGTTTCCAATTCATTTCTTGCCCTCGGTTGACACCGCTTACTTTGAAAAACATTATTTCGATTGGGTTGAATATAAAATCCAGCCAAGTTTTCTCGAGTCCGTAAACATTGGAAATGTATTTCCCTAATGGAATTGCGAGTGCTAGCGTAAGCAGGAACATGACTATAATTCCAAATATTTCTGTATTCATTGTTATGTATTAAGGGTTAAATAAATTTTGGTTATAAAAGAGGTTAGAACGAAACTGTAGTAATAAAATCTATTATGATACAATTTGCTGTTATTACCTATTTCTTACCTTGATCATTTTAGAATTTTTCTGGTTTAAGTAAGACGTAAACCATATAGCCAAAAACAGCTATTGCGACAATAAAAAGTGCAGTCATAATTTTAGATTTTTTCGAATAATTCGATGGTTAAAAAACAGAGGCCAAATAGTAAAATGGCTAAGCCAAGTAATAAAATTGTTGCTATCATAATAATCGTAATAAGGTTAATGACATTGCTTTGCATATTCAATTTTCAAAACTTCAGGAAATAGGTTCGAAATAGTGCAGTGCTTCACGCTTAAAAAAGAAGCAATAGAATAGAGATACACATTGGTAATGATGCCCTTGGTTTCGGTACTGCCTGTAACAAATAATTTTTCGGCAATACGGATACATTTTTTTGCCCTTTGTACGTTTCCTGCGATTAGTGCTTTTTTAGTAACTTCAGCAAATCGTTCTGCATTTTTGAAAACATTGGTGACTTGATTTTTCATTTGAATGTTATTTATTTTCTACTGCAATGCCAAAAGACATTCCAAAAAAGCAACAAACTAATTAATCGTTTAGTTATCAACTAATTAATACATAAACGTGATTTTAGTCCACAAAAAAAGCCTATCAAAATGATAGGCTTTTTATTAAAATGATAGGTTTTGTTAAATTTTATATTCTTCTAGCTTTCGGTATAAAGTAGCTATTCCAATTTCTAACAATCTGGCAGCTTCTGCTTTATTGCCATTAGTGTAGTTCAATACTTTTTGAATGTGCAGTTTTTCCATACTGTTTATAGCAAAGGCAGATAGTACAGTATCCCCACTATTCTCTTTATAATTTACAATCTCATAAGGTAAATCGGCAGACGTTAAAGAATTTGAAGAGGCCAAAATTACGGCTCTTTCTATTACGTTTTTAAGTTCCCGTACATTCCCTGACCAATTGTATTTTTCTAGATGCTCTAAAAAATCGTCCTCAATTTTTAGTGTCTGCTTATTGATTGCAAGTGAAAATTTTTCGACAAAAAAACTCGTAAGCGCACGTATATCCTTTACACGAGCACGCAAAGGCGGCAAGTTTATTTCGAAAATATTCAATCTATAATATAAATCAGAACGAAAACGATGGGTCTCACTTTCTGTTTTTAAATTCCGATTAGTGGCTGCAATTAACCTGAAGTTGGATTTTTTTGGACTACTATCTCCAACCGTTATATATTCATTGGTTTCTAATACTCGTAATAATTTTGCTTGCAAATCAATTGGCATCTCTCCTATTTCATCTAAGAATAGTGTACCTCCATTTGCTTCTTCAATAAAACCTTTCTTATCTTTTACAGCTCCTGTAAAAGCACCTTGACGATGTCCAAACAATTCACTCTCTAGTAATTCTTTACTGAAAGTGCTACAATTTAAAGCCACGAATGACTTTCCTACTCGAGTGCTATTTTCGTGTATCGCTTGGGCAAAAACCTCTTTACCTGTTCCTGTTTCTCCTGTTAACAAAACAGTAGAATCAGTTATTGCTACTTTTTTGGCCAAGTCAATTACTTGTAACAATGCTTTGGATTTTCCTATAATAGCGTCAAAAGAATACTTGTTCATAATGCGCTTTTCCAACTGCTTCACTTTCTTTTGAAGTTGGACTTTTTCTAAGGCTTTATACAAAAGCGGAATTATTTTATCATTGTCGTCCCCTTTCACAATATAATCAAAGGCGCCATTTTTCATAGCTTGAACACCATCAGATATGTTGCCATAAGCAGTTAACAAAATCACTTCTATTAAAGGGAAATTAGTTTTTATCTTTTCAAGAAAATCTACTCCATTACCATCAGGAAGCTTTACATCACAAAGTACAACATCTATATCATTCTGTTCAAGTTTCTTGAATCCTGACTTCAAATCTGGAGCTTCAACGACCTCAAATCCCTCTGATTTTATAATCCTAGCGAGTAATCCACGAAGTTTTTCTTCGTCATCAATAATTAAAATATTTTTCAAAAGGTCCTGTGTTTTATTGATGTAAAATTAGCTATTATTTACTTGCAATAAAATTAAATAACAATACACCAATACGTAAAAAAATTATCTCAATCAAAATCACTTTTTAATTTCTTTTTGAATTATTAGGTTTTTATTCTTGGTATGATTCGAATAACTCCATAACATAAATAGTCCAAAAACTATTATTATAAAAGATATCCATTTTATCACTCTTTCAAAGAATGTTATTACTACTGCTTTTTCGTAACTCGAAAAACCTTCCACTCCCATTGGACTTCGTCTGTAAAACTTTCGTCTATTAATCCAATAACGAAGACTTCCACCTATAATTAGAGCAATTACACCTAAAAACAATGCAGGATTCATATTTAAATATTTAAAAATTCAACAGTGCCAATGTACAAAAAAGCAACAGAAAATACCCTAATTATTTCATTATTAAATAGTTAAATAAACAACTATCATTTAAAAACGAAAGTGATTGTTAAACTATAAATAGTAAAACAATCACTTGGTCATTCGTTTTTAAAAACAAGGGAAATCAATCGTTAAACCGTTTTGATCCTCTACCGTTTTTTTTAATTGGCTCCGTATTCTCCTGCTCGATTAGTTTAGATTTAAGTAAATCTGAATTCTTAATTTCTACTATTTGCAATCGGCTGCCATTCTTCTCATGGAGTTCAATTCGAAGTACTTTATCATCTGCAATCGTAAATTGATCCAAAACAAAAACATTTCTTGAGACTGTTTTTCCTAACACCTCATCTATGGATTTATAAACTCTTATTGGATGTTTTGTTACTTCTTGTATGACGGTGCGCTTTGCTTTCTTTTTATCTACTATTTTAAAATTAATAAAATCAATAGGAAATGAAACGAAGCTTGAATTCTTAATTTGTGTATGAAAATAATATTTGTCACCATTAATATAAATGCCTTTCAATAGAAATTCTATTCCAAATTTTCTTGCACCAATCTGCTTTATAAAATGCTTGTCTTTATTGTAGATGTCCTCCATAATTTCGTCAACCTGGTAGGGTGAACTTTTCCCTAGCTCTTCAAAAAGAACTTGATTTGAATAATACTTCCAATCGTTTTTCTTGTTTTTTGATAAACTATAATTGGTAACTATCGGACAAGAATTGTAGAAGACATTAAAGCTATAGAAGGTGCCATCTTCGGTAATTACTGAAAAATTGGTTTCTTCTTCAAAATCTCTAGTGGATGCTTTAACTCGTAAAACATTACCAGCATCATCAGCTTTACTCGCAACCAAGCTGTTGCTACCTAAATCGACATATCGAATAACAGAAGGAAACAGTAGATGACAAGTTTTATCGAATGTCACTTCTATAGTGTAGGGTTCTATTATACTTAAATTTTTCTTTTCGCTCGTACACAAAGAACCTTGTGCCTGTGTAATTGATGTGATTCCTAACATTAGAATTAGGATCATTAAAATATTTTTTACAGCTGTTTTCATTTTTATACAATTTAGTTTTTAAACAATTATTTTTTTGATACTAGCAACACTTGCAGTCCTGCTTTGATGGTAACTTTTGGAGTCTTGATTTTTTTCGAAAAATAATTTGAAACTCCTTGGACTAATCCTCGGCTTAAATCACCCGCAATCTGTTGTCCAGCTGAAGTTGACAGCATGATACTACTGCCAGAAGTCTGTCCCATATTTGCTGCCATATCGGTCATAGCAGTACGTTCTGGAGAATAAGGAACTGTTAATCCCTG
Source organism: Flavobacterium faecale (assembly GCF_003076455.1). Lineage (NCBI taxonomy): Bacteria > Pseudomonadati > Bacteroidota > Flavobacteriia > Flavobacteriales > Flavobacteriaceae > Flavobacterium > Flavobacterium faecale. The sequence goes on from NZ_CP020918.1 coordinate 3,925,899, forward strand.
TTGACCGTCCAAACCATAAACAGTCAATTCTATAGGCAAAATATTTTCCTCAAATGCAATAGAGGTAATTTTCAACTGCAATCTTCCTTGCTGAAACCTGGAATTTGCCGTTACTACAGTTCCGCTTGGGATAATCTTACCCTGTATCCTAGCGGACTCCAACAATCGTAAGCTAACACTGCTTTCCTCGGTTACAACTTGTGTTTCCTGAATAACAGCGCGAATACTATTCTTTGCTAGTTGTTGATTATTGCTATTGAAATTAGTACCAATCAGCGGTAAAAAGGGATCTGCTTCAATTTCTTGATGCAAAGTCGAAACAACATTGTGCTTTTCTGCAATTATGGACACAAAGGCTTCCTTAGATGGTGAAGAGCTGGTAATAGTTTTGTTTTCTGTATCAGCTGAATGGGTAGGCAAGTATTTAGCGGCCATCTGATAGGATTTTTCCATTAGCTCTAACTGATTGTCAACAATATTGGTCGGTGTTTCTTCCTTTCTTGCTAATTCTTTTTTCACCTCATCTAATTGTTTGCGTAATTCCTGCGTTTCAGAATTATCCTTATTATAAAAACTACCTAATGTATTTTGTGCATTGCGATAGCTATTCAACGATGCATTATTAGTAACTTCATCTTGCTTTTCAGGTACCTCCTGCAAAGATCCTTCTGTACTACCTTCATTCCAGTAATCCGATAGCGACGTGAGCGCATTTTGTTTCTCTTGATTTTTATGATCTAATATTTCCTGTTCATAGGCTTTTTGCTTATCCGTTTCTAAACTGATAGTTGTAGCTTGTGGAACAGAATCATTTAACCCTAGAATCTGAATGTTTTTTAAGTTTTCAGACGGTTTAAAGATCAAATACATACAGCCAAAAAACAGTATGCCCATCAGCGCAAAGATGATTGGCTTTTTCATTTTTTCTACTTTAGTCTCCCTGCTTTCTACAATCTCGTCAGAAGCAGTATTCATTCCAGCATCTGTAATAAAAACTGGATTATCAACATTTTCATTTTTTTTCATCTCTTCTATTATTTAGTTATTTACCAACACTACTCTTTACAATGATTTTGAGGCTCACATATCTTGCTCCACTAATTCAGATTAAACTAAAAATTAAACCTAGCAAGGTTGCTATTAGATATCCTACAAAGCCAATTACTATGTATCTATTTTGTTTTCGTGCGGGTAACTTTTTCCATTTTTGCTCAACTTCATTGATCCATAAATCAATTGTTATTCGAATTGCTTTCATCTTTTCAATAGTTAACGTTCGATAATTTCCAAATCCTTATTTTCCAAAACTGTAAATTTCTCGATGTTAAACCCTTGTGGATTGTTATCGGAACGAACAGAATTCACAAGGAAACAAGAAGTAACAAGATTCCGCTTGGTTACATTACTTGACCGAATGATGAACTGTTTTGAATACGTTTTAACAGCATAAGGATAGGTTTCGAAATCACATACCACACTATCAACTTCAAGTCGTTGTTGTACGTTACCAGAAATGATCCTGTTGTAATATCCTTTTTCCGCTAAGTCTTTGTAATAATCAAAAGCACTTTTATCTGCTAGATTAAATGCTCTTTTCATATTATTCTCAATCGCATTTTTGTCTGGTGCTAGTGTAAAGAAAAGATCGTGAAATCGTCGTACATGCTCTCGCGCTTCTACTGGTCGATTGATAGAAGCGTCTTGAGCAAGAGCCAACATTAGCGATTTTCCATTGTCTAATACATACACTTTCTGACGTTGCAATTCAGCGAATCTGTACGATTCCCAAACAGCATAACCTGATATACTAATACACAACACTGCAAAAACGAGTGCATAAAGTCTAATTTGCCTGAAACTATTTTCGATGTTTCTTAAAGTTTTAAATTCCATTTCACCTTAATTTTAAATTGTTATTTCATTAGTCTTCCACCAATATTCCCAGCGACAGAACCTGTACCAGCTCCAACAATATTTCCAGTTTTTGAGGTCGTTTGATTTATATTTCGAACAAAATTCCCTGCACCACCAGCCTGAATAATCCAGCCAGTCACGGTAGGAATAGTAAAATAGCCTATGATACCAATAATCATAAAGATGATGTAGACCGTACTGGAAGAATCAGGTATAAAATTGGGATCAGCCAAACTGTCAATATCCTTTTGGAGTATTAACGATTGGATCTTAGACAACATCGCACTAAACAGATCTGAAACTGGCAACCACAGGTACACACTAATGTATCGGGTTAACCACTGCGTCAAAGTAGATTGGAACCCATCCCAGACTGAAATAGCAAATGCAATGGGACCAAGTATGGAGAGCACTATTAAGAAGAATGTTCGAATCGTATCTATGACGAGTGCAGCCGCTTGAAAAAGCACTTCTAAAAATTCACGAAAACTATCCCGAATCATTTTCTTTACCTCGTACATTTCTCTTTCGATGTACATACCCGATATGGTTGCCAAATCGGAAGGTGTCCATCCGAGTTCCTCTAGTTTTTTATCAAATTCTTCATCAGATGCTAAATAAGCCGTCTCTGGATTTCGAAGCATAGCCTCTCTCTCCAGTAGGTCTTTTTGCTGTTGCAACGCATTCAAATCTAAAACTTGACTTTCTAATATGCTATGTGTTCCTTGCACTACTGGACTCAATACTCCATTAAGCGTTCCTAAAACAACGGTTGGGAAAAATGTAATGCACATGCCTATAGCAAATGGTCTCAGTAACGGAAAGACGTCTATCGGTTCGGCACTACTCAGAGCTTGCCACACTTTTAACGCTATATAAAACAAAGCACCCAATCCAGCCAACCCTTTAGCAATTGCAGCCATGTCTGCCGATAAGGACATCATTTCGTCATACAACGAACGCAATACTTCATGAAGATTACTAAATTCCATGATTACCAATATTTCTGATTAGCCGTTCCGTATAAATCCAACACTCTTTGGCTGTTATTGGCTTTCTTAGCTCGCAGATAACTAACCGAAATATTTTTATTCGTGAAGTAGCGAACCAAGTTATGGTACTCTTTTACTTTTACATACACTTGGTCAATAATGTCCATTCGCTCTTTATCATTGAGCGACAAACTAGAAGAATTTACAATTTGCTTTAGCTCTTTCAACAATTCTGTACTTTCATTGAGTAAGATCGAATACCCATTGGCAATGGCTGTTAGTTCTTGTTCATTGAAATTTGGATCGTTCAACATTTTACCAAAATTATTTACATACATCTCAGAAACATCACCAACAAGTAGCACAGTCTGCTGCACTTTTCGAGCATCTTTTACCAGATTGTTGACCGCCTTTAGCTTGTCATAATATTCCTTTCCTTGATTATACACTTTTTGCACTTCTTTAAAGTTGTTAATCATATTGGTCGCTGTGGTCGAAGTTTGAATAATCTGTCTTGCTGAATTGACTATTCCTTGCGCTAAATTGGTAGGATCTGTTACCACCCACTGTGCTTTAACGCTCGGCATGACAGTAACTAATAGTACCATACATACCATGATTTTTAAATTTTTCATTTGTATTCGTTATTAAAATGTTTACTAATTATTTTCTTTTTCTCTTTTATCAAGAGCTAACCTTTTAATAGCTTGCTCTACATTTCCATCCAGTTCTCCCGCAAGACGCATCACTTCCATCTTTTCCGTTTCTTCTGTGGTATAGGCTAAATATTCTTCGAAACTAACTTCTGTGGCATATACTGCAGAATGCGTTCCCCCTAGCCCAATCCATACTTCTTTGTAAAGTCTATTAGGATCATTGTTCATATTAATCGAAAGTACCTGCGCTTTCTCTTTTTCAGTAAGACCAAGCATAGCCTGTATGTCATCAAATTTGTTCATGTATTTACGCTGGTCAAGGAGTATTTTACAATCTGAATTATTGATAATACTTTCCTTTACAATTGGTGATTGAATAATATCATCTACCTCTTGAGTTACCACTATCGCTTCTCCAAAAAACTTCCGCACCGTTTTAAAAAGGTATTTGATGTATTCCGCCATTCCTTCTTTGGCGATCGCTTTCCAAGCTTCTTCAATCAGGATTAGCTTTCGTATTCCCTTCAAACGACGCATCTTATTGATGAAAACCTCCATAATAATGATCGTCACAATTGGAAAAAGAATTTTATGATCCTTGATGGCGTCAATTTCGAAAACAATAAATCGCTTAGAAAGTAAGTCCAATTGCTTCTCTGAGTTCAGCAGGTAATCATATTCTCCACCTTTGTAATAGGGTTCTAATACATTGAGAAAGTTGTCAATATCAAAGTCTTTTTCTCGTACCTTTTTATCTTCCAATACCTTTCTATATTCTCCTTGCACAAATTCATAAAATCCGTTGAAGGAAGGAAATTCATCCTTCTGCTTAATCCTTTCAATATAACCGCTCACGGCATTTGAAAGTGCCACTTCTTCGGACCGTGTTGGCGGTTCATCATCCCGTTTCCATAATGTGAGAATCAAAGTTTTGACACTTTCTCTTTTCTCAATATCGAATATGCCATCATCGGTGTAGAAAGGATTAAAAGCAATTGGATTATCTTCGGTGTACGTGAAATATACCCCATCTTCTCCCTTGGTTTTTCCTTTGATGAGTTCGCACAAACCTTGATACGAATTTCCCGTATCCACTAATAACACATGCGCACCTTGCTCGTAATATTGTCTGACCATGTGATTGGTAAAAAATGACTTTCCCGAACCTGAAGGGCCAAGAATGAACTTATTCCGATTCGTAATAATACCTCGTTTCATCGGCAAATCTGAAATGTCCAAATGAATTGGTTTTCCTGTAAGTCGGTCAGCCATTTTAATTCCGAAAGGAGACGGTGAACTTTTATAATTCGTTTCCTCCGTAAAAAAACAAAGGGCAGGTTCTATGAAAGTGTAAAAACTTTCTTCACTAGGAAAATCTCCTGCATTCCCTGGCATTCCTGCCCAATAAAGCGTAGCAACATCGGTTGTGTTGTGCCTTGGTTTGCATTCCATCAACGCCAAAGCACTACCTGTATCGTTCTTTAACTGTTTTAGTTCTGCTGGATTATCAGACCACGCCATTACATTGAAATGTGCTCGAATAGAAGCATGACCGAAAGAATGTGCTTCGTTCAAATAGCGTTCTATCCATTCTTTGTTGATTTGATTAGCTCTGCTATAGCGTGCCAACGAATGCATGTTTCGTGCGGACTTCTCAAACTTACGCAGGTTGTCCTCACTGTTATCCAAAAAAAGATACTGGTTGTAAATGTGATTGCAAGACAACAATAATCCGACAGGTGCGGCAAAAGACAAGAGACAATCACTCCTATCGGTGGACAGTTTTTCGTAACGAGTTTTTGCAGATACAGAACTTGGCAAATCATCGGTATCGGACAACGTATGCAAACACAATCTTTTGTTTCCAATACGAACTTCTTCCGCTCCCAAACCAATATCCTGCATTGGTGTTCCCTCCTCTCTTGATAGACTTAGGTATTGCTCCAATAATCCTTGTTTGTCATTTGTTCCTATGATGTCTTCTTCACTTAATCGCTCCAATTTTATAAAACCGGAATCATTGACGATACGCTCAAATTGCGCCACCGATTCCATAAAACGAGAAATGGTTTCCTTATCTCTTATTTCTTTTGGAATAAGTACCCCTTTGCAAAGCGATGAGAAATTACTCTGCATTCGCATGCGCTCTTTCGTAGTTTTTGTTAAGAACAGATAGCAATAATGATTGAGAAACGGACGTTCATTAAAATGTTGCTGGTACGATTTTGCCAAAAAACTCAAATCTTCTTTTGCAATTTCAGGAGCATAATTTTCCTTGATGTACCAATCCTGTTTGTGTACCACCGTATAATCAGGCAACGTTTTTATAGCCTTGTGCCAAGCGGAATGAATCGCTTCATATTCCGCAGAGGCTACTGTGAAAAGTTCTGGTAGCTGTACTCGAAAACATGCGGTGATATCAGCATCCTTGGAGATAATGCAATTATGTTCTACTGCCAACAACGGAAACTTAGATTCCAATGTCGTTGCTTTTGATTTATTTCTCATAGCTGGTACAATTTGGAGTTGAACTTGAAATAACGATACACAGGCTTAGGACAGATGATGTATCGTGGATGTCGTTTATTGGCTCCCACTTTCATCAAGCCATGTTCACCATACTTTTTATTTAGTGAAAAAGTTTGCCACACCAATAGCGATCCCCCACCGATTCCGATAAACAGACACAGATAAGAATTGACTCCAGTCATGTACAAGATCATTATCAGGATAAGCATCCCGAGCAGTCCACCTGCGAATAGGAACAAGTACTGTGCTTTAAGTCCTTTAAATTCTACCGTTCTTCCAATGCCTTTATTAATATTATACGTATTCATACCGCAAATACTAAAGGAAGAAAGAACGTAAAACAGTTGCCGCTACAATCAAAAAGATGCAAGCTCCAAACCAACTCGCCGCCGTCTTGCTCGTATCTGGATCACCACTACTAAATTTATTATATACTTTAACCCCACCAATAAGTCCTACCACTGCTCCAATAGCATAAATAAGCTGGGTAGCAGGATCAAAATAAGAGGTTACCATTTGCGTCGCTTCTGTGATTCCTGCAGTTCCGTTTCCTTGTGACATTGCACCAATTGTTGATAGTACAGTAGCTACCAGCATTACTTTTTTTCTTTGATTTCCCATGATTTGAAAAAATTAAATTGTTCTTTATTCCTGCACTTTGCAGGACTACGGAACAAAGGTGTTATAGAAAAAGAGGCGTTATAATAATTTGGCAGTGTGTGGAATCACTTGGTTGTGGCTGGCTATTACAACTTTGATTTGAAGGTGAATTTTGAAATGTTCTTGCTCAATTGTATTGAAACTTATTTAAGAAAATATGCTCTTGTCAAACTTGTGATTTATTATCCAATTTTGTTTAATTTTGAATTATTAAGACAAGTCTTAATATTCCAAATATCACTAGGAAAGCGCATAAAAGAATTAAGAGCAATCAAGGGTGACCATTTAGAATAATGGATAAGAAACTATAAACAGCGATTATGAAAATAAAAAAAATAGAAGTTGAGAATTTCAGATTGCTGAAGGATTTTTCAATAGATCTGGAAGACGAGCTTTCACTTGTCATTGGAAAAAATAATACTGGTAAAACTTCAATTCTTACGATCTTGGATAAATTTTTGAACGAAAAAACCAAATTTTCTTATGATGATTTTAATATTGATTTTAAGAATGAATTGGAAGGTTTAATATTATCTGCTGAAACGCCCCCAGATTTTTTGGATAAAGGTGTTAAACTAAAATTATTTATTGAATATAATGAAGCCGATGATTTGTCGAATGTTAGTAGGGTTTTAATGGACTTAGACCCTGATAATAATATAATTGTTTTGGGCTTCGAACATAAAATCAATTATGACGATTTTTTAAAAATAAGACGTGAGTTTAAAATTTTTTCTGTAAACGAGATAGCCAAGAATGCAAAAAAGAAAGAATACAAACCACGAGAACTAAAAGACTTCTTAAAACAAGAGTTGGACAAATATTTCCGCACTCATAAAATGTCTTTTGAATATAATATTAGCAACGATACAGTTAATGAAATGAATTTCATTAATCTTGACAAAGAAGGTATTGCTATAAAGGATATAATTAGCTTTAAATATATCAGCGCAAGAAGAGATGTAACCAATAAAGAAAAGGAAAATACACTTTCAAAACAAACTTCAAGCTTGTATAAAAAAGAAGAAGATAGTAATGATAAAACTCAGGCTACAGAAGATTTTAAAGACCAACTATCAGAAACAGATAGTACATTAAGTGATATCTATAAAGACATATTCAAAGGTGTTATAAAAAAAGTTCAAGATTTTGGTGGAATTAAACTCAACGATACGGAAATCGCTATAATATCAACTCTACAGCACAGAGAATTGTTGGAAGGGAATACCACGGTTGTTTATACGCACGATGACCATAAGTTGCCAGAACACTATAATGGCTTAGGTTATATGAATCTCATAAGTATGATTTTTGAAATTGAAATTCTTGTACAAGACTTCAAAAGAGGTAAAGACAAGAAACCAGCAGATATCAACTTATTAATTATAGAAGAACCCGAAGCGCATACCCATCCACAAATGCAATACGTGTTTATTAAAAATATCAAGAAGCTCCTTGGCGAAGGTGTAATTAGAGAGGATGGTATAAATAGACCTCTGCAATATATAATTACTACGCATTCATCACATATTGTTGCAGATAGTGATTTCGATGATATAAAATATTTGAAAATAATAGCAAAGAATAATGTAACTGCGAAAAATCTTAAAGATTTAAGAACTCAATATGATGCCGACCCAAAACAATATCAATTCTTAAAACAGTACCTAACAATTAGCAGAGCTGAAATCTTTTTTGCTGATAAGGCTGTTCTTATTGAAGGAGATACAGAAAGGATTTTAATACCAACCTTTATGCGAAAAGTTGACTTAGAAGAAGCTGCACGTTTAGAATTGGAAGGAAACGAGGATACATTCTTACCGCTTCTATCTCAAAATATATCAACTATCGAAGTCGGTGCATATTCACAAATTTTTGAGAAGTTTATTGACTTCTTGGGCATTAAATCATTGATATTAACAGATATTGATGCGATGAAGGTCGTGGGGAAAAATGACAAAGAACAAGATGTTTGGGGAGCGTGTTCTGTCAATGAAGGTACCAAAACAAGCAATTCTGCAATAAATCATTTTCTAAAAGCTGTAACGTGGGACGATTTAAAAGTCTTAGCAGTTAGCGATCGAACAATTACAGTTGGGAGTTCTACAATTTGTATATGTTACCAACAGGAAGAATATACTTATCACGCAAGAAGTTTTGAAGATGCTTTTATACATCTGAATAGAGAATTTGTAAAAGGAAATAAAGCTACTTTTCAAGGAATAAAAAATGCTTCTGATTTTGATGATGACACGAAAAGCCCCTATGTCTTAGCAGACAATTGTATTAAAAAGAAAACCCATTTCGCTTTAGATATTTTATATCACAGTGATGAAAAATTTAGTAATTGGAATATTCCGGCTTACATTAAAAATGGCTTGTTATGGTTGAAGAAAGATTAAATTTAGAACTCGAAGTAAAAGAAATATTTCAATCAATTGATGAAGGTAGAAATTTCCTTCTTAGTGGTGGAGCTGGTAGTGGCAAAACCTATTCTTTAGTAAGTGTAATTCGTCAGGCAATTTTAGAAAATCCAACTGCTAAAGTTGCTTGTATGACTTATACAAATGCGGCTGTTAAAGAAATTGAAGAAAGGGTTAATCATAATAACCTAAACGTATCTACAATCCACGATTTTCTTTGGGATAATATAAAACACTTTCAAAAAGAGCTTAAAGTAGCTATTATCTCATTGGCTAATGATGAAGAGGTTAGTAGAATTTCCATTGATGATGCAAACCCTATTCCTAATACTTACTATGAGGGTCTAAAAGATGGAATACAATACAAGGAATATGTCAAGTTAAGAGATGGTATTATATCTCACGATGAATTGCTTTTGGTTGCAAACTATCTTTTTGACAAATACCCAAAGCTTAGCCGTATAGTAAAGGATAAATTCCAATTCATCTTTATTGATGAATACCAAGATACAAGCAAAACTGTCGTAGATACCTTTCTTACTCATTTCGAGAAAAGCGAAAGGAAAAATATTATTGGTTTCTTTGGCGATGCAATGCAATCAATTTATGAAGATGGTATTGGTAATTTAGATGAATACAAAGGTCTAGATGCACATAAAGTAAAAGAAATTCCAAAGAAACAGAATAGAAGAAATCCTCAGCTTGTTATCAATCTTGCGAACAAACTACGGACAGATGGTATTCTGCAAGAACCTTCTATTGATACTAATGCACCTAATATGGCTGGAGGTTTGGTGAAACAAGGAACAGTTTTGTTTTTACATTCAACCGATGGAGATATTGACAAAGTAGAAAAGTTCTTAGCTAAAAATTATGCTTGGGATTTCAAAAACACAAAGCAAACTAAAGAACTGAATCTTACACACAATTTAATAGCTGGAAAAGCCGGGTTTAGAGCATTAATGAATATTTATGATAGTGATCCTATTATTGGATTAAAGACCGATATACTTAAAAAAATAAAGGATAACAAAAAAAATAATAAACCTGAAATTATAATAGATGATAATGACACTTTTGATGTTGTAGTCGATAAATTTCAGTTGAAAAATATACAAAAAAAATTAAAGAAAGACCTTCTATTAGCAGACCCAATAAAGGCAGAATTGTACAATCAATTAAAAGACAAGCTGTTTTCTGATGTAAGCAAAATTTATATGAATAAGGATGCTTTAACTGATGATAAAAAACAAGATAAAGATGATGTAAATAAAAAAGGATCAAAAAGAGATAATTTGATTAAGCATTTATTCAAAATTCAAAATATTATATCTCTTTATAAAAACAAGCAGTATAATGAATTTTTGAGAATAACAGATTATAGAATACACATAAGAAGTATTGCTAACAAAATATTGTTGAAAGAGAATATCGACAATCTTATAAATGTTGGAGAAAAAACAATTGAGGAAGTTATTACCGATGCTCACGAAAAAGGTATTTCCTTGATAGACGACAGATTACTTGTGTTTAAGGAGAAAAATGAATATTTATATAATCGTGTGAAAGATGTCAAATTTAATGAATTTCAGAAGTTGTACGAATACTTAGAAGGCCAAACTCCATTTTCTACGCAACATAAAACAAAAGGTGCCGAATTCGATAATGTCTTAGTCATTCTTGATAATGGAGGATGGAATAATTACAATTTTGAAAAAATGTTCTTAGGTACAGCTACTCAAAGTGTACAAGAAAGAACTCAAAAATTATTTTACGTGTGTTGTACAAGGGCTAAGGAAAGTTTAGCTGTATATTTTCATAATCCAGACGCAACGGTAACTTTAAAAGCCAAAGAATGGTTTGGAAACGATAACGTAATTAATATTGATTAGTTAACTCTTATTAATTTAAAGACAAAGGGGAGCCTATACAAACTCCCCAATATCAAACCCCTCCAAATCATTTTTATGCAAAGAAGAAGAACCAAAATCCGTTTCTGAAGAAAGTGTACCGTCTAGCAGCTTGGCTATTTTTTGAGAAGCATCTTCGATAGAATTTTCCAATAGGTCGAATAATTCGGTTCCTTGTATTTTCTGAAGTAGAACTGTTGCTGTTTCCTTTTGAGAGGGTCTCATTTTCTCTTTTTTTAACAACTTTTTTACAGTGCTTAATTCTTCAAAGGTAACCCCCTGGGTAAAACCATTTTCGCCATCGGATATTCCATAACTATTCCATTCTTCTTCTTCATTCTCAAAATCAGGTACATTTCCAAAAACTTCACCCAGTTCTTCTGGTAACATTTGTAATTCGACTTTTTCTTCGTCGATTTCAATATCAAAATTATCACTAATTTGTTCCTCTTTTTGCTCTTGACTTTCATTGTCGCTTTTTGGCACAGCAAGGCTTCTTTGAGGCTTGGGTTGCCCCATAATATCAGGTAGCTTTGGATTTCTTTTTTCTTGTACTGGCTTTTGTTCCTGATATTTTTTAATAACAATTTTATCTTGTAACAGCAGTACTATTATGATAAGCAAGCAAATTACGATCACTGTTTCCATAATTTCATTATAAAATGGGTTTGTATTTATCATTAAAACACTTGGTAATCTGCTCACCAAATTCCTGAAAATGGTAATCCAGTAAATTATCCAAATAAGCATAAATAGAGATCTTGTCTTCGCCTATCACCTGAACAATACGGGAAAGTTTTTCATGAAAATCGGGTCTGATATAGACCGTTTTTCCATCCCGTGCATTGGTGTCAATTCTTTTGAAAAAGATGCTTTCGTAATCCCCTTCGTTTGCCCGTTTGCCCCTACTCTTTTCTTTAATCGTGCTTTTCTCTTTGGGAGGTTCTTTATAATTCTCGTTTTCCCTTTCCTTTTCTATTGGAACTTGTAAACCTTCTTTTTTTATACCATCCACCATCAAGTTCATCATCAACTCTTCGTTGATATCAGGAGCATTTTTTTTCTTGTTTTCTTTCTCCATAATTCTATAATTGAATGATTTTTAAAAATTCGTTTATAAATTGATCTAACTGACAAGCTTTCATCAAACGTTCATCGGGAGGTATTACAGTAGATCGAAATACAGTTTTGCTATGTTCTTCACTTTCTTTACGAAAGCGAGTGCTGTTCTTAATTTGGCTTTGCATTAAACTTAATCCCAATTGCTCGATTAGTTGGTTGTAAACTTTGTACAAAGGCGTACTTTCCCTGCCATCGACCTGATTCCAAAACAGGTTAATCGTTTCTATAGAAGTTGCTCCTTTTTTCATAATTACATCTTGCAATAGCTGCGTAAAAATGAGCGTGCTTTCCATAACCAAACGATCAGCTGTAATGGGCGTAAAAATGTGGTGCATTCCTGCCAAAGCTTTTAAAATACCAGGTGTATTTACCGTTCCAGGGAGATCAAAAAACAGAACATCAATTGGTACAATAGCATTATTTAAAAATTCCTGAGCCGCTTCCAATACGCTTTCCGCTTTGTGTTGTACTATTGGATACGCTTTTTTGTTGATGGTGGTAAATTGTTTGTAGGCTAGTTTTTTCAAATGCTCATTTTCCATAACCATGGACAGATCACGAGATTTCATTTTGATTAAACTGTGCTGAGGAAAATCGGCATCAAAGACGGCTACGTTGTAACCCAATCGATAGTGCAATGTACTTGCAACTAATGTCGTAAAGGTACTTTTTCCGACACCGCCTTTTTGAGAAGAAAAAGCGATAAATTTTGTGTTGTGATTTGCATTCATAGTTCCATTGTTTTTAATTATTTTGAGGTCAGTAGTTACGAACATATGATTTTAGACTGATATATTTTATCCGACTTAACCATTCGTACTATTAAATTATTGAATATTGTGTCTTTGCTTTGAGAGCGATTAATTCGATAGCAAAATTCATCAAGATACCTGTTTATATTAAAATCACTTACTGAAGAATATGTTGTTCTAACCCATGATTTTACTTGATGTATCATCGTGTGTAATGCCATAAAATTCATCCCATTATTACTTTCTATTTGTGTGATATTGTAATGCTCAAATAAAGGACGATAGCCTTTCCATTTATCTGTAGTTATTTTTGCGCTTTTATCAATGTGCTTGTTAAATATTGTCTGTAATTCTTGAGCTGAATAATTATCAATTTTTAAGGCATACATCCTTTTAACTTTCCCCTTATCTGTTAATTCTACTGCGGTTACAATCTTTTTCTTTTTGCTGTCATAACTCCTTCCTACTTTGCCTTTTTCCTTTCCACCAATAACAAATTCATCAACATGAACGGCTCCATCCATTGGATGATTCTCACTAGACTTCATGGCTTCTCTAACTTTATGCATAAATAAACGTGCTGTTTTTTCTGTAACTCCAAAGCGAACTCCCATATAGCTAGCAGATAAACTTTTAGTTGTGGTTGACATCTCAAAACATATAAAAAAGGCTTTACGTAAACCAAACTTAACCTTATGAAATAAAGTATTTGCAGCTGCGGTTTCTGTATGACTACAAATATTACAAGTTCTGGAAAAATCTTTACGGATTTGACTCTTTGTATGCTTACATTTTAAACAATTAAATCCTTGTTCCCATTTATAATTTGCTAAATATTCCTTGCAGTTTTCATCTGTTTTAAACCGTTCAGCAAAATCTAAAAGGTTTTGTCCTGTAAATAAATCCATAATTCGCTTGTTTTATTGACTTCTAAGATATGAAATTATCTACTGACCTCAATAATTATTTATATCGGTAATTACTTGTATTTGTACTTCTTTAATTAGTTAACTACAGCAATAGGTGTGTACCTCTTTATCTATGATTTTATGTAGTTAAGTAGGCATTTAACAAAATATCTGCACATTTCGTTATGTATGTATATCTGTGGGCAATTCCATGAATATTTATCCACAGAAGTAAGTGCACCTGTACTTAATCATATAACTATCTAGTTCAATTCCTATCTAGTTATAACTATATGACTGTACTTTTCTACAGTGATACTTATATAATTATGTTGTTACGTACATAGCTAACTAGGTATTCTTGTTTGTTTATCAGTACAAAGAAACAGAGCGATATAAGTGCTTTTAACAGTGTGGTTGTTCTTGGCTTTTAGTGACACGATTTGTCCAATCCTTTAACCTCAACATTAAGACATTCAATAGCTTACTTTGTAAAAGGAGAAAATCAATGAACCAATGAAAGGATCAAATCAATTTCTGGATAACAACTGGAACGGCCTAAAGCCGTTTTTTCCCTGCTATAATAAATCCTGTTCCGCCGACAGGCGGACGGATTATCTGTTCACCAGAACAGAGCAAGTTGTGTTTTGAGGCACTCGAAATGAATTCCGTGCCTCAAAACAACTTGCCCTTGCAGGGGCTTAAAACTCCCTCCGAAGTCGGGGTTTTCTAAAAATTACAAATGGAATGATGATGGAAGATCAAGAGAACAAAAAACAACACAAAGGCGGTAGGAACCCCAAAAAGGATCCTAGCATACACCGTTATGTTTTTCGTTTAACGGATCAGGAAAATGCTAAATTCCTATCTCTTTTTGAAGCTTCTGGATTAGACAATAAAGCTCGTTTTATTACTTCAGTACTATTTGAAAAGCAAATCAAAACGGTAAAAGTCGATATGGCAGCAATGGATTATTATATGCGCTTAACCACTTTGTATGGTCAATTTCGTTCAGTTGGTGTCAATTACAATCAGATTGTCAAGATACTATACCGCAATTTTTCTGAAAAGAAAGCAGCAGCTTACCTCTTTAGATTGGAAAAACAAACAATAGAATTAGCCCAGTTGTGTCACGCTATCACTCAATTAACAGCTGAGTTTGAATTGAAACATTTGAAAAAAGAAGAAAAATGATAGCTAAAATTGGTCGTGGAGCAAATATAATTGGCGCGCTTTATTATAATCAACTAAAAGTTGACCAAGAAAATGGAGCAATACTAGCGACCCATAGAATAAGAGAAACAGTCAATGGACAGTTTACAGTTAACCAATTATACAGTTCATTTGAACCCTATTTAATGGCAAATAGACGAACAGAAAAACCTGTTTTACATATCTCACTTAATCCAAATCCAAAAGATAGTGTGACTGATGAAGACTTTAAAAAGATCGCGAAAGACTACATGGATCTTATGGGATATGGAGATCAGCCTTATGTAGTATTTAAACACACTGATATTGAACGAACGCACATTCATATCGTTTCGACTTGTGTAGATCGTTACGGTAAAAAATTACCTGATTCCTATGAGAAATTGCGCTCTATGAATGCTTGTCGCGAACTGGAACAAAAATATCAATTGCTTCCTGCTACTGAAAAGAACCAAAATTCAAAAGAAGTTATTTTTAAACCCGTTGACTACAAAGAAGCCAACGTAAAAAGTCAAATAGCATCGGTAATTCGGCATTTACCTAAGTATTATAAGTATCAAAGTTTAGGAGCTTATAATGCTTTACTTTCACTATTCAATATCACTGCCGAACAAATAACAGGAGAAATTCAAGGTCGGATTAAGCTAGGACTCGTTTATTTTGCATTGGATGAAAAAGGAGAAAAACCAACAAATCCGTTTAAATCATCTCTCTTTGGTAAACAGGCTGGCATGGAAAGTTTACAAAATCATTTTGAACAATCAAAAGTTAAAATGAAAACAGAGCCTTCGAAAGAGATTTTAAAAAATTCAATTGAAGTTGCCATGAACACCACTACCAATGAAATCGATTTTAAGAAACAACTAGTCGATCAGGGAGTGAATACCGTCGTTCGACGAAATGATAAAGAACGAATATATGGAATGACTTTTATCGACCACGAATCCCGCACTGTTTGGAATGGATCACAACTGAGTAAAAATTTATCTGCCAACATTTTTAATGAGTTATGGAAAAAGGATGGAACTCAAAAAGTTCCGAATCCTATTAAAATTGAAAATACAGTTTTACCTAAAAATAAAGAGAATGATTCAAAACCAGAAAATGAAAAACCACACGCTCTTTTCGATTTTCTTAATGGAAATAATTCAACCCATTCTAATATTGATTTTGGCCTTGTAGAAAGCCTTGGAAGTTTGCTGCCAAATGGACAAGGTGAAGATTATGAAGAGCAAGCATTTGCTAATCAAATGAAGAAAAAGGCGAAACGAAACAATCATCGCGGCAAGAAATAGTTTCAGCGAGACAAACAAGGTCAATTGATGCCAACGGAAGTCAATTAACTTAGATTCTTTAACGTTCGATCTATTTTCGCTCGTTACATTTTTAACTTTTCAATATGCAAGGAGAAGACGATTTAAGAGGACTCGCCAAAATAATGGCTTTCATGCGTGCGGTAAGTATCTTATTATTATTGATGCACTTTTACTGGTTTTGTTATAGTTTTTTCTTAGAAAAAGGTTGGACGCTAGAAATCATAAATAGAATACTAGGTAATTTTCAGCGTACGGCAAGCCTGTTCTCTCATACCTTATACACCAAGATTTTTGCTTTGATATTGTTAGCTTTAAGCTGTTTGGGAACAAAAGGAGTTAAAAACGAAAAAATTAGTTGGACAAAAATATACATTGCCTTAATCATTGGATTTATACTTTTCTTTCTCAATACACCTTTGTTGAAGTTGCCTGTTGCAAACGCTATCTCCTTGTACATCTTGACTACCTCAGCGGGCTATATTTCATTAATGATGGCCGGTGTTTGGATTAGCCGTCTGCTTCGTACCAATCTCATGGATGATGTTTTTAATAATGAGAATGAAAGCTTTATGCAAGAAACTACATTGATGCAAAATGAATATTCTGTTAACTTGCCAACCAAATTTTATTTCAAAGGAAAATGGAATGAAGGATGGATAAACGTGGTAAATCCTTTCCGAGCCTCGATTGTTTTGGGAACACCTGGTTCTGGAAAAAGTTACGCCATCATAAACAACTATATCAAACAGCATATCGAAAAAGGATTCTCGATGTACATCTACGATTTCAAATTCGATGATCTTTCTACAATTGCATATAATCATTTATTAAAGCATAGCGACAAGTATATTGTTAAACCAAAGTTCTATATTATCAACTTTGACGATCCTAGCAGAAGCCACCGTTGTAATCCCATCAATCCAGATTTCATGACTGACATATCAGATGCTTATGAATCTGCCTATACCATTATGTTGAATCTTAATAGGAGTTGGATCCAAAAACAAGGGGATTTCTTTGTTGAATCTCCAATTATATTACTAGCCGCTATAATCTGGTTTCTTAAAATTTATGATAATGGAAAGTACTGTACTTTTCCGCATGCCATTGAATTATTGAACAAGAAATATGTTGATGTATTTACCATCCTTACTTCCTACCCTGATCTCGAAAACTATCTTTCGCCGTTTATGGATGCTTGGCAAGGTGGTGCACAAGATCAATTGCAAGGGCAAATCGCTTCCGCAAAAATCCCTCTGTCACGCATGATTTCGCCTCAACTCTATTGGGTTATGACCGGAGATGATTTTTCGTTGGACATTAACAATCCTAAAGAGCCTAAAATTCTATGCGTTGGTAATAATCCAGATCGTCAAAATATTTATTCAGCGGCAGTGGGTTTGTACAATTCGAGAATTATAAAACTAATCAATAAGAAAGGAAAATTAAAAAGCTCAGTGATCATTGATGAGTTGCCAACCATCTACTTCAGAGGATTGGATAACCTAATAGCTACCGCTAGAAGTAACAAAGTAGCCGTTTGTTTGGGATTTCAAGACTATTCGCAATTGACTCGTGATTATGGCGATAAAGAAAGTAAGGTTATCCAAAATACAGTAGGTAATATATTTAGTGGCCAGGTTGTGGGAGAAACAGCCAAAAGCTTATCAGAACGGTTTGGAAAAGTGCTACAGAAACGCCAGAGTTTAACGATCAATCGAAATGACAAATCAACTTCGATATCGACTCAATTAGACAGTTTGATACCCGCTTCTAAAATCTCCACGCTTACCCAAGGGATGTTCGTGGGAGCAGTTTCGGATAACTTTGACGAACGCATCGAACAGAAAATTTTCCATTCGGAAATTGTCGTTGATAATGATAGAGTATCTGCAGAAACCAAGGCCTATAAAAAAATTCCCGAGATTTTATCATTCACGGACGACAACGGACAAAACAATATGAAGATCGAAATTGAAGCTAATTACAAACAGATAAAACGCGATATTGTTTTAATTATCGAAAGTGAATTAGATCGTATTAAAAATGATCCTGACTTACAGCATTTGGTTCAGGAGGTTAAAGATTAAAACTGTAGTTAAATAAATCATTATGTAATGTTTGTTATTATGTACATATTTGTTATTTTTGTTCATATTAATGAACATTTATAAAAATGAGCGCAAAAAAACAAATTGTCTTCCCTAAACACCAGCTCCTTCTAGAGCAAATGGGTGAGAATATTAAATTAGCTCGAAAAAGAAGAAAACTAACCGCCATACAAGTTGCTGAAAGAGCCGATATTGCTAGAACCACTTTATACCAAATAGAAAAAGGAAATTCAAGTGTGGCAATAGGTGCTTATTTCAATGTCCTTAGGGTATTAGGCTTACAAGATGACTTTCTAAAACTAGCAGCCGATGACGAACTAGGAAGAAAACTCCAAGACCTTGACCTCTTAAAATAATCAAAACATGCAATATGTCACCATCTAAAACCGATATTTACGTTTATGCCCATTGGCAGGAAATGAAGGAACCTAAATTGATAGGTGTCTTATCTGCACAACAAGCCAAAGGGAAAAAAGCTTTCAGTTTTGAATACGATAAAAATTGGCTTAAAACAGAACAAAAATTTCTTTTGGATCCGGACATCCAATTATACGGTGGTCCACAATACCCAAACCAAAAAGAAAACTTCGGTATTTTTTTAGACAGCATGCCTGATACTTGGGGACGTACCTTAATGAAACGTCGAGAAGCCCAACAAGCTAGAGAACATAATGAAAAACCAAAAACTCTCTATGATATAGATTTTCTGCTTGGAGTATATGACGAAAGTCGAATGGGAGCATTACGATTTAAAACCGATCCAAATGGAGATTTCGTAGATAACAATAAAACCGCTTCTACCCCACCCTGGTCTTCTATTCGAGAACTGCAAAACGCTGCAGCAAATTTCGAAAATGACAACAACAATGGAGAAGTGAACAAATGGTTATCAGTACTTATGGCACCTGGATCTTCATTAGGTGGTGCAAGACCAAAGGCGAATATTTTAGACAGTGACAAAAGTCTTTGGATTGCCAAATTCCCATCTAAAACAGATACTATTGATAAAGCAGCGTGGGAGTTTCTTGCCTATAAATTAGCTATCAGCGCCAGAATCAACATGGCTCCCTGTCGAATCGAGAAAATAATGGGAAAACACAATACTTTCTTTACCAAGCGCTTTGATAGAAAGAACGGTGAAAGAATTCATTTTGCATCGGCTATGACTATGACAGCTAACAATGAAGATACTATAAGAGACAATCCCGCAAGTTATTTAGATATTGCCGAATTCATTAGCAATTATGGCGCAAAGATAGAAGAAAATCTACACCAACTATGGCGTAGAATAATCTTTAATATTGCTATTTCTAACACCGATGACCATTTACGTAACCATGGATTTATATTGACCAAAGAAGGTTGGATCCTCTCCCCTGCTTACGATCTTAACCCCTCCATTGACAAAGATGGTTTGGCACTAAATATAGATATGGATAATAATGCACTAGATTTTGAATTAGCTAGAAGTGTCGGTGCGTATTTTAGATTGAACACTTTGCAAATGGATGATATTATTCAAGAAGTTACACAAATTACAAGTAACTGGAGAACGATTGCTGCAGAAATAGGAATTGCTAGAAGCGAGTTAGAATTGATGGAAAACGCTTTTATTTATTAGAGATAGTTTAAATAATCCGTCTCACTCCAGTCATTCTCTTTGCTCCGTTCGGCTGCTTCAGTCGGTATGCTTTCAATAGTAAGGTGTAAACGAAATTTGTTTTTCGGCATACCTACCCTACGCAGGCACTTCACAGCCAATAAAAAAACAGCCTCTTAAAAATAAGAAGCTGTCTTTTTACGCTGTTCCGTTCCTCAGCTGCACACGTTCATTCCTTATATTCGGTCAGGCTAAATCAACTGGATAAAGCTTCATTTCGTTATGCTCCGTTCCTACGCTCCACTGCATTCCAGCCCTATCCAATTGATAGCCTTCCTTTTTACAATATGAGTTGATACTCAAATAATTTGCCTCTTATTGTTTTACGTGAAGTACAGCTTTCATTCACAGTTACATTTTGCTAAAAACAAAGAGAACTAATTCAATGACTCTATCTCTTTTTCTTGTTATCCGGAAATACGAATGATGTTTCTCCACTTACATTCATTACAATAAAAGCGTCAAATTTTTTACCTGATTTACTAAATAATCCTTTAAGAAGACTTGTCTTTCCATTTGTAATCAGTGCTTCCAAATCTACTAGACTGAGTTGCAACCCACAGATATTTCGGAACTGGGTCCAATTGCATTTTTCATCCTTGCATTTCACTAGCTTGTCCCGAATAAATACTTTTTCGACCTTACATTTTGGACAAATCAGATTAGGTACTCGCTCTACTTCTATAGCTAGATCTAGAATCTCCTGTGTTAAACTGACTGTAAAATCCTCAATTTCCTTCTCGAAGGTGACTAAATCTGACTCACTATTCTCTATTTTTTGTAACGCTAGTTCCCACTTGGAGGTTAATATCACATTGGCAATATTTTTGTCTTTTACCAATTCATAAACCTTTAATCCTTTTTCTGTAGGTAGTAATAGTTTCTTATCACGTTTGACGTATTCTCTCTTAAAAAGGGTTTCAATAATAGCTGCTCTTGTTGCTGGTGTTCCAATCCCTACATTTTGAATTGCTTTACGCTCCTGCTCATTTTCAATCTGACTCCCTGCATTTTCCATTGCAGAAAGCAAACTTGCTTCTGTATAAATAATTGGAGCTTTGGTTTTCTTTGCTACTACTTTTGCTGCTTTAATTTTAAGTTCATCACCAATTTTTAGAGTTGGTAATTCCTGAATAGGATCTTTATCTTCATCACTAAAATTACCTTTGACAATCCTCCAACCTGCATCCAGAATTTTAACTCCTTTTAAGGTAAAATCGTAGTGAGAAACTTGTACCACAACGTTTGTTATTTCTTTAGTACAGATAGGAGAAACAGATTCTAATAACCGATAAACTATCATTTCGTAAATTGCATTCTCTTTGGCTGATAATGCAGATGGAATCTTATCGGTAATCAAGATACCATGGTGATCGGTGACTTTTAAATCATTGACGATTCGCTTATTCAAGCGACCTATTTTCATTTTAGCCACTGCAGCTTTAAATTTGTCCATCTCTTCTGTTATCCTTATTAACTTCGAAATTTCTTCCCACATGTCTTCAGGAATATATTTACTGACAGTACGTGGGTAACTAATGAACTTCTTCTCATAGAGACTTTGAGCAATTGTAAGCGTTTCTTCAGCTGTTAGATTTAGCTTTATATTAGCCTCTTTCTGCAATGCTGTCAAATCAAATAATAATGGTGGTTGTTCATTTATAACTTTAGTTTCTACAGCAGTTACTGAAGCCAAACCGTATTTATGAATTGTTTTCAATACATAATCTGCTTTTTTAGCTTCATCCCATTTCATGGTCGAAAGACTTTTAAAATCAAGGTATTCTTTGTTATGTTCCAGTTCTATTTGCCAATATTGCTCAATGGCAAACGCCTTATTT
Organism: Flavobacterium faecale; assembly: GCF_003076455.1. Lineage (NCBI taxonomy): Bacteria > Pseudomonadati > Bacteroidota > Flavobacteriia > Flavobacteriales > Flavobacteriaceae > Flavobacterium > Flavobacterium faecale. The sequence continues at coordinate 3,947,905 of NZ_CP020918.1, forward strand.
TCCAAAAAGCGTTTACAAATTAATGCAAGCGTTGGCGTCTGAACCCTACCTAACGAATAAACACCTCCTCTACTGGTAACCGTTAGTGCTTGCGAAGCATTAATTCCTACTAACCAATCGGCACGACTTCTGCCTAATCCTGCATGATATAGACTGTCAAAATTGCTTCCTGATTTCAAATTATCAAGTCCTCTAAGAATTGCCTTTTCAGTTAATGAGCTGATCCATAAACGTTCAAAAGGCTTAGTGCAGTTCAAATACTCGTATATGTAACGAAAAATAAGCTCCCCCTCACGTCCTGCATCTGTGGCTACAATAATACTTTCGCAGTTTTTAAATAGTTGATCAATAATGTTTAGCTGCTTCAAAGCACCTAGGTCACGGACATAACTTTTGTCTTTTTTGACCTTACGTACTGTCAATAAAAATGGTTTAGGTAATATAGGCAAAGTCTCCCTTTGAAAACCATTAATGCCATAATCATCTGGCATGGCCAAAGACACTAAATGTCCAAACGCCCAGGTTACCTGATATCCATTTCCCATCAGGTAACCTTCCTTCTTTTCTTTAGCTCCTAACAAGAGAGCAATCTCTCGAGCAACACTTGGTTTTTCTGCAATTACAACTTTCATTTGGACTTGTCTTAATAGTAATTACATTTTTCGACCTTTCGATTTAGCAGCTGCTTTTGGCTTCTCCTGTTCCTCTTGCTGCTTTGAGCTATCAGGATTAGTCTGTTTGCTTTTCAAGGGCTCTTTGCTGTTTTTAGTAGCCTCGTTGGTTTTACCTTCAGAGTTTACAGCAACCTGTGTTTTACTTTCTTCTTTAGTTTGCGCTTTTTCCTTTACTTTATTCGGATTATCAAATGAGAAACCTGTTTTACCACTGTCTTTATCGAATGTGATATAGCCTTGATATTCTTTTCCTTTTTTATCAAGCAAACCACTTACATAAACTGTTTGTCCTTCTTTGAATTTTTCAAATTGTGCAGCATCTAGTTCTTTCCCACGAAAGTTTTTAGGAGCTTCAATATTTTGATTTTCAGTTTGCTTGTTGATGCTTCCTCTGTCGAATAGAAACTCAACATATCGTTTGTCTGCGTTAAACTGTACTGAAGCGTTAAAAGGCTCTCCTGTTTTAGAAATCATACCTTCCAAATACAAAGGTTTTCCTTCCGATAATATATTTTTTTGTTGATCATCAAGTTTAACACCCTTGATTTCATTGGGTATCTTGATTAATGTTGTTCGAAGTGCGATAAGTTCGTTAGTCAGTTTATCTATACTAATAATCGACGGAATTTTTTCACCTGTCTTAGGATTTGTTAAATCAACTATTCTCCCCATATTTCCATTTTTCAACAAATTATCTTTGTCTTCTTTTGTAAATTCATGACCAAAGAACTTAAATTGTAATTGGGGTTCTTTTCGAATTCCGTGAATGGCTAGAACAACTTGTCCATCCTCTTTAGCTTGGAGAGAAAGTCTTGCATCCATTCGTGTAACTGATGTTCCCAAATCAAGACTTACGGGAACCAATTCATTGGTCTTAAATCCTTTTAACAGCGGGTCTAATAAGTTCATTTTTTCGAGACGCTCTTTGCTTAATCCCAGATTAGTCATTGCTTTCCAATCTATTTGCTCTACTTTATAGCGATAGTCGCTAGTTTCTGGGGTTGACTGTTTTGTTTCCATAATCGTATTGTTTTCTTGTTTATAATCTGTTATAGTTTTTACTGTTTCAATCATTCCTTTAAAAAAATGAAAATGTATTGGATCTTTAAGCTGTGAATAAAAATTGGAAAAAAAATTAGAAAACAAATCGCCTTGTTTGTCAACACGCATGAATTGATTTTCATTTTTTTTATTAGAAATTAAGGTTTGCAAATCTTTATTTTTACCATTTTCCTTTGAAGTCTCAATTTTCTTTTTGTTTTTATCTATTAGCAATGAAACATCTGAAAACTGTCCTTCTACTGGTACATTATCAATATATTTTTCGCTCGGCTCCATCCTATTTTTCAATTTGATTATTCGAAAATAAATAGATGAATAAGTACTATTTGAAAACTGACTTTTAGTGGAACAATTTGTCTTTAATTGACTCTTATGTAATGGCAAGGAGCGTTAAAACTATCTCGAATAAATTGATGAACATCTGATAATTTATAATAGATTTTTCCACTAATTGTGTAATAAGGTAATTTACCTGAAGATCTGTAACGTTGAAGTGAACGATTACTAATTTTTAACATCTGAAGTAGGTCTTGATTATCTAGCAGTTCTTCTCCGTCAATATTATTTCGATTCTTTTGAACATTATTAACTTGTTCATTTAAAATATCAAAACGATCCATGATACGCTCCATCCAGGCTATAAATTCAATTCTATCTATATTCATATGAGCTTAATTTTAAGATTAGTACAACAACTTACTGGTCTGGTACAAATTTGAATATGATTTTATAGTTATTCCGCCAATGACAACCAATTGAAAAAAAACTTTTTATGGATTAATAATAGTAAAAACGTTTATTTGTTCTAGATTTAAGTCCTATTAGCAAGTCAGTATCTAATGGAAATAGATACTGACTTGCCTACAGAGCAATTGGCGTTTATGGGTAAAAAAAACAGCGTAGAGACACGCTGTTTTTTTGAAGAATTGCATGAGTCATAAATTCTTATTCATATAATCTTCAAGTGATAATTTTAGCTGGTCTATGAAAGCTGTTCTCGAACCTGTTCTTTCTTTCATCCGGTGAAATGCATGGTGAATATCACCCAAATGAATTTTAAATAAAACGAAAAAAGCTAAATTGATTTTCCGAATACTTACTTTCCCATGAGAGATAGCTCCGCTAGCATGGAGCGCATAAATCAATTCTATAAGTGAATTTTTTGAATCAGTCCAAAACAAATCTTTGACCGATTCTGAATTTTGAAGTGTTTGATTAATCGTATGGTCAGTATCTGTTTTCGATAATAAGTAATGATAGAGTAATTCATTAGCTATTATTTTAGCCACTTTATAATCGTAATAAGTTGAAAAGCTAGAATCTATTTCGAATACTATACTACTAAGTCCGTTGTGATAATTGATCTTCCCTAATGTATAGTACTCATTATCTTTATCATTCCTACCCGACCGGTAGTATCTATAAAAATCCGAATTACGAATATGCTCATTGAAATCTTGCTTAAGTTCTTCTAATTCATTGATGAAATAGGCCTCATACATTTTTCCATTATATACAGGACAGGATGTTTCAATCCTAAATACTTTGTTGTAAAAAATTAACTTCCCTAATATTTGAGGCTTTATATTTTTAAAGAAATTAATTTCTTCGGACTCATCTTCAAATCCTTCTTCAAATATTTTGTCTTTTGTATCTTCTAAAACTTTACGTAAGTAGGTTGTTAATTTATACGATTCATCTATCAAGCAACAGTCACCTTCAACAAAAACTGACTCAACTTTCTTAATATCATCTAGTAAATAATTTAATGAGTTTTTCATAGCCTAATTTTTAAAAAAATTATATCCACTAAGAAAAAATTAATTGTACCGAGTAATCTTACTAATCTAAATTAAGAAATAAAGAGAAAAATAATACAACGGATAATAAATCTTTTCGATTATTTAATATTTAGTTAACAATGCGGTCAAGGTTTAAAAAATTAAATTTATTAAACTCGGAAGCTGTTTTTCCAAAAATAAAGATTAATAATCCCTCGCTTCACCATACTTAACTTTCTATTTAAATATCATTATTTTTAATTAACCAATAAATGGCGGTTCTATAGGTTGTCGAATCCTTCTTACTACTACTGAAAGCAAATCATCAGCTGCTTTGTCCCTATTTTTTTGAAATTCATATTTAAATCCTTTTAATGGAGTCATCATTATTGAGTTTTTTTTATTTTCCTTATCAATCCTGTCCTAAATAAAATTGGAGCATACTAAAGCCGACCATTTCATTTCATTTAGTTTAAGTAATAAAATACTAATTTTTTAAAACAGATCCCCTTGTATGTAACCAGGAGGAGGTTCTATATGATATTGAAATGGTCTATCTAACCATTTTTGCAAGTCAATTTTAACAAAAAGATTCAATCTGATGAAAACTACTAGATTGGACAAGTACCAATCAAATTTTGATTGTGCTTTTAACGCTTTTAGAATTAAAATGGTAATCAAGGCTGTCCATATTTGAATCATAACTGCATTTTCAGATGTTCATATAAATGATTTGATATGCAGTAACAGTTTGATGTCTCTAAAAAAAATTTCCACTTGCCATCTACTCTTGTATAATTCACTGACAGTATTGGGGGACCAACGAAATTAATTAGTAATCAGCTCGATTACTTGTCCATTTTCATCATTCCATGCAGATACTCTTCTTAAATTATTAGAGTATTTTAATTTTGAAGGGGCCTATGTTAATTGAATCTAAGATTCGATAATTTCATCTTTGATAATATGGTGATGACGATATTCGGGTACCTCATTTTCTTTGACTGTTGTGAATTGCAAATTTTCCTTATGTCTAATTACTAAAAATACCTCATTACTGTCCCAAATATTTAATAGTGAGAAATCATTATAAAATCTATTAGCAACAATAACTCTGCCCTTTAGTAGAGGAATCTCGTAATCCCCTTTGTTATCTGCCGTTTTGCCATTAGTAATGTTAATATAAGCTAGGAGATTACCCTCAAAATCGAATAATGTGTGCATTTTTATAGCTCCTTTGGCTCTCTTATATTTTGCCCAATCAAACAAACTTATTGTAGTTGAATGTAGTAAAAAAATCTTTGACTTAATTGTAAATTTAACTTGCTTAAATCTAGGATGCTGTCCTAAACTTTGCATCAGTTCAAAATAATAATCTCTAAAAGTTCATGAGAGCGATTTTTGTTTTGATAACTTATCGAAGACTTTGATGGAGCTTTATTTATTCCAAGATGATTTAGTTTCCCTGTTGCAGATCGAAGTCCATTGTTAATATATCGAACAGACTGACTCTTTGCAAATTGACAAAAAAGCATTGAAACTAAGTGATTCCAGCTGTTGAATCCTTTAATATGCTTGTCTGTTTCTATCTTGGAAACTATTTTATTGAATTTCGAACGGTCTAACTTTGAGATTATTTGAGAAAACAGCGTTATATTCGCCATAAGAGGGCGGATTTTTGTTATGCAACTTAAAGATAATTTGAGATACAAAATTCAACCCTCTTTTTTGCGCTTATTTTTTTAACTTTTAGGACACTATTGCTTCCATATCCAAAAAAAAAGTCTTGATTGATGTAAATTTTGTCTTCAAAAAAAAAATATTTGTTTTATTAGACCAAACCTCTTTAAATAGTGTTAAGTTATTTACCGAAACTGATATTATTTAAATTTCTTCTGCAACATAAATCATTTTATCAATCCAAAAGGCCATTTCGTGTAGCTTTTATCCAAAATAAGACAATCATTTATTAGAACAATTTCCTTTATTTGTAAGGCCCTTAACTATTTTAGCTAATCGTTTTTGAAAAAAAGTAATTATCTGCATACTATCGAGTAAACTCTGGTCTACGTGACGAACTTGAGGCATAAAATCTTCAAAAAGTGAACTCGAAATATTTCTAAATACTTCAAATAATTGATTTAGTTTATTTGATGAACTTGAATAAGAATCTAAATTGGAAACTAAGAATGCAAATAATACGATGCAAATCCATATGTTTTCTTTATCGTGAATTGATGTCCTTCTTCAATGAAAAATAAAAATATGGTCATAATATTTTGGTGCTTTAGATCTTGTAATGTCTAGTTACTAAATTTTTCACAAATCGTTAAATAGATATCTACTAATTTTAACACTTTAGACATAATAATAATAATATGTTAAAATGCATATCAAACATATTTTAATTATATTGAATTTTAATTTTTTAACATAATAATCTAAAAGATATTTTTTTTAATTTAATTTTCTCAACCGTTGATTAGTATAAATAATGAATTATGACCAATTATTCTAATTATATGCTCAGATCAAATGCGCTTACAGAATTAAAATTATATTACATAAAACAAAAAAACTTGCAAAAATGTTCCTGCAAGATTTAATTAATTAATTATGTGAGTCCAACACTATATCTTTTTTTTCAGAACTAGACAGACTAATTGAATACTTTGAGATTGCTTTATTTATTCCAAAAAGAATTAGGTTTCCTGTTACCAAGCGAAGCACATTGCAAATTTATCGAACAGACTACTCTTGGTGAATTGACAAAAAGCATGTTAACTAAGTAATTACAGCTATTGATTCCTATATTATATTTATATGATTCTTTTTGGGAAACTCTTTTGTTAAATTTTCGATCGGTCTAACTTTGATATTTTTCGATAAATTATGATATATCTAGCTTAACAGAGCATTTTTTTGTAGTCTAGCTCAAAAATGATTTAAAGATAAAAAATTCAAAACTCTTTTTTGTAGTAAGTTTTTAAACGTATAGGACATTATTGATAATTTATCTTTTAATTAAATTTTACAACATTATTCTAACTAAGTAATAAGAATAAAATAATGTCGTATTTTATTGTTAATACATAAAAAAATTACTATATTTATCTCATTATGAGATATGTAACACTAAAAGAAGAAGAGGTTTTGGTACTAGAGCACCTTTACCAAAATAGCCCTAATAATACCGTTAGAAAACGTAGTCAATGCCTTGTTTTATCACATCAAAGACACAAGATTAATGACTTGGCTTCTATTTTTAAAGTCAGTCGCAGAACGATTGAACGTTGGTTTGATAGTTGGGCTAGTATTGGGGTTGATTCTCTTGCTATATTAGAAGGAAGAGGAGCAAAAACTCTTTTAAAAGACTATACGGAAGAAGTTTCCAAGCAATTAGAACTTCACAATAGAAATTTAAAAAATGTATTAATTTACTTTGAGGAGCAACACAATATTGTCATCTGCAAAAAGACTTTGCAGAATTTTTTAAAAGTTACTGGGCTATAAGTGGAAAAGAGCTAGGCTCTCTTTGAAAGGCAAACGCAACGAAGAACAATTTAGATTTAAACAAGAGCAGATAGAAACATTAAAGAGTTTGGAAGATAGCGGTTATATTGATTTATATTTTGGAGACCAAAGTCATTTTGGACTCTCTCCTAATGTGCCTTATGCTTGGCAAACAAAGGATAATCCAATTTTGTTACCCGCTGCTAAAGGTAAATATCAGAATGTAGTTGGATTAATGACCCGTAAAAATAAACTCTATTTCGAAACACTTGAAACAACCTTTAATTCAGATAGAATCATCAGTTTTATGAATCGATTTGTGGAGCAAACCATTAAAAAAACCATTGTAATTCTTGACAATTCTCCCATACACAAATCAAAGAAGTTTATGGCTAAAATAGAAAAATGGAAAGAAAAAGATGTTTTAATTTACTTTTTGCCACCTTATTCTCCAGAGTTAAACCTGATTGAAATTCTATGGCGGAGAATAAAATATCAATGGTTAGATTTTGATGCTTATAAATCATTCGAAAACCTCAAAGAAAAATTAAATTTTGTCCTTACTAATTTTGGAACAAAATACGACATTAAATTTTAACCATTACTTATACAGTGAGCACAGGCCAAATAATAACTTATAAAATAAAAAACACTTACAAAAATATTTTTGCAAGTGTTTAAGTGACAATTATATATGTCACCAATTATCTACAATAAGATATTATTATAGCACTAAGATTACTATTTAGTTTATATATTTAATTAATCAGTGATAACAAGTTGAATTTTGAAACATACTTAATTAATTTTAAAAATAACCCTTCTAACTAATTGTCTGGCAACTTCTGACTCTTTAGGCACTGAATCATCTTCTCCCTTTGCAATAATAGTTAACCTACTAGCATCAATACCTGATTTTATAATAATGTCAGCTACATTGTTAGCTCTAATTTGTGATAATTTTTTGTTATAACTAGTGTCTCCCAATTCATCAGCATATCCAATTACATCTAATTTTGATTCAGGATTTTCCTTAAGGTATTTGAGTAAAAAGTTAATAACAGATATTGAACCTGTAGATACTGTACTTTTGTCAAAGTCAAAGAATACATTTACATATTGCGAATTTATCATATTACGTGCTTGTACATTGGTAACATTTTCATTCCCAGAAACTGCATTATTAATAATCTTTGAATTATCTACTTTAACATCTTTTGACTGCTCTAATTTAGCAGCAGTTACATTTTTACTTACATCCCTAAGTTTTGATTCCAGAATGTCTAATCTTGCCAACAAATCGTCCGTTTTTTCACTTTTACTCTCATTAAACCAATCAGCATGAATGTCTTTTTTACCCAAGTAGAAGGTTATGCCAGCTCCTGCAGAATAAATTATACCAGTTGCATTATTACTAAGATCTGCATTAGTTTTCCCGTCAAAGTTTAGCTGCTGTGAAAAATTCTTATTAATAGTATAATCTATATTAAGAGCTAAATGATCGGAAACTTTTACTAAAATCGTAGCTCCAGTAACTATACTATACATATTATCTACCGAAAAATCCTTTGCTTTATAAAAACTACTTGAAGACTGAACTACTTGACTTTGCAAAAAAGACAGTCCAGGGCCAAAATGTAATTGTAATCCAAAAGTATGTGTAAATTCTTCCCAGTTTAGCACTTGATGTACATTTATAACCGCTTGCAAATTTGAACTATACAAATTGTTACTGAATGGCATACTTTTACCAGTATTAGAAATATGGTCATAACCTAGTCCTAACATTAAGCCAAATTTTGTATTAAACATCTTTCGCAAGTTGATATCAAAATGATTGACCATTGGACTAGTAATATAATTTGATTTAGCAGAATAGTATCCTACTGTAAAAGGACCAGCAGGCATATTATAACCACTATTTGCACTTAATGACCATGTATTGAAACTTTTGCTATTTAAATCTGAATTTATTGATTTCTCATTAAATTTCCTATCCTTATGTAAAATAATATCCTTAGAAAATTCTTCTTGAGAAAATCCGTTTATAATGGTCATTGTTATTAGAAAAAGGGTAATAATATTTTTCATGTTCTTCAACTATAAGTTAAAATTCTTAGCTTGAATTATTTTTTTAAAATAGAAAGCAATACTCTCTGGTAGTGTCTTCTTGTACTAAAAAATACAAGAACATTTATTAATATATTTCTACTTCTCGGTTTTTTCTAATCAATACAATCGCTATAATTATACCTGTAATCAATAAAGGAAATTCTATACCATCAATGGGTAAAGGTACCGGATCCTCTGCCGGGTCTCCAGATCCACCACCAAATCCTGGGTCAGGACCTGGATCCCAACCTTGAGAAAAACATAGAGTAGAAAACAAAATAGAATACATTAAAATGAGTTTTTTTAAATTCATAACTAAATATTTATTTAATAATTATTTTTGTAGTAGATCGATCACTATTTTTTAAATTGTATATTTCAATAAAATATAGTCCAGCACCTAATTTACCATCAAGTTTTATTGATCCAACACCATTATCTATTAAAAAATCACCGTTACAAACTAACTGTCCTACAGTATTATATATCTTATATAAATAACTATCTGATGATTTTCCTTCTTCAAGATTTACCATAATAGCATCCTGACTATTGGCAGGATTTGGATATACACTGAAATTTGTAGTAACTACGTCTGCAGTTTTTAAAGATGACTCCTGCTGAAATACAACTTCAAAACGATTTCCAACACTTTTCGCATCAGTAGTAACTTGAAAAATATATTCAAAAATTGATCCATCTAAGGGTAATTCAGTTTTTGAACCGTTAAATAAATCTTTCAAATAGGCCTTCCCAGAGTAAGTGAAATTAGTACCATATAACTTCAACTTGTAATTAATTCCTACTAGAGCATCTGTTATACGGACTGTTAAAAAATCATTATCTACTATTGAAGCTCTGTGTTCAATTGACAATGAAAAATTATTTGTAAATAAGGCTAAGTTTTCACCTATATTACTAATTTTTCTACCATCATTAATATCTAAACCATTATTACCACCATCATAAAAAGCAGCTACACAACCATCCCTATTGGAATAAATATCATCAACTTGTTTTTCTAAAATTACTCTAAATAAAGCTGGTGATGCATTAATTTTAGTCGAACTAAACTTATTTAAGGTCGTATTAGCTACGGCACTACTTTTATGTGATTCTTTAATTGTTAATGAGGTTGTTGTAGAAGATGCCCTAACAAAAAAAGCTTGTCCTGATTGTAAAATTGTGCTTCCATTAAACACCGTACCCGCGTTACTATAACCTACGATAGGATCCCACGCAACATAGCTTCCTAATCCAATTGTTGGATCGATTACCCAAATCTTATTAACACCATTATTTTCAGGTTCATCTAAAACGGATTTAAAATCAATCGGACTAGCGTAAGGATTACCTATTAAATAAAATTTGTTGGAACCAATATTATTATAAGATACATCACCAATATTGAGTGTACCAGAAGCACTAAGTAAAGCTTGTGTGCTTCCAGTATTTGCAACACCTTCTAAATTACTTGATAATAAAAAGGAATTTGAAGCAAATAATAAAAACCCTTGGTTTATAGAAGCTGTAAATAAAGGTTGGGACAAAGTATTTGTTACATAAGACCAAGTACCTAGAGTATTATCAAATTTTCGTAAATTGTAACTTGAATTATTAATATAAGTTAAACCATTTCCAACAGAACTTACTTGTAAGGAAGATCCAGTATCTTCCGCAGTTAACGTACCGTCAGGCCCCCAAAGATCTACACCGTGATCTAATCCTGTATACGTTCCATTATTTTGCCAATTTTCCCAAACTGAATTCCCTGTACTACCTTTAACTGGTGCAGTCAAAAGCCTCCAACTTCTTTGATTATTTGGTAGATATCGTTCGACCATAACCTTTCCCTTTAATACTGTACCATTTAATAACGTTGCTACCCGTGCAGTTTTGAGTTCATTTGATGTTAAATAGATAAAATTATCTGCTATATTTACAGTTGAACCATTTGGAATATCTAGAACATCTGTTACACTGACTCTTCCTGTTCCACTTATCGTACAATTAACATTAATAATTAAATTTTCTACAACAATAGTGTTTGTATTTAAAACTACTCCATTAGTTGAATTAACCTGAACTGTTTTTATAGAATTTAATAAAGTACTTCCTGGATAATATGCAGGTAAATCATTTATAACTGTCGGAATAGAATTCTGTTCGTAAACAACGTTGTATTGAGCTGATTTTGTAGCCAATCTTAATCGGGAATTAGTACCAGATGCAAAAGTACCAACTGACCTATAAATAGTAGCACCATCGTTCAGTCTCATCTGATTTGCTGCTGACGAAGAAAAGACTCCTAATTTCAAATTCATACTTCCTCCGCTTACAATTGAAGTACTTGACCCCCCAGATATAAAAGTTCTGTTTGAATTTAGAATTAAATCTTTGTAAGCTAAACTCGGAAGTGTATAATTAGTAGTTGCGGTAGATCTAAATTCTACACTACCCCCAGTAAAATTAGGCCCCTTCTGAACATCTGTAGGAATTGTTGGATTGGTATTCCTGAATATTATAAATGGTGAACCTTGATTATCATTATCTGTTCTATATCCTAAGGCAGTCGGTCCTGAACCAACGGCTGGTATGGATAAAATACCATCAAGATCGATCACTCCAGAACGATGTCTAAGTCTTGACTCGTTATATAAACTTCCCTTTACAGGAGTCGTAGAAACAATATTTCCTGTAATTTTAAATAAGGTAACATTATCCACATATAGCGTAGTTAACTTGGTGCTAGTAGGGTAAGAATTATCCATCTCATCAAGTCCTATTATAACATTTAAAACTTGAAGACTACCTCCTCCAGAGATATAAGTATTATTGTTAACTATATTACTAGGCCTAACTGAAAAATTACCACTTACTATTAATGAGAAACCTTTATTTATAACTAATTGAGCTAGTGCAGTACCAGACAATGAATTAATAGAGGAACAAGCAGCATTAGCTGTGACGGTAACGGTGTGATTACCAATATTAACAATGTCCCCCGTGGTTGGCACACCACTTGGCGACCAAGTGGAAGAACTATTCCAATTTCCAGAAGCAGAACTTGTATAAGTAGCTGCTAACATGATGTTTGAACTACACAGCAATAAAGTAAAAAGTAAAGTGTAAAGTATTTTCATTCCATTTAAAATTTAAAAAAATTGACAATTTATAAAATATGGTAATTAATATAATTACTAAAAAAACTTTTTTACGGTATTTTATTTATATTATAATAGTTATAAGAACATTTAAAATACTTCAATAACCAAGCAAGCTCTAGTAAAATTACGATAATAGGATGTTCAATTTTGACCCTTGTAATAAGTGTTGCACTGGAGTAATAAGTGAATTTATAATTATTTTCGCTACATTATTTTCGATAAATAACTACTTAATATACTATAAGAGAAATATATAGTGCTCTGCAGCCTTTTATTAAGATCTATTATTATGTAAATAGGATTTAATAAATAAAAATGGATTTTTGAAGAAATTTCTACTACTCTCGATTTCATTATTATAACCATATCCATATCCATAATTATAGCTGTACCCGCCTTTTTCTTGAATTCCATTGAGTATAAAAACCATATTTTTAATTTTAGCACTCTCACTTAAAGTAGCTGCATAGGCAATTAACTGTTTTTCTGTATAGTTTTGCATAGTTACATACAAAGTTAAGTCTGCACTACCTGTAATCAAAAAAGTATCATTTACATATATGGTTGGAGCAGTATCTACTATAATATAATCGTACTCTTTTTTGGCCTCATTTATAAATTCTTCAAACCTACCATTTGAAATAATATTCGAAGGATTTGGTGGAATACTTCCTGAAAAAATGACATCCAAGTTTTCATTATAAGGGTTTCTATCTACTACCACCTCTTTCCATGACACATTTTTATTATGCAAGTAAGTCGACAAACCTTTATCTACATTAGCCATATCCAAAGAAATATGGAGCTTAGGTTTACGCAGATCTGCTCCTACAAGTAATACTTTTTTATTATAACTCGCAAAAGCAAGACTTAAATTTGTTGCGATAAATGTTTTGCCTTCGCTCATGATAGAAGAAGTTACCAAAATCACTTGCCCCACATTATTATCTTTTGACGGTAGTGAAAAATTAACATTAGAAGATAAAATTCTAAAACTTTCGGCGTGAACAGAACGGTCATTTTTATCTTTAAATAATTTAAAATCTTTAAAAAATGGAATCTCTGCAACAACTGGAATCTGAGATTTTCTAAAAAACAAATCTTTGGCATCCTTAACTTTAGTATCTAGTAAATTATAAATAAAAATAATACCAAATGGGAGGCCTAAACCTAGAAATAATGCCACCAATAGCGTTATATTTCTTTTAGGTGCAATAGGTCCTAGACTTGCATTAGCATATTCAATAATTTTAATCGAAGGAGCTGTTACAGCATAAGCTATTGCAGATTCTTCTCTTTTCTGAAGTAATAACAAATATAAATTTTCTTTGATTTGTTGTTGTCTATCAATACTCCTAAGTGTTTTCTCATTCGATGGAATTTGAAAAACTATCTCCGAAGATTTTGAAAAATCAAATTGCTGTTGTGATAAACTAACTTTTAGTTGTTTGTTGTAGGTAACCACAGATTCATTTATACTATTTTTTAACACAATAATTTGTGCATCCAATCCATTCAAAACTGGATTATCATTACCAGCAGTTTTTATCAATCTTTCTCTTTGTATAACTAATGTGTTATATTCATTTACTATGCTATTAATTATTTCATTATCAAGACCTATATTTGCTGGTAAAACAGAATATTTTGCACTATTTAGCGCATCTTTTAATATTTTAGATAGCTGTATCTGCGTTTCTATTCTAAATAAATTCTCGTCAGACTTTGACTTTCTAGAAATATCAATTGCTGCATCAGCCTCAATATAACTGATATCGTTAGCTTTTTTAAAATCTCTTTTATGACTTTCTATACTATCCAGTTCAAATTTTAAATTTTTAAAACGATCATCGATAAATTCTACAGTTTTTTTATTTACTAATCTGCGGTCATTTATTCCATCTTGATTAAATACCTCTACTATTTTATCTATTATAGCTATACCTCGATCTGTATTGACATCCTGTACTTTTATAGAGAGTATATCGCTATCTTTCCCTACGTTACCAATGGCAATCTTTCCAATTAATGATTCTAAAGCCGATCTAAATGTAACTATTTTTACCTTTATCTCTCTGCTATCTAATGTCGCCTTGGAATTTAAATTTGGTTCGATACTAATTTCAACATTATTAATTTTAGTTTTAACGTGGGTACCCTTTACGTAAAAATCTCTCTTATTTTCCTGCTTTATTGAATAACCGTCTTTTTTTAATGTAATAGATAAATTGATTGAACTAAATAAGACATCATCTGCCACTAGTGCAACTACACTTATCGGTGAATTCCAAAGTTGAGTATCTCTAAATCGACCAGTAGTAGAATAGGAAGTCATAAGGTTTAGCTGCGACACAACAGGTGCAAATAACCGTCTCGATTTCATCGTTTCAATTTCATTATCGAGGTTAATCCCACTCCTACTCGCCATCATCCCCAAAAGCTCTGAGGGTAGTTTCAATCCTTTGTTACTTTCTTCAAGAATCTTGATTTTGGATTCAATAGCGTACACAGGGCTTGTATAATGTAGATAAAAATAGGCTACAAATAGCGTAAATATTGCACTGAGTAAAAAATATTTCCAGTAGGATAAATAGCTAAATATTTCCTTCTTAAGGTCGAATTGTTCTTCAAATGTATTATCCAATGGTATTATTTTTTTATTAGTAACAATGCAGTGAGTAGAAAGGATATAACAGAGACAAAGGTTCCAGTATTTCCGATTATACCTGAGGATTTTATTTTGGACTCATTCGGGTTTACTATTATTACATCGTTTTTTTTTATGTAATATAATTGAGTATCCATCCAATTTTTAGAAGTTAAATCTATATGGTAAATGGTTTTAGTGTCATTTTCATTTCGTATTAACAAAACATCTTTTCTTTTGCCATTAATTGTCAGATCTCCAGCCAAACCAAGCGCTTGAAAGATGGTCAAATTCTTTTCATAAAAAGTATACATTCCTGGTGATCTAACTTCTCCTAAAATTGTAATTTTTGAGTTTAAAATTCGAACCTTAACAATAGGTTCTTTTAAATGCCCTTCGCCTATCAATTTATTTTTTAGATATGCTTCTAACTCTAAAGTACTTTTATTGTTTACCATTAAAGTCCCTAACACTGGCATTGTGATATCTCCTTGATCCGATACCAAATAACTTTTAAGTTTGATGATCTCAATACTATTTGCACTTGTACTACTTTCAAGTAAATCAATATTATATATTTTGGAAGACTCCGGGTCTAATGAATAAATTTTAATTGATAAAATATCATTAGATTCAATTTTTTGATTATTTAGTTTAATGTCACTAATAGCATTACTATTATTGTCATTTAAATATAGAATATCTTTTTTTGTAGCACAAGACTGCATTAGACCAATAGACAATACTATTACAAATGGTAAAATAGCATCCCCTAAAAAATTAAAAGTCATCGATCTCATTTTTTCAAGAATAAGAGGTAAAGAAAAGAGCAACATGCCTATAAGTATGATACTAAACAATTGAAAATAGATAGTTTCATTTATCATTAGTAAACTGATAAAAGCCAATACAAAAGTAAATAGCCCTACAAAAATAGATATTTGACAATGGTTAAACCCCAAAGCTAATAGCCTATGATGAATATGATTTTTATCAGCATTAAATGGACTTTTCTTCAAAATTACAAGCCTGACAAAAAATATCCTAGCCGTATCTACCAGTGGATAGAATAATAAAGCTATTAATAAAGTTGGACTGGTCGTATATGAAAAAAGTCCGAAATTTATTTCCTTTAAATTAAGAATATTAATTACCAAAAAAGATATTAAAAAACCAACAATCATAGAACCAGTATCGCCCATAAAAATTTTCTTTCTCCTAGAAAAATTGTATTGCAAAAAAGCTAATATCGACCCCATTAAAGTTATAGAAATGATGAGCAGTGTGATTGAATGGGAATTATAAAATAAAATGCTGCTAACACTTAGAAAACAAATAGCAATTGTTCCTGCCAACCCATCAATTCCATCAATAAGATTATATGAATTAATAATGAGTACATATACAAATGTTGTTAGCGCAATAGCAGGAATAATTCCTATTTTGTAGATGCCAAAAAGGCCAAAAAGGCTATTAATTGAAATACTAGAGTTCAAAGTAATTAATAAGCCTATGCCAAACTGAACTATAAATTTTGTTTTTGCTGATAAAACTAATATATCATCTTTTAACCCCAAGAAAAATAGAACAACAAGAGAACCTATCAAATTATAATTGGAACCAATATCAAATATGGAACCAAAACATGTAAAAGCTAATATAAATCCTATAAAAATACCTACTCCTCCAAGATTAGGTGTTTGTACAGTATGTGAACTTCTGTCTGATGGTATTGCAGTTAGCCCCTTTACTTTAGAAATATTGATAATTACCGGAAAACTAACATAACTAATTGCCCAAGCAATAATAAAAAAAAACAAGTACATGTTATCTGATGAAAAAAATGAGGTTATAAAAAATTTTGGTATCGTATCTTCCACTTTAGTTTAATTTAAGTTGTAAAAGTACTCTCCTACAACAATGTTTGATTTTGATTAGTAATAAGTGAACTTTAATTATTAATAAGTGGTCCTGATAACCATTTAATAATAATTTACACTACCTGTAATTACATAAATGCTATGGAATTGTTGATTTCATATTAATATATTCTAATAAATAAGAGAATCATAAAATCAATCTATCTTTAACTAAGGGTTTTTCCTAAGTTCAAAATAGAGTTCAAATTTTCAAGTTTTCTTTTCGAAACTGGAATATTTTTGTTGTTCGTCATTTCACAATAATATCCATCCGATTTCAAAATAGTAAGGAGGTTATTCATATTAATAATAAATTTGTGATGGATTCGGCAAAAAACATCCGGATTTAATAATTTTTGAAACTCACCAAGATTTTTACTAGCCATTTTACTCATACCATTGTTTAGATATACAATAGTATATCTGCCATCTGCTTCAAAATGACTAATGTCATCTATTTTGATTAATTCTATTTTTTGTACCGAATTTATTGAAACAAATTTTTGAAATTTCTTTTCAGCCAGTTGTACTTGATGAACCTCATTCTCTCCCGCAATCTTGTTTATGCATCTATTTATAATTGTTAGTACTAGCACCGCGTCAAGAGGATATGGTAAAAAGCCAAAAACATTAAAGTTGATGAATTCAAAAGCATCAATTTTAGTAGATGAAAAAATAATTAACTTAGAATTTGTTAACGCTGTTTTTTTTAACAACTCAATAATTTCATCCTTATTCTGACTCGGATCGATAATAATAATATCAAAAAAGTTCTTCTCATACAAAGTCTTAAATTCATCAACGTCATCTGTTGTCTGAAAATTTATTTTTTCACTAGAAGAACTTACTGCAAAATTTTCTATTTGCTCCCTAAGATGTGGTCCGATTCTAAAATAAAGCAGGTTTATCATAATTTTAGTGTTTGATTATCTCAAATTCTTAAAAGCTTTTATTTTCAGAATACATCTTCAGTAAAAACGAACAAGTGCAAAGAATATGTAATATGTGTTTTTCTAAGTATTTCGGAAACTTGTAATAAAAAAAATCTTTCTATAATTTTTTATCCTGCAGCAAATCTATTTTTAAAAAACGTTAAGTGATCTTTTAGTACTTATAAGTTAAAATAACTGAGTAATAATTTAAAGTATTCTCAATTAATTAATTAATTACATATTCGATTAACAAAGAAAAAAATCTTATCTGCTTCAAATGATTTGACTATCTATACTGTCAAAATTGAATTCTTCATTTTAAAATCTTTTATCAGAGAAAATATAAAAAACTAAAAGGAGAATTTGATGTTAGATAGTCTCTTTTAGCTAAAAAAACTACATAATATAAGAGCAGGTATTTACTTTATACTTTTTTATTCTTTTATTCCAAAAAACGAACATTAGAAAAACAACGCCATTAATACATCATGAACAACTTACATGCAATAGTGATACTACTAACATTTTTTGAAGACTCTTCAAAAAATAAATTTTATCTCTTAAAGTTTATTCCATAAAATCATAAATTTTTATCCCTTAAAATACTTGTACGCTATCACATTTACACCTATTACAATTTTCCATCCACTTACTACATTTCGTCTTATTACACTCCAAACATTACTCACTTTTGCACACTCAAGTTCCCTAACAAAAAAGTGATAGAAATGAATGATGTGAACCTATTATCGAAAGACCACTTCGCCGCACATCAACAAGTAGTTTCAGATTACAAATTACTTTTAATATGTGAGAATGAATTAACCACCTATTCAGGTAGGGAAAAAAACCCAATTTATGCGAGGCTTAGAAATGAAATGATTGTGCTACTCCAGCGAATAATTCTCAATAAAAATATAATAGCAGAGAATACAAAAGCAGATCAAGATTACCTACAGACCTTAACAAATGTTAAATATAGCAATTTGTAGCTGATGCTAAAATCTAATAAACAAAATTGGCCTAGTCCTTACTAAATGAAAATTAACAATAAAAAATAGTACATATTATGTACAAAACCACAACAAGAATTAAAGATTGCCGAAAGATTACAAAAAATCGAATTAGAATTTTATTGCCCTTATAAAGAGGAAATGCGGCAGTGGTCACATCGCAAAAAGAAAATTAAAGTACCCTTGTTAAAGTCTTATGTATTTATAAGGCTAAATAGTTAGGAACGATCAAATGTTTTCGAAATCCCTGGCGTAGTCCGGTACTTATTTTGGTTAGATCAGCCAGCGATAGCAACAGATAAAGAAATTTATGAATTAAAAGAATCGCTATCCCTGCCCTATTTAGCAGTAAGCATTGACAAATTAGGTGAAGAATAACGATTGGTTATTCCATCTGGACCATTTAAAGAGAAAGAAGGAATAATTATAAATGCTAATAAAAAATACGTGAGAGTTGCTTTAGAGCAACTAGGATTTTTATTGACTTTAGAATATTAAAAAAAACTTTTTCAAAAAAAACTTTATGAACACATTATGTGACTCATAGCGGCGAAGCCGTTTAAAACCTTCAATCAAGTCTCCTTACGCTATAACTAAGTACGTCAATGAGATGTATGCTGAAATTTTCAGTAACTCGTATGGACTACAAACGATAGGATTGCGTTATTTTAACGTCTTTGGAAGAGGACAAGATCCTAATGGAGCCTATGCTGCCGTAATTCCAATATTTGTTAAAAACTTGATAAATTATCAAAGTCTTATAATAAATGGTGATGGCAACAACACAAGAGATTTTACATATATAGATAATGTTATTCAAATGAATGAATTGGCAATGCTTACAAATAATCCAAATAGTATAAATACAATCTATAATACTGCTTACGGTGAATGTAACACGCTAAATGAGTTAATTATCATGCTCAAAAGTTGCTTATCAACTTATGATCCAAAAATAGCAACAGTTGAAATAATTCATGGTCCTAACAGAGCTGGTGATATTCGTCATTCTTTGGCTAGTATTGATAAAGCAAAAGAACTATTAAAGTATAAACCAAAGTTTTCTATGGAGCAAGGACTTGAAAAAGTTGTAGCATGGTATTGGAAAAATTCAAAAAAATAATTTCATGATAAAAAATATTTGCTGTATAGGAGCAGGTTATGTAGGTGGTCCAACTATGGCTATTATTGCACAAAAATGCCCTCATATAAAAGTTACTGTTGTTGATTTAAATGAAAAAAGAATTGCAGATTGGAATGATCCAAATGTAGATAATATTCCAATATATGAACCTGGTTTAAGTGCAATTGTTGCTGAATCAAGAGGACGAAATTTATTTTTTTCTACTGATGTTGATAGTGCGATTGATGAAGCAGATATGATTTTCATTTCTGTAAATACACCTACTAAAACCTACGGTGTTGGAAAAGGAATGGCCGCTGATTTAAAATACATTGAATTGTGCGCTAGGCAAATTGCTAAAATTGCTAAATCAGATAAGATAGTTGTTGAAAAATCAACATTACCAGTTAGAACTGCCAGTGCAATCAAAAATATCCTTGAACATACAGGAAATGGCGTAAAGTTTCAGATTCTTTCTAATCCTGAATTTTTGGCAGAAGGAACCGCTGTAGCTGATTTGTTGAATCCTGATCGAGTTTTAATTGGAGGGGATACCGATGCAGAAGGTCAAAAAGCAGTTCAGAAATTAGTTGATATTTATTCAAATTGGGTTCCAAAAAATCAAATTTTAACAACTAATATTTGGTCGTCTGAATTATCGAAGCTTACGGCAAATGCTTTTTTAGCGCAAAGAGTTTCATCCATAAATTCCATGTCTGAGCTATGTGAAAAAACAGGAGCTGAAATAAGTGAAATAGCTAAAGCCATTGGCATGGACAACAGAATAGGATCTGAATTTTTAAAATCTTCTGTAGGTTTCGGAGGTTCCTGTTTTAAAAAAGACATACTAAACTTGGTATATATTGCAAAATCATATGGGTTAAATGAAGTGGCTGATTACTGGGAACAAGTAATTATTATGAATGACCATCAAACAGCTCGCTTTGCAAAAAATATAGTTAAAAAATTATATAATACTGTATCAGGTAAAAAAATAGCTATACTCGGATGGGCTTTCAAGAAAGATACCAATGATACTAGAGAATCAGCAGCTATATATGTAGCAGATAATTTACTAGCGGAGCAGGCCAATTTAGTTGTTTTTGACCCAAAAGTTAAAGAACATCAAATATATACTGATTTAAATCATTTAGCAACAAGACCTCATGGAGAAAATATAGAAGGAGTAACCGTTGTAGATAATCCATATGAAGCTTGTAATGAAACTCATGCAATTGCAATTTTAACAGAATGGGAAGAATTCAAAACATATGATTGGGAAAAAATATACAATCATATGCAAAAACCAGCTTTCATTTTCGATGGAAGAAATTTATTAGACAAGAATGAATTGGAACGAATTGGATTTGTATATCAGGCAGTAGGTTCATGATGTTTAGTTAATACCTTCTTTGAATAACTAGCTATTATTAATTTAAAAATACACTATAGAATTCATCCGTATAATAAATTAATAATCTATAGTTCAGAAAAAATCTGGAAAACTAGCACATTAATAATATAAAAATAAATCATAATCAAATATTTATGTTAAACAATAAATCAATTTTAATTACCGGAGGAACAGGTTCTTTAGGTAAAGCTTTAACAGCTCATATCCTAAAAAATTATCCTAATGTACGAAAATTAGTTATTTATTCCCGAGATGAGCAAAAACAATATCAAATGGCTCAAGATTTTCCTTCTCATAAATACACCCAAATTCGTTTTTTAATTGGAGATGTACGTGATAAAGAACGTTTAATACGAGCTTTTAAAAATATTGATTATATAATACATGCCGCTGCTATGAAGCATGTTCCTATTGCAGAATACAATCCTGACGAATGCGTTAAGACTAATATTCATGGTGCACAGAATGTTATTGACGCTTGTTTACAAACAAGTGTAGAACGTGTAGTAGCACTTTCTACCGATAAAGCATGTGCACCTATTAATTTGTATGGAGCTACTAAATTAGCCTCTGATAAACTATTTGTTGCAGCTAATAACATTACGGGTTGGAATCCTATTCGATTCTCAGTTGTAAGATACGGAAATGTAATGGGTTCTAATGGGTCAGTGATTCCATTTTTTATCAATAAGAAAAAAGAAGGCATATTACCGATCACTGATCCAGAGATGACTCGCTTTAATATATCTCTTGAGGGAGGAGTTGATATGGTTATGCATGCACTTGAACATGCGTGGGGTGGTGAAATTTTTGTTCCGAAAATCCCCTCTTATAAAATTATGGATGTTGCAGAGGCCATTGGTCCTGACTGTGTACATAAGGTAATTGGTATCAGACCAGGAGAAAAGGTACATGAAGAAATGATTACTCCATCAGACTCATTTTACACCTATGATTTAGGGAAATATTTCACTATTCTTCCTTCACATCCTAAATGGAAATTGGAAGAGTTTGTAAAAGAATTTTCTGCAGACATCGTCCCTCACGGATTTGCATACAACTCTGGTACTAATACTGAATGGGAAACGATTGATTCCTTAAGAGCTTTAATCACAGAACATGTAGATGCAAATTTTATAGCTTAAACAATGAAAAATATTCCCTACGGACGACAAAATATTACCACAGAAGATATTGATGCGGTAATTGAGACCTTAAAGTCGGATTATTTAACTCAAGGTCCAAAAATCTTAGAATTTGAAAAAGCATTTGCAAATTATATTGGTTCAAAATATGCTGTGGCAGTTGCAAACGGAACGGCAGCTTTACATCTATGTACATTAGCATTAGACGTAAAAAAAGAACAAAAAGTAATTACCACACCCATCACTTTTGCCGCTTCTGCAAATTGCGTAAGATATTGTGATGGAGAAGTTGTTTTTGCAGATATTGACCCTGAAACGTATTTAATAGACTATAATGCAGTTGAAAAACTGCTCAAAGCATCTCCAAAGGGAACTTATAATGGGATTATTCCAGTAGATTTTGCAGGAAGAGCGGTTGATTTAGAAAAATTTAGAGCATTGGCTGATGAGTATAATCTTTGGATTATTGAAGATTCTTGTCATTCGCCAGGAGGTTTTTTTGTAGACTCAAAAGGGAAAGAGCAAAATTGCGGGAATGGAAACTTTGCTGATTTAGCTATTTTCTCCTTTCACCCTGTAAAACACATAGCATCGGGTGAAGGTGGTATGGTAACCACGAATGACGAAGCTTTATACCATAAGTTATTACAACTTAGGACACACGGCATCGTAAAATCTGAAGATGCATTTACAAATTCTATAGAATTTGCGGGAGGTGATACACAATACCCATTATGGTATATGGAAATGCAACATTTAGGGTTTAACTACCGCCTAACAGATTTTCAAGCAGCATTAGGCTTAAGTCAATTAAGCAGAGCTGATCAAGGACTTGCAAGAAGACGAGATATTGCGGCAACCTATTTAGAGGCTTTTAAAAATCAGTCTTTTGTCAAAGGGCAATCTGGAGTAATTGAAGGACACGCTTATCACTTATATATTCTTGAAGTCGAAGACCGTTTGGGTTTGTACAATTATTTACGAACTAAAAACATTTTCGCTCAAATCCATTATATCCCTTGCCATTTAATGCCCTATTACAGACAATTTGGGTGGAGAGAAGGAGATATGTCTCAAGCAGAAAAATATTATAAAAATTGTATTAGTTTGCCAATGTATCCCACATTAACAGCCGAAGAACAACAATTTGTAATTACATCCATACATGAATTTTATGACTAATATTTGTATCATTCCTGCACGAGGTGGCAGTAAACGTATTTTTCGAAAAAACATTAAAATTTTCTTAGGTAAACCTATTATTGCGTATTCAATTGAAGCTGCTATTGATTCCGGTATCTTTGATGAAGTAATGGTGTCAACAGATGATGCGGAAATAGCCGAAATAGCGCTACAATATGGAGCAAAAGTTCCATTTATGCGTAGTAATAAAAATGCAAATGATTTCGCTACTACTTATGAAGTAATAGAGGAGGTAATAGAGAGCTATAAAAAAAGAGGACAATCTTTTGACCAAGCCTGTTGTATTTATCCATGTGCTCCTTTCATTTCAACAAAAAAATTAGTTGAAGCAGCTAGAAAATTAGATAAATTCGAAACCGTCTTACCCATAGTACAATACGGATTTCCTATACAAAGAGCATTAAAAAAAAACGAAGCAGATAGCGTATCATTTATTCAACCAGAATTTGAACTTTCCCGTTCTCAAGATTTAAATGAAAGTTTTCACGATGCAGGACAATTCTATTTTTTCAACCTCAAAAGCTTGTTTAAAAATAAAAGTGTTTTATCAGAAAATACAGGGTGTGTAGTGTTATCTGAAATTGAAGTGCAAGATATTGATAATGAAATTGACTGGAAATTAGCGGAATTAAAATATAAATTACTGTATGGAGTTTCCTAAAAGATATAAAGTTTTAGAAAAAAAAATATTTTCAAAAGGCATTTTTTCACTTATTCCTATTCGCTTTGAGGATAGGATAACAATCATGCATTGGCGCAACGAACAAATTTATCATCTTCGACAAAACCAACCTCTTACCTTAGAAAATCAAGAAAGCTATTTTAAGAATATAGTTTCAAAATTATTTGAGCAAGACCAACCAAATCAGATCTTGTTTTCTATTTTAGAAAATGGAGAATGTATTGGTTATGGAGGATTAGTGCACATTAATTGGATAGATAAAAATGCGGAGATTTCATTTATCATGCAAACAAATTTAGAGCAAAATCGATTTGATGAAATTTGGAGTGAATACTTAAACTTAGTTGAAAAGGTAGCCTTTAGCGATTTGAAATTACATAAAATATTTACCTATGCTTTTGATTTAAGACCCAAATTGTATAGCATCCTATCGAAATCAGGGTATACAGAAGAAGCACGCTTAAAGGAACATTGTCTGTTTAATGAAAACTATATTGACGTATTAATTCATTCAAAAATAAATCATTCTCTTACCCTACGGCTAGCTTCTCTGGAAGATGAAAACATTACATATGATTGGGCATCGAATAAGATCGTACGCCAATATGCAATTCAAAAAGAAGAAATTTATTTTGAAGATCACAAAAACTGGTTTTCAAATAAAATAACAGCAGCAGATTGTATCTATTTTATTGCTGAAGTAAATAACACTCCAATTGGTTCTATCCGTTTTGATATAAACAATATTAAAGAAGCATTGCTGAGTTTCTTGTTAGACCCTCAATTTCATGGTAAAGGATATGGCAAAATAATTTTAGAAAAAGGGATTGAGGAAGTACTTAAATTAAAAGAATTATATAAAATAATTGGTGTTGTCAGTATTGAAAACATTCCGTCGTTAAAAACCTTTAAATCATTAGAGTTTCAACAAGTGAGTGAGATAGACGCATACATTACTTACGAAAAAAAATATAAATAATGAAAATAGGTACATACGAAATAAATAATAGCTCTAAAGTTTTTATCATTGCAGAACTTTCTGCAAATCATAATGGCAGTATCGAAGTAGCTCTGGAAACTATTAAAGCAGCAAAACGTGCTGGTGCTGATTGTATAAAACTACAAACCTATACCGCGGACACTATTACTTTAGATTCTGATAAAGAAGATTTTAAGATAAAAGGAACCATTTGGGAAGGACAAAATTTACATAAATTGTATCAGGAAGCCTATACACCATGGGAATGGCACAAACAATTATTTGATGCTGCCAACGCAGAAGGTTTAGTTTGCTTTTCTTCTCCATTTGATAAAACGGCAGTAGATTTACTGGAGTCCTTAAATACCCCAGCTTATAAAATCGCTTCTTTTGAAATTACCGATATACCATTAATTGAATATGTAGCTTCCAAGGGGAAACCTATCATTCTTTCAACAGGAATAGCCACTATTGAAGATATTGAATTAGCATTAGATGCTTGTAGAAGAGTGGGTAATAATGATATTGCTTTATTAAAGTGTACCTCAAGCTACCCTGCCCCTATTGAAGAAGCAAATATGTGTATGGTAAAAGATTTAGCAGAACGATTTAAAGTCATTTCAGGTTTATCAGATCATACTATTGGAAGTACAGTACCTGTGGTGGCAACCTGCTTTGGTGCAAAAATTATTGAAAAGCATTTTATCTTAGATCGTGCTATTGGAGGACCTGATGCATCGTTTTCAATGAACGAAGAAGAATTTACAGCAATGGTAAAAGCAGTACGAGAAGCAGAATTGGCTATTGGTAAAGTTGATTACACCTTGACAGATAAACAAGCTAAAGGAAAAGATTTTTCAAGATCCTTGTATGTAGTAAATGACATAAAAAAAGGCGAGCTATTTACCGAAGAAAATGTGCGTTCTATCCGACCTGGTTTTGGATTACATCCACGATATTTACCTGAAATATTAGGTAAGCAGGCAAGTACAGATATGGAAAAGGGAGACCGTTTTGAATTGCAAATGATTGCCAAATAAATATTTTTTTACTCAACTGTTATTTTAAAAGTTTTAAATTAAAAGCTACAAATGAATTTGATAAAACAACTTCTCACTAAGTATTTTGAAAACCTAGCCTATTTTTTTAAGCAACTGCGTTATCGCTTGCTTCTAATGATAATACTAGGTGTAGTAGTTGGTGTTCTAGATGGTTTTGGACTAGCGATGTTCATGCCGTTACTAGAAATGGTAAATAATACTGCACAATCTAACGGATCCTCTTTAGGGAACTTAAGCTTTTTAGTAGACGGGATAAAAAGTATGGGGCTTTCTTTGAACCTTGCTACAGTATTATCAATGATGGTGTTTTTCTTTATAATTAAGGGAATTGTTAAATATATCGCTGGTGTCTATAATGCTCTTTTACGCAGATTTTTCATCGACAAATTACGAAACAATTTGCTTTCCGCTTTCAATAAAATAAAATTCAAATATTTTGTTACCTCAGATGTTGGTCGGATTCAAAACACTATGTCTGTAGAAATTGAAAGAGCTTCTGCCGCCTTTTACAATTATGCCAATACATTGCAACAATCAATTATGGTATTGGTTTATGTCAGTTTTGCTTTTTTTGTAGACATACGGTTTGCACTACTTGTCACTATTGGAGGTGGTTTATCTAATTTTTTATACAAGTCTATTTATAAAAAAACAAAAGGGGCTTCTAAAGATTTTTCTACCGATTCTCATACATACCAAGGGCAAATAATCCAGTATGTAAGCAACTATAAGTATTTAAAAGCTACTGCTATTTTAGACATTTATGCTAATCGACTTCGAAAAAGCATTGATGCTATCGAGCAGAGTCGTTTCCGAATCGGAAAATTAGGTGCCATTTTAGAGTCTGCTCGTGAACCTATATTAATTGTAGTTGTTGCAAGTGTAATTTTGATTCAGACTAGGTTACTAAATGCTACATTAGGACCAATATTAATCAGTTTATTGTTTTTTTATAGGGCTTTATCTTCCTTAATGAATTTGCAAAACTCCTACAATCGTTTTTTGGAACTTTCCGGTTCATTGGATAATTTAATGGACTTCCAAAAAGAAATAAATTTAGAAAAAGAGCAAAATGGTAAAGAAATTATCAAGACCGTAAACAGTTCGATAGAACTAAAAAATGTTTTCTTGGCTTATGATAAGGTTGACATACTAAAAAATATTAATTTAAAAATTGATAAAAATGAAACGGTAGCTTTTGTTGGAGAAAGCGGCAGTGGTAAAACAACAGTAGTAAATATTTTAGCTGGTCTTATTCCTGCAGACAAAGGAAATGTATTTATTGATGGTATTGATCGCAATGATATAGACATCAAAACGTATCAAACAAAAATTGGATACATTACGCAAGATCCCGTTATCTTTAATGATACAATTTTTAATAATGTCACTCTTTGGTCAGAACAAAATAAGACGACGTTCAAACGTTTTGAAGAAGCATTGCAAAAGGCGGCAATCGCTGATTTTGTAGCCGAACAAACGATGGGGGCAGAAACGATTTTAGGAAATGATGGCGTTAACTTAAGCGGCGGTCAAAAACAACGGATTTCGATTGCCCGAGAATTGTATAAAGACATTAACATACTGATAATGGATGAAGCAACTTCTGCTTTAGACAGTGAAACTGAAAGAGCCATTCAAGAAAGTATAGATGCCTTAAAAGGAAAATATACTATATTCATGGTGGCGCATCGTTTATCTACTATTCGCAATGCCGACAGGATTATCGTAATGAATAAAGGAGAAATACAACAAATAGGTTCCTACCAATCGCTGATGGAAACTTCTTCATTGTTCAAGAGAATGGTAGACTTACAAGATTTGTAGCTTTTGCAAAATTATAAATATATTAAAAACTAAGTCATGTATAAAATTACAATTGGAATCCCCACATATAGGCGTTCCGAAGCATTAGTGAATCTATTAGAAAATATTAGTAGCTTATCCGGTTTAAAAATTGATTTTGATATAATAATTATTGACGATAGTGGTACTAAAGAATACAATCTAAAGAATAAAGAAGTTATTGAGTCATTTAAAGACTTAAAAATTAATTTTATAATCAATCAATTAAATTTAGGTTTCCCACGGACATTCTTAAAACTTCTAAAAGAATGTAATACTAAATACTTGATTTTAATGGCTGACGATGATCTACTTATAAAAGATAATTTAATAGAAATTTTTGATTTTTTGGAGAAAAAAAATCCTGATTTATTAAGTCCTCAGTGGTTGTATAAATCAGGTAAGTATGGTAGAGGTATAAATTCAACAAGAAAAGTAATACCAGAAGAACATAGACTTTGTTGTGGACATGCACCAGGTGTAATTTTTAATGTCATAAAGGGAAGAGAGTTTATTAGTGTTATTGAAGACAGAATTAATCAATCTTGTAATGCAACTTTAACTTATCCTTTAGTGTCATTGAGTATTGCTTTAATGCTATTTTATGATAATTGCTACTGGTATGCGAAACCAATAGCAATGGAAGGTCAAGCTTGTGAGAGCGGAATAAATGATTCGAAAGGCAATCATTACAGTAGTACAGCCTCTAGAATTCAACAAATCGCTGCTTTTGATGATTATATTTTAACATTCGCAGAATGTGAAAATAGGGAAAAAATATTATTGGCATCGCGCAGTTGGTCTTTTCAAAAAGTTTTAAACTCAAATAAAACCTTAAGAGAAAAAGTTTTACAATATATAAATCCATCTTTAAGTTTTAGAATACATAGAAAGATAAATTTATTATGTAATAAAAAGTAGTCCCTCATTTAATTAAAATCTAAATTGATCAATTCCATAATTAAATTTATTACAGGTAAAGAAATTATTCTTTGTGATAAGCACAGACAAATTGAACCTTTAGCTAAAAATTCTTCTAATAAAAAAAACTATTATTTCTTTGATATAGGTTTAATTTGGAGATACATTCCTTTTAAAACTTCAGATAAAAAAAAACATAAAATAATGTATTTTATTTTATCCTGTATTCAGCCAAAGTATATTATAAGCATGAATTGGCAAACACAAAGAGAAAGTTTATACAAAGTTTGGACTGCTAAACGCAATAATAGTAAATTTATCGTGATACAACATGGAGTCTATGTCGGGGGTACTGTGACTGATGTCCCTCATAAATATACAAAGTGTGACATTTTTTTAACTTGGGGACCCTATTTTACAACTGAGTTTAGCAAATTTAATTCCTTAAAAAAGGTAGAAGTTTTCAACTTCGGTAATTCAATTTACAACAACTTTAATAGAGATAACTATAAATATAAGAGTACTAGAACCAACAAAATACTAATACTTCCTACTGCTCTGGACGCTAAAAACATACTTTATGTAAATGTTTTGATAAAGAAACTTCAAGAGTTAAAGTTTGAAGTGTTTGTAAAAGAACATGGAAAGCAGGGAGTAGAAAAAGATAGAAATGGTCTTTTAAAATATCCAAACATAGAAGCTGTTACCAAGATAACAGGACAATTATATTCCATATTACAAAATAATGACTATGATTTCATTATTGCTGACCACTCTAGCTCGCTTTTAGATGCAATATTCTTCAAAAACAAAGTGCTTTATTGTGACCCTAATAATAAAAGTAACGGCTATACAACTCAGTATTCAAAGTATTTAGCTAATGTGTTTCTAGATAATTACAGTTTGAAATATAAAAATTATTTCGAAGACTTACTTAACATATCAAATCAAGAAGCACTATTAGCTGAAATGATATCCACAGGAAATAATGAGTTAGACAATAAATTTCATTCTAATTAAAAAAAAAAAAAAACAGTGATAGTAACTATCAAACAAAATATCGTCATAGCAAGAAATTATCTCATTTACAAAAGATTTGATATTTTATCCAAAATAAAACAGCGTAAATTCCGCATTAATCCACAAGCTAATTTTGTGGTCTCAATAGCTAGTTATCCAAAGCGAAGCCACTTATTGCCTGCTGTTTATGAAGCCTTAAACCAGCAGACTACCGTTCCTAAAAAGTGGAATTTAGTCTTATCTGAAGAAGAATGGCCGAAATTAATTTTACCTAAATTTTTAAAAAAATTAGAACAAAGAGGTCTAGAAATCATATGGGTTAAAAGCAATACCTATGCAGTAAAAAAACTAGTTCCTGTATTGATAAAATATCCAGATTTAGGGATTATAACTCTTGATGATGACATTATTTATGAATCCAATTTAATAGGCAACCTAGTCAATAATACTTATGCGAAAAAAGGAAATATAGTAGGACATGTGGGCAAAACATTAATAAAAAAGAATAATGAATTGAATATGATGTTTAGAGATACAGCTCCAACAAATATAAACACTAGTACCAATCAAGTATTTTTGATAGGTTGGGGCGGAATTTATTATCCTAATAATTCACTATCACCTAAAGTTAAAGACGCTGATGCAATAAAAAAAATCGTACCAGGAAGAGGTTCTGATATTTGGTTTTGGGCAGCAGCTCTTGCCCAAAACACAAAGCAATATTGTATAACACCACACAGTGCTAAAAATTTAGGAATACCAATACCTACAAACGATAATACTAAACCAAAAGATACACCCGCTTCTGATTTGCTTGAGCGACGTTTTCAGATGGCTATTGACTATTTTGAAATTCGTGAAAAACTATTAACCAACTTACCTAATAGAGCCTAACATAATGAGAATTACATACAATTACGAAATGAATGGATAGAGAGCAAAAAGGTTATCTGATATTATTATTTCTTTTTTCTCCCATTTTAGGTTTATTTAAACTATTGAAATTAAAAAATGAAAAGGACATCACCTTTTTTGGAACCTTTTTTTTTGGGTTAGTAGGGAGTGTATTTGTTTATATAGTAGGAACTGATGGGCATTCACACTTAATGAAAGCTAAAGAGTTCTACTTAGATATGTCTTTAGTAGAGTTTTTTAAGAAATCATACGAAATACTAACGTTTAATTCTACAGAAGGTTCTACAGATATATATTTACATTGCATTTCCTTTATTTCAGCCTCTCTATTACAAACACCAGAGTTAATTCACGTATTTGCGGGTTTAGTATTTGGTTATTTTTTCACAAAATCGGTATTACTTATTTTAAAAAATAATTTAGATATAAAGAAAACCTACATTCTAGTTGGTTTTATCATATTGTTACTTATCATTAGAAGTATTGGCGCACTCAATTCTATTAGAATGTGGACTGGAATGTGGGTACTATTTTATGGTACTTACAGTTGGGCAACAACAAAAAAAAGAAAGTATATATTAGTTATTTTATTTTCAGTACTGGTCCATTTTTCTTACGCGTTAATTTTACTGCCTGTTACGGCAGCCTATATCTTACAAAAAAATAAAAAAATTCTGGTAGCTCTTTACATTGTATCTTTCTTTACGACAGTAGGTTTTTCATTTGTTAAAGCTTATATACCACAATCTGATTTAATAGAAAAAAAACAAAACACATATGCTGTCGATTCTGATCAAGATGTGAAACGGTATGAGAAAAATAGCATAAATGCTAAAAAAGAGTCTGAAAATTCAAATTTTTATAAGGCATCTGGCGAAACAAATTATTTGAATTATAGCATTGTCGGTTTATCTATAATTTTAATTTTTTTTTACTTAAAAAAAGAGAGTGATAGGAACCTAATTTTTTTGGTAGCAGTTGGTATAGGAGTATATGCTTTCTCCAATTTAGTAGCATTTTCACCTTCACTTCAAGGTAGAACAAAAATGATTGCAGCTACTTTTATTTTGGCAGCAGCTATACATTTACAGCTTACTTTGAAAAAGTATAATTTAAAAATAAAATCAATAAAGAGATTAAATACAGCACTATTATTTTTTTTGATTTCATCAATTCCGATGTTTTTGTTTCAACTCTCTTATATACTACAATCCTTCAGTTTCTTTCTACTATTTCTACCTCAAGTATCATGGCTATTAGGTGATGGAGATTATTCCATAAGAGGAGTAATAGGATTATTTATCGATTAAAAAAAACTATATGAACATAGCTTTATTCTTAGAACAATCCTTTGATCCTGACGCAGGTGGAGTCCAAAGGAGTACATCAAAACTGGCAAAAATTTTTAAAGATGAAGGTCACAACGTAATTGTTATTACTTCAAACTACCAATCTTCAGAAATAGAATTGTGGAATCAAATTCCAATTATTTCTATAGATTTTAAAAAAAGAAAATCTGAATTAAAAAAAATATTAGAAAAAAAACAAATTTCGATTATCATTAATCAAGCTGGATATTCTTTAAAATTGACAAAAAACTTAATACATAGCAGCAACGACGGTATAAAGATTATAAATACACTTCGAATCAACCCATTAAATTTTTACACCAATTACAAACAGTTTATAGGATTGTTTTTAAATAGTAATAAACTGGGATTTTTAAATAATAAAATCGTACAGAAAATTATTCTGAGATATCATATTATTAAACAACGATCTGATCTTAATTACATTATAAAAAACACAGATGCGTTTGTAATGCTATCTAAAGGATTTACACCAGAACTTTATTTTTTAGCCCCCAATTTAAAGAAGTACAATCACAAGATACATAGCATCAGTAATCCTTTTGAAAAACCAATATTAAATATTGCTCAAATAGAGAAAGATAATATAATTCTATTTGTAGGTAGACTTAATATCTTGCAAAAAAGAGTGGATTTACTTCTCGAAATTTGGAAAAAACTACATAAAACATTACCCGATTGGAAATTCTGGGTAGTTGGTGAAGGCGAAGATCAAGTTTTTATGGAGAATTATTGTAAAGAAAACAATTTAAACAGAGTTACTTTCTTTGGCAAAAATAATCCAAATGAATACTATAAAAAAGCTAAAATATTTCACATGACATCTGCTTTTGAAGGTTTTGGCAATGTATTGGTAGAAGCACAAAGCTATGGTTGTGTCCCCATTTTATTTAATTCCTATGCAGCCGCTCAAGACATTGTAACTCATAATGAAAACGGACTGCTTGTAGCCCCTTTCAATAGTGATGAATACGTTGATGTAACAACTACACTAATTAATAATCCTGATAAACTTTCACAAATGGCTCTGAATGGGTATGAAAATGTAAATAGATTTTCATATGATGAAACATATAAAAAATGGGAAGAAGTTTTTAATAGTCTAAAAAAGTAATCAACAGTAATGCTAAAATCCATAATAAAAAACCTTTCCAATCTACCTGGTTGGCGAACCGATAGAAAAATTGTAATCATCGAATCGGATGATTGGGGAAGTATTAGAATGCCTTCTAATATAGCAAGAGAAACACTCCAATCATGCAATGTTTCGATGGGAGATTTAGAACGTCAACGTTATACAAATTTTGATACTCTAGCAGATGAAGCAGATTTTGAAGCACTTTATGAAACACTAACACAATTTAAGGATATAAACGGAAAACATCCTGTGTTTACGGCTGTGAGTGTGGTTGCAAATCCTGATTTTGATAAAATTAAGGAAGCTAATTTTGAAAAGTATTTTTACGAACCTTTTAATACCACATTAGAAAGGTACGGACATAAAAACACTTTCAAAATGTGGCAAGAGGGTATAGCACAAAACCTCTTTGTACCACAATTTCATGGTCGTGAACACTTGAATGTACAAGTCTGGATGAGACAATTGAGAGACAAAGAAGAGAGTACAATGGAAGCATTTAAACTCAATTGTTGGGGTTTTGAAAATAAAAATAAATTTAATATCGATTATCAAGCGGCTTTTGATTTGGAATTCGTTTCCGATATAGAATACCAAAAATCAGTTATTAAAGAAGGATTGCAATTGTTTGAACAAATCCATGGCTATAAAGCTGACTTTTTTGTGCCTCCTAACGGACCTTTCAATAATGAATTAGAAAAAACCGCAGCAGAGGCAGGTATAAAATATATGTCAACTTCAAAAATACAGTCAGAACCTCAAGGACAAGGAATACAAAAAAAGCGAATTCATTATTTAGGCAAAAAAAACGCTAGTAGACAACTTTATATTACCCGAAATTGTTTTTTTGAACCTAGTGCTCCAGGTAAAGATTGGGTGAGCAGTTGTATGAATGATATTGAAAATGCCTTTAAATGGGGAAAGCCCGCAGTAATTAGTTCACATAGAGTAAACTTTATTGGACGTTTGATAGAACATAATCGTACAGAAAGTTTAGCAGCCTTAACAACTTTATTGACTCAGATACAAACACAATGGCCTAACGTTGAATTTATGACATCTTCCCAATTAGGAGATCTAATTAACAGAAAATAATAAAATGAATATTAGCAATAAATTTGACATCTCTTTAAGCCAAAAATTAAAAGTTCTTTCATTTATATTAATGATATTTGTTGTATTTATACACTCCTATAATCTTGGTTACTCAACTACTAATCAATTAAATAGTATAAATTCACAAGTAAACCACTTTATTCAAAACTTTATTTCGCAAGGAATAAACAGAGTTGCTGTTCCTTTATTCTTTTTCATATCAAGTATTTTGTATTTTTATAAATTTGATTTATCATTAAGTACTTACCGAAAAAAAGTTCAAAGAAGGGTAGTAACTTTATTAATACCGTATATAGTATGGTCATTAATTGGAATATTTCTATATTTAATATTACAGGTCAATCCATTAACGAGCAGGTATTTTTCTGATAATAATCAATTAATTGTCAATTACTCTTTAATTAAAATACTTGACACAATTTTTATCGATCCTATACCATTTCAACTTTGGTTTATTCGTGATTTATTTATACTTGTATTAGTCTCACCAGTAATAGAATTATTAAATAAGTATTCTAAAGGTTATTGGTTAATCATTTTATTTATCGCATGGCTTTACCCATTATCTATAATTATTGTTAAGACTGGATCATTGTTGTTTTTTTCATTTGGAGCTTTCATAGTTAAAAATAGATTTGAATTACTTTTAAAGAAGGTTCCTTTTAGATTAGTATTTATTTCATCTATTATTTGGATTTTATTCAATATTTTATATGCAATAAATTACTTACATCATTCAAATTATATTTTTGCAATGATAAATAAGATTTTTATAATAATAGGCGTCTTTTCTATTTGGTCAATATATGACTATATAAGGAATAAAAATCTATTAACTCTTTCGGATTCAATTTTAAAAACGACATTTTTCTTATTCGTTATGCATGAACCTTTTCTTACGTTTTTAAGAAAATTAATGTTAGTATTAGTTGGTAAAAATGAAATACAATTATTAATGATATATTTTCTAAGTGCAATCACAGTAATAATAACTAGCATATGTGTTGGCTTGTTATTTAAAAAATATTTGAAAAAAATATACTTTATTTTGACTGGAGGTAGATGATTTTTGGTGCGAGAAATTGATAGTATACAACTAAATTTAAATTTTAACTAATATAGGTAATTTTAAAAAAAATACTCTTTTTAAGATGCTGAACTATTTAACAAATGCAATTTAAATATTTAAAAAATTGGATAGCATATTAAGGCAATAAATCAATACTATCCAAATCATAAAAAATAAATTAGATCAAAAACTTAGTATGCAAAATCGATATGATTGCTAAAAACTATTTGTATAATAAATTTAAAAAAAGTGAAAAAACTAAAATATATAACTACTCCTGAACTAGGAGATTTGATAACAAAAAATAGAAATTAAAATGTTTGAAAATCTAAATAAAAATTTAAGACGAAATTTACTTAACATTCCTGGAGCTCGTTCTAAAAAAAAAATTATTGTATTTGAAAGTGATGACTGGGGAAGTATTCGCATGCCTTCACGTAAAGTTTTTGAAAAAATAAAGAAGGAAAATTTAGCACCAGAAGAAGATCCTTATTTAAAGTACGATACCCTAGCAAGTGTAGATGATTTTAATGCATTGTTTGAAACTCTTAAAAGCGTAAGAGATAAAAATAATAATCATCCAATTATAACCGCTAATGCAGTTATGGGAAATCCCGATTTTGAGAAAATAGAGCAACATAATTTTGAATCTTATTTCTGGGAACCTTTTACAACAACATGGCAAAAATATCCACATTGTGCAGGAGTAGAAACTGCTTGGAATTATGGACAAGAAAATGAGTTCTTAAAGTTTCAATGTCACGGGAGAGAGCATTTAAATGTAGATCAATGGATGCTTAGTTTACAAAAGGGTGATAAACTTGTTAGAAAAGCGTTCAACAATCAAATGATAAGTATAAGTTCTCAACCCAGCAGCTTAAAATTTAATTATATGGAAGGTCTTGATTTTTTTTCCATATCTGAAAAGAAAAACAAAAAAAAGGTAGTAACAGAAGCTTTGCTAGAATTCAAAAATTATTTTGGGTTTGATTCAAAGTCATTCATAGCAAACTGTTATATATGGGATGAATCTATAGAAGAGGTATTAGCAAATTTGGGAGTTCTTTACTTGCAAGGAATGGCTAATCAAGTAATACCCGTATTAAATAAAAACACACATAGTTATCATTATAAAAAGCACTATTTAGGGCAAAAAAATAAATTTGGACAACAATATCTAGTTCGTAACGCTTTTTTTGAACCATCGTTAATGCCCTATACAGAATGGGTAAGCGATTGTTTGCAAAGAATTAATATTGCTTTTAGATGGAATAAACCTGCTATCATTGGAATTCACAGATTAAATTTCATTGGTTCAATTCACGAAGAAAATCGAACCAAAAATCTTAAAATGTTCAAACAATTATTAAAGGAAATTATTAAACGCTGGCCTGATGTCGAATTTAGATCTTCAGATCAAGTACTTAATGAAATGAGAGATGAATAATAATAAATCAAAGAAAAAAATCATTTTCTTAATCCCATCATTAACAGGAGGCGGAGCCGAAAGAACATTAATTAATCTATTGCAAAAACTAGATTATACTAAGTTTGAAGTTGACCTAGTAGTTGTGTTAAAAGATGGAATCTATCTAGAAAATGTTCCTAATGAAGTAAAATGTATTTTCTTGTTTCATAACAAGATGCTAGTACGAATTTTAGCATGGATGCAAAAGAAAATAGGTTTTAATTATCTTCTAAAAAAAACTACCCAAAATAAAATTAGAGGACAATATGATTTAGGGATTTCATTTTTGGACGGAAATTTTACGGATTTACTCTTTTTTATGAAAGGGCTAAAGAAAAGATTTACATGGGTTCATAGTTCGTACCAGACCAATCGAAATTTTGCTAGGTTCTATGAAAACACAAAATATGTTCAAAAATTAAAAGAGGAGCGATACGGAGCTTTAGACGGAATATATTTCGTTTCAAATGATGCAAAAGAAGAATTCATCGAAGTTTTTGGCGAATATCCTAAAATGGAAGTGATTTATAATTTCATTGATACCAAATCTGTTTTAAAAAAGGCAGAATTAGAAACCTACCCAAAGAGCAATTTATTTGAATTTGTTGCATTGGGAAGTTTATTAACAGTAAAAGGATTTGATAGGTTAATTAGAGCCTCAAAAATTGTTAAAGAAAAAGGGTTTAATTTTAAAGTATCAATTCTTGGAAGTGGTGCAGAGAAGAACAACCTAGAATCACTTGTAAAGGAAAATAATTTAAAAGATAATATTGATTTTTTGGGATTTGTTAGCAATCCATACCCTCTATTAAAAAATGCAGATGTTTTCATTATGAGTTCAGTCTCTGAGGCACTTCCTACTGTACTTTGTGAAGCAATGATTTTAGGAAAAGCTACTTTGGTTACAAATTGCAGCGGATGTAGAGAAATTGTTGCAAATGGCCAATTTGGACTAATGGCGGAGCAAAGTGATCAAAGTCTTGCAGAAAATATGATTAAATACATTTCCGATCCAAACCTAGTGATTCATTATGAACTTCAGTCTCTTAAAAGGTCCGAACTTTTTGATGATAAATTAGTACTAGCAGCTTATAATGAAATTCTAAGTCAATAAAGTTTAAAAGATCTTAGACCCCAGAAATAAATCGTCTCCTATTCTTCAATAAATTTTCTTTTTAGCCAGCGATAGACAAGTTTTCAGCATCGAATTCTAAGCATTAAAATCTAAAATAAAAAAAAGTAGTAGTCGTAACAAAAAAACCTATAGCATATTCATATCAGGAATTTGATATGAAAAATATCGATACTGAAATTCAGTTTATTAAGTTCATAAAAAAAAATAAAAAACAAAGATGAAAAAAGTTTTATTTGTGCATGATGGACCAATTTATACTAATGATGATAAATCCATTTTTTATGGTGTACATTATAACGATACTTTAATACAGCGCTATTCTTATTTTGGAAATTCCGTAAATTTCTTAATGAGACGTGCCGTAGTAAGCGAAAAAGATGGACAGAATTTCTCCATTATTAAGCATCCTGCTTTTTCGTTTATTGAAGTCCCAAATTTTAAGTCTATCAAAGCTTATTTTAAGAAAACTGAAGCAATAGCTATCATTAAAAAAGCAGTAGATGAACACGATGTAATTATTTTGCGTTTACCCAGCGCTATTGGAACAATAGCTTTTGAATACGCTAGCAGCATCAATAAACCTATCCTTATAGAAAAAGTAGCTTGTGTGTATGACGCCTTATGGAATTACGATTGGCGAGGGAGATTAATCGCTAGCCAAAAAATGAAAAAGTACCAAGACATTTTACAGAAGGCTTCTCATACCATCTATGTAACCGACCATTTTTTGCAAAGCAGATATCCTACAGAGGGTAAATCGATAGGATGCTCTGATGTAATTGTAACTGACTTAGATGATGCTATTCTAAATAAAAGGATAGTTAAAATTGTAAATCTTCCTAAAGTACTAACAATAGGAACTGTCGCGGCCATTGATGTTCCATATAAGGGTCAAGCCGATGTAATCCAGGCAATAGCTATTTTAAAGAAACAAAACATTCTCTTTAATTATAAAATCGTAGGTCAAGGAGATGCAAGCAGACTAAATAAAATTATTGAACAATGTCAAGTGGCTGATTTAGTGGAAATAGTAGGTCCTTTAAAGTCAGCTCAGGTTTTTGATTTTTTAGATACCATCGATTTATATATACAACCAAGTAAAACAGAAGGATTGCCAAGGGCTGTTATTGAAGCCATGAGCAGAGCTTGTCCCATTTTAGGATCTGATATAGCTGGAATTCCCGAGTTAATTAATAAAAACTCTTTATTTCAGGCTGGTAATATTTCCGAAATCGTAGAATTTCTGAAACAACTGAACAAAAGTACTTTAGAACAATGGGCAAGAGAAAATTTTATAAAAGCTGCAACGTTCAACATGGAAACCTTAAATATTAAAAGAGAAGAATTTTATAAAGAATTTAAAAAAGATTTTAATTTATTATAAAATAATGAAAAAGAAAGTTCTTTTTACCGCTTCTATAGCCAAGCATTTATTAAGATTTCATTTACCCTATTTAAAATGGTTTAAAGAGGAAGGTTATGAAGTACATATTGCGTGTGAAGGCGATGAAGAAGTCCCGTTTACAGACAAAAAATGGATGGTTCCTTTCGTAAGAAGTCCTTTTTCTATCGGACATATCACATCTTTCAAAATTTTAAAAGGAATAATTGAACGTGAACAATATAGTTTAATTCATTGTCATACACCAATGGCAAGTATCGTGACTAGAATCGCTTCAAAAGACGCGAGAAAAACAGGCACTAAAGTAGTATATACTGCTCATGGCTTTCATTTTTATAATGGAGCTCCTCTTTTAAACTGGCTAACCTATTATCCAATAGAAATTTTTACAAGTGTTTATGCAGATGCAATCATAACAATCAATAAGGAAGATTATGAGCGTATAAGTAAGAAAGGAAATAAAAAAACAAACTATTTTTTGATTCCAGGCATAGGTGTAGATAATAAAAGATTTAATCTCATAAGCAAGGACGAAAAAAATAAACTAAGAGAAGAAAAAGGCTTTAGTCAACAAGAGTTTATAGCCATTTACGCCGCTGAGTTTATTAGCAGAAAGAATCATCAATTTCTAATTGAAGCGATAGCGGATCATAAAGAAGAACTTTCGAAC
This sequence comes from Flavobacterium faecale, assembly GCF_003076455.1. NCBI lineage: Bacteria > Pseudomonadati > Bacteroidota > Flavobacteriia > Flavobacteriales > Flavobacteriaceae > Flavobacterium > Flavobacterium faecale. The sequence goes on from NZ_CP020918.1 coordinate 3,988,401, forward strand.
CTTAAAATTTTATTTTGCGGTAGAGGCAAATTGAAGAATCAAATGGAAGTCTTGGTCAAAGAGAAAAATTTAGAATCCATAGTTCAATTTATGGGTTTTAGAAACGATATTGATGAAATCTTTAAAATGTCGGATTTAGGAATTTCTTCAAGCAAACAAGAAGGACTTCCCATAAATCTTGTAGAGGAAATGATGTGTGGATTACCTATTCTAACTTCAAAAGGGAGAGGTCATAACGATTTGGTCATTGATGGCAAAAGCGGTTATTTATTTGAACAAGGAAATAAAAAAGAATTTATAAATTTCCTTAAGCATCTGTATGATAATCCAGAATTGAGGGAGAAAATGGGTGAAAATGCATTTGCTGTTTCCCACAAATTTGAAATTACCAATTCTCTTAAAGAGATGGCAATAATTTATAAAAAATTTATATAAATAAAATTAGAGACTTAAGGTATCTGTAACCTTATTTAACTACTTTTTTTAAAATAAAAGTGAAATTTTATTTTAAAAAACCAATCTTAATAAAGTAAAACCCTTATTTAAAAACATAATAATATAAATAAAAAACATGGAAGCAAAATTTTTAGAAATGATTTCAGAAGTATTTGAACTAGAAGATAAAACTATAGCAATGAGAGATACCTTTCGTGATTATGACGAATGGGATTCCTTAACAAGGCTTTCGTTAATTGCTGAAATTGACGATGTTTATGATACTGTCATTGAAGAGGACACATTCAAACACTTAACTACATTAGGTGATCTATTTACCGAAATTCAAAAAAGAATAAACTCTTAAATTGCAATCAAATGGCAACACTTTCCTTTAAAAACATAGGTATTTCAGGAATATCAGCAGCAGTACCAAAAAACACTATTGATAATTATGCCTACACAGAATTTTTCCCAAAAGAAGATGTTAAAGCTATTGTAGACAAAGTAGGCATTAAAGAACGACGATTTGCTACAGAAGGAATGTGCGCATCTGATTTGTGTTTTTCTGCGGCAGAACAATTAATTAGCGACTTACAAATAAACAAAGATGAGATTGATTTGCTAGTTTTTGTATCACAAACTCCTGATTATCGTATGCCTGCAACATCCATTATTTTACAACATCAATTGGGTTTAGGGAAACACACCGCTGCTTTTGATATTAGTTTAGGTTGTTCCGCATTTATTTACGGTTTATCTATAGTTTATGGATTAATGCAAAGTGGTGGTTTTCGAAAAGCATTACTGTTGGATGGTGAAACCCGATCTAAAGTCTATTCACCAAAAGACAGGAAGACCGCATTTCTTTTTGGAGATGGTGGCGTTGCTGCTATTATCGAACAGAATGAAAAATTTGGTAAAAGCTTTTTTTCTTTAAATTCTGATGGATCAAAAGCTGATTTAATAAAAATGGACGCAGGCGGTTATCGAAATCCCTCTACAACAGAAACAACTACGGAAAAGGTAGTAGATGAGCATGGAAATATTAGAACCGATGAACACGGCTACATGAATGGTGCCGATGTATTTAATTTTGTTTTGAAAGAAATTCCTAAAAATTTTAAATCGGTTTTGGAACAATCTAATAATACGAATGAATCAATTGATTTTAATATCTTTCATCAAGCCAACGATTATATGAACAATTACTTGGCAAAGAAATTAAAATTAGAGGAAAAAAAAGTTCCTTCAAGTATCGCTCAATTTGGGAATACCTCATCGGTATCAATTCCATTAACTATCGTGAGCCAACTACAAAATCAATTACAAGGTTCGAAAAAGTTAATGTTATGCGGCTTTGGAGTAGGAATGTCTTGGGCTACCGCCCAAATTAATTTAGTAGATTGTAAAATTAGTAATATAGTAGAAATTTAATGAAAAGTAACCCTTTTAGCCTTTCTGGAAAAAAGTTAGTAATTACAGGTGCTTCATCTGGTATTGGACAACAATGTGCGATTACGGCAAATGCTTTAGGTGCCTTCGTAATTCTCATAGGACGTTCGCAAGAGCGATTAGAAAAAACAGCTTGCCTGTTAAGTAATATGGATTATTTGATACTAGCAACTGATATTACTGATTATGAAACTACTACAACTCGTCTAGAAGAATCAATTAAAAACATGAAAATTGATGGCATCATTCACGCAGCAGGAATTTCTACTACTCTACCCCTACGCAACATTACACCACAAAAACTACAACCCTATTTTGAGACCAATGTTTTTGCAGCAATAAACATTACCAAGTTGTTAACCAAAGTAAAGTTTGCTCATCCACAAGGAATGAGTATTGTATTTATTTCTTCTGTTATGGGAATAGTTGGTGAATTAGGAAAAACAATCTACAGCCTAACAAAGGGAGCACTTGTAGCAGGAACAAAATCATTAGCTCTAGAATTGGCCAGTAAAAAAATTAGAGTGAATTGTGTGTTACCAGGCGTAGTCGAAACGCCAATGAGTGCAAGTGCCGTTTATTCACAAGATACGGAAGCGTATGACAAAATAAAAAGTTTCCATCCTATTGGATTAGGAAAACCCGAAGATGTAGCGAATGCCTGTGCTTTTTTAGTTAGTGATGGCTCCCGCTGGATTACAGGAACTAATTTAATAGTTGACGGTGGCTATACAGCCAGATAAAAATCATTAACATTCTTCATAGAAGCGCAAGCAATTATCATTATATACATCATATGTTAATAAAAATCCATGCGGTAACCAACAAACATTTTAAAGCCAACACCTACATAATAAAAAGTATTGACAATGAAACTGCTTGTTATTTAATTGATATAGGGAATTATGATGGTGTAATGAATATATTAGAAAATAATCAATACATAAAAGGTGTTTTTTTGACTCATGCACATTATGACCATATTTGCGGAATCAATGAAATCGTAAATCAATTCCCAGAATGCACCATTTTTTGTTCGAAATATACCAAGGAAGCACTACAAGACAGTAAAGTGAATTTATCTTTTTATCACAATACTCCTGTCACTTATAAAGGAAACAATATAAGAATTCTCACTGAAGAAGATACTTGTGACCTATTTGTCGATGTTAAGATTACAACATTAGAAACTCCTGGCCACAATGAAGGAAGCCTAACCTTTAAAATTGAGCAAGCGATTTTTTCAGGCGATTCCTTAATTCCTGAAACAGCTGTAATTACCAAATTAAAAAGTGGCAATAAAGCTGATGCAAAAAAGAGCATTATAAAAATACGAGACAATGCAAGTAAAAATGATGTCATCTATCCAGGACACGGAAATTTTTTTGAGGCTAATAAAATAAATTGGAACTTTTATCTATAGTTTATTCAATAATTGATAAAAGACTACAACCATTTGTAGTTAAAGCTATTTAACAAAAACTAACCTCCATTCTAAAGTCAAATATTTGAATAAAAAGTAAACAGCATTTTTTTTTCAAATCACAAAATTTAGTTTTAAAGAACAAATACAGTACAATGAAAAACATAATTATTATTGGCTGCGGTTCCCATGCCTCAGAACTTGTTGATTATATTGAATATATAAACAATCATTCCACCACCAAGCAATTCAATATTAAAGGTATGATTGATAATACAAATACTCATTACCTGCACTATAATTACAATTATACATTTTTAGGAAATATTGATGATCACCTAGTTGATTTTGATGTTTATTATCTACTTGGTATAGGAAATGTTTCGATTAGAAATAAGGTTTTGGAAGAATTTAAATCTAAAAACGCAAAATTCACAGGTATCATACATCCAACCGCATTAATTTCAAAATCAGCTGAAATAGGTGAAGGTACAATCATATCTCACAATGTTTCAGTAGGACCTAAAGCAAAAATCGGTTCATTTAATGTTATTAATTCTAGATGTACAATAGGCCATGATACCAGAATTGGTGATAGTAATTTTCTAAGTCCTCAGGTAGTATTAGGTGGATATGCAAAGATTGGGAATTCAAATTTTTTAGGTACAAACAGCTGTTTACTCCCTGAAATCGAAATTGAAAATAATAATAAAATAATGGCCGGTATGACTATCACCAGCAAAGTAAATAACGATGAAACGGTATTCTTTAGGTATAAGGAAAAGCTTATTATTAGACAGTAAAAACTTCTAAATATGCAAATGAAATAAAATTAGAAATAGTACCTAATTTAATATTATTTATCCTGCCCAACTTCAAATATTCATCAACTTAAAAACAGAAGTCAAACAAACTTAATTAACTGACATTAAGATTGATTAATTATAAAATTTATGAAAAAAACTGCAACTAATAGTATCTATTTTATGTTAAAAAGGTCTTTTGATTTACTAGTGTCGCTATTGGGAATAATAGCCCTTTCTCCACTATTAATTATCATTATATTGATCCTTAAGTTTAGTGGTGAAGGCGAGATATTTTACTTGCAAGAGCGCATGGGGCTCAATAAAAAGCCTTTTCATATTTATAAATTTGCAACAATGCTTAAAAATAGTCCAAATCTGGGCAATAAGACTTTGACCGTAAGAAATGACCCGAGAATTACAAAGACAGGTCAGTTTTTACGAATGACTAAAATCAATGAATTACCTCAGATCATAAACGTAATCAAAGGAGATATGTCGCTTGTAGGTCCAAGGCCGTTACTATCAAAAAGTTTTGAAAAATATGCTCCAGAAGTACAAAGTGTTATTTACAAAAATAGACCCGGTATAACAGGACTTGGTTCTCTGGTTTTCAGAGATGAGGAGCTATTGGTAACAATGTATAAGGAGCTGGGCAATGATCCCGTAGAATATTACAAAACCAATATTTTTCCACATAAAGGAGCACTTGAGGTATGGTATTATAACAATTGTTGTGTATTGATAGATCTCAAAATACTTTTTTTAACATTTTGGTCCTTGGTCAATCCTAAATCTCAATTAGTGTACATAATATTAAAAAATCTACCAATCAAGCCTACTTCATTAACTGTTGCAGGACTTAAAAACCTATAAAAAATTAAAAATAAACTTCTATCAGTAAAATATTAGAATACTTGTTTGCTGATAGTATTTTATACTGTTAATCATTATGGACCAAATAAAAAACAAAAACTATAAAATGTTTGTAGCTTATAGTCTAATAGGAATTGTACTTTTCTTAGTTTGTTCAACAAGCTATATCCCAAAAAAATTAATTAATTCTATAGAAATAAAATTCAAACCTATCGCTACCAGTACATTACACTCTTCCAGATTGTACTATGTATACGTGCTAGGTGCAGGGGCATCTGCAGACAGTAGACTTCCCCCCACTATGAACTTATCCTCCACTACCCTAACCCGCTTAGTTGAAGGAATAAGAATATACAATAGGTTACCACATGTTATTTTGGTGACGTCAGCAGCCATGAAAGGGCGAAGAATAAGTCAGGCTGAATTAAGTAAAGAAGCAGCAGTTTCACTGGGAGTAAAAAAACAAAATATTTTAATGTTGGAAACACCAACCTCAACTTTGGAGGAAGCCATGGCCTTCAAGCACAGATTTGGTACCAAAAAAAACATAATTCTGGTTACAAGTGCTATGCATATGCCAAGAGCTGTTGAAATATTTTCTGATCAAGGTATTAAAGTAATACCCGCACCTACCGACTATTTATACAAGGAGTTTGGCTCTATTCAAAGTGGTATAACATTTCCGTCTTTTAACTCAATAAATTTATTAACCATTTACCAAACTACAGTACTCAAACACCTGTATTATAAATGGATTAAAAAACCTAAAGACACAATATCTTAATAGACATTAAAAAAACTTTCCATTCACATTTTAATTTACAATTTATGATCCCATTATCAGTCCCTTTCCTAAATGGAAACGAGTGGAAGTATGTTAAAGATTGTCTCGACACGGGCTGGATTTCATCTGCCGGTTCCTACGTTAATCAATTTGAACAACAAGTAGCACATTATGCTGGAGCCAAATACGGAATTGCTTGTATGAACGGTACCGTAGGTTTGCATATCGCTCAAATTCTTTCTGGAGTAACAGCTGACGACCACGTTATTGCGCCCAATATTACTTTTATTGCCACATTAAATGCAATCAAATACACTGGAGCTTCCCCTATCTTAATTGATGTAGATCCTAAAAATTGGCAAATGGATTTGGACCTTTTAGATGCTTATTTAGGAGACAATACAATTGAAAAAGAAGTAGACGGTATATTGTATTCATTTCATAAATCTACTAACAAATGTATTAAAGCAATTATGCCTGTTCACGTTTTAGGAAATATTGGTGATATGAATCGCTTACAAGAAATTGCCACTGCCTTTCACCTTGACGTCATTGAAGACAGCACAGAAGCTCTTGGAACATTATTCCAAGGAAAACATGCTGGAAGTTTTGGGAAATTTGGTGTTTTTAGTTTCAACGGTAACAAAATTATCTCTACCGGTGGCGGTGGTGTTATAGTTACAGATGATGAAGAACTTGCCAAAAAAGCAAAACATTTAACAACGCAAGCAAAAGCTAGTGCGATGGAATACCTTCATGACGAAATAGGATATAACTATAGATTAGTAAATGTTTTAGCAGCAATTGGCGTTGCGCAAATGGAAGAATTCCCAACACTTTTAGAAAATAAGAAGAGAATGGATAGCTATTACCGTTCTCAACTTTCGGCAGTTGGTGATATAGAATTTCAATATGTTTCACCTGATGTGGAAGCCAATTGCTGGTTATTCACTTTTAGAACGAAACACATGCGAGAACTCTTAGCATACCTCAACGAAAACGGAGTACAATCGCGTCCATTTTGGGTACCGATGAATCAATTAGAAATGTTCAAAGAAGACATTTACGTATCTACCGATGACCATTCTAATCAAGTTTATCAAACCTCTATTAGTATTCCAAGTTCGGCAGGAATCTCTTTATCCCAAATGGAAACAGTAGTACAAACAATTAAGGCATTCTATACAACACACTAAACTTTATAAAAAATGAATATAATTGACATTCCAGAATTTATTAAAGGATATATTACTAAAAGACCAAAAAGCTTATTCGCTCTAGATATTGACAAATATAGCGATTTATTGTCTGACAAAATAAAAGGGAAAAATGTACTTGTAATTGGTGGAGCAGGTACAATAGGTTCCTCGTATATTAAAGCGATTTTGGCTTATGAGCCAGCAAAACTAGTTGTTGTAGATACTAATGAAAATGGACTAACGGAGTTAACAAGGGATTTAAGAAGTACACCAAATCAATTTGTTCCTGAGGAGTACATTACATACCCTATGAGCTTTGGTGACGCTGTGTTCGAAAAAATGTTTTTGTCTCACAGCCCATTTCATATCGTGGCAAACTTTGCAGCACATAAACATGTACGCAGTGAAAAAGATCAGTTTTCAATTGAAGCAATGATTGAAAACAATGTTTTTAAAGCAAAAGCCTTTTTAGATTTATTACTAAAAAACAAACCAGAACATTTTTTCTGCGTATCAACAGATAAAGCTGCTAATCCTGTAAACGTTATGGGCGCTTCCAAAAAATTAATGGAAGAAGTAATTATGGCCTATAGTTCAGAAATACAAATTACAACTGCTCGTTTTGCCAATGTCGCCTTTTCAAACGGTTCCTTGCTGGCGGGTTACATAGAGCGTTTGTTAAAAAAACAACCTATCTCCTGCCCTGCTGATATCAAACGATTTTTTGTATCACCAGAAGAAAGCGGCCAAATCTGTATGCTAGCTTGTATGCTAGGTCAAAGTGGAGAAATCTTTTTTCCCAAATTAGAAGAAGAAGAACAAGTATATTTCAAAACCATAACACAGGATTTTTTCAAAGCATCTAATCGCGAAATAGAAATATGTAATTCTGATCAAGAAGCGCGAGAAAAGTCATTATTATTATCAGAATCAGGTCCTTATCCAGTTTATTTCTTTAGTTCAGATACATCAGGTGAAAAGCTATATGAAGAATTTTACACTGATACTGACGAAGTCAATCTACTACAATTTGAAAGTTTGGGAGTGATAAAAAATGCTCGAAAACTTGCTGTTGCAGAAATTGAAATGTGCTTAAAGGATTTACAACAACTTATGAATTCGGGCAATTATGATAAACAAACTATAGTAGAAAACTTAAAAAAATATCTGCCTGATTTTGAGCATATAGAAACAGGTAAAAGTTTAGACCAAAAAATGTAAAACTATGTATTTAATATTCAAACGTTTATGCGATATCGCGCTTTCATCCCTTTTAATAATTATTTTTTCTCCATTATTAATACCTATAATTATTGGACTAAAACTAACGGGAGAAGGATATGTTTTTTATAAACAAGATCGAGTAGGTTTTAAAAATAAAAGTTTTCCTATCCTCAAATTTGCTACTATGTTGAAAGACAGTCCAAATATGACAGGTGGAGTTCTTACAACCAAAAAAGATCCTAGAATTACGCCTATGGGTGGTTTTTTACGAAAAAGTAAAATTAATGAATTACCACAATTATTTAATATTTTCCTAGGAGACATGAGTTTTGTAGGGCCACGTCCATTAATGGATGTGAGTTTTAAAACATATCCAATAAAGATTCAAAAAGAGATATACAACGTTAAGCCTGGTCTTACAGGTATTGGCTCTATAGTTTTTAGAGATGAAGAAAAATTAATAACAGATGCTAAAATTAGAGGAGAAGACATTTGGGATTTTTACTCAAACAAAATATATCCTTTCAAAGGTGAATTAGAAATTTGGTATCTGTCTCATCATAGTTTTCTCGTTGACTTCAAAATTATGGTGATTACAGCATGGGTTATTCTTAACTCAGATAGTCAACTGGTTTATAAGGCATTTAAAACGTTACCAAAAAGAAAATTTTAATTACTAAAAATAAAAATATGTGTGGAATTGTAGGATACATTGGTTTTAGAGAAGCTTATCCCATTGTCATAAAAGGATTAAAACGTTTAGAATATAGAGGCTATGATAGTGCAGGAATACTACTTTATGATGGAGCAGATTTAAAAGTTTCTAAAACTAAAGGTAAAGTTGCCGATTTAGAAGAAAAAGCATCAACTAAAATTACTACCAACGGTACTATTGGAATGGGGCACACACGTTGGGCAACACATGGGGTTCCAAATGATTTAAATTCGCATCCACATGTTTCTAATTCAGGTGATTTAACGATTATTCACAACGGAATTATCGAGAATTATGCACCATTAAAGAAAGAATTAATCAACAGAGGATATACTTTTTCATCAGATACTGATTCTGAAGTTTTGATTAATCTTATTGAAGATGTACAGAAAAAAGATAAATTAAAATTAGGTAAGGCCGTTCAAGTTGCTCTAAATCAAGTCGTGGGAGCTTATGCCATTTGTGTCTTTGATAAAAAAAAACCAAATGAGATTATTGCAGCACGATTAGGTAGTCCGCTTGCAATTGGAGTCGGTGAAGGTGAGTTTTTTATAGCGTCTGATGCTTCACCATTTCTTGAATATACTTCAAATGCAATTTATTTAGAAGATGAGCAAATGGCTATTGTTCGTTTGCATAAACCTTTAAAAATAAGAAAAATAAAAGACGATTCATTAGTAGACCCTTACATACAGGAATTACAAATGAATTTGGAACAAATAGAAAAAGGAGGTTATGATCACTTTATGCTCAAAGAAATATATGAGCAGCCAAGTGTAATCAAAGATACTTATAGGGGGAGGCTTCATGTAAACAATGGAATTATCCAAATGGCAGGAATTGAAGATAATCTTGAAAAGTTTCTCAATGCGGAGCGAATTTTAATTATTGCTTGTGGAACATCATGGCACGCGGGATTAGTAGCAGAATACATTATAGAAGAATTTGCTAGAATTTCAGTAGAAGTTGAATATGCTTCTGAATTTAGGTACAGAAATCCAATTATAACTAATAAAGATGTTGTAATTGCTATTTCTCAATCTGGTGAAACTGCAGATACATTGGCTGCAATTAAGCTAGCTAAGGAAAATGGTGCATTTGTATTTGGAGTTTGTAATGTTGTAGGTTCATCGATTTCAAGAGAAACGCACGCTGGAGCATACACACATGCCGGACCAGAAATTGGAGTTGCCTCTACAAAAGCATTTACGACACAAATAACTGTTTTAACAATGATTGCACTTCGATTGGCTAAAGCAAAAGGAACAATGTCTAACACAGAATTTCATACACATTTGCAAGAATTAGAATTGATTCCAGAAAAGGTAACCGAAACATTAGCATTAAGCGAGGTAATAGCCAAAGAGATTGCTGCTATTTACAAAGAAGTGCCCAATTGCTTGTATCTTGGAAGAGGTTATAACTTCCCCGTAGCCTTAGAGGGAGCATTAAAATTAAAAGAGATATCGTATATCCATGCAGAAGGGTATCCAGCAGCCGAAATGAAACACGGTCCAATTGCACTCATAGACGAAAAAATGCCTGTGGTTGTTATTGCGCCCAAACAAGGTCACTACGATAAAGTGGTTAGCAATATTCAAGAAATAAAGTCTAGAAGTGGTAAAATTATCGCAGTAGTATCCAAAGGCGATACTCAAGTAAAAGCACTTGCAGATCATTTTATTGAAATACCAGAAACTTTAGATGCCTTTACACCTCTGTTAACTACAATACCCTTACAATTATTGTCCTACCACATTGCTGTTATGAGAGGATGCAATGTAGACCAACCCCGAAATTTAGCAAAATCGGTTACAGTAGAATAAGTATTAATATTTATACTATGGCAACGAAATAAGTCTCAAATAAGAACAAGGTTCCTATAGTTAAAAGAGCTTTTTATTATCATAAGTTTTATAGTAAGAAAATAGTTTTTTGGCTAAACATATCTTTGTGTCTGACCTGTTGGAGTCGATGAGACGCATTATCTCACTTCGACTCCGGTGTGGTGGATTTGGCTAAACGCAATACAATTTGCCTATTAAGAGAATATATATGATAGAATTGGAATCTAAGAAGATAATAGAGGAACTAAGAATTCAAAATTCAGAACTTATACAGCAAAACAAAGCACTTCAATTTTCCAAAAACTATGCAGAGAAAGATCTAGAGCAATTAAACTTGCTCTGTGATTTCTCTGTTCTTGGTTATATTATTTTAGGATTGGATAAAAGAATAGTATCCATTAATCATAGTGGTAGTAAAATAATGGGGTTACGTAATGCTGAATTGGTGAATTTTAAATTTAAATTTAATCAATTTATACCATTGGAGTATCTCCCCACTTTTGATGACTTTTTAAAAAAGGCTGTAGATACAAAAAGTAAGCAAAATTGTGAAATCGAAATAATAACAAAAGATAATTTGCAAATCTTTGTTCAATTATTTGGCCTGTATCTTGAAAATGAAAATCAATACGCCATATCAATAAAGAATATTTCCAAAAAAGTAAACTTTAGAAATAAATTGAAAGAAAATATATTTTTTTTTAATGCAACGCAACGATTTGGAGTTATTGGTTCCTATAAAATAAACTTCACCACCGATATATGGGAAGTATCTGATGAATTAAAAACTATATTAGGATTAAAAATAGATGATTCTATAAATTTAGAATCTTGGATGTCTTTGGTTCATCCTGAAGATAAAAAAGATATAGAATTGTATATCTTAGAAAAAATTAAAAATAAAACACCTTGGAATATTGAATATAGAATTATTCGAAGATCCGATGGGAAAATAAGGTGGATAAATACTAAAGGAGCGACCATATATTATAAAAAAACAAAGGATTTTTTTTCCTTGGGATTAATGCAAGACATTACAGTTCGAAAGTCAGCAGCGGAAAAGTATAAAAATATTGAAGTCCATTCTAATAGTATTTTTAAATCTTCAAAAGAAGGAATATTAATTTTGGATGCTTTAACTGGACAAATAACAGATGCTAATCCCTCCTTAATCGAAATGATTGGCTATAATTATGTCGAATTAGTCGGAAAAGAGCTTTGGGAAATAGGAGTTTTTAAAAATATAGCAACTTCTAAAGAAGCTTTTATAAAATTACAAAACAACAAACATATTAGGTTTGATAACATGCCTCTCGAAACTAAAGCAGGCGCATCATTAGATGTTGAGTTTGTTAGTAATGTATATGTCGTAGGACAAAAAAAATTTATTCTGTGCCTTATCCGTGATATATCTGATAGAAAAAAAATAGAAGAAGCACTTACAGTAAGTCGCCAGTTTTATTTTGCAATGTTCGAGAAAAACCAAGCAGTACAGTTACTCATTGATCCTCTTAATGGTAATATTATTGATGCTAATTCTGCAGCAGCAAAATTTTATGGTTATTCATTAGCACAATTTAAATCAATGAACTTATCTGACATTAGTACCTTTCCTCCAGAACAAGTAATAGAGGAACTAGGAAAATTTGGATTAGCAGGCCAATCATATTTTCAGTTTATTCATAAGTTAGCTTCGGGTAAAATTTGCGATATTGAAATTTATACTAGTCCAGTACTAATTGAAGGTAAACCTTATTTAATATCCACAATTAATAACATAACAAAACGAATACTTAAAAAAGAACGACTAATCCAGTTAAACCATAAATTAAAGGAAGTGAACGCTTTAAAGTCACAATTTATATCGACGGTATCACATGAGTTTAGAACACCGTTGGCAGGAATACTATCTAGCGTTCAGTTATTAAAAATATACCATGATTCTTGGGACGAGGAAAAGAAAGAAAAAAAGTATAAACAAATATTTGACGCTATTCAACAAACAAAATCGTTACTTGATGATGTGTCTTTAATTGATGAAGCGCAAAATAGTAAATCTTTCTTTAGACCTGAGCATATAGATTTTGTAACTCTATTGAATGATATAATCCAAGAGAATTTAGTTATCTCAGATACCAATCATAAGGTAGTTTTAAAAAATAATTTGAATATTAAAAATTATTTCATGGACCCAGTTATGATTCGTCATATTTTTAATAACCTTATTTCAAATTCAATAAAATATAGTCCGAAAGAAAAACTAATTAATGTAGGTCTTGATAGAATAAACGATACTGAAATTAAAATAACGCTTAAAGACAAAGGAATTGGAATTCCACAAAATGAAATTAAATTTTTATTAGAACCTTTTTATCGCGCTTCAAATATTGGTGTAGTTAAAGGAACTGGTTTTGGATTATCCATAGTAAAACGATTTGTAGAACTTCACAATGGTACCATACTTATTAAGTCAATAATTAACAAAGGAACAACAGTTACCATTACATTACCTTTTTGAAAACAAATGATATGAAAAAAATTCTTATCGTTGAAGACGATACCTTGTTAAGAGAAAATATAGCCGAATTTATTGAAGGAGAAAAATTTCAAGTATTTGTAGCTAAGGATGGATTAGAGGGCATTCAACAAACATTACAGCACCTACCCGATCTGATATTATGTGATATTGAAATGCCTAAAATGAATGGTTATGACTTTTATAAAACAATTAAGCAGATTAAAGCTACATCCACAATTCCCTTAGTTTTTCTTTCAGCAAAAACTGAAAATGAAGATATTAGAGCAGGAATGCAGTTAGGCGCAGATGATTACATTCTCAAACCATTTGACTTATTTGATTTATTAAAAGTTATAGAGACGCGGCTTGCGAAATACGAAACGATTCAAAAATATAATGATGAAAAACTGCAGGCGCTAATAAAGCATCCTACCTTAGGAATGTTTATTTATCAAGAAGGTAAATTTTTACTATATAACGAAACACTAGCCTCTATATTTGGCTATACAAAAGAAAACTTCTCAAATATTACTTTTAAAGAGCTATTGGCAGAGGACCGGTTAAGTCAAACAAAAAAAATGACTGAGATAGATCAATATTTAAAAGACATTAATTCTACTATTTCTTTGAGATTATCAGCAAATCATAAAAATGAAGGGGAAATCAAAATTGAATTATTTGGAACTACAATTATTTATAATGGTATGCCAAGTATCGTTGGTAATATAATAAAATTGAATACTATAAAATCTACCATTAGTAATACCAAAGCAACTATTGAATCTAAATTAAGTAAGCGAGAATTGGAGGTCCTTGAATTGATCTGTGAAGGGAAATCTAATTTAGAAATGGCAGAACACGTTTTTTTAAGTCAGCGAACAATCGAAACCTACAGAGCAAGATTACTTTCTAAAACAGATAGTAAAAATAGTGCTGAACTTATTATTTATGCAATAAAGAATAACTTAGTAACATTAGAATAATCAAACTTCAATTATAAAATCACTTTTCTTAGCTTCCATCACAAAAAATTAATTCAACAACTGTATATGTCGGTATAAATACGGACATTTCCCATAGAGTATCTTTTAAAAAAGCGTAAGTATACTGACAATGAATAGAATATAATAAAGGAAATTTGCCCTTTATTAAATTCTCAATAATGTCATCAAAATTAAACGTTCTTATTTATACTATTTTTTGTACTCTTTTACCAATAGTGAGTTTTGCACAAATAAATCCTGCACCAATCACTGGTACTACAACTGATTTCCTTTTATTTACTGGAGCTGGAGCCATCACAAACGCAGGAACAACCTCTACTTATTTTGGGAGTATCGGTACTAATGCAGGAACTTTAGTAGGATTTGAAAGTTTAATTACACAACCCACAAATTTATATAGTGTTACAAAAGAAACTGCTCAGTGCGCAGTAGACCTAAATATACTTTACACAGATCTAGCTTCAAGAACAGGTACTAACAGAGTTGGTGTTTATGGTTCTGAAACTTTAGCTCCCGGGGTCTATACGACCGTTGGAGCAATTAGTGTTGCTACCGATTTGACGTTAGACGGTAATGGTGATCAAAATGCACGTTTTATCATCAAGACGGGAGGAGCATTCACCATGGCAGCAACTGCAAAAATTATTTTAACGAATGGTACGCAGGCCAAAAATGTATATTGGGTTATAGCTGGTGCTGCTAGTGTAGCTGCAAATTGCGAAGCCCGAGGAATATTTATTTGTCTAGGAGGTGCCATAAGTATGGGAGCAAATGCTACTATGCAAGGTAGCGCAATGACCATGGCTGGAGCAATAACTACTGTAGATGGAATGCATTTATCCATAGCATCACCTCCTGCATCCAATACTATGGTTTTATTGGGAAACCAAGAGATAACTTCAGGTACAACACCTGCAGATTTAGTGTTAGCTGGAAATATCAGTCCTGTCATAAAATGGCAAAGCGCATCAAATAGTACTTTTACTAATCCTATAGATATACTCCATTATTCAGAAATTCTTTCATTTTCTTGTACTGAAAATATTAATTCTACAACCTTTTACAGAGCTGTTATAGCTGTTGATGGGATTGATACTTATTCTAACAGCATCAAGATAACCGTTAATTCTATACCTAATTTAGCAGCTGCAGGTCCGTTTGTTCTTTATTCAGGAGCTGGTGCAATTACTAATACTGGATCTTCTTCTTACCTAAGCAGTATAGGAACTCAAGTAGGAGCCCTTACTGGGTTTCCAAATCCTACAGACCCTTTACTCCATACTTCTGATCCTTTGACACTTAAAGCTAAAGAAGACTTACAAGAGTTGTTTACTACTATTAATGCTTACCCTACCACTAATTCTTCACATCCAGTCGCATTTGGATCTAGCGAAATTTTACTTCCAGGTGTTTATTCAATTGGTGGAGCTGCAACTTTAAGAGGTAAGTTAACGCTCGACGGACAAAATAATATACAATCACTTTTTATTATTAAAATTAACGGCGCATTTGCTTTGGCTGCCGCTACTGAAATTATATTAATAAATGGAGCTGCAACTGATAGTGTGTTTTGGCTTATCGATGGGGCATTATCACTAGGAGTAAATTCTATAGCAAATGGAACTTTTATTTGTAAAGCTGGAGCTATTGCTATTGCTAATAATTGTTTAATTCATGGAAGAATGTTTACTTTGGCTGGTGCAATAACCTTGGCAAATAGCAAACTTACTTATGCACCAAGCAATACCTACACAGACTCCACCATCATCACTTCTGGAAATCAATCACTTACACCCAACACCATACCATCAACTCTAACTATTACAGGAAATATATATCCAGTAGTAAGATGGGAAAAATCTTCAAATATTCTATTTACAAACCCCACTGTAATACCTAATCCTTTAACAACATTGACGGGGTTAGAGATAGGAGCTATTACAGAAATAAACTATTGCCGAGCAGTAATGGAAGATGGAACTATTACAATTTATTCACCCTTGATTACCTTGTCTGTTTCTGCAATTACTATTCCGGGAATTCTAGAATCTAATCAATTACTGTGTGCAAATTCTCAACCTCATGATTTAGTATTAACTGGTAATACTGGTTCAATAACTAAATGGCAAAGCGCCCTGAGTCCAGATTTCTCAACGCCGATAGACATTGTGTCCAGCAATGCAACATTAACAGGGATAGAAATTGGCGCAATAAAAACTACAACTTATTTTAGAGCAGTAGTTCAAAACTGTACCTCTTCGATTGCGTACTCAAATATAGTTACACTTGCTGTTACCTCTCTACCTTCTGGAGGAATAATCTCATCAAATCAAGATTTTTGCTCGCCCTCTCAACCAAGTACTTTAAATTTATCAGGCAATACAACAACGGTAGTAAAATGGCAAAGTTCCTTAACATCAGATTTTTTACTTACAACCGACATCATTAATACAACATCAACTTTAACTGGAAGTTCAATTGGAATTATATCTTCAACAACCTATTTTAGGGCAGTAACAAATGACTGTAACTTGTCTTTCATTTATTCTTCTCCAGCCGTAATTACAATTGCAGCTGTCACAATCTGGAATGGAAGCAGTTGGAGTAATGGACTACCTTCTTTTTCAAATTCAGCTATTTTTAATGGAAATTTCACAGCAAGTGCTGACATACAGTCCTGCAGTATAACTGTAAATAGTGATGTTGCAGTAATTGTTGATTCAGGCCATAATATTACTTTAAACGGAGGTCTTACAATTGATCCTTCAGGTAGTTTTACACTAAATAATGACGCTAATCTATTGCAACCAGAAGGAGCCATAAATAATGGAATCATCACAGTAAAAAGAAATAGTGCACCACTCTATCGCTTAGACTCTACTTTATGGTCATCACCTGTTTCAGATCAAAATTTAAAAGATTTTTCAAATGGAACTTTGACAAATAGATTTTATTTTTATGACAGTACAGCATCTGTGAATGGAGCTTATGCACCAGTATTCAATAACAGTTTTTTTCCTGAGCAAACAGTAGCTAGCTATAGTTTTGAAACTGGCAAAGGATACCTTATTAGATCTCCCAATACTTTTGCAACATACATTCCCGCAATTTTTCCCGCAACTAAATCGGCAGTACCTGGTATTTCTTATCAAGCTCAATTTACAGGAACACCTAATAATGGAACTATAAATAGTTCACTAAGTACTGCTTTAAATGGATACAATTTAGTAGGTAATCCTTACCCATCATCCATTTCAGTAGAAACTTTTCTTAAAAGTAATAGCGCAGCTATAGATGGAACTATTTGGTTATGGCGAAAAATAAATGATTTAGGAACAGGAGTAGGTTATGCGACACTTACAAATGCTGGTCTTACAAGTGTTCAGCCAGACGTTAATGAAGGAATTTCAACTGGAACTGTTGCAATAGGACAAGGTTTTTTTGTCAAAGTTAAAAGAGGTCTACTTGCAGCAAACTTACAATTTAATAATTCGATGCGGTCTAGAGACGTTACACATACCTTCTTCAAAAATATAAATGCAGCTGTTTCAGAAAAGCATAGAATATGGCTGAATTTAGCAAATACAAAAGAAGTAATAAGTCAAAATCTAATAGGATACATTACTGGAGCTACAAATGGGGTCGATTATAGCTTTGAAGGTAAAGTTTTTGAAGGAATTCCAACTAGCTTATCGTCTATTGTAGACAATACTGAATACAATATTCAGGCAAGAAGTTTACCTTTTGATCCAAATGATGTGGTTCCCTTAAATTTCAGAACAAATGTAGCTGGAATGTATACGATTAGCATTGATCATGTTGATGGTCTTTTTGAAACCAATCAAGCAGTCATACTAAGAGACAATCTTACTGGTAATTTACAAAATTTAAAATTAGCTGCTTATTCATTCGACTCACAAGTTGGAAATTTTAATACTCGTTTTGAAATTATTTATCAAAAACAATTAGTACTAGATGAGCCAAGTTTTGATGCCAATAATGTTATCGTATACAAACAAAATAACACGATGAATATTAATTCCGGAAGTGAAATAATGGATAAAATTGAAATTTATGATATAATTGGACGCTTGCTTTATAGTAAAGATAACATTACTAGTTCCTCTATAAAATTACAAATAGACATAGTTGAAAAACAAATACTTATCATGAAAATTACGACTATTAACCATAAAATTATAAATAAAAAATTACAATACTAAATGTTTAAAAAGAAAAATATAAACAAAATCAAAAAAGATGTTTTTTATTTTGTTTTACTGGTATTATGCTCAACATCTACATTTGCACAAGAAGATCCATCGGGCTGGGACCCTAGTAGTGCAAGATACTACAATCCGGAAGGGGCTCCTAGTGATGATGATCCAGTAGGACTACCTATTGATGATCATATTTGGGTTTTACTAATGCTAGCCTTGAGCTTAGGTGTTTATAAAGTAAAATTAGAAGAAAAATAATACAAAACTTGTATTAAATATTTAATGCATTCAATATCAATACCAATAAAAGTTTTAAATACTTTTAACATATTAGAATGGCAGTAAAAAAATCAGTCATAATTAAATTTATAAATTTAATTATGACTGATTTTTTATTTAATCTGATTATTTTGTCAAGAAATTACACCCTGATACTACTGCTCTAAATAGGGAAATATAATGTAATTTCCGTCCCCATATTTACAGTTGAAATAATTGTAAAAACACCACCCAGCTTCTTTAATATCGCTCTAGTTAAAAAAATCCCCAATCCCAATCCCTGTTGTTCTCTTTTTTCACGATTAAATTGCTGTCCAGCATCTATTTTTTTTAATTCTTCCTGAGAAAAACCAATTCCGGAATCCTTAATAACTACCCTATAATATTTATCGTCAAAAGGCTTACCTATAACTGAAACAGACTTACTATCAGAGAATTTTAAAGCATTTTCCACAATCTCATAAAGAATAAAATATAAATACTCTTCACTAACTTTTATAGTAGCCTTTTTTATTCTGAAAAAAATTCTTTCGTCCGCATCATTATATGCTATTTGAATTGTATTTAAAACATTTTCAAACGTATCGCCGATATTACTTTTATCCTTTTCTGAATATCTTACTTCATTATTAATAACATTTTGATAAAGGAATAAGTTGAACATAGTTCTATTTAAATGGTAACCACATATTTTAATAATATCATGAAATTCTTTAATATTATCCTTTTCTAAATCATCTCCTCCATCTATTAACAAATTTATACTTCCTAAGATACCATTAAGAGAAGTATTGACTTCATGCAATAAATATTTTTTTTCTCCCACAAATAAATTACCAACTGTATTTTTTATTTTCTTGAATCTATTAATTTTTACCTCTACAATTTTTACTAATTCATTAATAATAAAAGGTTTAATCAAGAAATCATCTGCTCCCAGAAGCAAGCACTTTCGCATTAAATTATCCTCCTTTTTTGCAGTTAAAAATATAAAAGGAACAGCAGATAAAGGTTTGACTTCTTTCAATATTTCATAAAACATAAATCCATCCATTACAGGCATCATGATATCACAAATTATTAAATCTGGTACCCAATTATCTAATAAATCCAATGCTTCTTGTGCACTCGACAAAGAGACAACTTCATAATTCTCATTAGCAAGAATTTCATGTATTGTTTCTCGAAGGGTTATCTCGTCATCAATTAGTAGTATTTTACTTTTATACATTTAATTTTTAGTGTTTTTTTGTTTCATAAATCTGCAATACAAATTAATCATACGATTCTAATTTAAATTCTAAGAAACTCCAAAATAATAAAAAATATTTTTTTTTATATATAAGAACGATTCCTTACCTTTTAAGAATTATCGTACGTAAATTACAACTGCTTATCAATCCATATTTATACAACATATATACTCACAATCAATTAAAACTATCATTATTTAAATAGAAAATCACTTGATATACAGAACATACTTATAATGCTGGCTGACTATTATTATTTTTGACTTTAAAATAATGAATCGAATAGCTATTACAATTTGTACTTTTTAAGTATAAATTAAAGTCTCACAAAAGTATTTGTTACCGTCTCTAATCAATGAGCTTTTGTGTAAAAATTAAAAAAAAATACTTATAATTTAAAATACGAATCATTAATTTTACTAAATGAAAGTTAAAAAAAAAATAGTTTTAATTGAAGATGATTTAGCCTTGGGAATTTCTATTGTAGAGATATTGGCTTTCAATAATTATGATGTAGAGTGGTTCAAAGATGGTGCTGAAACAATAACTTATTTTAAAAAAAATATATGTGATCTCATCATAAGTGATTTTATGATGCCTACTATGAATGGCGAAGAATTATTTTTAAAGATTCACAAAGAAATAAAAAAAAACTCTATACCATTTATCATCATTACTGCTAATATTGATGAAGGTATTAAGTATAGACAGCTAGAAAATGGTGTTAATGACTATTTAACAAAACCTTTTAAGACAAAAGAGTTACTTTATAAAATCAAAAATATATTAGATTTCAAGCAAAACATTGTTAAAAAATTCACACCAGATCCATTTTCAAAAGTTACCATAAAATTGTCTCAAAAAGATTTTATTTTATCCCTAAATGAAATATTATTAAAAACAATGAAGTCAAAAATTGATACTACTGAATTATCAAAAAGACTTTTTATGAGTAAATCAACATTAGACAAAAAAATAAGAAAACATACGAATAAAAATACCAGCCAATATATAAGAGAATTCAAACTTGAATATGCAATTAAACTAATCAATCTGGGAGAAAAGAATATTCAGTTTTTAGTTGACGAAACAGGTTTTAATTCATTCTCATACTTTTCTACAAGTTTCAAATCATACACTAGAATATCTGCTCGAGAATACATCAAAGCATTAAAAGTATAATGTGAGTTGTGATTTTGTTACTAAAATAAAAACTAAATTATTAATTAAATATTTATCTGTCATCACAATTTGTAGACCCGATTCTATTTGCCTAAAAATAAATATACAATGAAAGTACTAAAATATATTGGCTTTAATAATTTGCTTTAGCTGTTCAAAGTTAAAAGGTTTACCAATATAACCTTTAACATTAAGTTTGCTACTAATTAACTCGTAATCCAGATTGACCATGGCTGTCATTACTATGACAGGAATATGTGAATGCTGTGAACAGTTATGCTGCTCTAGAAAACCATATCCATCAAGTTTTGGCATCATTAAATCACACAAAATTAATTCTGGAAGTTCTTTACGGACTTTTTCTAATCCGTCTTCTCCATCAATTGCCTCAACAACTTCAAACCCCAATAGAATAAGAAATTCTGAAACTAATATTCTTATTTCAGCCTCGTCTTCAATAAACAAAATTTTAGCCATTTTATAAACTTATAAGAAATTAAATAAAAAAACATGAAATTAATACAATAACTTGGTTTAATTTTCTTTTTTTTTTAAAATTTACAGTAACATTTAATAAGCTTATTAACAAGAATAATGCCAGTACGCTTTACAAACTCAATTACACATAGCTACCTCTTAAGTAAATTATAATATAAATATGCTAATACTTCATTAATTATTCGAAATATAAGTTGTTTTCAACTTTGGAAACTGCAATGTTATTTTGGTACCTTCTCCTAATTTACTTTCCAATTTTATCAATCCTAAATTTCTCTCCGTAAAGACTTTAACGATATAAAGACCTAGGCCTGTACCTTCTACACCGTAAGTATTACTTGCTCTGAAAAAAGCGTTAAACAATTTATCTTGATCTTTTTCGGGAATTCCAATACCGAAGTCAATAATTTCAACAATAACAAAATCTTTATTTGAAAGGAGATTAAAAATAACATCTTCGCAACCCATGGAATATTTAAATGCATTATTTATTAAATTAATTAACGTGTACTCCATTAGCTTTACATCAATAAATACAGGAAAATTATTTCCTTGAAATGATGTAATTAAATTTCTTCCTTTTTTTTGATCAATATCATATAATTCAAATACATCACAGCAGATTTTCTTTAAATCAGCAGAAACGGGGACAAAACCTGTCTTTCCTAAATTATCTTTGGAAATAATTAGTACTGTATTCATCAGCTCCACAAGACGGTCGATCTCGCCTAAAATAGTTTTTATCCTCTTATGTACAAGTATCTGATTTTCTATCTTCTGATTTGCAAGATACATTTCGATTAACTCAGCACTTGCTCGTATAGTCGTCATAGGAGTCCTGAATTCATGGGAAATTGTAGAAACTAAGTTTGACTTTAAATCGTTCAATTCTCTTTCTTTTTGCATAGTAATTTCCACTTTTTTTTCTGCAGTTTTTCTAGCTGTAATATCCCTAGTTGCAGAATGAAAACTTGTATCCCCAGAATCTTCTAACACCAAATTGGCTTTGGTCTCACACCAAACATACTCCCCTTTTTTATTTCTAAATCGAACTTCAACTGCTGTATCTTGTTTACCTGCTGTAAAATTCACTATGCTTTTTTGCAGTTTTTCTACATCTTGTGGATGAACGAAATAATCAGGAGACAATCCTACTAAATCTTCAGGAACGTACCCCAGTATACGATATATTGATGGTGAAACATATTTAAACCTACCATCTAAACTGTGTGTACAGACCAAATCAACCATGTTAGAAGCCAAAATACGATACATGGTTTTAGCTTCGTCCAATTGTATTATCTTTATTCTATTATTTTCTTCTACTAATAACCTATTTGTTTTTTCTAATTCTTGTTTTTTAGTAATATCTACAAACTGACTTATAAAGTGGATTAAATCACCTAAACTATTTTTTACTATCGCAACAGATAAATGTATCCAAATAATACTTCCATTTTTATGGATATATTTTTTTTCTCTATTCAAAATAGATATCTCCCCTGTCATTAACAATTCTAAATTAACCTGATCTTTTTCAATATCATCAGGATGTGTTAAATCTAAAAAATTTCTCACTTTAAATTCATCGCCTGTATATCCAAATATTTCTTCCATTTGGTTGTTTACGATCAACCAATTGCCTTTTAGGTCAATAATAGCCATTCCGACTGGTGAATTAATAAATGCTCCTTTGAATCGCTCTTCACTTTGTATTAACTCGTCTTTCAGTATTTTTTCATTAGTGATGTCTTGCTGAACACCAATCATACGAAAAGCTTCGCCATTATTATTTCTTAAGATTACTGCTTTATCTTTCACATAAGCATATGTATTATCAGATTTTAGATAACGGTATTCACATGACCATGTAGTATCTCCTTCTTTAATAGCCTTTTCAAAACTATAAATGACAGCAGATCTATCTTCAGGATGAAGAAAATCTAAACTTTCAGGAATCATTAAAGAATTATTTTCAAATTTATGTCCAAATAAAGTAGTACCCCTTCCTCCAAAAAACACAGAACTTGTTACAATGTTCCAATCCCACACAGCATCTGAGGTAGCTTTACTAGCATACTCAAATCTTTCGATACTGATTTTCAAAGCATCTTCTGCCGCCTTTAAAGACGTTATATCACTAAAAGAACATATTACATAAATTAATTCTTTGTTATCATCGAATACAGGAATTGCATTGACTAGCAACCAAACTAAAGTACTGTTCACAGGACGATAGACACCCATGACTATATTATTGCATGGTTTTAATTGTTTAATAGCTTTTGGGACGGGGTGATCCTCAGCTTTAAAGATAGTCCCATCCAAATGTATTACACTCCAGTCTTTGTCAAAGGAAGTCTTACCTACTAATTGGTCCTGTGTAAGACCCAACATTTCACAAGCAGCATCATTATTTTCTACTATTTCTGATTGTGGGCCTTGAACCAAAATTCCAACTCCTACATTCTTAATAACACTACTGGTAAGTTGTTTACTTTTAAGTAACTCCAATTGAGCATTTTTACTTTCCGTAATATCAACTCCAAAACCTATTAACATATCAAGTGTCCCATCTTTGTGAAATAGGGGGGATATTTTTCGACTATGATAGGTTTTTTGTCCAAGCTTGTCACAGAGTACTTCTTCCCATACTATTGTTTGTTTTTTTAGTATTGCTTCTTCATATTTACTTGTTCGATTTATTGCAAATGTAGCTTCTCGATTCGTTTTTTTAGCATAATCGAAGTCGTTTTTTCCAACAATAAATTTTCGGAGTCTTTTATTTACAATAGCATTAGGGTTCAAGTATATATATCTAAAATCACCATCAAATACCGCTACACCAGAGGGGATTCCCTTTATGATTTTTTCATAAAATTCTTTTTGCAGAACTAGTTTATTTTGACTTTCTACATAATCCGTTATATCTCTCGAAGCGCCAATAAAAAAGGTGCCTTTATTATTTTCTAGTAATTCTATCTTACATGAAAACCAAATATAATGACCATCCTTGTGCCTGATTCTGTATGCGTGCTCATTTACCACATTTTTCTTTTGCCCCACCTTATTTAAAAACTCCGAACTTGAATCAAGGTCATCTGGATGGATAAATTTACTGTAACTACTTCCTACAAGATCATCATTCGAATAACCAAGTGAACTGCTCCAGTTTTTCGAAACATAAATGACATTTCCTTCTAAATCAAATTGGTAAAAAACCTCTAACGAATTTTTGATAAGCAAATCAAAATTATTTTCCTTTTGATATACCGTTTCCTGCAGCATTTGATTATCAAGATTCAACTGAAGCAAGGATTCGATTTGAGAGATAGTCTGTTGAAGTGTTTTTAATTCAATTGAAGAAAGTTCTTTAACTTCTCTATTGAAAATGCAGACTGTTCCTGGTACTAAACTACCTGGAATATTTATAGGAAATCCTGCAAAAAATTTAAAGGTATTATTGACATCAATAGATTGGAATTTTGGATCTTTTTCTAGATCTGAAATTATTAAAAATTCATTGCCATTAACAAGCTCCTGAAAACAAATAATATCATTTAGATTAATCAAATAATCTAAACCAATTTTAGATTTTATGGAGTTCCCTTGAACATCTGCCAATGAAATAAATGCGTCTTTAACAGCACATATTTCTGTTACAAAGAGTAACATCCTAGCAAAATCATTATCTAATTTTAATAAATTTAAATCAATAACATTTGCTATATTATTTTTATTTGAAAAGGCATTATTCATTTAATTTTATTTTTTAGTAAATAGGATATTGCTACAAGGTAACTTTTGTTCACCTAATAAACCTCTAATTCATAAGTTAAAAAAAAATATAGGTTAACTATTTTAACTTATAGGTTAAATCAATATAAAAACGATGTTCATTATATATTTTTGTTAAACAATTTGGGGGATTTCTTGTTATACAGCTAAGTTAAATTTATTTTAATGATAAATTTTATGTCTTTTTTGTAGGTTATCAAAGACTATTAGCTGTATATACAAGATGCTTAAAAAATATTATGTGAATAACATTAATTTAATGTATAATAAACTTATAGAAATCGAAAAAAATAATAAGGAATTTTCATTAACAGAGAAAACGCTAGTAATTACAGCGAAAATTAGTACTACAACAATTGCTTTGAATAAGATTACTAATGTTAGGATTACAAAATGTAGATCGTTATTAATCAATTATCTTTTAGGCTTCCTTATATTACTATTCTATTACTTTTTGGAATCATTCATAGAAAACTATTCCACTTTACTTTTACTACTGAAAACAATATTTCTAATTGCGTTTGTGGGTTCTTTTAATATAAAAAACTATTCATATTCAGTATTAATTAACACCATTAATTTGAACTATGTAAAAGTTAAAATAAATACAAAAAAACAAAAACTTAAGTCTTATTTTATCCCGAAAACAGATTACTAAATATTTATAACCTTTCGTAAATTTATGAAGGAATGAAGAAAGTACAAAATAATTTGATTAGGGTATAACTGTGAAAACTATGATAAATTCAATCCGGCCGCTTCGTTATTAAATTTCTCACTTTAATTTGCATCACTAACGGAGAAATTTAATATGAAAAGGAATGTAATCTTTTTATATTGTAGCTGTTTTGACCCCTGTAAAACAAGAGTATTATTCTAAATTTCGATTATTAATTATGCGGTTAATTTTTCCATTAAAATTAGATCTTTATCCTGATTCCATTTTTCCATTGGTGTAATACGTCCTAATAGCCCATGCAGCCTATTATTGTTATAGAAAATCACATACCTTTTTAATATCTGTTCAATTTCTCCAAAAGTTCTATAATCAACCCTTTGGAACACTTCTTTCTTTAGGATTCCATGATAAGCTTCAATATGTGCATTTTCTTCAGGTGTGGCTACATGTGTAAATTCCTGCTGAACACCTATTATACCTAGGTATTCACGAACACTTTTAGCAATAAATTGACTTCCATTATCACTTCTAATAACAACGTTTTCAGGGTATTGGTATTCTAAAAATAAATCAGAAAGAAAAGTTATTACTTTGTTCTGTTTTATTGAAAAAGAAAAATAATCTTTTAAAATTCTACGAGTATGAACGTCTATGATTGATAGTAAATAGGCATTTTTACCTACACTAGGAATCCAAACCATCTTAATATCCATTTCTATACACTGAAACGGCCTAACAGTAATAACCTTTCTATATTTTACAAACTTACGCCCAGAACCACTCCTGTTTATCCTATTTTCGAGTTTTAACAAGCCTTCTTCTTTCATAATTCGGTAAAGCTTTTTGTGATTAATCTTATATCCATCTCGATGTAAGTAAGAAGTCATTAAGCGGTATCCGCAGTCTATAAACTCATGGCTTAAAATCTCTTTAACCGATGCTATAACAGTTTCTTGACTCACCATTCCCTTGGACTTATTATAAGTAAAGACACTAGGCTTATTACCTTTTTTGCCAAGACTTGGCCTTCGGTAATAGCTGCTTTGATTCATACCTAACATACAAATGACTTTGCTTTTACTGATTTTATGTTTACTACAAATACTATCAACTAAATCTTTCTTGGATCGGATGTCCCAATCTTTTTTTTTAAAAGTTCACGTCCAATCTCTAGTTCAATTTCTTTATTAGTTAATAATTTGCGTAGAATTCTGTTCTCTTCCTCTGCTTGCTTTAACTCTTTGCTACGATCGTCATAAGTAACTTTTAAGCCTGCCTCTCCTTGTTTTTCATGCTTCTTCTTCCAACTATACAAACTTCCTGTACTAACACTGTATTTACGACAGGTTTCTACAACGCCTAATTCTTCGCAAGAAGATAAAATTTCTAACTTCTCTTCTAAACTCCATTTCTTGTATTTCATATCTCAAATGTACTATTTGAAATTTAGAATATCACTCTGAACTTATAAGGGGCTAAAATAGTAGCAATCTACATCCTATTTAATTCCTCATTTAAGTGTTGAAAAGAACAAAGATGATAAGTGTACTAACATTCACAATTATTAGTTTTGCAAAACTTTATGCAAAAGTATTATCCCAGTAATTTCCTCGTCAACTTATACTATGCATTATTTTTCTATAATAAATAAATAGTTTTGTCATTTAATTATATGCATAATTGGCAACTCTGTCTGAATCAAAAACAAATCAATATGAACTTAAACTTCATAAATTTGGTTGTCAGAATTAAAGTCTGCATGTTATTAGCGTCAATTACGAAGTTATCATTATTACTTTTATTCGGATTTTAATCATGCTCCAAATATTGATTTACCATTTAATTTGTAATAATACCTGTACTGCAATACCCAAAACCTATTGCCCAATAATGTTCTGCCTCAATATCTTTTTTTAAAATCTGGAAGCTCACTTCATACATGTCTTGAAGAACGTCCTTTCATAGATTTAACCAAATAATTAATATCTTGAAAAGGTCGTTTTTAAAATGTGCATGTGAACATGATCATTTGAGACAACCGCTTTTAATTATTCAACTTATTTACATTCAAGCATATGCATTAAAATAGTTCTACAGCGAATTTTTATATCTCCCTGAAAAACTGCATATCTTTATTTTATTGAACAAACCTTATAAACAATTAATATCGATACTATATATACATTTATTCCTTGAAAATCCATATTTCACATGTGCATTTTTAGAAACTAAAGTTGAAATGCACTAAAGTGCATAGTTTTACCTTTTTTCGGGATCAATAAAATATTCCAAAAAGTTATAAATAATATGAGGCATTTTTTATAGAAAGTATCACAAATAAATAGAAGGTATCGATTTGGTTATATAGAAACATTATTCGAATGTTCTTAGAACCAATATTTAGGATTAATATTCAGTCACAATAATAGGGGCATTATTATAATCTTGATAATATCACAAAATAAAGCAGTTTAAATAAAAAAGCATTATGTGGTAAAAACATCTTCAAAAGTATTAGTCCCTCTTAATAAAATACCGACCACACAATAAATATTTTCTAAAGATTTATTTACAAGTAATTGGTCGTCTTGAATTTATTAAAATCAAATAACTAAAATATTGAATAATTAAATAATATTTATTGTACCTTGTAATAAGTAATGGTTAAAATTTAATGTCGTATTTTATTCCAAAATTAGTCAGGACAAAATTTAATTTTTCTTTGAGGTTTTCGAATGATTTATAAGCATCAAAATCTAACCATTGATATTTTATTCTCCGCCATAGAATTTCAATCAGGTTTAACTCTGGAGAATAAGGTGGCAAAAAGTAAATTAAAACATCTTTTTCTTTCCATTGTTCTATTTTAGCCATAAACTTCTTTGATTTGTGTATGGGAGAATTGTCAAGAATTACAATGGTTTTTTTAATGGTTTGTTCCACAAATCGATTCATAAAACTGATGATTCTATCTGAATTAAAGGTTGTTTCAAGTGTTTCGAAATAGAGTT
Organism: Flavobacterium faecale; assembly: GCF_003076455.1. Taxonomy (NCBI): domain Bacteria; kingdom Pseudomonadati; phylum Bacteroidota; class Flavobacteriia; order Flavobacteriales; family Flavobacteriaceae; genus Flavobacterium; species Flavobacterium faecale. The sequence goes on from NZ_CP020918.1 coordinate 4,017,604, forward strand.
TATTTTTACGGGTCATTAATCCAACTACATTCTGATATTTACCTTTAGCAGCGGGTAACAAAATTGGATTATCCTTTGTTTGCCAAGCATAAGGCACATTAGGGGAGAGTCCAAAATGACTTTGGTCTCCAAAATATAAATCAATATAACCGCTATCTTCCAAACTCTTTAATGTTTCTATCTGCTCTTGTTTAAATCTAAATTGTTCTTCGTTGCGTTTGCCTTTCAAAGAGAGTCTAGCTCTTTTCCACTTATAGCCCAGTAACTTTTAAAAAATTCTGCAAAGTCTTTTTGCAGATGACAATATTGTGTTGCTCCTCAAAGTAAATTAATACATTTTTTAAATTTCTATTGTGAAGTTCTAATTGCTTGGAAACTTCTTCCGTATAGTCTTTTAAAAGAGTTTTTGCTCCTCTTCCTTCTGATATAGCAAGAGAATCAACCCCAATACTAGCCCAACTATCAAACCAACGTTCAATCGTTCTGCGACTGACTTTAAAAATAGAAGCCAAGTCTTTAATCTTGTGTCTTTGATGTGATAAAACAAGGCATTGACTACGTTTCCTAACAGTATTATTAGGGCTATTTTGGTAAAGGTGCTCTAGTACCAAAACCTCTTCTTCTTTTAGTGTTACATATCTCATAATGAGATAAATATAGTAAATTTTTCATATATTAACAACAAAATACGACATTATTTTATTCTTATTACTTAAATAAACCATTTTAAATTTAGTTACCCTATTAGTTACCCCAATTTAATTACCACTTAGCAAAGCTTTATATTTATTGGCGTTTTCATAAAGGTCGCGGAGCCTCTTTCTCCGCTCAAAAGCCCGAAACGAAAGTTTCGGGCTTTTTTTATGCCTATAAATTATCCCAAAAGGCTACTATATTTTACACCTATTGCAGTAGTATAACTTTATTAGTCATTTAATACTAATTACCTAATGCCTCGCCAGTTTCCATATTCAGGCTCGGGTCAATATAATCCAATTACCTTATACTGTTTTAATATTGCATTGGCATTATACCAATAGGTATTGGAGCAAAAAACAAATTCATTTGGCACAACATAAAACTCATTTATCCCTAAAGAAAAACCGTAAAAATAACCCTATCCAATGTAAGAAATAGCGAATAATAAACATTAATTTTTATACTTTGTATAAAAAAAAGCATAAATAATTTGTAAAACAGCAACAATCTCGTATATTCGAACTGGAATAAGTTTTGAATACACAAATTACACGCATATCAACATGATTAAACCTTATTCTGCTTACAAGTTTGAACTACCAAGTTTCATTTTTGTCTGTACCGTGATGTTATATTCAAGCATAATGCAAGGTCAAGAAGTAAAAGTGGATTCGGTTACAAAAAAGAAATACATAACCGTAGATGTTGTAAAAACATACGAACGTATTGTAGCAAAAGGTTCATACAATCCTGAATTATTAGAATATTTAGGAAATCATTATTACAACGTTCATAATATAGTTAAATCGAAAATATACTTTGACCTCCTTTTTACAAAGTGTCAGAGATCCAAAATCTCAGCAAAAGCCGTTGCGATTTACAAAACCCTATAATACCAAAAAACCAAAATAACCAACCATTAAAAAAGGCCTCAGAACATTTCTGAGGCCTTTTTTTTATCTGTAATTGCTTATTATTTTTTTGTCGCTTTCTTAAGCTCATTCCCACCTGGGATTTTCATTTTGTCTGTTAGAATGGCAATTTCGTTTAAAGTAAAATTACCCGTCAAAGACATTAAAACCGACTCATTATCGCGACCACTCCCTTCGATAAACATCAAAAGTTCTTTTATTTGTGCTGCTCCGTCTGCCGATTTTACAACAATCTGAATGTTTTTACCTCCATCATTAACTTTCATTAACTCTTCCAAACCATTTGCTTTGGTGTACTTGTCAGCAGTGGCTTTCATGTCTAGAGCTTGTTTTGCATTGGTAGTTGTGAAAACTTTTAAATTGTCCAACTTTTTGATCAAGGCCATATATTGTTGTGTCTCTTTGTCAGAAGCATCAACTTTTACTTTACTCATCAATTCAAACATTTTTTTATTGACTACCACCGCAGTGATGCCATCTTGATCATTGAACTTGTCAAAAGCCGTTTGAGCAAAAATTGTGCTTGATATAAACATTACGAGTAGTACAAGTAGCTGTTTTTTCATTCTTTTTGAATTTTAATTATTGTTTTATAAAAATTTGGGCTTCGGTAACTTTGCATTCCTCTATATACAGTACACTTTTCATGCCAAGATTAAGTGGAGCCGCAATCACCTTTAGTGCTTTCTGAGTTTCTTTAAACGCAACTTCTGGATCTTCATACGTACCCAAATCATTGGTTTGCTTTTGGTTGTTATAAAAAACATACCCTCCTACCAATATCACCATACCAATCACAACTAGTAAGAGCTTTTCTTTATTCATTATCATATCGATGTTAAACTTATATAGTATTGCAAAATAAACCGCCTGTATTAAAACTAAAGATAGTATTTTTACGTTAATTACCTAAATCAAATTCCTTTTTATGAAACGCTATACCACACTCTTCTGCTTGCTAGCAGTACTCACTTTTGGATTTCAAAGCTGTACTGATAATGATGATGTCGCTACTCCCAAAGACCTTCAAATTAATGATTTTATATGGAAAGGTCTAAATGTGTACTACTTATGGCAAGATCAAGTTCCAAATTTAGCCGATAATCGCTTTAATAATACCAATGAATATAATGCGTTTTTGGGTAATTATACACCCGAAGCATTATTTGATGCTTTGCGAGTTTCAAAAACTATTGACCGTTTTAGTTGGATTGTAAGTGATTACACAGTGCTTGAACAAGAATTTCAGGGCACGACCAAAAATAACGGAATCGAATTCAAACTGACTTTAGATCCTACTGATAACACAAAAGTTTTAGGTATTGTAACCTATATTATTCCAAACTCTGATGCGGCTTCCAAAAACATTAAAAGAGGGGAAATCTTTAATGGAATTAACGGAACTACGTTAACGCTTTCTAATTACAGCTCATTATTATTTAGTTCTGCAGTAAATTATACAATCAATTTTGCAGATTACAATGGAATTGCAGTTACCAACAACGGGAAATCAATTGCATTTACCAAAACTACTTTGGATGAAAATCCGATTTTGGTGAATAAAGTTTTTGTTTCTGGTGGACACAAAATTGGGTATTTAATGTACAATGGCTTTTATTCTAACTACGACAGCTTATTAAACGATGCTTTTGGATCTTTAAAGTCAGAAGGGATCACCGACTTCGTTTTAGATTTACGTTACAACCCAGGAGGATCTGTATTATCTGCCACGAGATTGGCAAGCATGATTACGGGGCAATTTACAGGACAAGTTTTTGCAAAACTTACCTACAACAGTAAAAAAAGTAAAAGCAATTCAACCTATACCTTCCCTGACAAGATAGGAACAAGTACCATCAACAGTTTAAAACTAACTACTGTATATATTTTAACCACAAGCAGTACTGCATCGGCAAGTGAATTAATTATAAATGGTTTACAGCCATACATTCAGGTGGTTCAAATTGGTGACAAAACAGTTGGTAAAAATCAAGCCTCGACTACATTGTATGATTCGGCAGACTTTAGAGCAACCAATAGAAATCCTAATCACAAATATGCAATGCAACCTATCGTTGCTTATACGGTTAACAAAAATGGTTTTGGAGATTACCAAACCGGTATAGTGCCAACGGTAACTCAAAAAGAAACAGCGAGTACCTATGGCGTTCTTGGTGATTCATCTGAACCATTACTTAAAACGGCAATTTCAAAAATAACAGGCACGACCAAATTTGCCCAACAAAAGGCTGAGAAACCCTTTGAAGAAATTAGCGATTCTAAATCACAAGATAACAGAGGCGGAATGCATTTCGAATAAAACCAAAAAAAAATCTCGTTCTACAATTTAGAACGAGATTTTTTAATTTAAAAGAAACTCTTTTAGTTATTAAAGAAGAATCCACTAGGAATAATTCCAACCGTTGTCTCAAATTTTGAAACTCCAGTAGTATCATAAACTGCGATTTTTCCACTTGAAGCGTAATCTCCTGCATCTGCTAAGTACACTAGTGACCCATTTACAGCAAAACCATAAGGGCTAAAAGTCGCAGTAAAGATAGAGGTAGATGGCAAAGCAGTATCTGTCGTATTCATAGCGTATACCAGCTTCCCTTGCGTAAAGTAAATTTTATTATTTTCAATATCCATCTTACCAGGATGTGTTGTCAATGCAAAATTAAAAGTTGTGGTAACTTTATCTGTAGCTGGGTTTATTTTTTGCAATTTACCCGCAGACTCAGCCTTTGTCCATGCCGCTTTACCTTGACTTAAAACATAGATTACACCTTGATTTTCCTCAATTGATGAAGGGCTATCTCCTACTGCAATGGTAGTAGACAATTTATTGGTACTAGCATCAATAACCGATACCGTGTTACCAATACCGTATCCACCTTGATGTGCTACATAAATTTTATTATTGTACACAGTCAATTTTTCTGGACCTTCAGCAACAGCAATTTTTGATTCAACAGAATTGGTTGTAAGATTTATTACAGCAATATAATCATCTGTAGCTATGCCAGCATCACCCCAATTAGAAACATATCCTTTTCCGTTTGCAAAAACGATATATCTTGGGTTTTTTAAATCTGTTGAAATGGTTGCAATACTTTTTAAAGAATAGCGGTCAACAACTTTGATTGCATTTGAACCATTTAAAACAACATAAGCCGTCGAACCATTTGCATTAAAGTCTTGTGCTGTATCTCCAAGTAAACTTCCAGAATTAGCTGCTGAAAACAACTTGTTTACAGCCATAGTTGTATTATTTGCTATAAAAGAAATTTCTGCATTTCCTTTCGTGAAATTTCCTTCGTTCAATACAATCACTCCTTTATCATAGGTACCCATTGATTTATTTTCATTATCATCATTCGTACATGATGTAAGCGCCATAGCACTCGCTACGCAGGCAATTGTAATTTTTTTAAAGTTCATTTGTTTAGTATTTAATTGTTAAAGATAAATTATAATTAATTCCAGGCATTGGCCTAATTTCTACTGTTTGATAGCTCTTATTGAATATGTTCATGATCTGAAAACCAAGTTTATAATGCTCCTTCTTCCCTATTTTGTAAAAAGTACTTAGGTTTGATACTTGATATTCTTTCAATCTTGTCAAATTGTCTGTCGTGGTAAAAACAGCTCCGTTAAATAAAAGTTGGTAATTAAACGACCAATTCTTAATGCTATAATCCAATGCGCCCGTGACTTTATGGTACGGCACATAGGTTAATTGTTTGTCTCGCGCTTGATCAACCGCCGATGTATAGGCATAAGCAAGGTCAAAATCAAATTGTTGTTTGTTGATTTTTTTTCGAAAATGCCCTGTAATTTCAGCCCCTTTATTCTTAACGTGATCGGTATTAATTGGTTTCCAAATACCATTTTCATTGGGTAACCAGCGAATCATATCTCTCGTATCGATATAAAACACAGTTGCCGATACGTTAAAATTACCAAATTGTACTTCTTGCCCTAATTCTATCTGTCTCGAAAGCTCTGGTTTTAAGTCCAAGTTGCCACTACCCTGCCAATACAAATCATTAAAAGTGGGTACTCTAAAATTCTTTGAGGTGTTTACTCTTATTTTATAATTCTTTAAAGGGGTATAATAAATTCCTGCTGCATACAAAAAAGGAGTACTGTAATTTGATGTAACTTCTTGTCGTGCTGTAGCTTCTATTTTCACTTTCGAATCAATGGCATATTTCAGCAACATACCTGCTGAGGCGACTTCTCGTTTGGCATTGTTGATCGAACTCCCGTAGCCACGAATTGAGGTATACGATAAGATAGGATTTACCGAAAATACAGCTGAAGGAACATATTCGAAATCGTATTTAATCAATTTTGTTTTAGCGCCACCATTGGTATGATTGTCATTATTTTTGTTTTCGAAATACTTATAATCTTCCGTAATATAGGCCGCTTTCAAGCTCGAAGTATAAAAGTTTTTCTTATTAATCCATTCTAGCAAATTCCTAGAATTTAAATCTTTATACTTACTGTTCGAATCAAAAGCTAATGTACCCGAGAAATTTCGGTCTCCATCAAACAACTGACCGTAAAAATTTATGGTATTTGTCGCATTCCATCTGTAGCCTGCATTGGCACTGAAAGTCATATTTTCATATTCACCATTTTGATTCCGTTGATTTTGGTTCAGGTATTGGTAGTTGTTTGACGAACTATTTCTTGAAACATTAGCCTGCACAGTCCAGTTACGATCACCCGCTTGCAACCCATAGAAGTACCCTTGCGTATTAAAGCTACCAATGTTAATGCGTGCGGTATTTGTAAACTGTTTTTTAAATTGCAACTCATTGTTCAAATGGACACTACCGCCAATGGCCGCCGAACCATAAATTCCACTACCACCACCACTTCTCACGGCTATGGAGGAATACCCCACAGGAGTAATGGTATTGAAATCCGTCTGCCCCAATAGTTGCGAATTGATCGAAATTCCGTTCCAAATCACCGCTGTTTGTGAAGCCGTAGTCCCTCGGAAAGAAACAGAAGATACCATTCCGTTTCCGTTTTCTTTAAAATACAGCAAACTATTATAACGTAAAACGTTGGTAAGCGAATTGTAGTTTTTTTCGAAAACAGAATCAGACAAGGCTTTTACTTGTAAGCTATTGGAATATTTGGTCAATGCGGGATCCGTCACCAGAACTTCTTGCAAAGCAATTGGAGATTTTGATTGAGCGCTAGCACTATGCAAGGTCCAAAAAGAAATAATACAGAGAATTATCTTTACTTTCATACTATTGCAACCCCTTATTCCCGAGCGGTTGATGTTTGTTAAGTAAAAAGGCAGGTCTCCTGGCTTGCGTCTTGTTGCTTACCTTCCCATTTTTTAAAAGTGTTTGCAAACGAAAGAAATTCTCTCCCTTTACAACTTTTTTCAAAACAGTGGTTTTGTAGATAGCAACAAGCTTGATAGCTCACAGTTGCGGGAACAGCTTAGGATTAATTTGATTAACAAAGTTTTGATTGTATACAACCATCACTACTTTTTGCACAACTACCTAATTCCCATTTAATGCTATTTTCTTTTATTCGAAAAATAGCAACCTCAATACAGCGGCAAAGATAACGTAAATTAAAAGAGAAATAAAAATGAGTTTTAAAATATAAACCGACCCATTACTTTGATGGCATCTTTAAAAGGTAAAGATGATTAGTTTGTGATTTCTTAGGACTAATTACGATGGCAGGAAACCAACCGAAGACAGAATCTGTTAAATCTCCAGTTTTCACAGGAGTACTTGTATGTACAGTTCCCCATACATAAGGCTTCTCGATTTTAGTGGTATCCGCTACCATTAATTCGTTCAACTGAATTGCAGTTGCAACTATTCCTTTTTTTTGTTGGGAATAAGCAGCAGCAGCTGTACATAGGCAACAACCAACTGCAAAAATAATTTTATTTCTCATTGTGATAAATATTTAAATTGTGACCAAAATCACAATGTTGAATACTTGGGAGAAAAGCATAGAATGACCCATACCCAAACCTTTTTTCCCGAAAGTCTGATATTGATATGTAAAAGGCAGGTCTCCTGGCTTGCGTCTTGTTACTTATTGCGTTGCTCTTTCTATATTCTAATAAAAAAAGCACTACTACAAATAGTAACAATCTTGACTGCTTACAGTTGCGGGTACAGCTCAAGTTTTTACTCCAATGCTTAATTGGATCTTGATTCCCTTTTAATGTTTGTTGTAATTTCTAAACAAACAACCTAAATACGGCAGCAAATATAAATATTTTATATGCACGCACACTATTTAACTTAGTTTTTTATGAAAGACACAAACTATTCGCTAATTTTTGCGAAAGTCAAAGTTTATCATCTTTTTTTTTCGAAAGTTTAAATGCAAGCCATATAAAGCCCAGTGTAAACTGTAATATTATAACTGCCGCAACGGCATTTATAAAAAATTTGAACGCTCTCTGAAGTAGTCTTTTTGAAGTAAAGAAACATTTAATACTATATCAAAAGGCACACAAGAACAATTAAATAAAAACAAAACAATACTTTTGTAAAAAATATCTACTATGGTTTTAGCCAATAAAATGCTACTTTGCTCTTTTATCCTCCTCCTTTTTGTTCAATGCAAAAAAGAACCGAGTCAAGTAGCTACCTCCAACCCGACCCTTAATACAGTGCAGTATGCTAGCAGTTTGTCCATCTATAAAAATGAAGGCTATTCGATCATAAAAGTAAGCACACCTTGGCCAAATGCGACGCAAGCCTTAACTTATATACTGAAGGAAAAGCAAGGTACTATTCCCGACAGTTTACAAAAATACCCCTTGATAAATGTTCCACTGAATAAAATTGTAGTAACATCTACAACCATTATTCCCTATCTCGAAATACTGGGAGTAGAAGATAAACTGGTTGGTTTCCCTCATACAGATTACATTTCGTCACCAAAAACAAGATTACTAATTGATCAAAATAAAATACAAGATGTTGGACAAAATGAGTTATTAAACACGGAACAAATTATCGATTTGTCACCCGATTTGATTGTCACCTTTAGTATGGATGATCACAATCCAACCATCAAAAATTTAGAAAAAAGTGGTTTAAAAACCTTAATACAAGCCGATTGGATGGAACAATCGCCTCTTGGAAAAGCCGAATGGATCAAGCTCTACGGAGCACTTTTTGGTAAAGAAAAAGAAGCTAAGAAACAATTTGACAAAATAGTATCGGATTATAAAAATGCGATGGCACTTACTCAAAACACCCGTGCAACTGCCACAATACTCTATGGTTCAATGTATGAAGATCAATGGTTTGTACCCAAAGGAAACAGTTGGTCTGCCCAGTTCATGAAAGATGCTAAAGCCAATTATTTGTGGGCAGAAACAGAAGGTAGCGGTAGTCTTGCCTTGTCATTTGAGGTGGTGCTAGACAAAGCACAGACAGCTCAATTTTGGATCACGAGCAGTTCATTCAAGAATTTGAAGGACATGAGCACTGCTAATCCACATTATGCTCAATTTGACGCTTTCAAACACAAAAACGTCTATACTTTTGAGGCGAAACTCGGTGCTACAGGTGGTGCTATTTATTATGAATTAGCACCAAGTCGTCCTGATTTAGTTTTAAAAGATTATATCAAAATAGTGCATCCCGACTTACTTAAAGACTATACTTTTACCTTTGCACAAAAACTTCAATAACATTGGAAAGTAAACAACATACCACCTTATTATTTGCTACAATAGGTATTGCACTCTTAAGCTTATTTTTCATGAACCTCAGCTTAGGATCAGTGCAGATTCCGCTTCGTGATATTTTTCAAAGTTTGACCGGCGGGCAAGCAAGCAAATCAACTTGGGAGTACATTATCATTAATTACCGCTTACCCAAAGCCATAACGGCAATATTGGTCGGCATGGGACTTTCAATAAGTGGCTTACTGATGCAAACACTTTTCCGAAATCCACTGGCAGGCCCGTATGTATTAGGGCTAAGCTCAGGAGCGAGTTTGGGTGTTGCATTTGTAATTTTGGGAGCTGGATTATTACCTCCTTTTTTGTCTAGCATTCTGTTGTCCTCTTACGGAATGGTTTTGGCTTCAACTGCAGGAAGCACCTTGGTCTTGGTCGCTGTTTTGGTAGTAGCGCAACGCCTGCGCGATACGATGGCCATTTTGATTGTGGGCTTGATGTTTGCTAGCTTTACCTCAGCAATAGTAAGCACTCTTACCTACTTTAGCACTGCAGAACAATTACAAAAATTCACTTTCTGGTCCATGGGAAGCCTTGGCAACTTATCTTGGAATGCTATAATTATCTTAACTATTTCGGTACTGATTGGTTTGCTTCTTAGTTTGTACAGTATCAAACCCCTCAATGCTTTATTATTAGGAGAAAACTATGCCAAAAGCATGGGGCTGAATTTTGATAAAACGCGTTTTGTAATTATTCTGTCTACAAGCATTTTAGCCGGAAGTATTACTGCCTATGCTGGACCAATAGCCTTTGTTGGACTTGCTGTTCCGCACATTGCCAAACTTCTTTTTCAGACTAGCGATCATACTGTATTATTTTGGAGTACGTTACTTTTAGGAGCTAGCATCATGCTGTTGTGCGATAGTTTATCGCAGCTTCCTGGTTTTGAAATTACGTTACCTATCAATGCTGTAACGTCGTTGTTTGGAGCACCAGTGGTTATTTGGTTATTGGTACGAAAGAGTAACTAGATATTTATTTAAAAGGTTTTTAAACACATAGATTCATAGATTTTTTTTAAATGTAATAGTAACTATAGAGTTCATAATGTAAAAACTAAAGTTTTTCATAGAGGTGGTAAATAGAAAAGTTCTTAGGTACTTTATGTTTTGCTGAAACTGTCAAAATATTCTTTTTTTAAACACATAGATTCATAGATTTATTTTTATGATTTTAGTAGAGACGAAAGAGTTCATAGTACAAAAACTAAAGTTTTTCATAGAAATGGTAAATAGAAAAGTTCTTAGATAATTTTGAAACTGTCTCTTTTTTTAAACACATAGATTCATAGATTTTTTTTTTAAAATATAGTAGTGACGAAAGAGTTCATAAGATAAAAACTAAAGTTTTTCATAGAGGTAGAATTAAGACACAATAATGGTATGATAACACAGAAATATTTAGATGAACTGACCTACGAAGTAATTGGAGCGTCGATTGAGGTACATAGAATAATTGGACGTGGTTTGCTTGAAACGGTGTATCATCAATGTTTAAAGGAAGAATTGTCAATCCGAAATATTAATTTTAAATCTGAAATTAAAATTCCGTTAATTTATAAAGGAAAAGAATTGGTAACTGACTTTAGGTGTGATTTCTTCATCGAAAATTGTTTGGTTGTAGAATTAAAATCAGTTACTCAAATGATTCCGATCTATGAAGCTCAATTGCAAACCTATATGAATCTCTTAAAAGCACCAAAAGGAATTCTACTAAATTTTAATTGCTTTAATCTCTTCAAAGAAGGACAAAAAACATTTGTAAATGAACATTTTAAAAAGCTACCTTTAAAATAATAAGTTGATTTTGAAAACTTTAAGCCAATAAAAAGCTATATCCACTATGAAAGTAAATCGCCTAAAATAAACACAAACAATTCTATGATTCTATGTGTTTAAAAAATATGCTTTTTAAAATTTAACATAACGCTATGTAACCTATGTAAGTGAAACGCCTAAAAATAAACACAAACAATTCTATGATTCTATGTGTTTAAAAAAACTGACTCAAATAAGCAAACACAACACTATGTAACCTATGAGAGTGAAACGCCTAAATTTAAACACAAACAATTCTATGATTCTATGTGTTTAAAAAAAATGCTTTCTGAGATTAAACAAAACGCTATGTCACTTATGAGAGTGAAACGCCTAAATTTAAACACAAACAATTCTATGATTCTATGTGTTAAAAAAATTAAAAGTGATCAATTGAAAAATCAATTACAGAATAGCAAACACAACACTATGTAACCTATAAAAGTGAAACGCCTAAAATAAACACAAACAATTCTATGATTCTATGTGTTTAAAAAATTCTAAGATTAAACAAAACGCTATGTAACCTATGCAAGTGAAACGCCTAAAAATAAACACAAACAATTCTATGAATCTATGTGTTTAAAAATAACGCCTAAAAATAAACACAACCAATTCCATAAATCTATGTGTTAAAAAAAAGATAATAATGACAAATAAAACCATCCTCAAAGCAGCCAACCTCGGCATTGGATACATCCACAAAAAGGAAACCAAAACCATTGCCACAAACATCAACCTAGACTTAAAGCAAGGTTCACTAATCGCTTTAGTGGGTGGTAACGGAATCGGTAAATCGACCTTATTACGAACATTAACCGGAATTCAAAAACCGATTGATGGTAAAGTACTGCTAAACGATCAAGCAATTAGTAGCTACAGTCCGCTGGAACTAGCGCAAAACCTCAGCGTTGTTTTAACCGAAAAACTTCCGCCTAGCAACTTATCCGTTTATGAATTAGTAGCACTCGGTAGACAGCCTTACACCAACTGGATCGGAAAACTTACGGCAACCGATGTTCAAAAAGTACAACACGCCATGGAACTGACTCAAATAGACCATTTGGCAACAAAAAAACATTTTGAAATAAGTGATGGACAATTACAAAAAGTTTTGGTAGCCCGTGCTCTAGCGCAAGACACACCGCTGATTGTACTAGACGAACCAACCACACATCTAGATTTGCTTCACAAAGTCGCTTTGTTCAAACTTTTGAAAAATCTTAGCAAAGAAACACAAAAGTGTATACTATTTTCTACACACGATATTGATATGGCCATCCAATTAAGTGACGAAATGATTATTATGACCCCAGACAATTGCGTGCAAGATCAACCTTGCAATTTTATTGCAAACGGAACCTTTGATACTATTTTCAAAGACGATCATATTGCTTTCGATTCAGAAAAAGGGAAATTTATAATTCGAAATTGATAATACCTTTCAAAATCACTTCCACTATAATCTTCATGTAATTCTTATTAAGTTTCTATTTCATTTTGGATATGTATAATGTTTCACTAATTTTACGCCCCAATCTTAAACTTAATATGAAAAGAAACTTTACCTTATTTACCAAAACAGTTGTCCTTTTTGGTGTGCTACTAATACAATCTTGTACAGATGATGTCGTAGTACCAAACAACATTACCTACCTATTAAAAGGAAAAATTACAGAAACCAAAATGCGCATTTATGCAGGACCGGAAGTGGCTGTAGGAGATGGTCTAGCGCGTACTTGGGTTACCCTTGACTCCAAAGGATATCCAATGGAAATTGCAATCGAAATTAGTGAAGATGCGATAAAAAACCCTGGTGAAGATTCTGAAATGGACATGGCCGACGGAGCTATGGAAATGGAACACGGTCAAATGATTATGTTGCCCTTACATTCACAAGCACAAAAATCGACTCCTTTTAACCACGTAGGTATCAACTGGAACCCGCACGGACATCCGCCTGCACAAGTGTTTGACAGTCCTCATTTTGACTTCCACTTTTACACCATTCCACTAGAGGAGCAATTGGCCATCCCTGGTTGGTCTACCGCTACAGATGCACTTTTTAACACCTATCCAGACGCTGCTTTTTTACCTGCCAACTACTTCACGCCTCCAGGTGCCGATACCGCCGAAGCGCAAATGGGAAAACATTGGATCCCAACTAATATTGGCGATTACCTTCCTTTTTCAAAAATACTAGTTTACGGTAGCTATAACGGAAAAGTGAACTTTATTGAGCCAATGGTAACACAAGCGTATCTACTTCAAAAAATCAATACGAGCGAAAGCTATTCACAACCTTTAAAAGTACAGACAAAAGGAAACTACCCTACAAAATATAACATCTACCACGATACAAAAACTGGAAAAACCCAAATTACTTTGAGTGATTTTGTTACAAGAAACTAGTTAGTATTCGAAATAAAAAAAAGAGGAAGTCACCACTTGTGCTCCCTCTTTTTTTTTGAATACGATTTTCTACTCAATATAATTCACTCTCAAAAACTAGGAAGTTTTCATTGCCTCTTCATCTAGCAGCTCGCTAAAGTATTTTAGACCAAAACAGTAGCTTTCGAATAAAACTTCTATTTTTAGGAGCATTTTCCAGCTATCCGCTATATTCCCAATTAACAAAAACTACGGCAAAAAAGCCTTGTTTTTCTAAATCGAGAGATGCCGCTTCTATCTGGGCTAGGCACTAGCATACAATGAACTATCGCACTCCTATTTGACGTTTTGCCTCTCCTATCACAAAAGCAACCGAGTTAGCGATATTAAAACTTCTAATATTCTTTGACATGGGTATGGTTAAATGATTCTCAAATTGTGCTAAGACATCAGCACTCAAACCTTTACTTTCTTTACCAAAAACCAACCAATCACCATCCTGGAATTCGATATCCAAATACGACTTTTCAGCATGCGAACTCATTAAAAACACTCTCGAAAGATCCGGAATTTGTGCTTTCCAATCCGCAACAGTATTATATTCTGTTACATCAAGGTGTACCCAGTAATCCAATCCTGATCGTTTCAAATTTTTGTCATTTATCACAAATCCAAAAGGATGTACCAAGTGCAAGCGGCTTTCTGTACCCACGCACAAGCGACCAATATTACCAGTATTGTTTGGAATTTCAGGTTCTACTAAGACGATATTTAACATTTTAAAAAAGTTTAGGGTTTAGGGTTTAAAGAGACTTTTGGTCGTCCGCAGAAAAATTAGCTACTTCGATAACATCACCTGCCTTTAACGATTGCAAATGTACGTTTCCTATTCGAACTCTAACCAATCGCAATGTTGGAAAACCAACAGCAGCCGTCATTTTACGAACCTGACGAAACTTGCCTTCATTAACCGTAATTGCTGCCCAAGTTGTTGGTCCATGACGCTCATCGCGAATTTTTTTCCCCCTAGGACCAAAATCCGGAATTTCAGTAATCAAACGTGCTTCACATTTTTTAGTGGTGTACTTTCCGCCATCAAAGCCTATTTCGACTCCTTCCTTAAGTAAATCAATCGCTTCTTGCGTTATAATGCCATCCACTTGCACATAATATTCCTTCTCCACTTTTTTAGACCTAATCTCTTCGCTTACCTTTCCGTCAGTAGTTAGCAACAATAAGCCTTCAGAATCTTCATCGAGCCTGCCAATCGCCATAGTCCCAACAGGAAAATCATGAAGCTCGCCCAATAGCTTTTTCTTTCGTTTCAATTCGTATATAAATTGACTCAAATATCCGTAGGGTTTGTGGATAATAAAATGATGATGATCAGACATAAAAAAAATTTGATTGCAAAGATAGTGTTGTTTTAGAACTTGCTTCGCATACAACTTTCTTTTTTCACAAAAGCTGTTATTAAACAGTAAAAACCGCATATCTACTGGTCATTCGCACCAATAAAATTGGCATCCAAATTGACGTTTTAATAATACTTGCTTAACTTTGAACAATGTAAATTTGGATCCTAAAACAAAATTTTTTACCGCTTATGAAACTTCATTACACATGCAAAACTGCGTGGACAATTTTTGCATTTTTTGCAACTATTGTCGCCACCGTGCAAGCACAAGCTACAATGCCAACTGCACAAACAATCCCTTTTAGTCAAAATTTTGATGGCTTAGCAACTAACGCTACTGTCTATCCAGCAGGTTTTCAAGGCTGGAATACCGATTCTTCACCAGGATCTACCTATAACACTAGTGCTATACCTGCTGGTGACAAACCTTTAGCCCTTGGATCGGCATCTTCTTCAGCAGGAGCACTTTATAATTATAATGGAAAAATTGGTTTTCTGAATACTACTCCTCTTGATAATACAATTGCCTTTGCGTTTACAACCGCTGGCAAAAGTGCAATTCAAGTTCAGTACGATGCAATGACCATACGCAACCCGTACAGCGGATCTAATACTCGAATCAACGAAATGGTCTTGCAATACCGAGTAGGCAATTCTACCGCTTTTATCTCATTGCCAGATACTGCCTATAGTAACAACACAACTTTAGAAAATACCAGTGGAGGCACTACCCCACAAAATCTTCAAACGATTAAGGTTACACTTCCTTCGGAATGTGACAATAAAAGTCTTGTACAAATACGATGGATTTCTAGGCAAGTATCTGGTGCTGGCTCACGACCATCATTTGCAATCGATAATATATCGGTAATAAATGATATAACACCACCTGTTACAGCTGCTAGTTTCCCAAAAGCGTCATCTATTCTATCAGATGGTTTTGACTTTAGCAACCAAATTAATGAAATTGGAAAAACCTATTATGTGGTTGTACCTAGTGGCAGTGCAGAGCCAAGCAAATTACAATTAATGAATGGTCAAGATGCTAATGGCAATGCAGCCTTGAGCGCAGGAGTACTAACGGTTGCCAACGCAAACCAACCCTATACTGCTACCATAACAGGTTTGACAATTGGCACGGCTTACATTGTATATTCGGTATCTGAAGACGCCTACCAAAACTTACAATTAACTACTAATAGCCTAAATGTAAGTACGTCAAGTACCTTAGTTCCTTCCATTAAAATCACAACAGCTGCAGTAGCTTTTGGATTTCAAGAACAAGGATTTGACTCTAGTGCTATGACCTTTACCTTCAAAGGATCGCATATAACAAGTAACGTTATTGTAACTGCCCCTGCGAACTTTAACGTGTCAAAAGACAATATTACTTTTGACTCCACTGTTCTTTTTTCTGCAGCCGAATTTTTATCGAATGCAACTCCTACTGTTTACGTTCGATTTAAACCGACAAATACGTTGGCATACGCTGGCCAAATTTTGATAGAAAGCGATGGTGCAACCAGCAAAAATATTGCTGTATCAGGAAAAGGAATCAACCCTTACTTACAAGACTTTAATGATCCCGAAGTATTAACCAACAGCGGATGGACGAGCTACAATGAGCAAGGAACAAACAATTCTTGGTCAACTACAACAACTGCCCGCAACCTAAACAGTGCTCCTGGTGCGGTAGTGATGAACGGTTATTCTGATAATGGTGCAAGCAGTGACTGGTTTATATCGCCAAAATTGCATTTGGACAGCTTCAGTCAGTTTGCCCTTTTGTCTTTCTATAGTCGAAAATATTATAGTGGACCAAGTTTAAAGCTAAAGGTTTCTACAGATTATGATGGCGTAAGCAGTCCATCAACAGCTACTTGGACCGAGATTCAAGGTAACTTCCCAACAACTACTGATATTTACACAAAATCAGAATTCATTAATTTGAATGCGTTCAAGACATCACACACCTACGTAGCGTGGGTATATGAGACTACTGCTGGAGGTCCAAACAATGCAGCCGAGTGGTCTGTTGATGATATTGCAATCACTAACAATGCAGCCTTTTTAGCAGCCAATCCAGAACTGGATTTTGAAGATGTTACGGTAAACACGATTTCTACTTCAAAATCATTTACAGTTGTAGCAGGTGGATATGGTCCAATTACTGTAGCCGCACCAGCTGATTATCAAGTATCCCTAGATAATTCTACATTTACAAGTTCAGTACTTATCAGTGAATCAGATGCATTAGCCGGAAAATTGGTTTATGCACGCTTTACTCCTACATCAAAATCTATTGCGATCACAGGACCTATTACCGTTACAGGAACTGGATTAAACCAAGCAAAAGGGTTCTTAAAAGGTTCTTCTTTACCAAAATCAGAAACTTTTGATATTGTAACTTACAACTTAGAGTTTTTTGGTAGTGAAGTAATTGGTTCTACTGGAACCGAATTTGGCCCTGTAGATGATCCATTGCAAATTGACAATGTAGCCGCAGTAATGAACAAACTTGATGCAGATATTTATTGCGTACAAGAAGTATCAGATGATGCAGCTATGGAAACGCTACTTACAAAAATTAGCATCAACGGTAAAACGTTTGCCAAGTCGATTTCAACCTCATGGTCGTACTCTTTCAATGCACCAACTGCCGACTTTCCGCCGCAAAAATTGGTTGTACTCTACAACACTCAAACGGCTTCGGTAAAAAGCACCAAAGTACTTTTTAAAGATTTTTATGACCAAGTACGTGCCGGTACAGCAACATTACCAAATTATCCTGATAGCCCTTCAAGCTTCTTTTCGTCTGGAAGGTTACCTTATATGGTTACAATCGAAACCAATCTTGGTGGCGTGAAAAAAGACATTAGCTTAATCGATCTTCATGCTCGTGCCAATAGCGGATCTGACATTAACAAGTACAACATGCGTAAATACGATGCCGAATACCTAAAAGATGCTTTGGATGCCGAATATCCTAACGACAACTTAGTGCTACTTGGTGATTTTAATGATGACGTAAAAACATCTGTAATTGCGGGTAACGACTCATCTTACAAAAAATTTGTTGATGACACCACAAACTACAATGCATTGACATTAGGAATTAGCCAGCAAGGTGCCTTCAGTTACTTGAGTTCAAACGGTTTCTTAGATCATATCATTATTTCGAATGAATTAACAGCGGACTATATTCCGAATTCGACTGCTGTTTACGATCCACGTAATGATATATCCAATTATGTAAACACAACCTCTGATCATGGACCAGTGATTGCTCGTTTCAACCTTCAAAATACACTTTCAACAAAAGCATTTGGTACGGAGGTAAACTATGCAAAACTTTACCCGAACCCAACCAAAGATGTTGTAAACTTCACTCTTACCACACCTACTTCTGCAACTGTAACGTTCAAATTATATGATAGTTTAGGTAGAGAAATCGGAACTGATAAAGCTATAAATGCAAACGCTAGCAAACAAGCCTCTGTAAGTTTGAGCACTGTACCTGCTGGAACTTATTTTTATACTTTGACTTCAGCCAACAAAATAGTTCAAAAAGGAAAGCTGATCAAGGAGTAAAATCTTTTTTTATATTTGCTTAAAAAGCCAGATTCTTCGTTTAGAGAATCTGGCTTTTTTGTTTTTAAGCAAGGCGAAATATTAATTAGCTGAAATAAAAAAAGCGACACCAGTTAAGATGCCGCTTTGAATGTTTTCACAACGGAATAATCCTTATTGTGAATTGCTTCAAAATTGTAGTACAATAATACAACAAAAATTTTAATATTGGTTTGCGGTTTCCCGTAAGGATAGTAATTTTCTTTTCATTATTTTTAGAAAATTAAAATAAAACAGAAAAACCATCATAATTACAACTATAAAAAATGAAAAAAATATTAGGATTGGATTTGGGGACTACATCAATTGGATGGGCTTATATTAACGAAGCAGAAAATGAAAGTGAAATTTCTTCAATTATAAATTCTGGAGTTAGAATCGTACCATTGACTACAGATGAAGAAGCCGATTTTAAAAAGGGTAATACTATATCGATAAATGCAGACCGAACTTTAAAGCGTGGCGCTCGAAGAGGATTACAACGTTTTAAACAAAGAAGAAATGCTTTATTACAAACTTTCAGAGGAAACAATTTTATAACTTCCAATTATGTTTATGCCGAAACAGGCAAACAAACTACTTTTTCATCTTATAAATTACGAGCCAAATCTGCCACAGAGCAGGTTTCAAAAGAAGAATTAGTTCAGGTTCTACTAATGCTCAACAAAAAAAGAGGCTATAAAAGTAGTCGAAAAGCAAAAACTGCTGAAGAAGGAGATGCAATTGACGGAATGAAAATTGCCAAAGAATTAAATGATAAGAATCAAACACCTGGCGAATGGATTTATAATTCACTTTTGAATGGAGGTAAATTTGTTCCCGAATTTTATCGCTCGGATTTGCAAACAGAATTAGAAAGAATTATCCGTTTTCAAAATCAATTTTATCCAGAAATTTTCAATTCCAAACTACTTGAAGAAATCCAAGGTAAAACAAGAACCGCAACTTCACAGCATTTTACCAAAATCTTAAAAATTGAACTTTCCGAAAATAAAGGTACTAGAGAACAAACTAAATTACAACATTACAAATGGAGGAATGACAGCCTATCTTGTGCATTAGATCTAAAAGTTATAGCGTTTATTCTAACCGAAATCAATAATCAAATTAACCAATCTAGTGGCTATTTAGGAGCGATAAGCGACCGAAGTAAAGAATTATATTTTAACCAAGAAACGGTTGGTCAATTCCAATTTAAGCAATTGGAGCAAAATTCACATGCAAAACTAAAAAATCAAGTTTTTTACAGACAAGATTATGTAGATGAATTTGAGCAAATTTGGGAAACACAATCAAAATTTTATCCTGAATTAGATGAAAAATTGAAAATTGAAGTTCGTGACATAACTATTTTCTACCAACGAAAATTAAAATCACAAAAACATTTAGTTAGTTTTTGCGAATTTGAGAAAGGACATAAAGCTATTCCTAAATCGTCTCCTTTATTTCAAGATTTTAGGATTTGGCAAAATTTAAACAATATTGTTGTAAAAAACGAAACCACAAAGGAGCCTTTCCTTTTAGGTGAAGAGTTAAAAAATAATATCGCTCAAGAATTACTATTTAAAGAAAGTATGACCGATATTCAAATGTTAACTTTTTGTGAGCTAAAAAAAGGAACTCATACTGTTAATTTTAAAAAAATTGAAGGAAACAGGACAAACACCGCACTTTTTAAAGCTTTTGAAAAAATTTTAACAATAGAAGGTTATGATTTAGATTTTACTAAAATGTCACATTCAGAGATAAGAAACGCAATATCTCCTTTGTTTGAAACAATAGGAATTGATACTAGTTTATTATATTTTGACAATTCAATTGAGGGTAATGACTTTGACAAACAACCTTATTATCAATTATGGCATTTATTATATTCAGCTGAAGAGGATGAAGTTTTAAAACAAACTTTAATGAAAAAATTTGGTTTCAAAGAAAACCACATCCCTTTTCTTTTAAATATAAATTTACAAGCCGATTATGGTAGTTTGAGCGCGCGAGCAATCAAAAAAGTACTTCCTCATTTGATGGATGGTCATATTTATGACAAAGCTTGTTTACTAACTGGGTACAATCACTCTTCTTCACTGACTACAGAACAAAATGAGAGTCGAATTTTAAAAAATCAATTGGAATTATTGAAGAAAAACAGTTTACGTAATCCTGTGGTCGAGAAAATTCTCAATCAAATGATAAACGTTATCAATGCGATCATTGAAGACCCAAATATGGGTAAACCTGATGAGATTCGAGTGGAACTGGCTAGAGAACTCAAAGCCAATAATGAACAACGTAATGAGATGACTAAAGCAATAAACAATGCTACAAAAACTCATGACGATATTCGTAAATTATTAGCTGTAGAATATGGGATTGCTAGAGTTACCCGAAATGACATCATTCGATACAAACTTTGGAAAGAAACTGGTGGAATTTCTTTATATACCGGTAAACCAATCGAGCCCTCAAGATTGTTTACCAAAGATTATGATATCGAACACATTATACCAAAATCCAGATTATTTGACGATAGTTTCTCCAATAAAACTTTATGTGAAAGAACTTTAAATATCGAAAAGAGCAATAAAACTGCTTATTCTTTTCTACAAGAAAAATTGACAGAAGAAGAATTTGATCAATTTGAAAAAAGAATAAAAGGAATGTTCGGTAAAATTAGTAGAACGAAGCAAAATAAATTATTGATAGCTGACAATCAAATCCCTGAAGGTTTCATTGATCGCCAACTAAGAGAAACGCAATATATAGCCAAGAAAGCAAAAGAAATTTTACTAGAAGTCTCACGAAATGTAACCGCTACTATCGGAAGTGTAACCGACAAACTGCGTGAAGATTGGGAATTGATTGATGTTATGCAAGAACTCAATTGGAATAAATATGACACCTTAGGTTTGACCTATGAGGAGAAAGGAAAAAATGGGGAACGCTTGTATAAAATTAAAGATTGGACGAAACGCAACGACCATCGCCATCACGCTATGGACGCCATTACAGTAGCTTTTACCAAACCAGCTTATATTCAATATTTAAATAATTTGAATGCCAGAACAAATACAGATAAAAAAGGTAATTCAATAATTGGAATTGAAAACAAATACTTAAAAAGAGACAAGAATAACAAGCTACGTTTTATAGAACCTATGCCTAACTTTAGAAGCGAAGCAAAAAAACAACTTGAAAGTATTTTGATTTCGTACAAAGCCAAAAATAAAGTAGTTACCAATAATAAAAATATCACTAAGAAAATTGGAGGTACCAATCAAAAACTTCAACTTACCCCCCGTGGTCAATTACATAAGGAAACTGTTTATGGTAAAATGCAGCAATATGCCACAAAAGAAGAAAAGGTAAATGCTAATTTCACTCAAGATTACATAGCCAAAGTAGCTAAAAAAGAATATCGCGAAGCCTTATTGAAACGTTTATCAGAAAATGACAACGACCCGAAAAAAGCTTTCACTGGTAAAAACTCATTAGCAAAAACACCCATTTACATTAGTTTGGAAGATAACATTGTAGTTCCCGAAAAAGTGAAAATAGTTTGGCTAGAAGACAATTATACTATTCGTAAAGATATTACTCCAGATTTAAAATTAGAGAAAGTAATTGACGTTGGTTTAAGGCAAATTCTTCAAAATCGCTTGAATGAGTTTAAGGGAGATGCAAAAAAAGCTTTTGTAAACCTTGACGAAAATCCTATTTGGCAAAACAAAGCCAAAGGGATTGCTATGAAAAGAGTAACCATTAGCGGGGTAAGTAATGCGCTGGCTTTGCACACCAAAAAAGATAATTTTGGAAATGAAATTTTAGATAAAGACGAAAACCCTATTCCTGTTGATTTTGTAAGTACTGGAAACAATCATCATGTTGCCATTTATAGAGATGAAAAAGGAAATTTGCAGGACGAGGTTGTTTCTTTTTATGATGCTGTGGTTCGTAAAAACCTTGGCTTATCTATAATAAATAAAACGCATAAATATGGGTGGGAATTTCTATTCACAATGAAACAAAATGAATATTTTATTTTCCCATCAGATTCTTTTGATCCGCAAGAAGTTGATTTATTTAATCCTGCAAATTATCATTTGATTAGCCCTAACATGTTTAGGGTGCAGAAGTTTTCAAAAGTTGAATATGGAAATAGTTCTGTTAGAGATTATGTGTTTAGGCAACATTTAGAGACCACTTTAAATGATAAAAAAGAATTAAAAGACATTGCATTTAAATCAATCAAAAGCTTACCCTATTTTTCAAATATAATTAAAATACGAATTAATCATCTAGGACAAATCGTCCAAATAGGAGAATATTAGTTTAAAAACGATTAATTGAATAGGATTGGGTTTTAACCCATTCAACAAAATACAAACACACAGAACAGGCTTTAGCCAAAACACTTGGCTAAAGCCCTTTCTAAAATCAAATCTTTAATCCATCCATTTAAAAATAGAAGCAATTCAAGAAAAATTTAAATCATTTAAAATCTCGATTTATGCCTTATATCAAAACCTATATCCATTTTGTTTGGAGTACAAAAAATAGAGTTCCCTTTTTAGACAACAAAGAATTAAGACAAAAAGTTTGGCGTCATATCAAAGAAAATGGTGATAAGAAAGGAATTTACATTGATTTTGTTAATGGGTATTCTGATCACTGTCACTGTCTGGTTTCTTTGGGAGCAGATCAAACAATCCAAAAAACCATGCAATTAATTAAGGGAGAATCTTCTTTTTGGATTAATCAAAGTAAACTGTGTTTGAATAAATTTGAATGGCAAGATGAATACTTTGCAGTTTCGGTATCAGAATCGATACTTGACAAAGTTAGAAACTACATTAAAAATCAAGAGGAGCATCATAGCCAACATACTTTTGCAGAGGAATACAATGAATTCATAACCAAATATAAATTTCAAAAGGAATAAATTTTGGCTAAAGCCATTGTTGCACTTTCACATTTCACCTCCAGCTAAAGGTGGAGGCAATTCAAAAGCTAGAGCCACTTCACTTTATCCAAAATATTTTAAATGAATTTTAAATCTTAAAAAATGATAAAACGCACCCTATTTTTCGGTAATCCAGCTTATTTAAGCACCAAAAATGAGCAATTAGTCATTTCTTATCCTGACAAGAGCCTAGAAACCAAAACGGTAGCTATAGAAGATATTGGTGTAATTGTTCTTGAAAACCAACAAATCACCATTACAAATGGTTTATTAGAAAAACTAACCAATAATAATGTAGCACTGATCAATTGCGATCAATATCATTTACCAATTGGTTTGTTAATGCCTTTGAGTGGTCATACAGAACAAACAGAAAGATTTAAGAACCAAATTAATGCTTCTGTACCGCTAAAAAAGAATTTATGGCAGCAAACCATTAGTTCCAAAATTTCCAACCAAGCAGGTTTGCTTAAGGAAAAAGGTATTCCTTGTCGCAAAATGGAAATCTGGGCCAAAGAAGTAAGTTCTGGAGATGCTCTCAATCACGAATCAAGAGCAGCTGTTTTCTATTGGGCTAATCTGTTTACAATCGAAAATTTCACCAGGGGCCAAAAAGAAATAGCACCAAACAATTTACTTAACTACGGATATGCTATTCTAAGAGGAATTACAGCTCGGGCATTGGTGAGCTCGGGAATGTTACCCACACTAGGTATCTTTCACCGCAACAAATACAATGCTTATTGCTTAGCCGATGACATCATGGAGCCCTACCGCCCGTATGTAGATTTAATTGTGAGTAATATTATCGAAAATGAAGATACTATAGAAGAACTTACCATAGATATGAAAAAACAATTATTGAGTATTGCCTCTATAGACGTTTGTATAGATGGTAAAAACAGTCCATTGATGGTTGCAATGAGTCGAACAACAAATTCTTTAAATGAATGTTTTGAAGGCTCCTCACGAAAACTTTTATACCCTGTTTTTTAATTTAATATAAGGAATGTTAAATAACGTATTATGTATGATGAACATTACACACGTTTAAACCAATATAGAAGTTTGTGGATATTAGTATTTTTTGACCTGCCAACAGAAACCCGCAAGGAACGTAAAATAGCTTCTGGATTTAGAAAGAAATTATTAGACGATGGATTCTCTATGTTCCAATTTTCTATATACATGCGCTTTTGCGCTAGTAGAGAAAATGCCGAAGTACATACAAAACGTATAAAGAGCAACCTCCCAGAACACGGCAAAATAGGAGTCATGCAAATTACTGATAAACAGTTTGGAATGATGGAACTATTTTACGGCAAAAAACCGGTTGATCCAGAAAAACCATCTCAACAATTAGAATTATTTTGAAAGTAGGACTTAGAAAACAGTAACCCCCTGATAACTAATACTATAATTATCATCTTTTTTTGAATTCAAAATAAAGCCATAACTCACAACATATCAAACGATTAAACCGCGGTATGTTGGGAATTATAAGCTAAAATACAATTTTGAAAGCAATTCACAACGTATTCTGATATATGTATAAATCCATGATTGTTGGGAATTATAAGCTAAAATACAATTTTGAAAGCAATTCACAACATATCTTTCAATTGTCTAAAAGTAACTAAGGTTGGGAATTATAAGCTAAAATACAATTTTGAAAGCAATTCACAACATGTTCGTCCAGATAATTGGATTAGTATTAGTTGGGAATTATAAGCTAAAATACAATTTTGAAAGCAATTCACAACAGTAAATGAATCCTTAACAGTATCAATTGGTTGGGAATTATAAGCTAAAATACAATTTTGAAAGCAATTCACAACATTAGGGGGTTATTCTTATTGGCTATTCGAGTTGGGAATTATAAGCTAAAATACAATTTTGAAAGCAATTCACAACCTAAAGTTAATCGTATATTCCGATAATTTTGTTGGGAATTATAAGCTAAAATACAATTTTGAAAGCAATTCACAACACTACACCTACTTCTATCCTTGTTATGTCAGTTGGGAATTATAAGCTAAAATACAATTTTGAAAGCAATTCACAACTGTTCAGCAAATATACAAATAACAATTGGAGTTGGGAATTATAAGCTAAAATACAATTTTGAAAGCAATTCACAACTGTTCAGCAAATATACAAATAACAATTGGAGTTGGGAATTATAAGCTAAAATACAATTTTGAAAGCAATTCACAACACTGCATGAGTATCGCATCCTTGCGGTAACGTTGGGAATTATAAGCTAAAATACAATTTTGAAAGCAATTCACAACTTCCCTCTATACCTTTCATCAGCATATTCTGTTGGGAATTATAAGCTAAAATACAATTTTGAAAGCAATTCACAACATTATACCTACTTCTATCCTTGTTATGTCAGTTGGGAATTATAAGCTAAAATACAATTTTGAAAGCAATTCACAACTTCTATAAAGAAGAAGAAAGTACAAAAACAGTTGGGAATTATAAGCTAAAATACAATTTTGAAAGCAATTCACAACCCATATTGGGATGCAAACGGAGAAGGATTAGTTGGGAATTATAAGCTAAAATACAATTTTGAAAGCAATTCACAACTCAGCAGTTATTTTATTTAATGCTTCATTGTTGGGAATTATAAGCTAAAATACAATTTTGAAAGCAATTCACAACTAAAAACAATAGAACCCGTAGTTAAGGGCGGTTGGGAATTATAAGCTAAAATACAATTTTGAAAGCAATTCACAACTATCAATTAGCTCTGGTGTTAAAATATCCGTTGGGAATTATAAGCTAAAATACAATTTTGAAAGCAATTCACAACTTTTTCGTCTCCCCTTCTTACCCAATATTGTTGGGAATTATAAGCTAAAATACAATTTTGAAAGCAATTCACAACTGATAATGAAATACTATTAATATCTGTTACGTTGGGAATTATAAGCTAAAATACAATTTTGAAAGCAATTCACAACCTATTTTCACAAAGAAAACTTTCTATTTTAGTTGGGAATTATAAGCTAAAATACAATTTTGAAAGCAATTCACAACTATCAATTAGCTCTGGTGTTAAAATATCCGTTGGGAATTATAAGCTAAAATACAATTTTGAAAGCAATTCACAACTTTTTCGTCTCCCCTTCTTACCCAATATTGTTGGGAATTATAAGCTAAAATACAATTTTGAAAGCAATTCACAACTGATAATGAAATACTATTAATATCTGTTACGTTGGGAATTATAAGCTAAAATACAATTTTGAAAGCAATTCACAACCTACATTTACAATCTCATAATTTTATTTTGTTGGGAATTATAAGCTAAAATACAATTTTGAAAGCAATTCACAACATAGAAAAGAATTATGTCAAGAGAAATAAGTTGGGAATTATAAGCTAAAATACAATTTTGAAAGCAATTCACAACAATCCATTACAAACATGGTCTGAAGTATTCGTTGGGAATTATAAGCTAAAATACAATTTTGAAAGCAATTCACAACTATTTTCGCCTACCACAACACCTGCAACCGTTGGGAATTATAAGCTAAAATACAATTTTGAAAGCAATTCACAACAGAAGCTCCTGAACTAAAAGCAGAACCTAAGTTGGGAATTATAAGCTAAAATACAATTTTGAAAGCAATTCACAACAGTACGCTTAAAGCAATAATAAGTATAAATGTTGGGAATTATAAGCTAAAATACAATTTTGAAGGCAATTCACAACTTGTTACGTCTAAAATTTATGCTCCGGATAGTTGGGAATTATAAGCTAAAATACAATTTTGAAAGCAATTCACAACATATTGCACTAAATTCAATGGCTAAAATTAGTTGGGAATTATAAGCTAAAATACAATTTTGAAAGCAATTCACAACGGAAAAGTACGTCGCCTTTAACCAGCCTCAATACTTTTCCGTTGTGAATTGGATGTTTAAGAGGCCAAAATGGCTTTAATCCTACTTCGGTGGGATTTTTTTATTCTACACAATTACCTTTTTTAACAACTGTACCCCTAGCCCTGATTAAAACGGAATTCCTTATGCAATAGAATTGTATTTTTTCTTGACTATAAAGAGCGACTGAAAGAAGCTCCTTTATGGTCGTAGAAAAAAACAAGGCTATAAATAAGAATGAAGTGGAAAGCAGGAAATAGCTCCTTATCACTTCAAAAAACAAACGCAAACCGGTGAAATCAGGCTGTCTGTTTGTGAAATTAGTTCGCAACTACCGTCTTCTTGGATTTTGAAGGTCATAATTTGATCCGAAATTTGATGGCAGGCGATTAGGAATCGACCATCGGGGGTGATGTTGAATTCGCGTAGTTCTTCGCCATGGGTTTTAAAATGGTGTTTGAGTTGTAGTGAATTAGCTTGTACTTCAAAAACTGTAATACCATCATATCCGCGGTTGGCAGCATACAAAAAACGTTCGTTTGGGTGCAAACGTATCGCAGAAGCAATTGGAGTTCCTGCATAGGAAGCGGGCAATGATTCGTGGAGTTCTACAACTTCCCAATTTAAATTCTGCTGCTCCAAAACCGACACTTGCCCTGTTAGTTCGTGCGATAGGTACCCTAAAGTTCCAGCTTTGTTAAAAACCAAATGGCGCACTCCGCCACCTGCCACGGTTGTAATATCGAGATCTGGTTTTGGCTGTAGATAGCTACTACCTAACTCGTACACTTTTACAGTATCGATTCCGAGGTCAGGTACAAACAAGGTTTTTTGGTCGGGATGAAGCACGGCTTGATGTGCATGCGGTGCCTCTTGCCTACTCGCATTTACACCTTTACCTGTATGTATGTGGTGACTGGCGTGAGGCATAATTTTCCCGTCAGCTTGTGTTTGGTAGTGTAAAACATTGCCTGAACCATAGCAGGCCACTACAATATGACCATTGCAATAAACCAAATGGCAAGGTAAACTGCCCGGAATTAATTCTTGATTTAAAAACGAAAGTGAAAAGTCAGCATGAATAGTAAATGCTTTTACAACTGCATCCTGTTCTTTTTCGGTGATGGTATACAAAAACCGATTGTCATCACTAATTGCTAAGTACGCTGGATTTTCAGTTGGTACCGTATGAACCAACTCAACGGTGCCCTGCTCATCGATATGAACAACATAAATTCCGTCACCGCGACCACCAAAAGTAGGCGTAAGCATATGTGTATATGATCCTATAAAAAAATGCATGTGCAAACGGTACTTGGTGAGACAATATTTTAAAGCTAAAATATAACTTCTCTCTCAATTTCCAAAATTTAGTTGTTTACACAAAAGCGAAACGAAATAGCGGGAATTTAGTAGCTCCGTAACAACTTTTAACATTTCTTTTTATCTATATCAAGCTATAAAATCAACTTTCAGCAGGCTGAAAAGAGTATAGCGACTACATTTTAGTACGATAGCGACCATTTCTTTTACTAATAATAATAATAATAATGTCACTTATACTTTAAATAATAATCCCATCGTCCAACTCATAATTTAAAACTCATAACTCATAACTCCCACCCTCTCTATCAATTTAATTTTTACGTACTTTTACGATTCTAAAATCTCATCATACATGTCGGCACTTGTTATCAACTCTCTTATTTTTTTCATTGCTATTTTCCTTGGATTTATTATTGGTAAATTGCTTTCGTCTGCAAACTTTCGATCCGCAAAAAGCAGTTTAGACGAGCGCATATTAGGATTGCAGGCACAAGTTCAACAAACTAAAGAACAATTGGCAAGCGACAGACTCTCTTTCGAAAAAAAGCAAGAAAAAGTACAGTACGAAAAAGAACAATTACGTCACGAAAAGGAAAGTTTGGTGATTCAGTTATCCAAGAAAGAAGCTGATTTTGACAATTTATGGGAGCGCAACAAAGAGCAAAAACAAGAAGTAGAACAGTTACAAGAAAAATTCACTAAAGAATTTGAAAACCTAGCCAATAAAATCTTAGACGAAAAGTCAACCAAATTTACCGAACAGAATAAAGAAAACATGAAAAACATCTTGTCACCGTTGCAAGAAAAGATTCAGTTATTCGAAAAAAAAGTAGATGATACCCACAAAGAAAGCATTGACTATCATGCCGCTTTGCGCCAACAAATTTTGGGACTTAGAGAAATGAATTTGCAAATGAGCAAAGAAACCTTGAATTTGACCAAAGCATTAAAGGGTGACAGCAAGATGCAAGGCAACTGGGGCGAATTGGTTTTGGAGCGTGTGCTTGAAAAATCGGGTTTAGAAAAAGACCGTGAATACCATGTGCAGCAAAGTTTTACAACTGCCGAAGGCAACCGTGTATTCCCAGATGTGGTGATTAATTTACCCGATGGCAAGAAAATGATTGTAGACTCTAAAGTATCGCTTACTAGCTACGAACGTTTTGTGAATGAAGAAGATGATGCATTAAAAGCTAGCTATTTGCGTGAGCATGTACTATCGATCAGGCGACATGTGGAGCAATTGGGCGAGAAAAATTATCATGATTTATACCAAATTGAAAGTCCCGATTTTGTTTTGCTTTTCATCCCGATTGAGCCTGCATTTGCTTTAGCATTGAACGAAGACAATTCGCTGTACAATAAAGCTTTCGAAAAAAATATTGTGATTGTAACTCCTGCTACCTTGCTTGCTACTTTGCGTACTATTGATAGCATGTGGACCAACCAAAAACAGCAAGAAAACGCTTTTGAAATTGCTCGCCAAGCGGGTGCGCTATACGATAAATTTGAAGGTTTTGTAACAGACTTAATTAAAATCGGAAAGAAACTCGAAGAAACCAAAACAGAATACAGCGGTGCGATGAATAAATTAGTAGAGGGAAAAGGTAATTTGATTACAAGTGTCGAAAAACTGAAAAAGATGGGGGCAAAAGCCAAAAAGTCATTGCCCGAAAACATCATCAATCGCGCAGTAGCGAGTAACGATATACAGCCCGAAATTGAAGCATCAAATAGTTCAAATTCGAATTGATTTCACTTTCTTTTGACTTAAAAAAAGCGTAACTTTAAAGGAGCCCCCAAAAACTCTTTTATCATGAAAACAAATCTACTCCTACTCACGCTCCTACTCTCCCAAATCTGTTTTTCGCAAAAAACATTGACCGTATCCAATGCAACTGCTCAATTTGAAGCTTCTGTTCCCATTTTTGAACCTGTTGCAGCCAAAAACGAGCAGGTCGCCGTTGCGCTCAATACCAAACGAGGCTACATAAGCTTCTCTATCCCGATGACTAAATTTAGATTTGCAAGCAGTCTCATGGAGCAGCATTTTAACGATCATTATTTAGAAACAGATCGTTATCCAAATGCAAATTTTAAAGGTATTATCGAAAACTTCGATCTGAATGCCATAACTGATTATCCGACTAACTATTTGATAAAAGGTAAACTAAAAATTCACGGACAATCCAAAAACATTACGGCTACGATTCGTTTGCAACGTACTATGATAGGTTTTGTACTGACATCAAATTTTAGTGTTTTGACAGATGATTATAGAGTTGAGATTCCGTTTCTAATTCGAAATAAAATTTCAAAAACGGTAAATATAAGCATTGAAGTTCCCTTTCAAACCGAGGCCACGAACTTGGGAGCCATCACGGTACAAACAAAACCAACAAATTAATAATTTTGAAGAAAAGTTAATGAATTTGAAAAGTCAACTATTACCAAATAGAAATGAGCTGCTTTTGCACAAAAACACTTTTAAGCAGGTTCAATTAAGCTATATTCTATAGTGAAATTGCAATTATTTATAATGTTAAATCCTTGCATTTAAGGTTGATTTATAAAATTGTTACATTGAACTTGTCGCAATGTATACTAAAAGAAGTTTAGACTCCTGTCCCGAAGCTTTAATTCGGGACAGACTGCCTCTTTATTTGTACATGACTTTTAATTTAGATTATAATCGCTAATTTTTAGCGATTATAACTAATTTCATCCAATGTATAAAGTTCAGCACTTATACAGTGCTATTTTTATTTTTTTTCGAAAGTGAAATAGTAATTTGAGGATTATAAGCAAGAACGAATTGCTGAATCAAGATTGATATATTTAAAGCGGAAGCCTAACTTTTCGACTTTGCTTGCTGATACTCTCCTGCCTTCTAAAACGATCACTGCAATTTTCCCCAACAGAAGACGCAATACAAAAGCGGGCACCGCAGGAAACCACATTTTGTATCCTATAATCGCAGCCAATGTTTTCGAAAATATTTTGTTTGTGGTACTGTCTTGTATAGCCGCATTGTAAGCACCTTCCATTTCTGGTTTTTGAAGGGCTAGTAAATACATGGCACACAGATCGTCAATATGAATCCACGGCATATATTGCTTTCCGGAACCTAATGGAGATCCTATTCCCCATTTAAAAGGAGGAAGCATCTTTTTTAAGAAACCATCATTTTTGCCTAGAACCAGTCCAGTTCGTATTTTTACGATTCGGTTGGCATTGAGATGCATAGCATCTGCGGCAGCTTCCCATAGTTGGCAAGTTGTACCCAAAAAATCATTTTCGGGATCTGTGCTTTCTTTGCATATTTTAGCATCAGTAATAGCACCGTAATAGCCCACTCCCGAAGCTGAAATAAAGGCTTCCACCATTTTTCCATTCGCAGCCAAAACTGATTTGATCAATTCTACTGGTTCTACCCTACTGGCAATAATCGTTTTTTTTCTGCTCTCAGTCCAACGTCCACCAGCTATATTTTCACCAGCTAAATGGATAATGTAATCAGCTTCGAGCACTGCTTTATTGTCTATATATTGCGTTTCTAAGTCCCATTTGTAATACGATACTGCTGGTGTGTTTTTTCTTTTCGAACGACTTAATATACTTATTTCAAATCCGTTATCTACCAACAACTGCGTTAAGTGCTGTCCCACAAAACCTGTTCCTCCTGTTATTAAAACTTTCTTTTTCATAATCAAATGTATTTAGTGCATTCCCATTTATCCTAAGATTAACTAAAAGTAGCTGATCGATTATTATTTTTTACTTGACAATTCCGGCCTTGTATGTAGCAATAGCACGGTCACGTGCAAAGGCATGCTCCACCATTGGCCCTACGTAGCCAAGATCAAATTCTGGAATCCATTTGCGAATATATACCCCTTTTTCATCAAACTTTTTCATTTGAATTTCAGGATTAAAAACCCTAAAGTACGGTGCTGCATCACAACCAGTCCCTGCTGCCCATTGCCAGTTACCTACATTGGCAGACAAATCATAATCCAACAATTTTTGAGCAAAATAAGCTTCGCCCCACTGCCATGAAATCATCAAATGTTTACACAAAAAACTCGCTACGACCATACGTACACGGTTGTGCATATAACCCGTTTCATTAAGCTCGCGCATACCTGCGTCCACCATGGGGTAACCTGTAGTACCTGAGCACCACCTTTTAAAATCTTCTTCATTATTACGCCATTCGATTCCGTCATAGGCGCTTTTAAAATTATTCGTAACCACTTTGGGAAAATGAAACAAAATTTGCATAAAAAACTCTCTCCATATCAATTCTGACAAGAAAACAGCATTTGTTTTTTCTGCCCACACTGCCAGTTTACGAACGCTTACGGTTCCGAATCTTAAATGGGGAGACAAATACGAAGTTCCGTCAACAGCTGGAAAATCTCTCAGGTCTTGGTAATTTTTAATTTTGGTAAGATTGTGTGTTTTTACCTTTATACTGCTTTCCTCGAACCCGATAGTTGACAAGGTAGGAAACTCAAAATTAGAATTGAAGAAATTTGAAAAGTGTTTCTCTGTATCATAAATAGCCAATGGGCCATCGGTTTTGAACTTGGCCAACCATTTATTTTTGAAAGGCGTATAAACCGTGTACGGCAAACCATCGGCTTTGGTGATATCGCTTTCTTCAAAAATTACTTGATCTTTGAAACTAAAGCTTTCTATTCCGTTGTTTTTTAATTCGCTACTAATTGACAAATCTCGGGCAATGGCAAAGGGCTCATAATCTTTGTTCCAATATACGCCCTGAATATCATACTCAAGCATCAATTCTTGCCAAACCGCCACTGTATTTCCATGTTTGACGAGTAACGAGGTACCGCTGGTTTTCAAGGCTTCGTTTATTTTCTGTAGCGATTCGTGAATAAAAGTCACACGAGCATCATTTTTGGGCAAATTTTCTAAAATTGCCTTATCAAAAATAAAGATTGGAATCACAGGAACATCAGAGGTTAGTGCATTAAAAAGCCCAACATTATCTTCGAGTCGTAAATCCCTTCGAAACCAGAAAAAAGAAACTTTAGCTTTACTCATTATTTTGAATTAAATAGTTTATTAACTGCCATTTCGCGGTAGGCAAAAATTTCGTTTAACTTTGCTTTTACGACTAACGTATTCATTATTCGACCCAAAAAACCTAGTGGAAGTCCGTAGTGGACGACATCTGTCATTTTTACACCTGTGGCTGTAGCTTCAAAAAAGTGTTTGTGGTGCCAAATTACGTAAGGACCAAAACGCTGTTCATCAATAAAGTAGCTCTTATCTTTTACAGCAGTAATCTC
Organism: Flavobacterium faecale; assembly: GCF_003076455.1. Taxonomy (NCBI): domain Bacteria; kingdom Pseudomonadati; phylum Bacteroidota; class Flavobacteriia; order Flavobacteriales; family Flavobacteriaceae; genus Flavobacterium; species Flavobacterium faecale. Next base: position 4,051,762 of record NZ_CP020918.1, read on the forward strand.
GGTCACCCAAGATAATTTTAATCCCAATAATGGTGATACTAGGTACTGAATAATTTGACCTGGGTACATACTTTTTCCATCATAATCGGTGATTTGAAAGCCCATGTCTTGAGGCGTGATTTTTTGTAAATTTTTTGGACTCGAAAAAAAAGCCCAACATTCGTCTAATGTTGCATCAACATATTGAACAGATTCTTTTTTATATAATTTCATGATCGTAGGATTAAAATTGAACTTATGGATAGGATGTGAAGTCTCGGATTCTAATAATCTAGAATCACAAAACATATTTGAACACTCTTTACTTGGGTGTTCCAAATTATATGATAGAACAAAATAGGATGGTAATGCTATTTTGTGTGAAGGATGGTAGTGGAGCTCTTTTTTATCCGCCGCGGCGGATAAAAAAAGCGGGAACGTACAGCCTGACCCGCTCTAACCACAAAGAACTTTTAGCGGGGCACACCCAAATTATTTGGCTTGCGCTCGATCTTATCCATGATTACTAATGACATTAATAACATGGAAAAAGCGTATGCTACGTCCTCTACCGGAATGGTTCCTAATCGAATGCCTAAATTTTCGAGGTCATTGTAATACACCACAGGTTCATCGATAAAACTACCTGTTAGGATTCCGTTGACCAAAGCAAAAGGCACTAAAATAAGTAAGAACGTGATGAAAAATGTTTGTAAAACATGTGGCGCTTTTATAACGGTATAGGTCAACAAAATAATCAATAGACTGTAATTGACGGTTGTGTACCACTTACCAAAATTAAGCACTAAAATAGGTAAAACTATTGCTATAATTACCGCATAGATTCGAAAAACAGCCTTTGGGCTTAACGCTACTTTGGGTAAAAAATAATGAAACGCAAAGTGAATAAACAAACTCGCGTAGGGTATGCAAAAGAAAAATAACCACTCCTCTATGGGTAGGCCAAAAATCTCTAAACCTGTATGATACCTAGGATTGAAATGCCAGACACCTACTTTGGTGAAAAATATATCCCAACCGATAAAAAAAATGGCTGTGATGGCCAAAGATGGAATAAATGCTTTCCACCGATTGCTGAAACGCATTCGTTTTTCAAAACTGTATAAAAACGGAATTATAAACGATGCGATATTTAGAATAAGGTAAAGAGACATTTTCTTGGTATAAATTACGGTTTTTGAACTTAAAAATTGCGTTGCTTAGATCTTCCAATATTTAAAGGGAACAAATAGCATCCCGAAGCACTCCCCTTCTTCTTTGCCCAAATGTTTGTGGTGTACTTTGTGTCCTTTTCTTAGACCGATTAAATATTTATTTTTGCTGTTTTTGAACCATTTGAAACGTTGATGAATTAAAACATCATGAATCATAAAGTAGCAAAAACCGTAGATTGTGATTCCTAAACCTATGAAAAACAAATGATTAAAACCTGCTTGAGCACCAAGATAAAATAACACAATACTCGGAATGGCAAAAATCACAAAAAAGATATCGTTGCGCTCAAAGATTCCGGCATATTTTGGTTGGTGGTGATCGGCATGAAAATACCACATAAATCCATGCATAACGTATTTGTGTGTCAACCAAGTCACACACTCCATGACTAAAAAAACAGCTAATGTGATTAAAAATGAAATCATCTTATTTTATATTTTTATTTAATTCTAATCCTTGTTAAACCAACTTCAACTTATAAGATACAAACGATTTGGCTAGCAACCCCATTTTGGAGTAATTTGAAACCCTGATTCTTGTATTTCCGATTTGGTGCGAAGGTGTTTTTTCTAATTTATGAAGCAGTTTTTTGTAATACACATAGGCAGTGTACACACCAAACTTTGCCTCGATTGGTAACTTTTTGATTCCTTGGTGGGCAATTCTAAAATCTTCTTCGATCTCGGCAATAATTGCTTGCTTGCTTTTTTCGTCAAACGATTTTAAATCTACACCTGGAAAATAATTACGATTCAAAATCAAATTATCATCTTTTAAATCTCGCAAGAAATTTACTTTTTGAAAAGCAGATCCCAAACGCATGGCTTCACCCTTTAAAGCCTCATACTTGGCATTGTTTCCTTTTACAAAAACCTTCAAACACATCAAACCAACCACATCGGCAGAGCCATAAATGTATTCGTTGTAATCTTCGACCGTATCATAATTACCTTTGACTAAATCTAACTTCATACTTTTTAGAAAAGCCTGAATCAAATCATCAGAGATATTGTTCTCTTTTACGGTTTGCTGGAAAGAGTTTAGAATTGGATTCAAACTTATACCTGCTTTGAATGCTTTGTAATATTCTTTTTCGAAATCATTAATGAGGTCTTCTTTGTCAAATCCATGAAAAGAATCTACGATTTCGTCTGCAAAACGGACAAATCCATAAATACTATAAATATCATTCCGGATGCTCGGCGATAGCATGTACACCGCCAATGAAAAAGAAGTACTATAATTTTTGGTAACCAACTTGCTACACTTGAACGATACGGTATCAAATAAATTCTTCATATCTACGCTACTTACTATTGATTAATAATTAATTCTGAAACCAATTTTCCAGAAATTAATGCCGGTGGTACTCCTGGGCCCGGAACTGTTAATTGCCCTGTAAAAAACAAATTATCTACTTTACTACTTTTTAACTTCGGGCGTAAAAATGCCGTTTGTAATAAGGTATTTGCCATTCCGTAAGCATTTCCTTTAAAGGAATTATACTCTGATACAAAATCATTTTTGCAAAACGATTTTTTGTAAACAATGGCGTCTTTTACCTTCTGCTGTGTAATCTTCTCAAATCTAGTGATAATTTTATCAAAATAAAACTCTCTTAACTCATTGGTATCGCTTATACCTGGCGCAAGTGGAATCAAGAAAAACCCAGCTTCCATTCCGTCTGGCGCAGCCGTTGGGTCTGTAATCGATGGAAAATTAGCATAAAACAAAGGATCTGCTGGCCATTTTGGCTTATCATAAATATCTTTTGCGTGTGCATCAAAGTCAACGTCAAAAAACAAATCATGGTGTGCAACGTTCTTTATTTTTTTGTTAAATCCAACATAAAACAACAAAGACGATGGAGCAAACACTCTTGTTTCCCAATATTTTTCAGAGTAGGCTCTGTATGGTGCATCCAAAAGCGTTTCGGTGTGGTGGTAATCGGCGCCACTTAATACCACATCTGACAGTATTTTTTCTCCATTGACTACGATTCCTTTTGCAACCCCAGCTTCAACGATTATCTTGTCAATATTCGAATTGGTTTTAAAAACCACGCCTAGTTCTGTTGCTAAACTTGACATGGCTTTGACCACATCATACATCCCTGTTTTTGGATGCCATGTACCTAGACCAAAATCGGCATAATTCATGAAACTATAAAACGAAGGCGTATCTGAAGGTTTTGCACCTAAAAACAATACCGGAAACTCTAAAATCTGAACCAATTTTTGATTCTTGAATTTTTTACGAACATCTTTTTTGATGGTACTAAAAAATTGACCCAGCTTTTTTGTTGTTTCTATAGTTACCAACTCCAAAGGTGAAACTCCCGGACGATATACCAAATCTTTGATTGCAATATCATAATTGCTTTTTGCTTTGCCTATAAAATCACGTAATTCTGCGCCACTGCCTTTTTCTATGGATTCGAAAGTAGTTACGATGTCTTCCAAATTATCTGCTATGGCTATAAAATCTTGTTCTCCGTAATATACGTTATATGCAGGAGAAAGTTTTATTAACTCATAATAATCGGTTGTTTTCTTCCCGAAATCAGCAAAGAAACGTTCAAATACATCTGGCATCCAGTACCAACTTGGCCCCATATCAAATGTAAAACCCGCAGCTTTAAACTGTCTAGCTCTACCACCTATGCTATCATTTTTTTCAAAAACAGTCACTTTGTGACCCGCTTTTGCCAAATAACTAGCAGCAGACAATGCCGAAAATCCCGAACCTATAATGGATATACTTTTTTTCATGTGTTTAACTATTACTTAATGCTTACAAAAAAGCACTATAACTTTTGAATTAATTCTAATGCCGAATCAAATACGGTAATCTTTGAACTTAATTTTTCTCGATTAAGATTTTGTGTCATTCGACCTAAAAGCCAAAGTTGAGAATCATCTTCTAACAATTGTGTGTTCATTTCGTTCACATAGTCCTCCAATTCGTCAACAACAGGCTGTACGGTAAAGTAACTAATAAAAACAATATTTTTATAATGTGTTTTAAGATCTTTTAAACTTTCAATCGGCATACTCTCTCCCAAATAAATTACTTGATACCCCAAGTGAGCAATATCGTAATTAAGATACAACAAACCTAAATCATGTATCTCATTTAAAGGTAAAGCCAATACAAATGTTTGGTCAAATTTTGTGCGATCTTGCAGCTGTGCGTTGTGAATATTTAGAATGATTTTTTGTCTAATCAAATGACATACAAAATGTTCGTGTGCAGGTGTGATGGTATCCGTTTGCCATAAGTGCCCGATCTCTTCCATAAACGGAATAAAAACTTCGGTAAATATTTGACGAAAGGTTTTTTCTTGCGTCAACCAATCATAGGTTTTGGCAAATAATTGATGATCAAAATTCATCATTGCAATCTTGAAAATATTAATTGCATGATTTTTCGCATTTTTCTCAGATACAATAGTGCGCACCATTGCCGGAATTTCATCCTCTGCGTAAGTGGCTATTTTTGAAATCTTATATCCGTATTGATGCAAAAAATTGATATTTAAAAGTTTCTGCAAACTCTTTAAATCATAAATTCGAATATTAGTATCTGTTCGAAGCGGTTGAAAGACATCGTATCTCTTTTCCCAAATTCGAATAGTATGTGCTTTGACACCTGAAAGATTTTCAAGATCCTTAATACTGAAGGTTGTGTTTACTTTGTTTAACATAACTGGTTTAAATATTAAACAAATATAAGCTTTTATTCTATATTAAAAACTATTAGACTATAATTTTGTTTAAAGTTTACATATAATAGGTAAACAAAACCAAACAATTGGGATTTCTATACTGTTTCCGATGGTTTGAATTGAGAGCACAGCTAGTTTAACACCTTTTCAAAATACAACCTATGCCTGCGTTTCTATCTCAACAGGGACAAAATCATTCAGTTTATCCAAGTCCAAAATAGTTTTGGAATCATCAAAACTACGTTGGTACATAGGAACAAATTTGGCTCCGTAAACAATTTCACCAAAAACATAAGAAGTTCTCGCTGCCACAGTGCTACTAAACATATCATCGAAAGTTTTGATATAGACTAGTATTTCACCACTGATAGAGGCAAAATCTTCTTTTGTGAATTTGTATAGCGGACTCTGCTCATTAATAGGATGCACTAGTGTCCAACTCAAAATTAAGAAATTTATTTTTTGCAACTCTAAATCTAAGGTATAAAAACGATTGACCATTTGCCCGTTTTCTTCAATTCGCATACCAATAGTCATTTTGGCCTCAGCATCGGTGAAATTGGTATTTTTAAAAGGAACAAGTCGTACCATTAATCCTGTTCCACCTTCATAAGGTGTGATTAGAGCGTTGTGCGAAAACTTCAAGAATGCAGTTGGCTTACTAAAACGCCCAAAAAACAAACCAGTTGCAATTGCAAAACTCAACAAACCTATCAAAGCCTCGGCCGCAGAAATTGCGCTTGTCATAAACCCTACCGGACTTATATGCCCATAACCGACTGTAGTAAATGTTTGTGCACTGAAAAAGTAGGCCTTACCAAATTGCTCCCAAAAAGAATCGGACTTTGAAATCCCATCAAGATGCTCTACCCCGATAACAAAATAAATCATTGCAAAAAGCAAATTTATCGTGATGTAAAAGGTCAAAACTACCGTGATAAATTTCCAAACTGCCATATCAATCATGGTGTGAAACCATGAAATGCGCATCAAACGGTGCATACCTCTTTTCTCAATGTTGGCAACGCCATTTTTATTAATGAAACGTCCTCCGTAACTACTAGAATTGCTTCCGAAACCAGTATTTTTATCTGTCTTCGCTTTTAAATTGATATGATCGAATAATGCCATTGCCTTTTTATTTGAGGTAAAAATAGTCAATTAAATCAAAGCCGAAGGAGATTATATGCAATCACCAATCGATCTTTTATTCGAACTACTCTTTTAGAAACCTGATTTGACCTTTGTATGCATTCTTTTATTCGAAAGAAAAAATATCAGTGAGGATCCTTTTCGAAAACAATACCTTTTAAATGACTATAATTCTCTTATTTCTCCTTTCCTTTTTATCTAAAGTAAAAAAGATGGGAGTACTCTTTAAAAATTAGTTTGAAATCCAGAAGCTTAGTGTATTAAGTACAACTTCAAACTATTCCTTCAAATAAGAACCGTAACTAGCCGATTAATATTCGAGCAAAGAAAAAAATACATCCTTACGTTCACAAAATGAAGCTCTCATGCCAATTAGCCACTGATTTTCAGTATCTTTATAACATCAAAATCTTGGTACACCAGCAATTTCTAAATACCACCTTAGTCTGAATTGCGTAATCTGCCCTCTTAATTACAGCCCCCAAAGCCTTAGTTGCGACTAAAAATCAGTGTATCACAGATTGAATCTGCCTCAACACTTTCGATAAAAAACCAACAGCATTTCTTTTTTAAAGTGTACAACCTACCTGTACTGCCATTTTTTTAACCATAAAAAATAAACTAGCATGGGAAAACATGACATTAAAATACCATTAGAATCCGTTACCTTAAAAGGCAAACTGATGATACCACCAAAAGCAACAGGCATTGTCGTGTTTTGCAATTGCAGTAGTAGTTGCACGACCGATCCAAAAAATATCCAGTTAGCCGAATTGCTTCAAAAAGACAACCTTGGCACATTGATATTCAATTTACTTACCACTACCGAAGCAGCAAATTGCGAGAATAAGTTCAATATCGATTTACTCGTGGGCCGATTAATCAAAACTACCGATTGGTTACTTTTGAATCCCGCTAACAATGAATTGCCGATTGGCTATTTGGGTGCAAAAACAGGAGCGGCAGTGGCAATGCGAGCCGCAGCCTATTTTGGGACAGACATCAAAGCAGTAGTTTCAAGAAGCGGTCGCCCCGATATGGTAATGGATACGCTTAATCAAATTACAGCGCCTACCCTTTTGCTGGTCAATGGTATCGATATTCCTATTATTAGTTTAAACAAAATAGCTTACGACAATTTAGTTAGCGAAAAAGAGATGAAAATCCTGCCGCGAACACCCGCCGTAATGAACGAAGCCAATAAACTAAAGGAAGCTGCAGAAGTAGCTATCAGTTGGTTTCAAAAATATTTTGGCAGTAAAAATACTTACTCTTTCTAATATAGTTTACTTATTTTAATCCAATAAAAAAACCGTAAACAAATGTTCACGGTTCTCTTTCTAACTTTAAATTCTTTTAACTTTAAAGGGAATTTATAAAGGTTAAAAGTGCATCACGCTCTTTTTTTGCCAATTTCTTAAATTCTGATTTGGCATAAGTAGCTTCACCTCCGTGCCACAAAATAGCCTCCTCAACATTTTTGGCTCTACCATCATGCATTAAAAAAGTATGTTTGTTTACTGTATTTATTAAACCAATTCCCCACAACGGCTGCGTGCGCCACTCTGTTCCTGTAGCTAAATAATCAGGAGCATTATCTGCTAGGTTTGTGCCCATGTCATGCAAAAGCATATCTGTATACGGACGAATCACCTGACTACGCAAGGCTGCAATAGCATGTGTAGTACCTGTGGTCATTTTTGGAATATGGCAACTTGTACACCCAATGGTTTCAAAAGTTTTCTTACCAGCCAAAACGGTCGCATCGTTATAATCACGACGGGCAGGAACAGCCAATGTACTCGAGTAAAACACAACCTTATCAAAATTTGCATCTGAAATTTCAGGTTCACCACCATTCGGAATTCCACTTCCATTTACAGAAGCAGGAATATTTTCGGTTGGAAACAATGAACTAGTAATCCCCATATCTCCAGAAAAAGCAGCTGCAGCTTGTTGGCGAATAGTTGGTTGGTTGGCTTTCCACCCAAAACGTCCTAATACATTTGAATTGGAAACGATATCGTAAACATAATTTGCTTTACCTGATACACCATTTTTGGTATTTTGGTAAGCAAAGGCTAGAATAGTAGCTTCGGGAATCGCCTCTAGCAAACCTAAACCAATGACTTGATTGGCAACTCTTGGTGACACCTTAACATTGCTAGATAAGGCTCCAAAACCTAGATTACTAATAGTATAGATTGGTTTTTGTAAAGTAACTGTAGAACCATCTGCGTAGGTTTCGACTATAGGTGTGTAGGCAATAGTATACGTACCTTTTGTCGTTTGCCCCAAAATGGCATTGTCTTGCAACTGTCCTCCATAAATAGGATCTGGCAACGATGCTCCATGTGCATCCACGCCTGCAATACTCAATCGGAGCAAGAGTCCGTGACCTGTTTCATTGTCGGCATATTGGGGTCTTCCACGTCCATCTTTAAAGTGACAACTAGAGCAAGAAATAGCATTGAAATAAGGTCCTAAACCATCTCTAGCAGTTGTAGATGCAGGTGCAATGACCCAATTTTGTCTAAAGAAAGAATTTCCGATTCCGAAATTTGACTGCTCATCGTAAGTCAAATTGGGTGCAAAAAATCCGAAGGCTTCTTCTGATGTATTAAAAACGGTAACATCTCCACCTGAAAATTGTTCGTTGTCCTCTGCTTTCAAGTCCTCATAATCTGCATCTGATGAACTACAACTTACAAGAAGTGTAGCAGCCAAAACGAAACTTAATTTTATATAATTTTTCATGATATTTTAAACAGTAAAAGTGCCTCTTTTTAAGGAAGCACTTAGAGATTATTAGAAATAAAGAGATTTAGCTATTTACCAAAATTCCAATTTTTGTAGCACCATCTAATATATTTTTAGCTAGATTTTTGATCGCCACTACTGCAACTTTTACTTTAGCACCTTCTACAGAGCTTGCTCCACCAGAAATAGCATAATCAAACGGAATAGCCATTGCTGCTACAGATGATGTTGCTAGTGCAATTTGTGCTTGCGTTTCTGTGTAGGTTGTAGTATTTGCTTGTTGTACTAAATCTTCAAGAGACGGTCCGTCGATTGTACCGTAGGTTCCTTGATAAATATTAATAGCTCCTTGTAAATTCAATGCAATATCACGGTGCGTATTATCGCTAAAACATGAATGCTCATCTTCTTGATCTTCATTACCCAAAGCCACTTCCATACGCTCAGATGGTAATTCTGCAGAAATTAAAGTAGTAACACCTCTGTACATATTCTTAATGGCGTCATCTTCATTCATAGCCAAAAAGGTTGTACGATAAGCTCCGCCTGTTTTCCATTGATTAGCAACGTATAATAAGTGATCTGTTAGTAAATCAGCACACACCTTTAAATAGGTTGCACGCCTAGATTGATTAAGCGCTGTACCACCAACAAGAACATAGTCTGTATAAGGTCTTTGCCCAGGTAATTTAGCTGAAGGAGCAGTTAAATCTTGTCCCCAAAGTAAAAATTCGATTGCATGGTAACCAACTGTAACATACTTTTCGTTATCATTTTTTCCGTTTTCACCTTCCAAAACATCTTTACTGATGATCGGAAAACTAACCAGACTATTGATGATTCCTGCAGTTGGATTCCCTTGTACATAGTCAATATAGTTTTCGTCCAATGGCCATGAATTAATAAACCCTTCTGGACCATCTGCATTATCAATAGGTCCATCTGCAAAACGGAACGCCTCTGTAGTACCGTAACTCTCACGCGACTGTTTCCAAGAATTTTTTGCTGCTGTAAAAGTAGTTTCAGAAGGATTAGCTGTAAAAGTATTGATTGCTGTTTCCAAGACTACAGCATCTTCATACGCTTTTTGATAATTGGCATACGCTATATCAGCATAAGTTGTAATTACCTCTTTTTTAGAAACGGTTTGCCCATTAGTATCGTCTTTATCACAAGAGATAAAAAAAGCTAGTGCCCCTACAATTAATCCACTTTTAAAAATTGAAATCTTCATTTTATAGTATATTTATTATTTAGAATGATTTTACGCAGCGCAAAACTATAAGATACTTTTTATATTTCCAAAGATTATTTAGATTTAATTTAAATAAAAATAAAAGTTAAATATTATTTATAAATAATCTAAATAAAATTTGCGTGTGTTAAATTCGATGCTATCTTTGCAGAAAATTATTCTTATTCATTCTAAATAAATAAAAAATGACACGTTCGAATTTACTTTTATCAGCAATTGCAATAGCAAGTTTGACTTTTACTTCTTGTTCGAAAGACAATGACGACACTTTGACAAGTTATACCGTTCCTACCGACTACACCTTCGAAAGAAATAGCAGTACATCTGTAGATTTTTCAGGGCAGTCAAGTCGTTTGTTAATGTTGGGCGAAATGGGAACGTATATTAGTAATGCTGCAAAAAACAAAACATTAGCAAGCAATACGGTCTTGTCTAATATGTATTCAAATACTAATAATCAGTTTTCTACAACAGACCTTAATACCTCTGGAAAACAATTAAAAGATAAAACAGCGGCTTCAAAAGATTACTTTTCTACTTTTTTAGGTGGAGGAACTACTGCAGAAAAAATTGCTGTTCAAACCTTTTTCGAAAGTCAGTTGATAAATGCTTCATCTGCGAGTACATTAAAATCAGATAACACACAAGTACAAGCGTCTGCAGGAGTTGCAGGAGCCTACTTAGACGGTACATCTACACGATTGTTTGCTGCAAATGGTTTAGAGCCACAGCAAGTATTACTTAAAGGTATGATGGGTGCTAGCTTTATGGATCAAATAGTAAACAACTATTTGAGTACAGCAAAATTGGATGATGCCATGAACAGAGACAACAACACAAACAAAGTAGTTGAAACTGGAACAAACTATACTACTATGGAGCACAACTGGGATGAAGCTTATGGCTACATTTATGGTGCTGGTGGTGGAAAATATTGGGACAGCTACATCAATCAAGTTAACGCAGATGCAGATTTCAACACACTAACGGTTGATATAAAAAATGCCTTCATTAAAGGTAGAGCTGCAATTGTAGCTAATGATTACACTACAAGAAACGCACAAATTGACATTATCAAAGCTAAATTGGCAATAGTGCCTGCAGTACGTGCCGTATTTTATTTGCAAGAAGGTAAAGGAAAGTTGACTACCAACAAAGGAGCTGCTGCATTCCACGCACTTTCTGAAGCATATGGTTTCATCATGTGTTTACGTTACACAAACAAACCAGGAACAAATGCACCTTATTTTTCAAAAACAGAGGTTGACACCATATTAGCGACTTTAACAAAAGGAACTAACGGTTACTGGGATGTTGATTATTTGAATGCAAATTTAGATACGCTTTCTACTCAAATCGCAACTAGATTTGGTTTCACAGTGGCACAAGCTGTAACAGTAAACTAAAAAATAATTCAAAATCAAGAGTAGGCAACTACTCTTGATTTTAATGTACTTTTGCAAAAAAATTATAAACAGAAAATCAATTGTATTCTCTGTTTTGTTTTATTCGAAATAAAAATAGCAGATCATGAAAAAAATATTCTTTTTATTCAGCATTATAGCACTTGCAGCCGCATGTTCTTCTTCTGACGGAGAAACTTCTACCACTAACGATGGGTACGATAGAAAAGCATTGCTGACGCATTGGGCTAACAACATTATTATCCCTTCGTACACTAACTACCAAGTTAAATTGCAAACCCTTACAACAGATGTAAATAACTTCACTGCTACGCCTACTGTTGCAACTCTTGCTACAGCACGTGCTTCATGGGTAGAGGCATACAAAGCGTTTCAATATGTTGCTCCTTTCTCTTTTGGAAAAGCAGAGGATATTTATTTTAAAGAAAAATCAAATACGTATCCAACAGATGCTAGCGGAATCAATGCAAACATTACTGCAGGAACTTACGATTTTACTTTAATTTCGCAATTTAGCAAGCAAGGTTTGCCTGCTTTGGATTATGTGTTAAATGGATTAGGAACTACTGACGAAGCTATTGTAGCTTTTTATACTGGAGCATCTGCTGCAAATTATAAAAAATATGCGACCGACTTGGTAAGCAACTTAAAAACAAACAACGATACCGTACTTAACGACTGGACTGGAAGTTATAAAAACACCTACATTACAAACGATGGCAATACCATCACGAGTTCAGTAAGTATTACTGTAAATATGTTTATCAAAAACTTCGAGAAAAATGTTCGTGCTGGTAAAATAGGTATTCCTGCAGGAGTATTTTCTGGTGGAAAAACATTACCTGCAAGTGTTGAAGCATTTTATAAAAAAGACATTTCAAAAACGTTATACACTACTGCTATCCAAGCATCACAAGACTTTTATAACGGTAAAACTTTTGGAAGTACTGCTACAGGACCTGGATTAAAAGCGTATTTAGACTTTTTGAAAACGGTGCGTAGTGGTCAAAATTTGAGCGATGTCATCAATGATCAATTCACGACCATCTATGCAAAAGTAGATTTATTAAATGCTAATTTCAATACTCAAATCACTACTGATAATAGTAAAATGATTACTGCTTATGATGCTACACAACAAAATGTAGTGTACATGAAGTTGGATATGATGCAAGCCTTGAAAATTACTGTTGACTATGTTGATAGCGATGGTGACTAGAAAATCATATTAAAACTATTCTTCTTTAATTACAAATTTATGTTTCAAACGTATTTTAAACAATATACATCAGCCGCGACGCTAGCCTTTTTTAGGCTAGCGTTTGGTTTAATGATGCTTTTGAGTTTGATACGCTTTGCTAGTTACGGTTGGATCAAAAAGTTCTATATTGATCCTGCTTTCCACTTTACTTATTATGGTTTTGAATGGGTGAAACCAATCGGAATTTACACCTACCTCATCTTTATAATTTGCGCCGTTGCGGCCATTATGGTTGCTATAGGGTACCAATACAAATTGGCTATCGTTAGTTTTTTTCTGAGTTTTACCTACATCGAACTTATGGACAAAACTACCTACCTCAACCACTATTATTTCATAACGATTGTGAGTTTGGTTCTCTGTTTTTTACCCGCCAACTGCTATTTTTCAGTAGATGCTTATAAAAATGAGAAGCTCCGTTTTCAATCCATACCACGTTGGACTACTGACATTTTAAAAATACTACTCGCCATTGTGTACATCTACGCAGGACTGGCAAAATTAAACTCAGATTGGTTGTTGGAGGCTATGCCATTAAAAATATGGTTACCCGATAATACTAAGATTCCGGTTTTGAGTTATTTTATGAATCAAACTTGGGTACACTACGCCTTCAGTTGGGTGGGCATGATTTACGATCTTGGCATCGTATTTTTAATGCTAAATAAAAAAACCCGTAATTTTGGCTTTTTCTTGATTGTAGTATTCCATTTATTGACTCGAATATTGTTTCCTATCGGTGTGTTTCCATATGTGATGATTGTCAGTTCTTTGATTTTTTTCGAACCTTCGTTACATAAAAAAATACTCGGCCTAGCTGCCAAATTATTTTCATCTAGCCTTATATTATTCGAAAATGGAAAAGATAAAGTACAAAGCTTCTCTCCTATTAATCGATTGAAATTGGGATTTTTAGGTTTGTTTTTAGCTTTTCAGTTGTTGTTTCCTTTTCGTTACCTCTGTTATCCGGATGAATTATTCTGGACCGAAGAAGGCTTTCGTTTCTCTTGGCGCGTGATGCTGATGGAAAAAGCAGGTTATACCGAATTTATAGTCTCAGACAAATTAAATAACAAAAGTATTCGGGTAAATAACACACAATTTTTAACTCCGTTTCAAGAAAAGCAAATGTCTTTTCAACCCGATTTTATATTAGAATACGCACATTATTTAAAAGAATATTACCAACAACAAGGGTTTATAAATCCCGAAGTTCATGTGTCGAGTTACGTCGCATTGAACGGAAGATTAAGCAAACAATATATAAACCCAAACATCAATTTAGCAAAAGAAAATGAAAGCTTTACACACAAAACTTGGATTCTCCCGTTTAATGACGCTATCAAAGGGCTATAAAGTAGCACTCCTATTATTGTTTTCGATTACTAGTTTTGCGCAACACAAAATTGCAGGAACAGTGACTGATAATAAAGGGAACAAATTAGCACAGGTTGAAATATTCAGCAAAACAACTGGCATCAAAGAATTTTCTAATTCAAATGGGCAGTTTGAATTCAATTTTAAATCCCAAGGGAGTCACGATTTAGTGTTTTTCAAGAACGGATACAGCATCGTAGAACAAATTAGCATCACAACAGGAAGTGATTTGACAGTTGTTTTGACTAAAATCAATAATCTGTCTGAGGTAATTATTCGAAAACAAAATGACAGGCTACAGTCGATTCGAAAACTAAATGATATTGAGGAAACTGCTATTTATGCAGGTAAAAAGACCGAAGTAATCAATGTCGAAAAATTGACTGCCAATAAATCAACTAACAATGCGCGACAAATTTTTGCTCAAGTAGTTGGTTTAACGATTAACGAAAGCTCTGATGGTGGTTTGCAATTGAGCATTGGAGGTCGCGGATTAGATCCCAACCGAACCGCTAACTTTAATACACGTCAAAACGGTTACGACATAAGTGCCGATGTTTTGGGGTATCCTGAGAGTTATTACACTACACCAACAGAAGCCTTAGAAGAAATTCAAGTGATTCGTGGTGCAGCATCTTTACAATATGGAACACAGTTTGGTGGTATGATTAACTTCAAATTAAAAACTCCTTCTTTAAAACCGATTGAAGTTACAACCCGAAATACTATTGGTTCCTACGGATTGTACACCAACTTCACTTCATTAAGTGGTACTAAAGGCAAATTTAGCTACTACGCCTTTTTTAATTACAAACAAGGAAATGGGTACAGACCTAATTCTGATTTTGATAGCAAGAGCTATTTTGCCAATCTAAATTACAAATTCAACGAAAAAACATCCTTGCATTTTGACTATACCTATTATAATTACTTGGCGCAACAACCAGGTGGTTTGACAGACGAGCAGTTTAATGAAAATCCAAAACAAAGCAATAGAACTCGAAATTGGTTTGCTGTGAATTGGAATTTATATGCCTTACGTTTAAAACATAAGTTTGACGAAAACTCTGATTTCTCATTGCAATTATTTGGACTGGATGCCACTAGAAAAGCATTAGGTTTTAGAGATAACCGCATCACCACGCCCGATCCTATGGGTGCACGTGACTTGATTCTGGGTGATTTTGTTAACTGGGGTGCCGAAGCGCGCTACCTAAAACGCTATTATATTGGAGAACAAAAAAGTGCGTTTTTAATTGGTGCCAAATATTACCAATCCCGTAATACACAACAGCAAGGTCCAGGTAGCTCAAGTTCTGGCGCCGATTTTACGATCGCAAATACCGAATATCCTTTTTATGCCAATCAATCAAATTTTACTTTTCCGAATCTAAATCTTGCCATTTTTGGTGAAAATATTTTTAAAATCAATGCTAATTTTACAATTACACCTGGTTTTAGAATCGAAAAAATACGAACGCAAGCTAAAGGAACTTACCAGAAAATCAATCAAGATTTGGCAGGTAATGTTATCTTGAATGAAACCGTTTCAGAAGATATTGTTAAGGACAGAAACCTATACCTGCTAGGTGTAGGATTGAGCTATAAACCTAAAAAAGGAATGGAAATCTATGGTAACGTCTCTCAAAACTATCGTTCGGTAACTTTTAGCGATATTTTTACCGTTAATCCTAGTCAGGCAGTAGATCCCAATATAACAGATGAAAAAGGATATACATCAGATATTGGAATACGAGGAAATCTTGGTCAGAAACTAACCTTCGATTCTAGTATTTTTGGATTGTACTACAACAATAAAATCGGGCAATATGACGGTACCAATGCTTCCAATAACATTGTAAAAATCACCGCAAATACTGGAACTGCGTTTACGTATGGATTTGAAACGTTATTAGATTGGAACATTGCCAAAACCTATTTCCCTGCTAAAGAAAATTTGAGTTGGAATGTATTTACCAATTCCTCAATTACAGGATCTACTTATCTAAAATCAGATATACCGACGGTGAAGAAAGGCTACAAAGTAGAATTTGTGCCTAGATACAACATCAAAACCGGAACGAGCGTAGGGTACAAAAACTTTTTGTCAAGCGTGCAGTTAACGTATGTGTCCTCGCAACTATCGAGTGCGGGTAGCAATACATCCAACAATGTGCTAACTGGAATTTCAGGATCGATTCCTTCTTATTATGTAGCCGATATTTCGACTTCTTATAAATGGAAAAATTTTAAGCTGGAAGCAGGTATCAATAACTTTACAGACAACAGCTACTTTACCCGTAGAGCGACTGGATATCCTGGCCCTGGAATCATTCCTTCAGATAGAAGAACATTTTATACCACACTGCAGTATATGTTCTAGCTCATAGACGAACAGCATTTTAAAACCCATTTAGAAAAAGCAATCAACCGCAGTTTCTGAATGGGTTTCTTTTTTAAATAGGTTTAAACTTTGAAAGCAGTCTGGCAAATTGTATAAAAGTTATCCCATAAGACAGCTTTATATTTGTAACTGTGAACATCACGACTTTTCGAATGTAATATAGGTTGAAAACACAACTAATCGCTTTTTATTCGAAAAATAAAATAAAAATAAAAAATTAAATAGTATGAAAATGACAGGAATAGTACTCGTAATTATTGGAGCAGTAATGATGTTTTATACCGGTTTTAATGTAGTAACCAAAGAAAAAGTGGTTGACATTGGACCCATCGAAATCAACAAAGAAAAAAACAACCCAGTGAGTTGGTCTCCAATTTTAGGAGGTATTTTGTTGGTGGGCGGTATCGTTATGTACACGACCTCAACTAAAAAATAAATTGTTTACTGTATTTGAGAACGCAACATTTTGAAGTATTCAAATGCTTTTAATAATCGTGTTCCGTACCATGAAAACATCTCGCCATCAACCAATACGATGGGTGCTTTAAAATTATCTTCTTGCAGTTCGTACCCGTCTTCTTTTTTGAAAGGATAGGGTTCTGATGACAAGAATACTGCTTCAGGATTGGCCTCTTTTAATTGGTCAATAGTGATTTCGGGGTAGCGAATGGCTTCCCCGAAAACATTTTCGAACTTATTCAAAAGTAATAGTTCGTTGATATATGTTGAAGACCCAGCTACCATATATGGATTTTTCCAGATAAAATAGGCTACTTTTTTGGTGGATAGGTCTTTTACATTTTCTTTAAAATTCTTCAAACCGAAAGCCAACTTATCATTCCATTTACGAGCTTCAACACGACGGTTGAAGAGCTGACCAAAATCGGTTATCATTTGAAAATTATCTTCAATAGTCACGATATCAGTGACCCAAACTGGGCATATTTCACTCAATTGCGCAACCATTTCTTTGGTATTTTCCTCCTTATTACAAATTATAATATCTGGTTGGAGCAATTTTATTTTTTCGAAATGTATTTTTTTCGTCCCTCCTACTTTGGTCTTCACTGATTTCAAATGGTACGGATGAACACAAAATTTGGTGATGCCCACAAGTTGCGCTTCCAAGCCCAAATCATGCAGCAACTCCGTTTGTGAGGGTACCAACGAGATAATACGTTGTGGCGTTTTCAAAAAAAAATGTGCTTGTCCTATTTGGTCAATCAAAGTAGTGTCTTTCAAATCTAAAGAAATTTATTTTTCGAAAATTAAAATTTATCCGCCATGATTGTTTGCATTTCTTGTTGCATTTTCAAAGCTTCTTCTCTTGCTTTTTCGGCAAAATCGGCTTCTTTGGATGCATAAATTATTCCTCTTGAAGAATTAATTAACAAACCTATTTTATCATTCATTCCGTATTTGCATACCTCAGAGAGACTACCGCCTTGAGCACCAACGCCAGGAACAAGTAAAAAACTGTCTGGAACAATTTGACGAATGGCCGTAAAATATTCTGCTTTGGTCGCTCCTACCACATACATGAGGTTTTCGCTGTTTTTCCAAGATTTTGAAGTTTCTAGAACCTGCTTGTACAATTCGTTCCCGCCAACATTCAAGGTTTGAAAATCAAAAGCCCCTTCATTGGAAGTCAAGGCAAGCATGATGGTGTGTTTGTTTTCGAACGCTAAAAATGGCTCTACCGAATCCTTACCCATGTAAGGCGCTACTGTCACACTATCAAAATTTAAATCTTCAAAAAAAGCTTTGGCATACATTGATGATGTGTTACCAATATCGCCACGTTTTGCATCTGCGATGGTAAAAATATCAGGGTAGTTTTCATTGATATAATTAATCGTTTTTTGCAAAGCCACCCATCCTTTGATTCCGTAGGCTTCAAAAAAAGCAATATTAGGCTTGTACGATACACACAAATCGTGTGTAGCATCAATAATCGCTTTGTTAAACTCAAAAATAGGATCTTCAAGTGCTAATAAATGTTGCGGAATTTTGTTCAAATCGACATCTAGACCTACGCATAGGAACGATTTTTTTAGTTTGATTTGTTCTAATAGTTGTTGTGTTGTCATGAAGTAGTTTTCTTGTGGTGCAAATTTACAAAGTTTAATCGTTTTATAAATGCATTCTTCAATTATTCGAAAAATAAGACAATTGAAATAGTACAACATTATTTCTTGATCGAATAACAACTCAATTCATACATGAATAACACGGAAGTTCAAAATTTCTTACTGAACTAGTGCTAAAATATTGAGATAAGAATTTGAGACCTCTTTTTAACTATATTTCGAAAGCGTAATTTGCCATTTAGCTTTAAGACTAACTGTTTTCTAATATTCCCCCAGCTAAATTTGATTTCAAGTCTTTAACGGTTATTAGGTTTTAGCAATCTCAAAAACAGTAGTATCTGCAATGGCGTAGATGGTGTTTTTTGTTGTTGGCTTGATAAAGTACTTTCCGGTAAACGAGCCGAAAGCGGGCAATATCATTTGATTTTCGGATTGAAAGAAGCAAGCTAACTTCAGAAACTGTCTTCCAATCCCTTTCAATTCCACTCCCGGATGCAAGTGTCCACAAAAGTTGAATAAGGCTATCGTTTCTTCGGGATGGTGTGTGAGTAAGAAGTCATCTATAACCATTTGTGGGAGTACTTTAATTTGCAAATCGGTATAATAGTCGCGACCAATCACGTCATGATTCCCTTCGATCAATACAAACGAACAATTAACTTGGTTCGAAATCCATTCTTCAAACATGTTCCATTCATTATTGATTTTGCTATGAAATAAATCACCCAAAAAAACCACCTTTTCTGGAGTATAGGTGGCTAATAAAACATCCAAATTAGCGAAATTCTCCTTAATTATTGCGGTGGGAATCGCGATACCATATTTCCTGAAATGCATTACTTTTCCGAAATGAACATCTGAGACCAAGAGGATTTTCTTTTCTACCCAATACATGGCGCCCAGATGGTGGAGTATAAAATTTTGTTTTCGAATCGTAATTTGCATTCTTTTCTAATTATACCTTCAAGTAACTCGCTGTCATTTTGGCTATGCGTTCGGCAAGGCTTTCACTTGACAATTTTTCTCGCAGTCTGTCTGTGATGATCGGAAAACTAAAAGGTGTTGGTTTTTGGCATTTTCGAATAATGATCTCCTGCGAATTGATGCGCTCGAGTGCTTGGCGCAGTCGACCCTCTTCTAACTGGTGTTCAAATGTTTCGATATATGCTTGTTGCAAAAGTAAGTTATCGGGTTCATAATCTCTAAAAACTTCAAACAATAACTGTGACCCATTTTGCAAATGCTTGGTTTTGATAAATTTACCAGGCATACCCGTAAACAATAAACCTGAAATAATGGCAATATCCCTAAATTTTCGTCTTGCCATTTCGGTAGCATTTAGACTTTGCTGTAAATCTTCATGCACGTAGGAGGTCGAAAACAAATTGTTATCTATCACCAACTGCAAATCAATTTCTTGATCAGATAGCAATTCAAATCCGTAATCATTGTATGCCAACGAAAAAGTAATAGGAGACAACAACGAAATGCGATAGGCCATAATACTCGCCAAAGCTTCATGTACAAAGCGCCCTTCAAACGGATAAAACAAAGTATGGTAGCCCTCGCGCGTTTTGAAGGTTTCGATTAAAAACTCATTTTCGTTTGGTATGCAGCTTTCTAACTTTTGTCTTGTAAAAACAGGCTCCAATGCTAGTAGCTCGGGCGAAAGCGAATTGTGATTTACAGCATATAATTCCTCACGAAGCAAGGTACTCATTTGGGCAGAAAATGCCATTCGGCCACCCATCCAACTTACTGTTTTGGCTGTTTTTTTGGGTCCTGCTTTTCGAACATAAACTTGCATATCCTTAATAGCATAAAACTCCAACTTTTTTCCGGCGAAGATAAAGATATCGCCTTTACGCAATTTGGCTGCAAACCACTCTTCGATAAAACCAATATAGCCGCCACTGACAAACTTTATATTCAAAACGGCATCACTCACAATGGTTCCAATTTGCATGCGGTGCTGCATTGCCGTTTTTCGACTATTAATTTTGTACAAGCTATTCTCGTCAATTTCGACTTTTTTGTATTCATCGTATTTTTCTAAACTTTGACTACCGTTGGTGATAAAATTCAGAATCCATTGCCAATTCTCTGGTGTAATACTCTGGAAACAGAAGGTCGCTTTGATTTCATCATAAATAATTTTTGAATCAAAACCATTCGATACCGCAAGTGTATTGAGATACTGAATCAAAACATCGTAACTGTTTAGGTACGGAATTCGGTCTTCGACTATTGCTTCTTTTGTTGCTCTTTTTAGGGCTGATGCTTCGATTAATTCCATGGCGTGCGTGGCCAAAAAATAAATGACGCTTTCTTTGCCCGGTTGGTGTCCACTCCTACCCGCACGCTGCAAAAATCGAGCAACACCTTTGGGGCTACCTACTTGGATAATGGTCTCAACAGGCGCAAAATCGACTCCCAAATCGAGACTTGAGGTACAAACGACTACTTTGAGTTCTTCGTTTTTTATAGCATTTTCGACCCAGGCTCGGGTCTCGCGTGCAATGCTCCCGTGATGCATCGCCATCTCGCCAGCAAACTCAGGATATTTATCTAATAAAGCTTGAAACCAGATTTCGCATTGTGACCTGGTGTTGGTAAAAATTAAGGTTGTTTTACTACCTCGGATGATCGTTGCAACTTCTTTTATAAGGTGTAGTCCCATGTGACCGCGCCAAGGGTATGAATCTACCTTTTCGGGCAAGATCGATTCTACTTTTATCTTTTTGTTAATCTTGGCTTTAATCAAAACCGAATTGTTCAACGCTTCGGTATTATGACCTAGCAAAACGGTTTGTGCTAGTTCGAGATTTCCAATCGTGGCAGATATGCCCCAAACTTTCATTTTCGGGGCAACTGTTTTCAAACGTGACAAGGAGAGTTCCATTTGCACGCCACGTTTTGTCCCCATAAGTTCGTGCCACTCATCAACTACAATAGCCGAGCAGGATTCAAAAATTTTATCGTATCCCTTGGTCGCAAGAAGTAATTGCAAACTTTCGGGTGTGGTAATTAGCAAATCGGGCATGTTATTTTTCTGCTTTGCGCGCTCTTGCGAGCTAGTGTCACCTGTGCGTACCCCAACAGTCATCAAGGTTCCAAGATCTGCCGCAACACGCTCAGCTGCTTGTTGTATATCTGCAGAAAGTGCTCTAAGGGGTGTGATCCAAATGGCCTTCAATCCCTTTTTATGCTTGAATTTATAATCCTTATTAGATCGTATGTATTGTAAAATGATCGGCAACCACAAAGCATAGGTTTTCCCGCTGCCTGTTGGGGCATTGAGCAAACCGTTCTTCCCTTGCAAAAAGGCTTCCCAGGTTTGCTTTTGAAACGGAAAAGCTTTCCAATCTTGTTTTAAAAACCAATTTTCTGCTATTTCTATCTGTTCTTTCCTTGTCATTTTCGCTAGATTATCATGTTTTTTAAATCATCAATGGAATTCGCATCTTCTATTTTTTTGTCTTGTCGCCATCTCAAAATTCTTGGAAATCGTGTAGCAACACCGCTTTTATGTCGGCTGGACAAGGCGATACCTTCAAATGCAATTTCAAAAACCAATTGTGGTTTTACGCTTCGAACAGGACCAAATTTGTCCATTGTATTTTTCTTTATAAAATCATCTACCTTTCTAAACTCAGCATCCGTCAACCCTGAATATGCTTTTGCAAAAGTCACCAACTCTGGCTGACCATCGGCATTGTTTTGCCAGAGCGCAAAGGTATAATCGGTGAACAAATTACTTCGCCTACCCGAGCCTCGCATGGCGTAGGTAAGCACCGCATCTATGACCAAGGGTTCCAATTTCCATTTCCACCAGTCGCCTTTTTTTCGTCCTACTTGATAAGTGGAATCTAATCTTTTGATCATCAAACCTTCACTTCGTTTTTCTCTGGCCAATTGACGTTCCTTTGTCACCTCCTCCCAATCGTCAAAAACCATTCGGTCCGACAATTGAAATGGAATACCACTATCTTTAATTTTTTCGAATAAAAATTCTAAGATTTCTCTTCTGTCTTTATAACTTTTAGATCGAATGTCTTTGCCTTCCCATTCCAGAATATCGTAAGCTTTCAAGATTACTGGATTACTCTGCAAAAGTTTGGCTGAAACTGTTTTTCTACCAATACGTTTTTGCAAATCATTGAAAGTGCCTATTTCGCCCTCCCGATAGGCCAAAATTTCGGCATCAATCACGGTACCATTTGGAATAACACCTAGCAAGGACTGAAATTCAGGATATTTATCGGTTACCAACTCTTCTCCACGAGACCACACAAAAAGTTGATCGTCTCGTACAATGGTTTGTGATCGAATGCCATCCCATTTATGTTCTACTGACCACTGCCCTACATCGCCTAAATTTGAAACCTGACCTTCAATAGGATACGCGAGATAAAAAGGATACGGTTTTGAAACATAATCGCCACTTTTCTCCTCCAAAACCAACTCTTGAAAACTGATGGTATTAGGATCCCAATTCCCCATCAATTTGTAGGCGAGCACATTTTCATCAACTCCTGTTGCATTTGACAGTGCTCGAGTCATTAATTTTTGACTAACTCCAATTCTAAAACTTCCTGTTATTAATTTGGTAAACACAAAGCGTTCGTAATAATTCAGCGCTAGCCAATTGGTTTGTAAATAAGCCTTTTTCTCTTCCTCTGTTTTCTTTTTTAGGGCAATTATTTCTTGTAAAAAATTAGAAAGACTTTTATCAGAATGGTCTTTTGTTGTCGGAATGATTAAGGCAATGGTCTCCGCCAAGTCACCTACAATATGGTAACTTTCTTCAAATAGCCACATGGGTATAGCTGCCAATTCATTTGCCCAAACGCGCAGTAAAGTGGTATTAACTGGCCTTGGTGGTCTACGATGTGACAAAATAGCGATGGTCCACACTTTGTCCTCCGGACTAGCAACTGTGAAATAGTGTGCTAATGCGGCCACTTTAACAGTCGTTTTGTTGGTGCTATCTAAGCTTTTGATTAAATTGGCAAAAAGTTTCATAAAGCAATCATTTAGGTAAGCGTGTTTTCGTCTTTTTTATCCATTTCTGAAAGTTCGCCTTCGTATTGTGTTTTTTCAGTGCGAGCATCATAGCCCAACTCTCTCAAATATTTGGCAAAAATATCGGTGTAGCCATGGGTACAAATAATTTTTTCGGCACCCGTAGCTTTTATGCTGTCAAGAAGTGAGTACCAATCGCAGTGATCGCTCAGGACAAAACCTTTGTCAACAGCTCGCCTACGTCTCGCTCCCCTAAACGCCATCCAGCCACTAGCGGATGCTGTGACAAATGGTGTCATTTTCCGAATCCATGTAGTGCCGTGTGCGCTTGGTGGCGCAAGCACGATATTCCCTAGCAACTCTTCTTTTTTGGTTTCTCGAGTGATGAGTGTCGTAGCAGGAAATTCCATCATAGGGCGTAATACATTGGTCATATTCTCTATTGCACCATGGGTAAAAATGGTGCCAATTTCTGGATTTAAATGTTTGAGTAAGCGCTGGGCTTTTCCTAAGGAATACCCAAATAATATTGATGTTTTTCCTTCGGATTGGTTTTCTTGCCACCAATTATTTACGTCTGCCATAACTTCTGCTTGTGGAGTCCATTTGAATGCAGGCAAACCAAAGGTACATTCGGTAATGAATGTGTCACATTTGACTACTTCATAAGGAACTGCTACACCATCATCTTCTGTTTTGTAATCTCCGGTAAACACCCAAACTTCGCCCTTGTGCTCCACACGTACTTGTGAACTACCTATAATATGACCCGCTGGATGCAATGAAAATTTGACATTATTGATTACAAATGTTTCATTCCATTCGACACCATAAACCGAAATATCGCCCAATCGGTGCAAAATAATGGGCACATTGGTCACATGTGTAATGTAGCTCGCATGACCATAACGGGAGTGATCGGCGTGCCCATGTGTGATAATGGCATTTTGTACGGGTTTCCAAGGGTCCAAATATACGTTGGCAGCTGCACAGTATATTCCGTTTTCATTAAAAGCTAAAAGTGGCACTGACATAAATAAGTATTTAGTTCAAAAATAAGGCAAGAAGCACTTTTTTACTTACAGGATTAATTCAAAATATTATCAAATTCCAATGTCCTTTCAAAAACAGTAAAAATAAAATATAAAACATTAATAACCAGTGTTTTAAATACTAACATAGGAATTCTGTAAGTATCATATAAAATTGTGTAAGAAGAAATATCTACATCCACAATATCTTTGTAGAGAACATTAACAACAAATCAAAAATATATACAAGATGGATACTAAATTAGGAATGCCTCAGAAAGAAATGACAGCAAATGTGAAAAATTTATCTATTGTTTTGGCAAGCGAAATGGTGCTATATGTGAAAACAAGAAAATTTCACTGGAATGTTGCCGGATCTAGTTTTATGGAAATGCACAAATTATTTGAAGCACAATATAACGAGTTAGAATTAGTGATTGACGAAGTTGCAGAACGTATTGGGAAACTAGGCGAAAAAGCAACTGGAACAATGGCTGAGTTTATTGAAAATTCAGTTTTAGAAGAATGTCACAAAGACGAAACTAAGGAAGCTATGGTAGCTGAATTATTGGAAGATTATAGAACGATGATTACAAAAATTCGTGAAATGATCAAAGAAACTGAAGAAACTGACGATTTTGGAACAGCTGATTTCTTAACTGCCATTATTCAGAAACATGAAATGCAAGCTTGGATTTTGAGAAGATACAACAGTTAACCTAACACTTAAGTTATGATTTTGCAACTTGATCCATCCATATTAGTAAACACACCGCTAGGTGTTGGGCAAGCATTATTTTTAATTGATTACGGTATGCACCAAAACACCTGCTGGGTGGTCGCAATGCAAGAAAACGGAATCATAAAACATTTTGATTGCAATGACGTCATTCTAAGTACCAATTATACTTATGGGATGAATTTGAGAAAGAATAACTTCAAAACAAGCGAAAAATAATTACACTATAACATTTATTAATATTAAATTTAAATATCATGAACAGTACAGAAATCAAAGGAAATTGGAACGAAATGAAAGGTAAATTAAAACAACAATATGCTGATTTAACAGATGATGATTTGTTATTTGCCGAAGGTAAAGAAGATGAGATGCTTGGAAAACTAGAACAAAAACTAGGTAAATCTAAGGATGAAATCAAAAAAATGATTGCTGATTTGTAATATAAACATATCAGAGCAATAATCTAGAGGCCTATTGGTTTTTAATTCCTATTTTTAGGGATTTAAATCCGATAGGCTATCTTATCATTTACTAAACATTGGCATTATGGCTAAAAAAAATTACTTAGGATTACAGTTATTGGCGATTGTTTTAATCGTTTTTATCGCTTCGGTTTTACGAGACTTTATTATTCCGCTCCTTTTTGCTATTATTTTGAGCGTACTTATTTATCCTATAGTTCAATTTTTTGAGGCACGTTTGCGTATCAATAGAATTGTTTCGATAACGATGGCTATTCTAATATTTTCGATTATTATTTTTGCTGTATTTGTATTGATCGGGATACAGTTTGAAGATATAATGAGTCAGAGTGACAAATATGCTGTGCAAATTCAACAAAAGGTAACCCCACTATTAAAGCAGCTAGAAAGTACGATAGGAATAAAAAGTACAGATATTGTTGGTGGAGATAACATGAAAGCAAAAGAGATCGTAAAAAAGAACTCTAGTAAAATCTTGCAATTCTTGTCCTCATCAGGAGCTATTTTAAGTGATTTTATGCTCTCCCCTTTGTACATGTTTTTATTTTTACTGTATCGCAATTTTTTGGTCAGCTTTATATACAAAGCTACAGCAAAGGTGATGTCAAGATCAAAAATGAGAACCATGCTAGCCGAATTGTACAAAGTACAACAAAACTACCTTTTGGGACTGGTAAGCGTTATGTTTATTGTTGGTGTTATGAACAGTATCGGACTCTTATTGCTTGGTATTGATAATCCGTTTTTCTTTGGTTTTTTGTGTGCATTACTTTTATTGGTTCCTTATATAGGTATCATTATAGGCTCGATGTTGCCTGCCCTAGTTGCACTGGCTACCAAAGATTCGTATTGGTACGCAGTTGGAGTAATTGGTATTTTTGCTTTTATCCAATTTCTTGAAGGAAATTTTATTACACCAAAAATTACTGGGACCAAGGTATCACTTAATGCTTTTGTATCCATTTTGTCAATCGTACTGTTCTCGATGTTATGGGGTATTCCAGGAATGATTTTGGCATTACCAATAACAGCCTCTTTAAAAGTTATTTTTGATCATACAAAATCAATGAAATCAATTGGTTTCTTGCTAGGTGAAGCAAACGATAAATATTTTAAAACCAAGCCAAAAACAGAATAGCGTCCAAAAAAAGTGACTATGTTGAAAATGAAGCAGATGCTCTTATTCTACAAAAAACAAAATCGTGAGCAATGAATGTAAAAATAAATTTGACTAATTTAGTAACAAAATAATGCATATGAAGGTTTTTATAAAATTTGATTTCAATCGTATTTGCAATAAAATACTCCAAGAGAAATTGGACGAGTCCAACCTAAAATATCGAGTTTTAGGTTTTGGTGAAGTCGAATTTTTAAACGTGGTTTCAGAAGATCAATTAAAAGATTTTTCGAACTCACTTTTTCCATATGGTGTCGAAATTGTAGAAAATCAAAAAACAATTTTAGTACAGAAAATAAAAGACTTAATTGTCGAAATGATCTTTACGGAAGATGTAACAGTGAACGTAAAAAGCTCGGTATATTTGGCCGACAAATTAAATCATAGTTACGGCTATTTGTCCAACTTATTCTCGGAGGTAACCTATACTTCTATCGAGAATTTTATCATTTTACAAAAGATCGAATATACCAAGCAATTAATCATCAGTGGCCAATTGTCATTGACAGAAATTGCTTTTAAACTTAACTATTCAAGTGTGGCCCATTTGAGTTCACAGTTTAAGAATACCACCGGAATAACCCCTTCGGCATTTCAGAGAATTATAAAAAAACGTAGAGAAATAGCTTCTCAAAACCTTAACTAAACCCCCAATTATGCAAAACGATTCGATACTTATAACCCTGGCTGACGATGATGAAGACGACAGGTTATTTTTTACCGATGCCTTTGATGAACTCAAAATAAATACCATCGTAAATACCGTGAATGACGGAAAAGAATTGCTCAACTATTTGAACGATCCTGATACCATTTTGCCAAATATTATTTTTCTGGATTTAAATATGCCGATTCTAAATGGTGTAGATTGCTTAGAAATTATTAAAAAAAATAGTGCTTTCAAAGATATTGCCATTGCTATTTATTCGACTTCTTCCTCTGAAAAAGATATTGAAAACACCTTTGTACTAGGTGCCAATATTTATATCAAGAAGCCAAGTAATTTTAATGACCTTAAAAAAATATTATCTGACGTTGTGGTAACCAATTGGCAATTCCACACCAATGGACTTAATAAAGACAACTTTTTACTTCGAATGTAAATTATGAAAAATATCAAATATAAATCTTCCGTTTATCACAAAATTATATTTGCTATCAGTTTGATGGTATTGCTATTTATTGGCGTGATTACCATTAAGCACATCAAAAACATATCCGACTCTTCCAAGTTGCTCATGCATACCTATGAGGTCAACTTGGAGTTGGAACATTTATTTTCGTCAATTAAGGATTCCGAAAACAGTATGCGCGGTTTTATCATAACAAAAGACAGCATCTACCTAAAACCTTATCAAAAAGCAACTACAGATGTCAATACGTCATTTGTAATATTGAAGAAGTTAGTCGAGGACAATCCTATTGAACAAAAAAAGCTTCAATCTTTGTTCGAAATCATCAACAAACGCTATGAATTTATTTCGAATTACATCGAAGGAAAGGACCGCATAAATATGGATGAAGATTATTTTTTCAAGAAAAACTTTAGAGAAAGTAGTGAACTACTTGAACGAATAAGAAACAAGCTCAACGAAATGATTGCGTTGGAAGAAATGTATCTTAAAAACAGAAATGAACTTTATAGAAGTCAAATATTCTTGACCCCAATTTTGACGTTAAGTATTTTGTTTATCACACTGGTTGTTTTAATTTTTGCTTATTATAAAATTAATAAGGATGTAGAGAAATTACAAAATGCCAATTTATCCCTCAGCAAATCACAGTTTTTAAGTTACCAAGCAGAAATTTTATCTGAATTTGGAACTTGGGAATGGGAGATGCACGATAATAGTTTAATTTATTCTGATAATTTATATCGAATTTTGGGAGTTGAGCCACAGTCATTTGTTGCTACCAATGAGAAATTTTTAGAATTTGTACATCCCGAAGACATAAAACATGTAGATGACATTATTCAAAAAATAATGGACAATCATGAACTACCATATTCCTATTTTAGAATCATAAGAGCAGATGGTGCTATTCGAAATTTAAGGGCAACCGGAAAGTTGTTTGTTGACGAAAGAGGCAATAAATTAATTTTAGGTGTTACGGAAGACATCACCAATGAAAGTAATAAAACCGACCTATTAAAAACCAATTATGACGACTTGATTAAAGTCAATAATGATTTAAAAATCTTTGATCAGTCAAGTAAGCAAGCTGAAATATTGGGTAATTATGGAAGTTGGATTTTACATTTCGATAACTTAGAAGTTAGCTATTCAGATAACCGTTTTCGATTGTTGGGTCACAAACCGCAATCTTTCAAGCCATCAATAGAGCTATTCATTGATTTTGTTCATCCAGAAGATAAGCAAACTGTTGAAGAAGCTTTTATCAAAGCAAAGGCCGACAAAATATTTCCTGAAATCGATTATAAAGTCATTCGAAAAGACGGGAAAATTCGTCGATTTAAAACTAGCGGAACCTCGTTTGTAGATTTATCAGGTCGTCAAAGCATGATTGGAACCACGCAGGACGTAACAGAAGACTACAATAAAAGTTTACATATTAAAGAAAGAAACAAAGAACTGGAACAAAAAATAAAGGAACTTAATGAATTTAACCACGTAGCGAGTCATGATTTACAAGAACCACTACGAAAAATTCAGACATTCATTTCGAGAATAAACGATAAAGAAAAAGAAAACCTATCCGATTTTGGAAAAGAATATCTTTCTCGCATAGAAAGTGCATCCAATAGAATGCGTGTGCTTATCAATGATTTGCTTCAATATTCTAAAACCAGTCGATCAGAGGCGCAATTGGTTCCTATTGATCTTAATATTGTATTTGCAGATAGTTTACTTGAACTATCGCAAAATATTGAAGATACAAATGCTGAAATTACAAACACAAATCTACCGATCATTAATGGTGTAGATTTTCAAATGCAGCAGTTGTTTTCGAATTTAATAAGCAACTCTTTAAAATATTCGAAACAAGAAATCGCTCCTATTATTTCACTTTCGTATAAAATTGTAGTGGCAAAAGATGAAGAATTAATTAAAGATTATAGTCAGCGAAAATTCTTTAAGTTCGAATTTAAAGACAACGGAATTGGATTTGAACAAGAGCATGCCGAGAAGATATTTTTATTATTTAATCGTTTGCACGGAAAAACAGAATACCAAGGAACAGGCGTAGGATTGGCCATTTGCAAAAAAATTATTGAAAACCACAATGGTTTTATTTATGCTACGAGTGCGCTCAATGTAGGAACTACGTTTACGTTTTATATCCCCGTATAATTGCTTTTTTCCATTAGTAACTTGGATTAATTTTAGATTTACCCCTCTAACATGGGAATTATATAAAATTGACTACGGATTTTGTAAGTGTTTAAGTGGCTACATTTTCTAATTTTGTTTGAAAATTTAGCCATGAAACGCACTCTCCATACCATAGCAATCCCATCCAGTTTATTACTGATTGTAATAAGCATTATAGCCTCTTGCAGTCAAAAACGGCAAGACTACAGCAGCTTTGTAATTCAAAAAATGAGCCCTGATGTTACGGCCAGTTTAGATTTTAATAGCTTATCATCTTTAAACGAATCGAATAAAAAGGTCATTGATATCAGTTCGATTATTTATAAGCAAAACAAACGCATTCCTAATTTAGATTTGATTTTGAAGGTAAAAGAAGATCACCAGGAAAACGATCGCGACCTTAAAGAACTAAGCAAAGAAAATCTAATTGTAATTCCGAAACCTTTTTATCAGTTAAAATTAAACAAGGATTCTCTTCGAAATAAAAACTCTACAAAATATTTAGTAAAGTTAATGATACGAGAAATTGATGTACAAATTGATTTGCTCGAAACAATAAAAGATACCACAACCAATGCCGATTTTAGGTCTTTTGCAGCAAAATCGTCAAGCACTCTTAAGCAAAATCATGAAGATTTGGCTATGAGTTTCAATCTATAAAAAACATGAAAATATCAAAACAATATACCAAAGCATTGTGGGAAGTAATTAAACAAACCATTACAACTTTTTTGGAACATAAAGTTTTGAAGATGAGCGGTTCCTTGGCTTACGTAACTATGTTTTCTCTAGGACCATTATTATTAGTTATTTTATACTTATCTGATTTATTTTGGGGACGCGAAGCCGTTGAAGGAAAAATGTTTAGCCAAATTAAAAGTTTTGTTGGTCCATCTAGCGCACAGCAAATTCAAACCATTATTGAAAATTTATCATTATCACAAAGCAGTACTGTTGCTGGTATAATTGGAGTTGTGACATTACTTATTGGAGCGACCTCTGTATTTGCCGAAATTCAGGATTCAATTAATACCATTTGGGGCATTAAACCCAAAAAGCAATCAGGATTCTGGTTGTATCTTAAATCACGCTTATTATCCTTTGGAGTTATTGGTAGTTTCGGTTTTATATTATTGGTATCTCTCGGAGTATCTGCCATTATGGATGGACTAAGCACCCATTTTTTCTCCATGTTTTCTGATACCTTTTATTATGCTGTTTACGCAATCAACACCTTTATTACTTTTAGCATCATATCTTTACTATTTGGAGCCATATTCACCATACTTCCAGATGCCGAAATAAAGTGGAAACAAGTACGACTTGCCTCGTTTGCAACAGCCATTTTGTTTATGATCGGAAAATTTTTGATTTCATTTTATATAGCCAATTCAAATCTACAAGATGTCTATGGTACAGCAGGTTCTTTTGTGATCATAATGGTTTGGGTATACTATTCTTCTGTAATATTATACTTTGGAGCAGAGTTTGCAAAAAATTATGCAGTGCAGTTTTCATCTCCAATACAGCCGTCTAGATTTGCAGACATTGTACATAATGTAGAAGTTATTTCGAAAGAAAGAAATTTGCAAGACGCCAAAAAAGAACGCGACGCAATGATTTAAAGCACTACAATATAGTTACTTAACAATAAAAATAAATTAAACTCTTCAGCTATGGAGAGTTTTTTTTTGCTTTATTTTCATCAAAATGGTAATTCTATAAATCATCACAAATATCTTATAACAGCAAATCTTGACAACTGTCGCATCTTTGTAATGTAGAAACAAACAAACAATTTATCATATGAAAAAATCAATCAAAACAGTAGCAGCTCTTGCACTACTTATCGGACTAGGATCTAACAGTGCACAGGCACAAATCAATGACGGAACAGCACAATTTGGTGTAAAAGGAGGAGTTAATTTCTCTAACATGTACACAAACGATGTAAGTGACAACAATGTTCTTACTAGTTTTAATGCCGGTGTTTACGCAATGCTTCCTATTACTGATTTTGTAGCCATCCAACCAGAGGTTTTATACAGCCGAAAAGGATCTGAGCTTACGTATGACAACGCTTTTGCAACAGGAAAAGCAAAATTTAAATTAAACTACATTGAGGTGCCAATTTTGGTAAAAGCCAATTTGACCAAAAATGTAAGTGTACATGCAGGACCCTACTTTGCTTACCTAGTAGATGCGCAAGTAACCAACGAATCAAGCGGAGGTTCATTAAACTTTGAAGATACGTACAACAATGACGACTTTAACAAATTTGATGCAGGTTTGTCTGCAGGAATCGGATTTGACTTTGAGTCAGTTGGAATCGGAGCTCGTTACAACTATGGTTTGACCACAGTAGGTAAAGAAAGAACAGTTGCAGGCGCAACCTACACAGTACCAGACGGAAAAAACAGTAATATAAGCGTTTACATGACTTTAAAATTAAACTAATTATTCACCAATAAAAAATAGAAATTATGTCAAATTTATTATATCTAATCGCAGTAATATTGATTATCTCATGGGCACTTGGAGTGTTTGTATATAGTGCAGGATCATTAATCCATGTATTATTGGTAATCGCATTGATCGCCATCATTTTGAGAATCATCAAAGGAAGAGGAATTTAAACCCATAAAAAGAAACATCATGAGCACTAATAAAACAGTTATCGTAGTATTGGCAGCAACTGCCATTGGAACAGCGTTAGGAATCTTATTTGCACCTGATAAAGGATGCAATACACGCAAAAAAATTGCCAAAAAATCGGCACAAAAATCAGATGAGATCAAACATAAAATTGATCAATTGAAAGATACGTTGAATGATAAATACCAAACTGCTATTAAAAAAGGAGAAGATTTGGTTGATCAAGCAAGCAACGACATCCACAACATCAAAGACATGAATAAGCAGGTATTGTAATATTTTCTAAAGAGAATAGTACTTGTTTTTTATTAAATTCTAAAATACAAAATTATGAAAAAGATATCAGTAGCGGTAATGATCGCATCAACAGCATTGTTCTTTACATCATGTAAAAACGAACAGCAGGAAAATGCAGAGAAAAAAGTAGAAGCATACAATCACTATATCGACTCAGTAAGTACTATTGCAGAAGCAGAAGCAAGCAAAGACTGGGAAGCAATTGATGCGCGATACACCACCATGAAAGCAGATGCCGACATGGCGATTACTACCGCATCAGACAAAGACAAAATTCAAGCTAAATTGGATGAGGCTTCAATGAAATATGATGCTTTTAAAATGAAAGTAGTAGAGCAGCAAGAAAGTGTAAAAAATGAGTACAACAAAACGCTTTTTGGATCTGCATACGTGAGTGATGATATGCAATTCAACTGGGTAAACAAAGACAATATCCTATCGGTATATCAAAACTTTGTAGATACAGTACAAAAGAACAAGGATTCTTACTCTAGAGAAGATTGGGACAAGATAAAACTTGCCTACGAAGCTTTGGATAGCCGCAAGAATACTGTTGAAAACGAAGGTTTAACAGGAGCAGACAACAGAAAAATTGCATTATTAAAATTGAAATTTGCACCAATGTACACGGTAAACCGTATGGGAGCAAAGTCAGAAGAGAATGCTGAAGCTAAAAAATAATTTTAGGTTTAGAGCATAAAAAATGGGACCATTCGGTCCCATTTTTTTGTTTCTATATTTTTCTTATTTCACAAGAATAATTTCAACTCTACGATTTTCAGCTCTTCCTGCAACTGTTTTGTTTGATGCAATTGGCTTAATAATTCCGTATCCTTCAGATGAAAGTCTGTCAGCACTTATTCCTTTAGCAATCAAATACTCTTTTACAGCAGCAGCTCTTTCTTTCGATAATTGTAAATTTTTGGCAGCAACACCAGAGCTATCTGTGTATCCTTCTAATTTAAAATTAGTAGCGCTATATTCGTTCATCACTTTTACAATCTCTTCCAATTTAGCATTAGATTCTGTTCTGATAGTTGCTTTTCCTGAGTCAAACAATACCGCTTTCGAAAAAGTATTCAAACTTTTGATAACCTCAGCAGTAACTTCTGGACATCCTTTGTTTGCAGCAGTACCTTTTACTTTCGGACATTTATCATCTTTGTCCAAAACACCATCTCCATCAGTATCTGGCCAAGGACAACCTTTGTTTGCAACTGGACCTGCTACCTCTGGGCATTTGTCATCTTTATCCAAAACACCATCTTTGTCAGTATCCAATATCGGGCATCCGTTGTTTGTTGCTGGACCAGCTACGTCTGGACATTTATCATCTCTATCCAAAACACCATCACCATCAGTATCAACAGCGATAACTTCTTTTACAACAGTTTCTGTAACTTCAACTATTTGTTTTACTCTCTTACTCTTCTTTTGGTATACCGGAACTTTGATTCCTAAATGAAAGTCAGCTCCTCTTGAATTGTCTGAAACTATATTTGAAATCACAGACCCTGATCCAATAAAGAAAACTCCTGTACGTAGACCTACACCCACTTGTGTTTGCTTGCTATAATCCATGTATGATACAGGAACATAGAAACTAAACCATTTTGACTCAAAACGAGGCGTCATACTTACTCTATTGGCAATACTATTTTGGCTTAATTTGTCTTTGTCAACAATACCAAAATCTCCGTTTACGTTTAAGTAAAATTTGTTGTGAATATTCCAATCTACATCTGCATGTAGCGCAGTTGGCAAATAAGCCTTAACTGTTCCGTTGATTGGTGATCTTGTATAATTATTTTTCATGAACTCATCAAAATTATCAGCATTGTCATAGTTCGCAGCTGTAATTGTTTTGTTCAAGTTGTAACTGTTTACAATTCCTTTTTCATATTTCATAGAACCTAAGTCGGTTACCGAAACACCAAAACGAATTTTGTATTTGTTTACATATTTAAGGTTATTAATGTCTACTCTAGACGCATCATAGTCTGGTCTCCACTCGTACACCAAACCTAAATCAAGACCGTAACCCCTTGATTTACTATCAAAATCTATTTTATCATTGGTAGCAAAATCCTGGCTAGAACCATAAGTTGCAGTACCTGTTGTAGTATAGGTATCTAATAGAGGGTTTCCTCTATCGTCATAACGAACTGTGATGTTGTTTCCTTGTAAGTGGTAGTTGGCTACACCTTGCAAATACTTGGCAGTAATACCTCCTTTTAAGAAATGTTGGCCCCTTTGCATCAATACAGCTGCATAAGAAACTCCTAATTCTCCCCAAGAGTTACCCGCTGCATTTGGACTACCCAAAGTACCCGTTGGAAAACTGCTTGAGTTATCTTTGGTAATATCATTAATAACTTGACCGTTTACGTTCAAAACATTTACAAAAGCTCTCGCTCTAGTAAAAATGGCCAAAGAATGTTTTGGCGCAATGTTAAACATAACCGATGGTCCCATAATATCGGTATTCAAAACAGCGTTATTATTGGTAGAAAAGGACTTTTTTGCTTGAGTATCAAAATCGTAGTTTGATTTTAATGCATCAGATATACTTACTCCATAAGCGTCATTGTTTAAAGATGTACTGATCGAAAACAAATTAATATCTGTTTTAAAACGTGAATCTACAATTGAGGCTGGATTAAACAAAACGCCTTGTACACCCGCATAATTATCATGAGTGTACCCAAGATACGACTGCGCATTTGCAGAAACAAAACTTGTAAAAACAAGAATTCCTAATAAACTTTTTTTCATTTTCTTCGAATTAAATTCTATTTAATTAATCTTTAATTTGTGGCAAAAATAACAAAAATTTAAGAAAATTTAACTACAAATTTCTTGTAATTTATAACTTAACGATTTGGTTACATTAAAAAAAAATGCCATACTGAAAAACAGTATGGCATTTAGCACTATATCAACAGCTTGGTTTAAAAAACTTCGCTTGCCTCTTTTAATTTCTCCATGTTGTTAACCAACTGTAGTTCTTCAACAATTTTCTGAATATCACCATTCATGATGTTACCCAAATCATACAACGTCAATCCCACACGGTGATCAGTAACACGACCCTGTGCGTAGTTATAGGTACGAATCTTAGCCGAACGGTCACCCGAACTTACTTGAGACGTACGTTTTGTAGCGTCTTCTGCTTGTTTTTTGGCCAATTCTTGTTCGTATAAACGAGAACGCAATACAATAAAAGCTTTATCCTTATTCTTGTGTTGTGATTTTTGATCTTGACATTGTGCTACCAATCCAGTAGGAATGTGTGTCAAACGTACTGCTGATTTGGTCGTATTCACCGATTGTCCACCAGGTCCTGACGAACAAAAGAAATCCACACGTACATCATTCATATCAATTTGCACATCAAACTCCTCCGCTTCTGGCAATACCATCACCGTCGCAGCCGATGTATGCACACGACCTTGCGTTTCTGTTTGTGGTACACGTTGCACACGGTGCACACCAGCCTCAAACTTCAACGTTCCGTACACATCTTCACCAGTAACTTCAAAAATCACCTCTTTGAAACCTCCTGATGTCCCTTCGTTCATATCCACTACTGAAGTTCTCCAACCTCTATTTTCGCAATATTTAGTGTACATACGGAACAAGTCACCAGCAAAAATACTTGCTTCATCTCCACCCGTACCTGCACGAATCTCCACCATGACATTTTTAGCATCCTCGGCATCTTTAGGGATCAACATAAATTTAATCTCCTCTTCCAATTCCACCAATCTCTCTTTAGATTCATCCAATTGCATCTTGGCCATTTCGGTCATATCTGCATCACTATTATCGGCAATTATTTCATTTGCCTCTTCAATATTAGCCATTAAGAGCACATATTCGTCTCTCTTTTCAGCCAATGCTTTAAGGTCTTTGTATTCTTTATTAAGTTGTACATAACGTTTTTGATCCATGATCACGTCGGGTTGAATAATCAAATCCGAAATCTCATCAAAACGTTGCTTTACTATTTGAAGTCTATCTAACATATCCTTAGTCCTTTATTTGGAGTGCAAAAATACGAAAAACTATTCAAGTTTCCACTTTCCAAATTTTAGTTTTTTTGAGGAGCTATTTGTAACTAAAATTTTCCCATAGGAACAATTAAAATCTTTAGGGCGTGCCTGCCAAAAAAAGACAGCTTCGGTATGTTACAATCTTTTTATCAGGTCGCTACCGCTTCATGATAAAAAGGGGGTCGCCCAACAGTTGGGACTATTATTCAAGCAGTATTGAATTTTCAGTTTATACTTTCCTATACATTTATATTCTCACTAAAAATAGCCCAATTTTGTCAAGCAGAAAGCGTCTCAAATAAGTTACTCACATTTTTAGAAATACCCGATAAATGAGAAATTGCAATTTTACTTTGTGTTGAACTAATGCGGCATCATAAAAACAAAATTTCACTTCACTTTAAATATACTCAGCTTTCCTTAATCCATTTTTGCTCTTGAAGTATGCAGTGTTCCGCTTTAATGAAACTCTTGGAGATTGACAAGATTGGGTAAAAATCGTGAATGGTAAGTAGTAAGTCATCATCAGTACGTAAATAGTTCTAACAACTAAATAGTTTTACTACATTAGGCTTTCTCCTTCGATCAGCTAAAGGTGTACGCTATTTTAGTATGCTTCTCAGCATCTCTGTCTCTTGATTATTTGAAATGCTCAACTGGCGTTTTCAACATTGTGCCGATTTGTAGTAAGATTCAAATGCTTGTGCACTTTTATCAGCTATTATATTTAAATTTGTAGCTATCAATTACTATTCTTAAATTGAGACTTTAAAAAATAAACGTAGAGCATGTATATCTGATGCTCTTTTAAGCGATACTACATTATGGAAAAATATTTGCGCCAATTGATTTCGATTGAATTTGAAGATAAGAAAGACATTTTTACAGGTTTTTTAATTGATTGGACAGAGGATTGGATTCTGCTCAAAAACAATCCTGTAGATTTTATTATTGATGGTTTTACTATTTTGAAAAATAAAAATGTCAAAGCCATTATTCAGGATAAAGA
This sequence comes from Flavobacterium faecale, assembly GCF_003076455.1. Taxonomy (NCBI): domain Bacteria; kingdom Pseudomonadati; phylum Bacteroidota; class Flavobacteriia; order Flavobacteriales; family Flavobacteriaceae; genus Flavobacterium; species Flavobacterium faecale. The sequence goes on from NZ_CP020918.1 coordinate 4,090,235, forward strand.
CCACGAGTTTACAGAGAAAGTAATTAAGCTAAAGGGACTTAAAACAAGTGCTGAAGAAATTATTCCGTTAACTAACTTGGAGTCTATCATTACCTTTTTGGCAAATAAATACCAGATTTTTCAGGTGGCTAAAAAATCGGATAAGGCGGTTTATCTAGGGAAATTAATGGAATTCACCGATAAGGAATTAGTAATGGATTTCTTGAGTCCTGAGGGTGAATTTGAGGGTGTGATGAGTTTTAAACACAGCAAAGTAAGAGTAATCGAATTTGATACTGATTACATTAATTCCTTAAAGTTGTTGATCAACGAGGATAACTAGCGTACAGTTCTCTTTGTGCGTAAATAGAAAATAAAAACGGACTTCCCTAGCCCTGATGGCAGCGGTATCGCCCGATTTAGTAAACAAGGCTTTTTTGCCGTAGTTTACTTAGCGGGAATATAGCGTACAGCAGGACGGATGGTTTTTTGAATGCACAATTGTTCTGCTGCTACTAATTGAGATTCCGTGCTTGTTATTAGCGACAAATTAAAATAACACCGTCGTATGAAAGCCGAGGAAAAGGACCAAGAAAAATATCAAGAGGAATTAGAGAAGACTTCAAACGAGGTTGGTGGTGTCAATGAATATCGTGACATTATTAGCAGGGTGATTCATGAAGGAGAAGAGATTTTTAAGATTAAAAATAGGGCGATTGCGCTAAGTGCCGTTATCGCTGGACTCGAAATTGGTTTCAGTTATATGTTGCTATGTGCGCTGCATCATGTGCTTAAAGGCAAGGTTGAGGAGAATACTATTTTTAAACTTTTTAGTTTTGTGTATCCTGTGGGTTTCATTTTGGTGATTCTAGGTAAATCGGCTTTGTTTACAGAGCAAACCTCGGTCCTAGCACTGCCTGTTTTGAATGGGCAACGGTCTGTTAAAGAACTACTGCGTATATGGGGTTTAGTGATTGTTGGAAATGTTGTTGGTGGGATTTTGTTCACACTATTCATAGGTTTCTTAGCCCCTCACCTCGACTTGTTTACTCCCGAAACGATGATTACTATAGGTAGTCATGTACTGCATCATGAGAATTGGGTGATTTTTTTGAGCGCCATTGTTGCGGGTTGGCTCATGGGATTACTAAACTGGTTATTGAACAGTACTAAGAACTCATTAACGCGAATCTTTTTGATTTTTATGATTACGGCTGTAATTGGTTTTGGAGGTTTCCACCACAGTATAGTTGGTAATATTGAAGTATTTGGTGCTTATGTGTTATCGGACTCAATAGGTTTAGGTGACTATTTATGGTTTTTGGTATTGGCTCTATTAGGAAATAGCATTGGGGGTGCTGTGGTAGTTGGTTTGTTTAAATACCGAATATTTGAATCTAATTATAGCAAAGAAAACTAAGATTACTTTAGAAATTTCTTGTGTGGAATGATAGCATAATGTCTTGACTTTAGATTCTTATTTGACAAATAGAAAAGACAATAGCTCACTAACCAAGTTTAATCTTAGCTTCCATTGGATATAAGGACGGTCAACATTAGTACTTTATCACATTAGAGTTCAATTTTTCCCATTTTTCCTGCTTTAAAATCTTTTTTTGCTTTCGAAATAAATTTCAGAATCGGAAAAAATTTTCTTGAATACAGAAGATTCGATTCTATTTGACTGGCATACCTCTTGGACATTTTTTGAACAAGTTCTGGAAAAACGTCACCAAACTTATCCTGTAAATACAGCAGATTTCTCTTGATGTAATAAATTCGAATGGGAGAATGAAGTTGCTTTTCTTTTTTAATTAAAAAAAGTGTTTTAATGGATGCAACCTTGGTCTTTTCGCCAAAGGAGTGATTGAAGTAATTATTCTTAAAAATTATATTCTTATATCCTGCTTTCATGGTCGAAAAAGAAAAATCATAATCGACACCATCAATAAAAAGTTTCTCATCAAAGCCTCCAATTTCTTGATAATTTCTTAAATTTAAAACAGAGCCAGAAGTTATTAAAAGGTTTGTTTCTTGGGGCACAACTTTTGCTGGCTGTACAACTTTTGCTTCTGTACTATAATCCAACCCAAAGCTTCCTACTTCGTGTAGCAAGGCATATTCTTGAATATTTATTAGGTACTGCTTGAAATTTTCTGGAATAAAATAAGAATCCTGGTCCATGGTCAACAAAAAGTCGAAGCCTTCTTCTAGCGCCAAATTGCAAGCATAGTTCAGCCTAACTGACAATCCTTTATTCTGATTATCGGACACATACAACACTTTATCATTATCTTCAAAAGGTAAAATAGTCTCAGCATTTTCAGTATTGTCATAAACATACAACCTATCCACATGAGGCAAGTAACTCAAAATATTATGTAAGTCCTTCTCTTTAGGATGGTATAAAATGACACAAGCGGCTATTTTCATTTTTGACAATTTTGCTCAAAAATAGACTTTTTTAGTTAATATTAACAAAATTTAAGGCGAAATAGTACTAAATAATGTTAAAATAAACATAGAGGATTGTTTGAAATTTTCTCTCAATTTGAACTCTTATTAGTTTTGCTATTTTCTTTGTAATCTCCTTCATTTTTTGAACCCTTATTTTTAGAGAAAATTAGTCACAAGAGGAGTTCGAATCTCCATGTTTGTTAACAAAAGGCAAAACCCTCGAGATCTTCTTTGTCTTTGCATAGGAATGTTACCTTTGTACAAACAAATTACAATAACAATGCAAATTTCTCCTAAGTACTCTTCGATACAAATAGAACCAAAATGGCTAGCAGATTATCTAGGTATCGATCTTTATTTGGCCAAATTAATTAGTCTTCCAATTGTTATTCTAGGCCTTTTGGTATTTTGTTTTTTTGCTTGGTACTTGACCAAAATGGTGATTGTGAGCAGCATTCATAACTTTTTTTTAAAAACCAAAATCACTTGGGACGATATCTTAGTGGAGAAAAGAATATTTGACAAACTCGCTCTTGTGGTCCCTGCCTTAATCATTACGTTTGCAGTACCTTCTATCTTAGCCGAATATCCCATTGTAGCAAAATATTCGGTAACACTATCCTCTTTGGTTCTACTACTAGTTATCATCTGGACAATAAATGCTGTACTAGCCATTTTTAATGAGATACTATCCCATTCCGCTATTTTCAAAGACAAACCTATTTCTAGCTACATACAAGTACTTAATATTGTTGTGTATTTTGTGGGTGGCATTCTTATTCTCTCCCTGCTTTTAGGTAAGAGTCCGTTTTACTTTTTGGGAGCGATGGGTGCCATGACAGCTATTTTGCTACTTATTTTTAAAGACACGATTTTGGGGTTTGTAGCCAGCATACAAATGTCTGTGTACGATATGGTGCGTGTAGGCGATTGGATTGCTATGCCCAAGTACGATGCAGATGGCGACGTATTATCCATCAATTTGAGCACTGTAAAAGTCCAAAACTGGGACAGAACCATTACTACGATTCCGACCTACGCTTTTATCAATGACTCTTTCAAAAACTGGCGTGGTATGAGTAATTCTGGTGGTCGTAGAATCAACAGATCGATTTATTTGAAGGTTAGTAGTTTTTGTTTTTGTGACGAAAAAATGCTGGAACGTTTCAAGAAATACACTTTAATCAAAGACTACATCTTAGAAAAGGAAGAGGAAATAAAAAAACTTAACGCTGGTCTAGCCGATGGAGAGGCAAACCCTGTCAATGCCATTAGTTTGACCAATGTAGGTGTTTTTAGAGTTTATGCAGAAAATTACATTCGAGCAAATCCACATATTAATAAGGAGATGACCTATATGGTTCGTCAATTAGATCCTACTTCCAAAGGGCTTCCTTTAGAAATTTATTGCTTTACTTTCGAAAAAGAATGGGTGCAATTTGAAAAAGTGAAATCAGATATTTTTGATCATTTGTTCACGATCACTTCTCAATTTCAACTTGAGGTCTTTGAAGAACCTACCGGACAAGATTTTAGAAGTCTAACTGCCATTCGATAATTATTTTTCGAAAATAAACACACAAAACATTAATTATCAGTATTTAAAAACCTTAAAACAGTTATAAAAGTCGCTGAATTCGTTAGGAAATAATCCCCAAATAGTTAAATAATTACTAAGTTTTCCTAAATAGATTGTACACAATTTAATTGTGCGCTATCTTTGTACAAGAAAATAATTACCATGAAAGACCAACTACATATTAGCGAGCAAGTTTGCTTTCCGGTTTACGTCTTCGCAAAGGAAATAATTAATCATTACCGCCCTTTGCTTGAAGCCGTGCACCTCACCTACCCGCAGTATTTGGTTATGATGGTTTTATGGGAACAAGATGAACAAGCTGTCAATCAAATTGGTGACAAATTGCAATTGGATAGCGGTACACTTACTCCTTTATTGAAGAGAATGGAACAAAAAAATTTTGTAGCCAGAATTAGAAGTAAAATTGATGAGCGATCAGTCAATATCATCCTTACCGAAGAAGGAAAGGCTTTGAAAGAACAAGCCGCTTCTATACCAGGACAATTGATGGAGTCGATGCATTTATCGCTAGAAGATTTATTAGTATTAAAAAACATAATTTTAAAAATTACACAAAAATGAAAACATTATATACAACACAAGCTACTGCTACGGGTGGTAGAAACGGTCAAGTAAAAAGCGAAAACGGAATTGTTGATTTAGAAGTAAGAATGCCAAAAGCTTTAGGTGGTAGTAACGATGATTTTGCAAATCCTGAGATGCTTTTTGCAGCAGGATACTCTGCTTGTTTTGATAGTGCATTAAACTTGGTTATCAAAAAAGAAAATATTGAAACTGGAGCAACTACTGTTTCTGCAAAAGTAAGCATTGGTCAAAACGACAATGGTGGTTTTGGATTGGAAGCGGAATTACATGCTAACATTCCTGGTGTAACAATAGAAGTAGCGCAATCGTTGATTGAAAAAGCACATGAAGTTTGTCCTTATTCTAATGCGACAAGAGGAAACATGCCAGTTAAATTGACTGTTTCAAACGACTAAAAAAATAAATTACAAGTACCTAAAATAGAAAAAAAAATGGCATTATTAGAAGATTTAAACTGGAGACACGCGGTTAAAGCATACGATGCAACCAAAAAAGTGAGTCAAGAACATGTAGATAAAATTGTTGAAGCAGCACGTTTAGCGCCAACTTCATCAGGTTTGCAAGCTTTTCAAGTGATTGTTGTTGAAAACCAAGAGTTAAAAGAAAAATTGGTAAAAGGAGCTCTAAATCCAGAATGTATGAGAGATTGCTCTCATGTAATTATTTTTGCAGGTTGGGATCGTTATACAGCTGAGCGTATTGACAAAGTTTACAACCATACAACAGATGTACGTGGTCTTGAAAGAGGACGTTTTAGCAGTTATACAGACATGTTAAAAAAAATGTATTTGGCACAATCTGCTGAAGAGAATTTTGCTCACATTGCGAGACAAACCTATATTGCTCTTGGACTTTCATTGGCACAAGCAGCAGAATTAAAAGTTGATACTACTCCTGTTGAAGGTTTTGATAATGCAGTAGTTGACGATATTTTAGGTCTAGAAAAATTAGGTTTAAAAAGTGTTTCTCTTATGTACGTAGGTCACGCAGATGCACCAAACGACTGGATTGGACAAATGAAAAAAGTTAGAACTCCAATGGAGGAATTTGTAATCGAATTGAAATAATTCTTTACAAGGCAAATAGAACCTTTTCTTCGTTTGCGTCTTCTTTATATAGTTAAAGAACCTGGATCAAAACCCAGTTTTGATTCAGGTTTTCTTATCTCTAAGCTACACTTCTTTTTACACCTACTTCGTTACCCTTTTTACAAATTCTTTTGCTCTTTTAAAAGTAGTACTTCTATTTCTTTTTAGATTATTTTAATATATCCTTATAGTTCTTATTGGGATACCAAAGTTACCTTTACACCTATAAATAACATTATCATGAACGACAAAAACATTGCTTATTCTATCTTGGATCTTGCGATTGTAACTAAAGGAAGTTCAATTAAAGAGACCATTGACAATACTGTTCACCTAGCACAACAAGCCGAAAAATTTGGTTACAATCGTTATTGGCTAGCGGAACATCACAATATGCCTGCTGTAGCAAGTAGCGCAACAGTAATTTTGATTGACCGCGTAGCACAAGCTACTTCTACTCTAAAAGTAGGATCTGGCGGTATCATGTTACCCAACCACTCCCCCTTAATTGTTGCCGAGCAATTCGGAACTTTAGGAACAATGTATCCCAATCGAATTAATTTGGGACTAGGTCGAGCACCTGGTACGGATCAAGAAACAGCTCGTGCCATTCGATCTGATTTTATGGATGCAGCCCATTCTTTTCCGGATCAAATCGAAAAAATACAGACTTATTTTTCGTCTAATAATGAAAACGGAAAAGTAAGAGCACCCATCGCAGAAGGAATAGATGTTCCTATTTACATTCTTGGTTCAAGCACTGATAGTTCTCACTTGGCGGCTAGAAAAGGATTGCCTTATGCTTTTGCAAGTCATTTTGCAACTGCACAGCTATTGCCCGCTTTGGCCATTTATAGAAAGGAGTTCATGCCTTCGCCAGAGTTAGCAAAACCCTATGTGATGACAGGAATTAATGCGTTTGTAGCCGACACAGATGAAGAAGCAGAGCGCATGGCGACCTCTTTTATCAAAATGATTATAAGCCTTTTGACAGGAGCTAAACGAGAATCACTTGATGAGCCCGCTGAAATGACAGATGATTTGCGTGAAACGATGGAACATCCAGCAGTGAAGCAAATGACATATTACACGTTTATTGGTTCGAAAGCGAAAGTGAAAAAAGAAATCGAAGCCTTTATCGAAAAAACTGCTGTGGACGAATTGATCATTACGACCAATTGCCACAACCAAGACGCACGTGTACATTCATACGAGTTGATGGCTGAAATAATGAACGAAATAAATAGTTCTAAATAAATATAAAAATGAAAAACATACTAGCTTTTTCAGTAATCCTACTAAGTTTAGCCGCTTGCAAGGGAAGAATTAATTCTAAAGCGGAACCAAAGACCGCACACCAAGTCACGCAAGTTGCGGAATTTAAAGGACAACAAGTAACCGGAATTGCCATAGCAAATTCAGGTCGCATGTTTGTCAATTTTCCACGATGGAGAGAAGGTGTCGAAAGTGCAGTAGTGGAAATTGACGGTAACAAAAACAAAAGCTACCCTAATCAAGAGTGGAATTCTTGGGAAATTGGCCAGCCGGTAGTTGCTGACAAATTTATTGCTGTACAGTCAGTTTTAGCGCATGATGACAAACTATATGTGTTAGATACTCGCAACCCACAATTTAAAACCGTGCTTGATGCACCAAGAGTATTTGTTTTTGATCTAAAAAGTAATACACTAACGGCAACGTATATACTAGAAAAAAATAGTTTTCATCCTGATTCGTATATCAACGATTTACGTGTAGACGGTGATAAAATTTATTTTACAGATTCTGGTCATGCTGGTTTGGTAGTGTATAATATTGCTACTGGAACATCAAAACGAATTTTGAATGATCACTTTTCAACTTCTGCAGAAGTGGCTTATTTGACATTTGCTGGGACGCAATGGAAACGATCTGTACATTCAGACGGAATTGAACTTGATGTAAAAAACCAAAGATTATTGTACCACGCTTTGACGGGTTATAGTTTGTATTCCATTCCAACCGCATCTTTTGACCTTGACAACAAGACAGAAATTGAAAAAACGGTTCGACTAGAGTCGAAAACAGCTGCGCCTGATGGGATGATTTTTGACAACAAAGGTTTTCTCTATTATGCAGATTTAGAAAAAAATAAAATTGATTATCGAAAACCAGATGGAACGATTCACACCTTGATTGAAGGAGTAGATGTACGATGGGCAGACAGTTTTAGTATTTACAAAGATGATTTATACTATACCAATTCTAGAATAAACGAAGTAACTGGACCAATTGATGAAATGGTTTTTACCATTAATAAAATCAAATTGCCTTTAAATTAGCAACCATCGACTGGGGACTTTCCATTCGATAAAAAACAAAGCCACTATTTTTTTAAAAACAGATAGTGGCTTTTTTTATTCTATTTGAAATTTACAATCTACTTAATAGTTCTGCTTTTTTATTTTCAAATTCTTCTACAGACAAAATATTTTTATCTTTCAAAGCTGCTAATTTTTCGATTTTCATAAAAATGTCTTCTTCAAAAGCAGTTGTTACCGGAGTAACTTCAGGCATCTGTACAGCTGCTACCTCATGTGGCATAGGGTTGTTTTGAGGAACAATTTGTTCTTGAGGTCTGTTTTCACCGCCAGATACAATAGGCAAACTATTCAAATTTACGGTACCGTATTGACTCGTAAATGTTACTGAATAACCACCACCTTGTTGTTGCCCAACACCACCAATTTGATTGTCAAGCGTATCAAAAACGGTAACTTTTCCATTTTCTTGAATCGCTAAGCGGCCAATATTTGAAAAAACTGCATAATTGGTATTGTTTTGACTCCCAGTAGAATTTGGTACACCCAAATCACCCCACCAGTTCCCTGATTGAGATCCATTTTGATTGGTAGTCTTAGGTAATGGTACATATTGTATAGCTCCTTGATTGATCAAATTTGACAATTCGATACAAAGACCATTGACTGTATTTTTCAATTGACTGTTGAACATATCACCAACCATCGTCATTCCGCCCTGCATCCATTGCCCACCGCCACCAAGTTCTGGAATATAAAATTGCGCCATAGTTCCGTTAGTTCTTATTAGAGCATGAGTCAATTCGGAAACCGCATTGGTGCTTACACCATAACGATTGGCAATCGCAACCATATTTTGAAAACTTGCATCTGTAAAAATTGCATTCATATTGTTTTGTCCTTAAATTATCTGAATCGTTATTGTAACAACACTTGTGCAAAGGTAGTCCAAACCAAATGCAATAGTGCGTCTTTTAATTTAAGTTTTTGATTTCCATGTTACTAAAACATTTTTAACTGAATGCGAAATAAAAATTTAGAATCTGACAACCTAATAACAATCCTACAAAGAATCTCATACTGATACTACTCTTGACTTTAGTTAATATCTTTAATCTCATACTCTGTTTCATTGAATTTAAAAGATTGTCCTTTTTCTAAACCTCTCATCGCAGCATATATAGGTGCTCGCGTAGAAATTCCAAAAATCGTATGTCCATCTACTTCTATTTGTTCGATGGACACACATATATACAAAGTCAGTTTATCAGTGATTACCAGCGCCCCAGGCTCTACAATTGTACATTGTTTTTCGGGTTGCAAGGTTTCTAAAAAATCCATTTCTCGAATCGCAAAATCAAGCTCTTTCCCTACTGCGTTAAAGAGTTCTACTTTGCCTCCAATGCGATCTTCTGTTTGACTAGGCGACTGATTGGCTTCGAGCACATCTGCCTGCATGGAGTCAACACGATTTTGAAAACTCTCTATTAGTTCCGTTTGTTTTTGAATGCAAGCTTGCTGAATATTTATTTTGGAGAACGTCATACAATTTAATTTAATGGTTAGATATAGTATTCTTATAAATATAAAGTATTTTACTCCAATAAAGTCGATTTTCACTAACAAACATATCTTTTCAGACTGTGACTTTGTCTGTAACAGATAAAGATTTTAACTCAATAATCTTTTTAAAATCAAAAAGACATCACTCTATTATAAAAAATGGAAATAATATGGAATAACAGGGCAATTTCCATCATCAAATCAAAGTTTACTTTATTGTATTTACATGGTATTTTCATTGTTAAACAGTCCTAGTTATTTTATAAAACCAAAAAAAAGACCTAACCTTGTATAGAATTACAAGTGATAAAAGGACAAAACTAGAACTTGACCCAAAAGAATCATGTTTAGACATCAAGGAAAAACAAGAACTTTAGAACACAATAAAAAAATTGCTTCTTTACTCTCATTTGTGGCAGGAATTGTAAATGTGGTCGGTTTTTTATCGGTACAGCGCCTTACCACTAATGTAACAGGGCATTTTGCGTTTTTTATAGATGAAGTTTTCAAACTCCATTTTTCAGAAAGTTTTATTTACTTTTTTTACATCTTATTTTTCTTCTTAGGTTCTTTTTGCTCCAGTCTATTGATAGAAATTATGACGCTTAAAAATGAGCGATACATATTTATTATTCCGACCATTATCGAAAGTATAATACTTTTTTGTATTGCCTTACTGGGACACTTACTCGTAAAAGAATACTCTAATTACATTGCTTTTAGTTTGCTTTTTGCCATGGGTTTACAAAATTCATTAGTAACCAGAATATCTAATGCAATTGTAAGAACTACCCATCTGACTGGTCTTTTTACAGATTTAGGAATTGAGCTTTCACAATTATTTTTTTATAAACAGAAAGAACAACAAGTTAAGTTACTTTCTACTATTAAACTTAGGTTCCGGATTATTACCTTCTTCTTTCTTGGTGGCTTTTTTGGCGGTACTTTTTATTCTTATTTTCATTTTTACTTACTGCTAATTCCTGCATCAATGTTAATTATTGGTCTGTATTATGACCACTTAAGATTTCAACTTCTAAACTGGAAGCATCAGTACGACATGAAAGAAAAATAAGTCTTCAAGCGAGAGTAAAAAAAGGTTCATTCCTCTTTACTATTTTTTTTTTCTGATGACAAAATAGTGAGAAATTTAAATTGTTAAAAACTGCAGATTATCATTTTCTCTTGTTTATTATTTTTTGATAATTATACCAACTTCCCCTAAGAATACAGTTTTTCAGCTACTTTATACACTTTCGTAAATTAGACGGCATCCCTACTTCACTTGTGTCTAAAGCAAAAAAAAACGGGAATACATCCCGTTTTTAATTTTATGCTGTATGATATACTTCTTTAGAATTTAAAGTTCAATCCTGCTGTAAATGTAGTACCGTTGATACCAAATTGACTTACTTCCCAAGGGTATTTGAAACGACCACCTAAGTTGGTCACAACATCTCCTTTTGGATCGATTTCATCTGGATAAACATTAAATAAATTGTTCACCATTACGTTAGCAGCAATTGTACTTGTGAATTTATAAGAGAAACCAAAATCGGTAATTACTTTTCCAGAGAATTTTTGATCTTTTGTTGGGTCAGTAGCATGTTGCCAGTTTACACTTCCAAAATAAGTGTTGTTCATGATAACACTCAATTTATTGATATCGTAGTTCATACCAAATAATACCTTTGTATTTGGTCTTGCATTCAAAATTCTTCCTTGTTCTTTTCTATTAAAAATATCGTATCCGTTTGCTTTCAAGATTGCTGGTGTAGCAATTTGACCTTGAATTTCATTTTTCGAAATATTGCTAGACAAGTTGAAAGTCATTTTACCAGCTCCTAAATCTAGATTTTTGTAGCTTAATACTATATCAGCACCTCTTGATACAGTGTTTACTGCGTTGATGAAGAATTTCATACTAGTAACGTTGTTAGCTAATAAAATTTGCTCTACAGGGTTTGTCGTAGAATTGTCGGCATCAAATCCAACTTCTCCAGAGAAAAGCACACGATCTTTAACTTTAATATGGTAGAAATCAAGAGAGGTTGAAAAGTGTGAACCAGATCTTAATGTAATACCTGTAGAAATATTTTGTGATCTCTCTGCATGTAGTTTAGGCACTCCAAGACCTATTACAGCAGGATCCACGTTGTTAAACGTTCCTTGGTTTGAAATTGTATTTCCAGATACCAATGTTTGAACATTACTCAAATAAATTTGGTGTAAAGCAGGAGCTCTAAAACCAGTACTGAAAGATCCTCTCACAGTAATATCTTTGGTTACTTTGTAACGAGAATTTACTTTGTATGAAAAATTATCACCAAAATCAGAATAGTTCTCATAACGTAATGATCCACCAATTAAGAAAGCATCAGAAACATCATAATCCAAAGTAGAATAAACCCCTACGTTAGTTCTATCTTTCTTTAATGCGTTTGCTGGCTGTAAACCAGGAAACGATTGTGCACCACCATTTATATATGATTCTTCTTGTCCAGCACGCGCTTCATATTGCTCTCTTCTTAATTCAGTACCAAAACCCAAAGTCACTTTATCAAAACTTCTCGAAAAATCAGCATTACCCACTAATTGGCTAAAAGTATATCCACCTGCATTAAATTCAGTCGGGCTATTAGCACCTAAGCTTGGATTCAAAGTGTTTGCAATAGTATAATCGACTTTATTAGAACCAGCAGTTACACTGAAATCAGAACTAAAACCAAGTAATGTAGATTTGATTCCAACACTTCCTAAGTTATCAAAAACGTCAGTATTAAATGTTGGTTGAAAACCGTTATAGGTTGTTCCAGCAGCATGCAATAAATTAAAAGGATCTGATACACCTGGCCAGTAAGGAACTCTGTACAAAGCAAAACTAGTTCCTTTTCTGATATTCAAATCTCCAAAAGCGTAAAGAGTTGTTTTTTCAGACAATGGATATTCTGCGTTTACAACCAAAGCACCCATTTTTGTATCCGGTTGCCCAATATTCATTCCTAATGTTGGATTATTTTTCAAATACTCTCCCCAAGTTGGGTCATCTGCAGCTACACCAAACAAATCATCTTTACCTGGCGATCCTGGTCTATTTGTTTTATTTTGATCTAAATAAGATACGTTGAAATTTACAAAACCTTTGTCTGCAAATTTAAATCCTGAATTTAAATCAGCTCCAAAATTAAATCCATCTCCTTGCGAAGTGATTCCAGAAGTCATACTAACCTCTGTAAAATTGGTTTGTTTTTTAAGGATGATGTTTACTACACCCGCAATGGCATCAGAACCATATTGAGATGATGCACCATCACGCAAAACCTCTACTCTTTCAATAGCAGAGAACGGAATACTTTTCATATCTGTTCCTACCTCTCCTTTTCCAGGAGTATCGTTAACATACACCAAAGCACTTTGATTTTTTCTTTTTCCGTTTACCAATACTAAGGTACGGCTTGGTCCTAATCCACGTAAATCTGCCGGATCAAAATGTGCAGTCGCATCTGAGATTGCTTGTGTACTTGAATTAAACGAAGGGATTTTGTAAGCCAACATTTTATCAAAGGTTACTTGTCCACTAGACTTTAGGTCTTCAGCATAAATTTTGTCAATCGGCACAGCAGAACTTAGTACAGTACGTGTTTTTGCTCTGTTACCTGTTACAACAACCTCGTCAAGACTATTGTTAGGAGCTAAATTTACTACCACTGCAGCAGCTTCTGTAGCAACGGTAAACGTTTTATTTTGGTAGCCTACATATTTTGCGATCAAAGTTGCAGGTAATGCTTTTACTTTAATTACAAATTTCCCGTTGGCATCTGTGGTTACTCCATTTGAAGTTGCTTTGTCCATTACATTGGAAAAAGGCATCGGTTGACCATTTTCATCTTGCACAACTCCCTTGATTGTCTGTGCATTCATTGCTAAAGGCATTATTAACGTCAATAATACGCCTAAAATAAATTGTTTCAGTTTCATAAATAGTAAATTCTAGTTATTCTTTTTAATTCGTTAACAAAACTAGAATTTTAAGTTAATATTATGCCAACATAGCAACATTTTTACACATATCTTGATTATTATACTACAATTGGCGCTTCGTTTACGATTTAGCTATATATGACCAACTAATTATGCTAATATCGCATAAATCTAAAGTAATAAAACGTGGTTCTCCATGCTAGCTTGTGCTATAAATCAACCATTTAATCGACAAAAAGCACCTAAAATCGGTATAATAACTAAATATCAATAGTAAAATGACAAGAAATACTGCTCCTATATTGAGGGAATTCTATCATGACTAAACTATAAGCAATACTACTTTTTTTTAAGTTAAATCAACTGCTATACATCAGACTAATGCGTATTTTTGTTACCATATACTTTTTAATATGGATCCTACTACAGTCTACCTCGAATCTAGCATCAAGCAATTTTTGTATTATAAAACAATTGGTGAAAAAGCAATGAAACAATTGCAACCAGAACAATTGTTTATACAAACTAATGCCGACTGCAATAGTATTGCAACGATGGTTAAGCATTTGTCTGGAAATATGCGCTCTCGTTGGACCAATCTGCTAACTAATGACGGTGAGAAGGAATGGAGAAATCGAGATGCTGAATTCGAAAACCATCCCGCAACCGTTGAAGAAGTCTTTGCTTGTTGGAACAATGGTTGGAATTGTTTGTTTGACACACTACAATCATTACAAACCAGTGATTTAATGAGCATTGTTTATATTAGGAATGAAGGGCATACGGTGCTTGAAGCCATAAATAGGCAATTGGCGCATTACCCATATCATGTGGGGCAAATAATTTTTTGTGCCAAAGAATTGAAGAATTCACCTTGGGAAAGCCTCTCGATTCCGAGAAATAATTCTAAAAATTATAACACCGATAAATTTGCAAAAGCGAAAGAAATTAAGAACTTTACCGAGGAAGAAATAAAACGATTGAATAACAAATAATGCCTTTTGCCCCTGATGGCAATGGAAAGCCCGGACGAGATTACCCTATTTTTTCTTGGCATAAAAGAGCGACTGAAAGAAGCTCCTTTTATGACAATAGAAAAAAAGGGGAAGCACGGAGGACTTGAAATGTACAGCAGGATTAGGCCTAAATTATAAAAATGACGAAATATATTTTAATAAGCAGCGTACTCCTATTGCTGTCATGTAAGGAACCCGAACGTAACTGTGCCGACTTTAAAACGGGGAAATTTAAGTTTGAAACTAAGATTGATGGTGTACTGAAAACTACTGTTTTTGAACGTACAGACAAAATTGAAATTGAAACCTATGAGGGGAAAACGGATACTGCCTCTGTACGATGGGTGAATGATTGTGAGTATATTTTGAAAAAATTGCACCCGAAGAATATGGCCGAAGAAAAATCGATCAGCATGCGTATTTTGTCAACAACCAAAGACAGTTACACTTTTGAATACGGTATTGTTGGAATGCCAGATAAACAAAAAGGGACTGCTTTTAGATTATAAAAAACAGTACACAATATCGACAGCATTAGACTGTTGACACTGAAAATTAAAACTAATTACTTATATATATGGAAGTGTTTTTGAATCCGGATGCTTGGATAGCCTTGGTCACTTTGACTTTTCTCGAAATTGTTTTGGGAATTGACAATATTATCTTTATCTCGATTGCCACGGGAAAATTGCCTGAAGAGAGCCGAAAAAAAGCGACAAAATTGGGAATGTTTCTAGCTATGTTTATGCGTATTGCATTATTGATGGGAATTAATTTTCTTATCCAAATGAAAGAGCCTTGGTTTACTGTGGATTGGAGTTGGTTTAAGGCCGGAATTACAGGCCAAAGTTTGATTTTGTTGGCAGGTGGATTGTTTTTAATCTACAAAAGTACCAATGAAATAAGAGAAAAAGTAGACCACAAGGGTGAAGAAGAGCACGACTTAGGAAAAGCCGCGGCAAAATCATTTCAATCGGTGATTATACAAATTATTATGATTGACTTAGTATTCTCCTTTGACAGTATTTTGACTGCTGTGGGTATGACCAATGGCGTACAAGGTGCGTTGTACATTATGATCACAGCCGTAGTAATTTCGGTTTTTATTATGATGCAGTTTGCTGTACCTGTTGGAACATTTGTAAATAAAAATCCATCAATTCAAATTTTGGGACTTTCGTTTTTGATCTTAATCGGAATGATGTTACTAACCGAAAGTGCACATTTATCAAATGCCGAAATTTTTGGTAGTCACGTAACGCCTATTCCTAAAGGATATTTGTACTTTGCCATAACGTTCTCCTTGTTTGTAGAAGTGTTAAATATGAAAAGTAGTAAAAAGAAATAGCACCAAATTTTATGCACATTTGAAAGCCCGTTTTGACAAAAACGGGCTTTTTTTGGTTTAAACCCAAATCGGTAGTTTACATTTTGATAACGATTGAAGATAATAAGAAAAACAAATAACCAACTCATAAACAATAACTTACGCTATAATTATGGCTTATACAAAAATAGTTATGTACGAAAAACAAACTACTTATGTAATGAAATTGTTGTCTTACAAAATTTTTGAAGCCATTCGTTAAATATTTCATAATATAGAATAAATCTTTCATTAATATTTGAATTCGTTCTTTGTCAAAAATAGTAAACAACAAAAACAAAATGAAAAAATTTATTTTACCAGCACTTTTGGCAATGGCAATTGTGTCATGCAACAAGGAGGAAGCAAGCGATACTTTTGTAGCAAACGCAGATGTAGTTTTGAAAAACCAATCGGTAACTCCTGCCTTATTAATTAAAAAACCAGGATTTGAAAATCTTGAATTATTTTCGTTGTTCAGCTCTGATGATGTATTTGAAAAAAGCCCAAACTATGTATTTGGTGGATCGGCTGATGGATCTGGATTATTGAAAAATGCAGATGGTACTTTTACTTTTTTAGTAAATAACGAAGACAACTTCTCTGTATCGAGAATCACACTTGACAAAACATTCAAACCAGTAAAAGGAGAATATTTATTGAACTCAAGCGGTAGCACATGGAGATTGTGTGGCGCTACGATGGCTACACCTGCAGAGCACGGTTACGGACCTTACTATTTAACTTGTGGAGAATCTGGGGAAGAATCAAGAACACACCGTTTAGATCCTTATGCAGATGCTGCTGGAGCTGCAGTTTCTAAAGAATTGGCTTCATTTGGTCGATTAAGTGCCGAAAACGCTTTACCGTTAAACAAAAATGCTTTTGCTGGAAAAACAGTAGTGGTAATTGGTGATGATGATTCTGGAACCTATGGTGGACAATTGTTCATGTATATGTCTGATAAACTGGGTGATCTTGAAAACGGTTCTCTTTATATGATGAAAAGAAACGATGACAATCAAAGAGAAAAAGATATGGTTGTTGGTCAAGACTACGCTGTATCATTTGCAAAGATTGTTAATCATACTACCTTGACTGGTGCTCAAATAAATGCATCGGTAAATACATTGAAAGCAATTAAATTTGGTAGAGTTGAAGACCTTGATTATAGAAAAGGTGGTCAAGCAGCTTCAAGCAGAGAAATATACTTCAACGTAACGGGACAAAACACTACAGGTAACAATACTGATGCTTCTAGAACTAAATACGGAAGAGTATATCAATTGAACTTGGACGAAAAAGATCCTTTAAAAGGTACTTTGAAAGTGATTCTTGATGGTGATGACAGAAATGGAATTGCTGGAAAATTCCAGAATCCTGATAATATTTGTGTGACTACCAATTACGTATACGTACAAGAGGATGCAAACGGATATGGAGACGAAACGCATGACGGATACATCTACCAATACGATATTGCAAAAAAATCATTAAAGGTAGTGGTTGAACTTGATCACCAACGTACAGCAGCAAATGCAGCTAAGTACAATGTAGGTGGTATCTCTAAATTTGGAGATTGGGAATATGGCGCTTTAATTGACGTATCAGATATTATTGGAGTTAAAGATGCATTTATGTTATCTGTACAACCACACACTTGGACGGGTACAAAATACAAAGGAGTAGATGGAGGATTACTTAGAACAAATGAGCAACAAGCTTCTCAAATTGTAGTAATCAAAGGTTTACCTAGATAGTACACCACTCAAATAGTTACAAATTCCACGATCCATAGGGGTCGTGGAATTTGCTTTTAAGTTTCACCACGGTTTTTATATTTATCATGAAAAAATATTTTTTACTATTGCTTACCCTCGCTATTGTTTCCTGCAATACAATGCCACCCAAACATACCCAAGTAAGCCAATTACTTCAAGAGAATATCAAGCAATTGGTTATAAATACAAAAAAGCTAAACGATTGCGTTGTAAGCAATAAAAGCACAGCCGAAATTCAGAAACAATTCAGTATCGCACATCAATCGTACAAAGAAGTAGAAGCTTTTAGCGAATACTATTTTCCCGAAGTCTCTAAATCTATCAATGGACCTGCCATCCCCGAGTTTGAAGAAAATGATGGAAAGATTCTACCGCCCCAAGGTTTTCAAGTAATAGAAGAGATGCTTTATCCTCAATACGACATCAACAACAAAGAAGAGTTGATACAGCAGTTGGATATGATGTCTGGAAACTTAATACGTTTAGAAAAAATAGCCGCCAACTCCGAACTCACAGATGCTCATGTATTTGATGCCTTGCGATTAGAGATGTTCCGAATTATCACAATGGGCATCACTGGTTTCGACTCCCCTATTGCACAACAATCCATACCAGATGCTAGGGTTGCTACTCAAAGTGTAGCCGATTATTACAGCTTTTATAACGATGACAAAGAGGACAAGACCTTATTATTATTCAAAAAAGCAACCGCTTATCTACAATCACACAATAACTACAACGCTTTTGATCGCGCCGATTTTATAAAAAATTACGCCAACCCACTTTGTGAAGCCTTGCATCAAAAAAAAATAGATTTAAAGATTCCGAATTTCGACGAAGTTCGTGGACTTAAAACCACTGCGGCCACACTTTTCGAAAAAAATGCTTTTGACCCAGAAGGCTTTTCAGGCTTTCCGGATTATAAAACAACTCCTCAAAAAATTGCCTTGGGTAAAATGCTTTTCAACGATTCCATTTTATCTGGAGACAACACACGTTCTTGCGCTTCTTGCCATTATGAGGACAAAGCATTTACAGACGGACTACAAACCGCCAAAGCAATGAACGGCAAATCCAATTTAAAACGAAACACCCCTACCCTAAAAAATATCGCTTACCAACGCAGCTTCTTTTCAGATTCTCGTGTGAGCTATCTCGAAGATCAAGCCGTAGCCGTTATAACTAACGAAGACGAAATGCACGGTGACCTAGACCAAGCGGCAAAAGAGATTCAAAAAACCAAAAAATACGATGTTGCTTTCAAAAAAGCTTTCCCAAACAAAAACATCAATGCCTTCGGAATCAAAAATGCCTTAGCATCATACATCCGTTCCCTTAGTAATTATGATTCTAAATTTGACCGCTATATGAGAAATGAAATCCCTTTTACAGCCGAAGAGAAACAAGGGTTTAACCTATTTGCAGGCAAAGCAAAATGCGCCAGTTGCCATTTCATCCCATTGACCAACGGAACAGTACCTCCAAAATTTGACAAGTCAGAGAGTGAAGTTTTAGGGGTTCCCAACACGGCAGGCAAACTAGATTCCGATCTAGGAAAATACAATTTAACCCAAGCCATTATTCACCGCAACTCTTTCAAAACGCCCACCTTACGCAACATAGCGCTTACGGCGCCCTACATGCACAACGGCGTTTTCAAAACCTTAGAAGAAGTTGTAGATTTCTACAACAAAGGCGGTGGCATAGGACTTGGCTTAGCGGTACCCAACCAAACCTTGCCAGCTGATCAATTGAACCTAAGCGAAAAAGAGAAAAAAGCACTAATTGCCTTCATGAAAACCCTAAACGATATTTAGTACTTCTATTTGGGCGTGCCACCATTGCAGCAAAAGGGCCCATTACTTTACGGTGATGAGCCCTTTTGCTGCAATGCTGTCGGGCTTTCGGTGCTACTTCGGTAGCTTACCTCTATCCCTAACGCAAAGCTTCACTGAAGTGCAATACAAATATTATAGTTCTAAAATACTCCTTCACAATTCCTTGCGCAACAAAAAAAAGGTCGTTCTCCTTGAACGACCTTTTCTATATATTCAAAAATATTTTAAAACAAAATAATCTGACCATCATCATCCAGCTGTACATCGCCGTCTTCATCATCACCTTCTTTGCGCTCTGGCTTTTCAGGAACAACCTCAACTGGTGGGTCATACGGTAAAGATTCTAATAAATTTACCTGCTTCAACTTATCCGTTGTCAATTGATTTCCGAGTGCTTTAAAACCTTTAACGGCGATAAAATCTTCCACATCAATAGTAATACTTTCTTTTTGTACTCCTTTTATTTTCGGAAAAACCAATTCGGCCAAGGGTCTGTAATCTGTCGAAACTATTTCGAGTTGCGAATTAGGATGTTCTGTTATAAATATCTCCTCTTTATTTTCGGTCTCCACCAAGAAACGCTTCAAATAATAACGTTCTTTTTCTCCATCATAATAAATCGCAGATATCGGTTTCTTCGGAATCCATTTTTCCAACACAATCATATCCGATTCAAAATGCGTAGTCAACTCAGGCGTTATCACTTTCAATTTCCCCGATTGCTGAATAATTAAGATCTTATCACTTGGTCTAAATTCACCTAGCAATTCACCTCTTGCATCCACATTCAGTCGTTGTACTGTTTCATCATACCAAACCTTACGTGGCAATAATGTCGAAATTCCTTTCTCCTTAATCTCAATTTTCTTGATTGGGTATTTACTAGCAATATTTCCTTTTGAAGAACGGCCTTTAATCGCCATTTTCGCAAAGTCAATATCAAATTTCAGTTTCTTAATACTTCCTATTTGACGCAATAGTATGGTTATCACCTCAGCTTCTCCATTTGGATTGTGTGAAAAATACAAAATTTGAGATCCTTTGGTTCCATTTGTCAAATCGTATGCCTTATCACGAGTCACGGCCGTTACATTAAAACGCTTAATATACGAAGGTCCCGATTTACCGTCTCGATAAATCAAGTTATAAATTGTGCGCTTATCACTTTTGTCAAAAATAGAAATATGAATAATATCTTTCCCAACAAAAGTTTTAGCATCTACTTTGGTAATCATCATGGTACCATCACGCATAAAAACGATTACGTCATCAATATCGGAACAATCGGTTACGTATTCATCACGTTTCAAACTCGTTCCCACAAAACCTTCCGCTTTGTTTACGTACAATTTTGTGTTTCTAAGGATTACTTTGGTAGCCTCAATATCATCAAAAACACGCAATTCTGTTTTACGTTCACGTCCTTTCCCGTATTTCTCTTTTAATTTTTGAAAGTAAGCAATAGCAAAATCGGTTAAATGTGCCAAGTGGTGTTCTACTTCACGCATTTCGTCTTCCAATTTCGCAATTAAATCATCTGCTTTATCCGAGTCAAAACGCGTAATACGAATCATTGGGATTTGCGTCAAACGCTGTAAATCCTCATCATTTATTGCTCGCACAAATGATTTCGAAAAAGGTTCAAAACGATCATACATATATTTGTAAAGCGCTTCTCTATCGGAGTACAATTTGAAATCGATATACATTTCTTCTCGAATGAATATTTTTTCAAGCGTAGAAAAATGCCATTTATTTTTTAATTCTTCCAATTGAATTTCGAGTTCTTGTCGCAACAAGTCCTGTGTTCTTGCGGTCGAAATTTTTAGCATGTGTGACACTCCAATAAACAATGGTTTATTGTCTTCGATCACACAGCCCAAAGGTGCAATTGATGTTTCGCAAGCCGTAAAAGCATACAAGGCATCAATAGTCTTATCTGGAGAAATACCTGGATACATATGAATTAAAATCTCCACATTTGCCGCCGTATTGTCCTCTATCTTTTTGACCTTGATTTTACCTTTTTCATTCGCTTTCAAGATACTATCAATCAAGGTAGTCGTATTGGTCGAAAACGGAATCTGGCTAATCACCAAGGTATTCTTGTCTAGCTGCGCAATCCTCGCACGTACACGTACACGACCACCGCGCAAACCATCGTTGTAGTTTGAAATATCTGCAATACCTTCCGTCAAAAAATCGGGATACAGCGTAAACGGTTTTCCTTTTAATATTTTAATCGAAGCATCAATTAACTCATTAAAATTATGAGGCAACACTTTGGTCGAAAGTCCTACCGCAATTCCTTCTGCTCCTTGTGCAAGCAACAACGGGAATTTAACCGGAAGGTTATTCGGTTCTGCACGACGACCATCATAGGAAACACCCCAGTCGGTAATTTTTGGTGAATACAATACTTCCAATCCAAATTTAGACAAACGTGCCTCGATATATCTCGATGCAGCCGCGCTATCTCCAGTCAAAATATTCCCCCAGTTTCCCTGGCAGTCAATCAACAAATCTTTTTGACCAATTTGTACCATAGCGTCACCAATACTCGCATCCCCGTGTGGGTGATACTGCATGGTGTGCCCAACAACATTAGCTACTTTATTGTAACGACCATCATCTAGCTCTTTTAGTGAGTGCATGATACGACGTTGTACAGGTTTAAACCCATCCTCAATCGCAGGAACTGCACGCTCCAAAATAACATACGAGGCATAATCCAAAAACCAATCTTTGTACATTCCTGTAACTTTGGTTATGGTATCAGCATCGTCATTAGTATTATCATAAAAGTGACCGCCTTCAAAATTCTTGGCATCAACTTTTATGATTTCCTCCTCTTGACTTTCTTCCGCAGATTGCTCTTCGGCGTTGTTCTCGTCGTCTGAGTTGGGGATGATATTTTCTTCTTCTTCGTCTTTCAAAATTATTTAAATTTATTTCAGAGATTCCGTTTTTCTTTTATAAAAAACTTGACCTACCCTATTTATGTGTTCTTTTAAACTTTCCGATTGTAATTCATTATAAACTGAGATATCAAATTTATATGGAATATAACTATCATCTAAGGCGTGCCATAATTTATTAATATCCGCTTTTTCAGGTTCACCTAAAATGGTAATATCAATATCGGAACCTTCTCTGTAATTTCCTTTAGCACGTGAACCATAAATAATTACTTGGTCAATCGACAAACAATTGTCAATAATTTCCATGATTTCTATATGACTTTTCGGGTATAATCCAAACATTATAAAAAACTAATCATTTTATTTTCAAAATCTGAAAAAACAGCTATATAATCATTTAATATCACCTCTAGGATTTTCAAAATTTCATTCTCGTCATAGATATGTGAAGTCAAGTTTCGACTTTTAATCATATCAAACCAAATTGCTCCATCAGTTATAATCCCGACATTAAAAGCTTCCTTTACAGCATTCTTACTCCCAAACAAATCAGTTTTCCCTTGCTCCTCCAGAAAGTCTTTCATCACCTTCCAAGACAATTCTTGTGAAACCTCAAAAGCTTGGATAACACCTTGAAGTTCTAATTCAGAAAAATCTCTTTCTTTTTGAATGGCCTTGGCATTTTTTAATTGTCTAAAGGCATTTCGAAAATGTTCAAACCTTTGTTTCCAACGTATGTCTTGATTTTCCATGCTGTAGGCTATCTATGATTTCAAAAATTTTATTACAAAATAGGCAACCGTAAATCCACCAACAAAAGCAGCGATCACATAAATAATTTGTTTTTTACTTAGCATACAATTTATATATAAAAATTATTCTTTATCTGCAACATCCAGTTCCACTTTCAAATTTCTGATGATGAACTCTTGACGGTCTGGGGTGTTTTTACCCATATAAAACTCCAATAACTTTTCGATCGAAGTTGCTTTATCAAGCATTACAGGTTCTAATCGAATGTCTTCTCCAATGAAAAACTGAAACTCATCTGGCGAAATCTCTCCCAATCCCTTAAATCGAGTGATCTCTGGTTTTGGCTTCAACTTTTCTATGGCATTGCGTTTCTCTTCATCAGAATAACAGTAGATCGTTTCTTTTTTATTTCGAACCCTGAATAATGGCGTTTGCAAAATATACAAATGTCCGTCTTTTATCAACTCAGGAAAAAACTGCAAGAAAAAAGTAATCAACAACAATCGAATGTGCATACCATCGACATCGGCATCCGTTGCGATTACAATGTTGTTGTAACGCAAATTCTCCATGTCATCCTCGATATCCAAGGCTGCTTGTAACAAGTTGAATTCTTCGTTTTCGTATACAATTTTCTTTGACATTCCGTAGGAGTTCAAAGGCTTACCACGCAAACTAAAAACGGCTTGCGTATTCACATCACGTGATTTGGTAATCGACCCCGAAGCCGAATCTCCCTCAGTAATAAACAAGGTACTTTCTAGGTAACGAGGATTTTTTATATCGGCAAGATGCACACGGCAATCTCTTAATTTCTTATTGTGTAAACTCGATTTTTTGGCTCTGTCTTTGGCTAGTTTTCGAATACCCGACAGTTCTTTACGCTCTCTCTCTGCCTGTAAAATTTTGCGCAATAGCAAATCAGCAGTTTCTGGGTTTTTATGTAAAAAGTTATCCAATTTTGTTTTCACAAAATCATTTACAAAAGTTCGTACCGAAGGCATCCCTTCCTCAGAACCCATATCGGTTGAACCTAACTTAGTTTTGGTCTGGGACTCAAACACAGGTTCCATTACCTTTATGCTCACAGCACTAACTATCGATTTACGAATATCAGATGGTTCGAAGTTTTTATTATAAAACTCACGAATGGTTTTCACAATCGCCTCTCTGTACGCTACCAAATGCGTCCCCCCTTGCGTTGTATTTTGTCCGTTCACAAAAGAGTGGTATTCTTCACTGTACTGCGATTTGCTGTGTGTCATCGCAATCTCAATATCTTCTCCTTTAAGGTGAATAATCGGATATACTTTGTCTTCTTCCGCTATATTTTCATCTAATAAATCACGTAAACCATTGTCTGAAAAATATTTTTCGCCATTGAATATAATGGTCAAACCTGCATTTAGGTAGCAGTAATTTTTCAGCATTTTGATCACATACTCATATCTGAATTTGTAATTCTTAAAAATCGCTTCGTCCGGAATAAAAGTAACTTTCGTTCCTTTGCGTTTGGTGGTATCAATAATATCTTCTTCGGCAACCAAATTACCAGCTGAAAATTCTGCTGCTTTTTGTTTCTCTTCACGAACCGATTCTACTCTGAAATAATTGGACAAAGCATTTACCGCTTTGGTACCAACTCCATTCAAACCCACCGATTTTTTAAAGGCTAGCGAATCGTACTTCCCACCTGTATTCATTTTCGACACTACGTCAATGACTTTCCCAAGCGGAATTCCACGACCATAATCACGTACAGCAACGGTTTTGTCTTTTATCGAAACTTCAATCGTTTTTCCTGCACCCATGACAAATTCATCGATACAGTTATCCATCACCTCTTTTAATAAGATATAAATACCATCATCTGGCGATGAACCATCTCCAAGCTTACCAATATACATCCCAGGACGCATACGGATATGTTCTTTCCAGTCGAGTGATCGAATGTTATCTTCGGTATATTGATTTTGATCTGACATTTTGGAATTTTAACGATTTGGTGCTAATGTAACACTTCTCGAACTATTTTGAAAGTAGCACGAATCAAAGTTATTAAGAATGATATTGACAACGAAAAATTTAAGAATTAAAGGAAATGGGATTAAGGAATTAGGATTGAGGAATTAGGATTTGGAATTGAGGATTTGGGATTGAGGATTTGGAATTTGGGATTGCGTGCTTAAAAATTAGCTACAATGTCTTTTAGTTCCTTATCGAATTCGGGATTTGAAATAACTCCATTTTCTTCGTTAAAATTATCATTAAAATTTGGTAACGAAAAAACACCTTTCAATTCGGTTCCAAAACGAGGGAAAGCAGCTTTTGCAATTTCTAAAACTGAAGCTCCTCCTCTACCACCTGGCGATGTAGCCATTAAGAGCATTGGTTTATGTTGAAAAACTTCTTTCTGAATTCGGGTGCACCAGTCGAATATATTTTTGAAAGTAGCGGAGTAATTCCCGTTATGTTCAGCCATTGAAACTACCAGAACATCAGCAGATGCAATCTTATTCAAAAAAGCTTGTGCCATTTGATGCTGTCCTATCTGTACCTCAACATCTACACTAAAATTAGGCATCTCAAAATCATTTAAATCCAAGACTTCAACTTGGGCGTTATCGAACAAACTAGCGGCATAGGTTGCGAGTTTTTTATTAATCGAATTTTTACTTGAACTGGCTGCAAAGGCTATTATTTTCATAGTTTTTTTATTTTTTGACTTTTATATATTCAGTACTTTCTCCAAGATTTTTCAAATTCAAAATTCGTTTAAATTCGTTCCTAGAAGGTTTAATAATAAATGACAAAGAATCAATCATTTTTGATTTCACTTTGGTTAATGAATCTATTCTTTTTAAATCGTTTTCCGAATAAATATATTGAATTTTGAGTTTGTTTTTTTCTATACTAATAGATTTTATCCTCCAAAAAATAGAATCTTTGTAATTAAGAATTAATTTACCATCAAACCTTGTAGCTTTCTGAAGATCTGAAAAAATAAAAAAAGTATCAATTTGTTTGTTTGAAAACTCGATAGAATCTTTCAAATACTTAACTTCAAATATTTCCTTATTCAATTTTGATATATAATTATTTCCAACAATATCAAAACTCTCTTTAATCGAATCTAATTCCTTGTTATGGATCCTAAATCTATTGTAATACTTTTTTATAATAAGGTTTTCTTTCACATTAACAAAAACGGAGTCTGAATTCATAAACAATCCCTGAAATTTATTAGGGATTTTATCTAATTCCGAATCATTTGATGGCTGTGGGATTTCGAAATAAAAACCAAGTCCGACGGGTTCTGCTTCAGTTCTTTTACATGAAATAGCAATAAATACCACTAGTACTAAAAAGCATTTTCTCATGTTTTTTTTTATAAAAATAGTAAAATTAACACTTACTTTTTCACCCTAGAGAAATTTCAGCTTTCAAAAACAAATAGCTGAAATGTTTTCGGTTTGGCAAACTGGGCTTGCTTGGCTTTTGTGGGACGCTTTCAGCGTGACAAACTTTGAGGCTACAACAGCTTTTTCATATTAAATCCCTACACCTTGTTCTCTTCTCTCTTTTCTCTTTTCTCTTTTCTCTTCCTACCCCCGATTGAAACGAAAAGCATTTTGAATGGATTGCCTATTTTTTCTTGGCTAAAAAGAGCGACTGAAAGAAGCTCCTTTTTTGACTTAGAAAAAAAGGTAAGACGGCAAAATCTTGTAGTGAAAAGCGGGAAATAGGTCCTGACGAAAGTTAGCAGTGTACAATTTTCAGTATTCAGTTTTTGATAGACGCCAAAAAACCCGCAAAATCACTTTTGCGGGTTCTCAATATATTCTTTGTTCTTTTCTCTTAGCTAAGAATTACACGTTAAAACGGAAGTGCATTACATCACCATCTTTTACGATATATTCTTTACCCTCTACTTTGAATTTTCCTGCTTCTTTACATTTTGCTTCAGAACCGTAATGAACGAAATCTTCGTAAGCGATAACTTCGGCACGGATGAATCCTTTTTCGAAATCGGTATGAATTACTCCCGCTGCTTGTGGCGCAGTTGATCCAATGTTGATTGTCCAAGCACGAACTTCTTTTACACCTGCTGTAAAATACGTTTGTTGTTTCAATAATTTGTAAGCAGCACGAATTAAAACTGATGCTCCTGGCTCTGTTAATCCCATGTCTTCAAGAAAAACTTGACGCTCTTCAAAACTTTCCAATTCTGTGATATCTGCTTCAGCACCTACTGAAAGGATGATTACTTCGGCATCTTCGTCTTTAACTAATTCTTTAACTAGGTCAACGTATTTGTTTCCGTTTACTGCAGAGTTCTCATCAACATTACAAACATACAAAACTGGTTTTGCTGTAATTAATTGAAACGATTCCATTAAAACCTCTTCGTCATTGCTTTGTGGTGTAATAGTACGAGCTGATTTCGCTTGTAATAATGCCTCACGTACACGATCCAGTAATGCTTTTTCGGTAATTGCTTCTTTGTTTCCTGTTTTTGCAGCACGGTTTACTTTTTCTAAACGCTTGTCTACTGTTTCTAGATCTTTTAATTGTAACTCGATATCAATCGTTTCTTTGTCACGAATTGGATTTACATTTCCGTCTACGTGAACTATGTTATCATTGTCAAAACAACGCAAAACGTGAATAATAGCGTTACACTCTCTAATGTTTCCAAGAAATTGATTTCCTAATCCTTCTCCTTTACTTGCACCTTTTACCAAACCTGCAATATCTACGATATCTACCGTTGCCATTTGCACACGCTCAGGCTTAACCAATTCTTCCAATTTATTGATACGTGGATCTGGTACATTTACTACACCAATATTAGGCTCAATAGTACAGAAAGGAAAGTTGGCACTTTGCGCTTTTGCATTTGATAAACAATTAAAAAGGGTTGATTTTCCAACATTAGGTAATCCTACAATTCCTGCTTTCATGGTTTTTATATTTTATAGTCCATATCCAATAATAGATATGCTTAGAAAAATTCAATTTAAAAAGTGCAAATATACCATTTAATAAATGTTTTATATAGCATTATTTTCAGTTTAAAGCAAATTATATCTATTTTTTACGGATTTGATAGTTTTCATGTATTTAAAGATTAAATTAACATTTAGAAGCCCCTATTGCCATTTTTAACAGTTTAAAACCAAAAGAAACGTTAAAATTACAGTATCTTGCGCAACAAAAACAACAAAACTAAAACAATGAAAAAAATCTATCTGTTATTTTTATTCTTAACGACAACTTTCTTGTTTGCTCAAAAAAGCATAACGGGAGTAGTAAAAGATCAAAACGGAGGCAGTTTGCCGGGTGTAAACATTATCGAGAAAGGAACCAACAAAGGAGTCTCTACTGATATTGACGGAAAATACAAGATTACAGTTGGCGATGGCGCAACATTGGTTTTTAGCTACATTGGCTATTCATCTATTGAAAAAGCGGCTACGGCTAGCGTGATTAATATTACATTAAAATCGGAAGGCGGAGAAGTTTTGCAAGACATTGTAATTGTAGGATCTAGAAATTCTAAAAGAACGGTTGTAAACTCAGCTGTACCAATTGATATTATTAATGTAAAAGATATCACCACTCAAAGTGGTAAAATGGAGATTAACGAATTGTTGCAATACGTTGCTCCATCCTTTAACGCCAACAAACAATCTGGTTCTGACGGATCAGATCACGTTGACCCTGCATCGTTAAGAGGACTAGGACCTGACCAAACCTTAGTTTTGATTAACGGAAAAAGAAGACACCAATCGTCATTAATCAACCTTTTTGGTACTCGTGGACGTGGAAACACAGGAACAGATTTAAATGCTATTCCGGCGAGCTCAATAAAAAGAATCGAAATTTTGAGAGATGGTGCTGCCGCACAATATGGTTCTGATGCTATCGCGGGTGTTGTAAATATTGTATTGAACGACAATGTTGACGAGTTTACAGGATCTGTAACTTATGGTGCCTACAATACAAATGCAAAAGGAGATTTTCCTGCAGGAACTGCTAATACAGATGACAACCGTTTGGACTTGAACGGTAACGGAAACTCAATTGGGAACAACCAGTCTTTTGATGGTGGATCGGTAAAAGTTGGAGCAAATTATGGTGTTGCTATTGGTGACAAAGGTGGTTTTGCCAATTTTACAACTGAATATATCAACAAAAATAAAACATTACGTCCTGGATTTGATTTTAGAAAAGGTTTTGGAGAAGCTGCAATACAAGGATTTAATTTGTTTGCCAACATGATGATTCCAGTATCAGACAAAACAGAATTCTATGCTTTTGGTGGTAGAAATTTTAGAGATACAGACGCATACGCTTTTACACGTAATGATGGAGCGAGAGTAGTAGAATCAATTTATCCAGGAGGATACAGCCCAAGAATTACTTCAAACATTTTGGATAATTCACTTGCAGTTGGTTTTAGAACGACTACAACGGGTGGTTGGAAACTAGACTTTAGTAATACGAACGGGAAAAACCTTTTTCACTATTATGTAAAAGGAACTTTAAATGCTTCGTTAGAAAATGCTTCGCCTACTGACTTTGATGCGGGTGGACATAGTTTGACTCAAAACACAACCAATCTTGACATCTCTAAAAATTATGACATACTAGAAGGTTTCAACGTTGCCTTTGGTAGTGAGTACAGAACAGAGAAGTTCACCATTTTTGCTGGAGAAGAAGGATCATATGCTACATACGACACCAACGGAAAGGTAATTACTGATCCAATAACGCAATCTGCTCCTATTGATGCCATCTCAGGTGATCCAAGACCAGGAGGTTCTCAAGGTTTCCCTGGATACAGCCCTGCAAATGCCGTTGATAAAACGAGATCTAACGTTTCATTGTATTCTGATTTAGAGTTAGACGTAACCAAAGCATTTTTAGTAAGCGGTGCCGTTCGTTATGAGCATTACAGCGATTTTGGAAGTACTTTGAACGGAAAATTGGCTGCTAGATTGAAAGTAAATAACAATATCAACCTTAGAGGTTCTGTAAGTACAGGATTTAGAGCACCATCTTTGGCTCAAGTATATTACAACTTACGTTTCACCAACTTTAATGCGGGAGGTGCATCTGAAGTTCTATTATCTCCTAATAGTAGTCCAGTAACCAAAGCATTTGGGATTAACAAATTAAATGAAGAACGTGCATTAAATGCTTCGTTAGGATTCACTGCTAATTTTGGTGACTTTACTGCTACAGTAGATGGATATTACATCAAAGTAAAAGACCGTATTGTATTGACTGGTTATTTTGACGCAACTGCATTCAATCTTGGAGTTGACAAAGCTCAGTTTTTTGTAAACGGTGCAGATACTAAAACAAATGGATTGGATTTGGTTTTTGCTTGGAAAAAGAAAATTGGAGCTCAAACTTTAGGCGCTACTTTGGTAGGAAACATCAATGACATGAAAATAGCTAAAGTAAAAAATGGAAGTCTAGACGAGCAAATTTTCTTTGGAGAAAGAGAAAAAGCATTCCTTTTGGCGTCTGCTCCAGCTAGTAAATTTGGTTTAAACCTTAGCTACGAAAGGAACAAACTAAACGCTGGATTAGCTTTCACTCGTTTTAGCGAAGTGAAATTATTAGATTATCAAGCTACAGAACCTACTGCAGATTATGCTAGTTTTGATGACAAAATTCAAAAAGCAACCGATTTGTACACAGCAAAAATCACTACTGATCTAACTGTAGGATACAAATTATCTAAAACAACCAAATTAAGCCTTGGAGCCAACAACTTATTCAACATCTACCCCGATCAACAAGATGACTGGGTTGAAGGTGGTGGATATTGGGATGCCGTTCAAATGGGTTTTGGAGGCGCATACTACTATGCTAGATTAGGTTTCAACTTCTAGTCCATACTCAGCATAATAAAATGTCATTTAATAATACGTATTTGTATTATTAAATGACATTTTTTTTGGTCGAAATATCAAATACTGAATAATTATTTCATCACTATGAATAATTATTAGAGAAGATTTCAAACAAAAAAATCCTGAATGAAAATTCAGGATTTTTTTGTTTTATACGAAATCGTAGAATACTAATCGTTATGTAAAAATGCTTGTCTGTTTAACAATGTTTCTTCATCTTCTACATGATTATCATCTGGAATACAACAATCAACAGGACAAACAGCAGCACATTGAGGTTCATCGTGAAAACCTTTACACTCTGTACATTTTCCTGGTACAATATAGTATACTTCATCAGAGATTGGAGTTTGAGCATCTTCAGCATCAACTTCAGTTCCATCAGGAAGCACTACTTTTCCACTTAATTTTGTACCATCTTTATATCTCCAATCATCAGCTCCTTCATAGATTGCTGTATTTGGACATTCTGGTTCACATGCACCACAGTTGATACATTCGTCTGTTATGATAATTGCCATTTTCTTATGTTATTGGTTTATCTAAGTTAAAAGATTAGAATCAAAAAAAACATTTGACACTAGACTTTTGACTTTCGACTTATTAAATCTTACTTTTGTGCAAAATTACAATCAAAACATTTCATAAACAAACATTATGACATTAGAAACTAAAAAAAATGCTTTTATTGAACTAGGAAAATTCTTGTCTCAGTTTACTGAAGCCGGAAACGCCCAAAAAGAAGATGTTTTGGGTAACGACATTTTTTTCGATTCTTTTGTAGATTTGATTCTGCTCACGCAATCCCACAATGGTTGGTATACGCCCGAACAAGTGTACTTTGCTTTGCAATCATGGTCTGAGGCGCTTACCCAAGAAAACCTTAATACTTGGCTAAATGCTTATGATCTAAATGCTGTTTCAGAAAAAACGGTGGCATTGATATTAGCAGGAAATATTCCACTAGTTGGATTTCATGATTTTTTATCCGTTTTGATTTGTGGCCATCGTGCATTGATCAAATTATCATCAAACGACCAACACTTGTTGCCATTTTTAGCAAAGTACCTTATACACGTACAAGCTGAATTTTCGAAAAAAATTATATTTGCTGAAGGTAAATTAGAAAATTTTGATCTTGTAATTGCAACGGGGAGCAACAATACTGCACGTTACTTTGAATTCTACTTTAAAGACAAGCCTTCTATTATTCGAAAAAGTAGAAACTCTATTGCTATTTTAAATGGCGGAGAAACTAAAGAACAATTAACAGCTTTGGGAGAAGATATCTTTAGGTACTTTGGCCTTGGTTGCCGTAATGTTTCGAAACTATTTGTACCTAAGGGCTACGTATTCGATCCTTTCTTTGAGGCTATGTTTGCTTACCAAGGTGTAATCCATTATGAAAAGTATGCGAACAACTATGACTACAACAAAGCGGTGTTTTTGATGAGTAATTTCAAATTGCTCGATAATGGCTTTTTAACAATAAAAGAAGATGCAAGTCACGCCTCACCTATCTCTAGCGTGTTTTATGAATTTTATGATAATTTGGCTGATTTAGATCAAAAACTACAGCAAGAGGAAGAAAACATTCAATGTATCGTAAGTAATAATCTAATTGCAAACAGTATTGCTTTTGGACAAACGCAAAAACCTAATTTATGGGATTATGCAGATAATGTAGATACTATAACGTTTTTGTTAATAACATAAGGAAAATTTTAAAAATTATTATGAATTATTTAATGCTTATTCCCGTGCGATTGCCGAAATTTGCATTTTAATTTTTTGGACATATACTACACCATGAAAAAACACAACTACAGCGCAGGACCATCAATTTTACCTCAAGAAGTTTTTGAAAAATCAGCTCAAGCTATTTTAGATTTCAACAACTCGGGATTGTCAATTTTAGAAATTTCACACCGTAGTAAAGATTTCGTTGCTGTAATGGACGAAGCTAGAGCTCTTGCATTAGAGTTACTAGGACTTGAAGGCAAAGGATATCAAGCACTTTTTCTTGCTGGCGGAGCTAGTACAGAATTCTTAAGAGCACCATACAACTTGATGAAAGAAAATGGTAAAGCGGCATATTTAGATTCAGGAACTTGGGCAACTGCAGCAATTAAAGAAGCTAAGCTTTTTGGAGAAACGGTTATCGTAGCTTCATCAAAAGATGATAATTATAATAATGTACCTAAGGGATATGAAATTCCTGCAGATGCAGATTATTTTCACTGTACCTCAAACAATACGATTTTTGGAACACAAATGAAATCTTTCCCACAAACGAACGTACCAGTGGTATGTGACATGAGTTCGGATATTTTTTCTAGAGTGATTGATTTTAGCAAATTTGATATTATTTATGCTGGTGCTCAAAAAAACATGGGACCTGCAGGAGCTACTCTAGTAGTTATCAAAGAAGAAATTCTTGGTAAAAACGGAAGAAGCATTCCAAGTATATTAGATTATGCAAAACATATAAAAGCAGACAGTATGTTTAATACTCCTCCTGTTTTTCCAGTATACGTTTCATTATTGACAATGAAATGGATCAAGGAAAAAGGTGGTGTTGCTGCTGTTGAAAAACTAAACAACGAAAAAGCAGCTTTGATTTACGGAGAAATTGATAGAAATCCTTTATTCAAAGGAGCTGCAGTTAATGAGGACCGTTCAAACATGAACGCAACCTTCTTATTAACAAATCCAGAGCATGCTGAAACATTTGATAAAATGTGGAAAGAAGCTGGAATTTCAGGTTTGCCTGGTCACCGTTCAGTTGGTGGTTACAGAGCATCTATATACAATGCTATGCCAATTGAGAGCGTACAAGTATTGGTAGATGTGATGCAAGCTTTAGAAAAAAACGTTTAAGACCTTATAGACTCATCTATAGAAGGGTCTTTGCAATCAAAACGTATTTCACTAGCAGAGGCTCTAGCCCCGATAGAAGTGGAAATCCTTGTGGCGGCAGACATCTACGCCGACACAAGATTGAAACGGATAGCGGGAAATAGCTTCTAAAACATTCAATTAATTTGTGGAGCATATCCTCGTAATTTAATAAAAGAACATGAAAGTATTAGCAAATGATGGGATTTCAAAAAGTGGAATCTTAGCTTTAGAAAAAGGTGGTTTTGAAGTAATCACTACAAAAGTCGCGCAAGAGCAAGTAGCAAACTACATTAATGAAAATAATGTAACTGTAATTTTGGTTCGTAGTGCTACTAAAGTTCGTAAAGACATTATCGACGCTTGTCCTGGTATCAAAATTATTGGTCGTGGTGGTGTTGGAATGGACAACATTGACGTAGAATACGCAAAAAGTAAAGGAATCAACGTAATCAATACACCAGCATCATCATCAGAATCTGTTGCTGAATTGGTATTTGGTCACTTGTTCTCTGGTGTACGTTTCTTGTATGATTCTAACAGAAACATGCCATTGGAAGGAGACACTAAATTCAATGATTTGAAGAAAGCTTATGCTGACGGAATCGAATTGAGAGGTAAAACTTTGGGTATTGTAGGTATTGGTCGTATTGGTCAAGCTACAGCAAAAATGGCTCTAGGTTTGGGTATGAAAGTGATCGCTGCAGATAGTTTTATTCCGCAGGTAGATGTTAAAGTAGAATTCTTTGACGGACAATCTATCACAACTACAATTGTTTCTCAATCATTGGAATCAGTTTTTAAAGAAGCTGACTTCATCACATTGCACGTACCTGCACAAGACGGATACATCGTTTCTGCAAAAGAATTTGCAATAATGAAAGATGGTGTTGGTATTGTAAACTGTGCTCGTGGTGGTGTAATCAACGAAGTAGACTTAGTTGCTGCTTTGGATAGCAGAAAAGTTGCTTTTGCAGGTTTAGACGTTTTCGAAAACGAACCAACTCCAGCTACTCAATTATTGATGCACCCAAACATCTCTTTGACTCCACATATTGGTGCAGCAACAGGTGAAGCACAAGATAGAATTGGAACAGAATTAGCATCTCAAATCATTGCTTTGATTGGATAAGCAACGTTAATTTATCATAATTTAAGGAGGATTAGTTACTATTTATTAGCTAATCCTCTTTTTTTTTATTAAATTTGAGATATAACTTAATAATAACAATAATTCGATATAAACTATGTTTGAACAATTAACACAATTAGCACAACAATTTGGAGTAGATTCAGTAGTAAATAATGCAGCTGTTCCTAATGAAAAAAATGAAGCAGTAATAGGAGAAGCAAGCAACTCGGTAATTAGCGGATTGCAAAAAATTGTAGCCGATGGTGGTATTGATCAACTAGCTGGTTTGTTTCAAGGTAACAATGCAAAAGACGCAAGCAACCCTGTAGTACAACAATTAACACAACAACTGTCTGGAAACTTAGGTTCTAAACTTGGATTGGATAGTGGCGCAGCATCTGGTGTTGCTGCGAGTTTGATTCCGCAAATCTTAGGTTCATTAGTAGGTAAGGCTAAAGATCCAAATGACTCAAGTTTTCAAATCTCAGATATTATTGGTGCAATCTCTGGTGGTGGCGATAATAGCGGTATCATGGATACCATTTCTAAATACGGAGGTCAATTTGGACTGGATCAAAACGGAGACGGAAAGGTTGATGTTTCTGATGCAATGGACTTGGCTTCAAAAAATGGCTTAGGCGGTGTTCTAGGTGGTTTATTCGGAAAATAATCTTTCGGAAAACGATACAAAAAAGAGCAACTTTATACGAGTTGCTCTTTTTTTTTGTTCGAAAATAACTTCAGTTACCATCCAATTATTTTTTTGTAACTTTATAATCATTACAAAAGATCAAAAATGAAAAAGGGATTAGTTCTATTTGCAATCATTTTGTTCCTGCAGTACAGCTGTACGGGAACCAAATCTGCTGTAGTGAATAATAATACAACGGGTCAGGTTCTCAATGATACCGTCAAAATTGTTAATGACTCCTTACAATATGAAGTAATCATAATTGACAACGGCTACAGCACTTGGCTTGCCAGCCGAGCCCTTCCTCGTAATTATCACTCCCAGCAATTTTTAGAATTAAAAAATCAGCTTTACGTTAACGAATGGAACAATCGCGTATTACAGCCGCAACGATACAGCCCTAGTTTGTACGAATTGACCATAAACTACGACCCCTCAATAAATTATGGTTATGAGGTAAATTACCTAATTTACAACTACATGATTTTTTTTCAAAATACCTACAAACAAAAACTTTATGGTTACGTTCCTCTAAGATAATGTTCTTATATTTGTATTCATTATAAATAAAATGAAGAAATTAAAAGAACGCTGGGGCATTGAATCAAACCTTCAATTAACCATAATATTTATCGTTTTTGCTATCACTGGCTCTGCCTCTGCTTGGCTGTCTCGCTTTGCTGTGGACTGGTTTGGGCTGACCAAAGCCATGTTGGGCTTACTATACACACCTGTTCGTTTGATTTTAATCTTTCCTATTTACCAAGTATTATTAGTCTTGATTGGCTTTCTTTTTGGGCAGTTCAAATTCTTTTGGGCATTCGAAAAAAAGATGCTTCGAAGCATGGGTTTGGGATTCTTATTCAAATCATAAGTTAGTATTAAACACTAACTGTACAGCAAAAAAATCAAAAGACAGACCAACCTTCCCAATAGAATCCTAAAATTGAAGTAGTCTACCAAAAACTTGAAAGCGTTTGCGGTGTGAATTGCTACCTTTTTCCTAAATTTGACCAAAAAATAAATCCCTTGACACGAATTTTTCAAATTATAACTTATTTGCTTATTGCCTTCAGCGCCACTTCTCTATCGGCTCAAGCTCCTAAGAAAATTATTATCGAACATTCTGATTTTGCAGATGTTAACGAAGTTGAATTACCCGATGCTTTTTTACTAACCGGAAATGTTAGTGTGAACCACGACGGAATTGTATTGACTTGCAACAAAGCGTACTTCTTTAAATCAGAGAATTACATCAAAGCTTTTGGAAACGTACAAATTGTTCAAGGTGACACCTTGTTTCTAAATAGTAAATACGCCGAGTACAACGGAAACATGAAACAAGCATTTGCTACTGGAAACGCTGTGATGAGTTCGCCAGACGCTACATTGGCGACAGACACAATCAACTTTAATCGAAACACTCAAGAGGTTTATTACAACACTCTCGGGACAATAACAAATAAAGAAAATGTATTAAAATCAAAATCGGGTCGCTATTTTGTAGCGCAAAAAAAGTTTCAATTCCTTACCGCTGTAACGATTACCAACCCCCAATATGTCATCAAATCCAACCATTTGGATTATTACAGTAACTCCGGTCACTCTTACCTTTTTGGGCCTTCGACCATTACTAGTAAAGAAAATTTTATTTATACAGAAAAAGGATTTTACGATACAAAGAAAAACCTAGCCCATTTTTTGAGAAAATCATACATTAAATATGATGATCGAAGGATTGAAGGCGATAGTTTGTATTATGATCGAAATAAAGAATTTGCATCGGCTACGCGTAACGTAAAAATTACTGACACCATCAATAAAGGAATCGTAAAGGGTCATTACGCAGAAATGTTCAAGAAGAAAGACTCCCTTTTTGTAACCAAAAGAGCTGTTGCAATTAATTTGGTCGAAAAAGACTCTGTTTACATTCACGGAAAAAAATTAATGGTCACCGGTCCAGAAGGCAATCGAATCATTCGAGCATTTAACAATGTTCGTTTCTTTAAGGTTGATATGAGTGGGAAATGTGATTCGCTACATTCGAGCTCAAAAGAATCTTTGACCAAACTCATTGGAAATCCGATATTATGGAATGGTGAAAATCAAATCACGGGTGACATCATGCATCTCATAGGTGATAATAAAACGCAGAAATTAGATTCCTTAAAAGTTTTAAACAACACTTTCATGGTCTCACGGGACACGCTTGGCACGGGGTACAACCAGGTAAAAGGATTAAACCTCTATGGAAAATTCTTTGAAGGTAAACTACATGAAGTTGATGTGGTTAAAAATGCAGAGGTGATTTATTACATGCGAAACGACACCCAAGAGTTAATCGGAATTAATAAAAATGTGAGTAGCCGAATCAACATGATACTCGAAAACAATACTGCCGAGACTATTACTTTCTATAAACAAGTGGACGGAACCATATTTCCAGAAGAAGACCTTTCGCCCTATGATCGGGTACTCAAAGGAATGAAATGGCGAGGTGACGAACGAATAAAAAGTAAAGACGACATCTTTTCAGACGAAGACAATGAACTCAATGCTAAGCTAATTAAAGAAGGTCAAATAGACGAAGCAAAGGTGAATGTACCGATGAAGGTGAGAAAAGAAACTTTGAACTACGATAAAAAGAAGAAGAAAAAATAAGTATCGTTATTACGAAATTTATAAAAAACACTTCTTTAAAGCTGTCTCGAAATAAAGCGGCAGCAACGTTTAATTACCAAGAATAAAAAAATGAATTCAGATTTTATAAAATACCAAGCGCAAACATCGCCATACCCATTAGGAATGGAAGTTTCGCATGCAAAAGGATCATACATTTATGACACCAACGCAAAAAAATATTTGGATTTTGTAGCAGGAGTTTCTGCTTGCACCCTAGGCCATCAACACCCTAGAGTAAATCAAGCAATAAAAGATCAACTAGACAAATATTCTCACGTGATGGTCTATGGAGAATATT
The DNA here is from genome assembly GCF_003076455.1 of Flavobacterium faecale. Taxonomy (NCBI): domain Bacteria; kingdom Pseudomonadati; phylum Bacteroidota; class Flavobacteriia; order Flavobacteriales; family Flavobacteriaceae; genus Flavobacterium; species Flavobacterium faecale. Next base: position 4,129,095 of record NZ_CP020918.1, read on the forward strand.
CCCAAAGTCCTGCAGTTGAATATTGCAAATTGATGGCCTCACTCCTACCTGAACCTTTAAATAAAACATATCTCGTAAACTCTGGCACAGAAGCCATTGAAGGTGCTTTGAAATTAGCAAAACGTGTCACTGGAAGAAGTCAGTTGATATCGTGCCACAATGCTTATCACGGGAACACCATGGGATCTATGAGTGTAATGGGTTTTGAGGAAAGAAAACAAGCGTACAGACCATTATTACCAGACATTGACTTTATTACGTTTAATAACGAAGCAGATTTAGAAAAAATTACCACTAGAACTGCCGGAATCTTACTTGAGACTATTCAAGGTGGTGCTGGTTTTATTGAACCCCATAATGATTTTTTGAAAAAAGTTCGCCAACGCTGCACAGAAGTCGGTGCTATGCTAATTCTTGACGAAATACAACCTGGTTTTGGAAGAACAGGAAAATTGTTTGGTTTTCAAAATTATGATATGGTTCCAGATATCCTAGTAATGGGAAAAGGAATGGGAGGCGGAATGCCAGTAGGAGCCTTTACCGCTTCATCTGAAATGATGGATTTACTAAGTCATAGTCCGAAATTGGGTCACATAACGACCTTTGGCGGTCACCCTGTCATAGCGTCAGCCTGTTTGGCAACTTTGCAAGAATTAGTTGAAACCAACTTGATGCAAGAAGCCTTAGACAAGGAAAAGCTCTTCCGTTCTCTTTTGGTACATCCTTTGATAGAAGAAATAAGAGGAAAAGGGTTAATGCTTGCAGCGATGACAAAAGATGCAAACATAACAAATGAAGTGATTTTGAGATGCCAAGAAAAGGGACTTATATTATTTTGGCTATTATTTGAAGGTTGCGCCATTCGTATTACACCACCACTAACAATTTCTGAAGACGAAATTAGAGAAGGATGTGCTATTATAAAAGAAGTAATGGACGAGGTTTCATTACTGCACTAATCAAACTGCAATGGTTACTCCTAACCGATTGTTAATTAAATTGTTCAAAACAATATTTAGTTTTCTTCCTCATAAAAATAAGGATGCCTAACTTTAAATAGGCTAAATTCTAAAAACAAAAAGTATGCAATTAAGCGAAGAAGAAGAAGATTATAACTTATCGCTATCTAAATTTGAGTCGATGCTAAAAACGAATAAAGTTTTATTCTTCGACTCAGAGGAATTTGAAGAAATCATCCTTCACTATTTAGATATGGGCAAAACTGCTCTAGCAAAAAAAGCACTTAAATTAGCATTAGACCAACACCCGAAATCGACTGGATTGAAATTGGTTCAAGTAGAAATGCTGATTTTTGAAGAAAAGCTAGAAATTGCCGAAAAGTTATTAAATGAGTTGTATGCTATAGAACCAAACAACGAGGAAATATACATTCAAAAAGCAAATATTTGCAGTAAAAGAGACCAACACGAAAAAGCGGTTGAATATCTTAATTTGGCACTAGAATTCACAGAGGATTATGCAGATGTGTATAATTTGATGGGGATGGAATACCTTTTTATGGACAATCTAGAAAAAGCTAAAGATAGTTTTATCAAATGTCTCGAAGAAGATATTGAAGACCAATCTGCATTGTATAATGTTGTGTATTGCTTTGAATTTTTGGATCAAAACCTAGCTGCCATCACTTATCTTGCGGAATATATTGAAAAGAATCCGTATAGTGAAATTGCATGGCATCAAAAAGGACGTTTGCATTACGGTCTTAAAGATTATCAAGAAGCTATAAATGCTTTTGAATATGCTACTTTGATCGATGATGAGTTCTTGGGCGCACACATGGAAAAGGCCAAAGCATACGAACGTTTGAGAAAGTATGAGGAAGCTATAGAAAGCTATAACCGTACCATTGAGCTAGACGATGCAACTTCCTATGCCCTTTTACGCATTGGAAAATGCAATGAAAGACTGGGAAACACAGCCTTGGCTTTACAATTTTACAATCAAACAGTTCATGAAGATCCGTTGTTGGATAAAGGATGGATTGCAATTACCGATTTCTACGTACGCCAAAACAATTTTCAGAAAGCATTGTTTTTTGTCAATAAGGCGCTAGCTATTGACAATCAAAACAAACAATACTGGAAAAGATTTGCAACGATCAATAAACAAATGAACCTTTTTGAAGAAGCAGAATTTGGATATAGAAAAGCAGTAGAATTTGGCGACACAGAATTAGATACCTGGTTATTTTGGGTAGATTTATTGTTGTTTCTAGGCGAATTTGATGGTGCTATCCTAACCTTGCTTCAAGCAACTGAGTTTTATCCAGAATCAAACGAAATTGAATACCGTTTAGCGGGTCTGTATTTCATGACTCAAGACACTACGAAAGCAAAATTTCATTTAAGTAATGCTCTTCGACTGAACTTCGAAAATTACATTTTACTTGAAGATACTTTTCCAGTAGTATGGGCAAAAAAGAGCGTTCGAAACTACGTTGAAAAACATAAAAAACAATAATGAGTACAGTTCATAAAAAACGATTTGGTTTATTAGGAAAAAATATTAGTTACTCTTTTTCAAGAGGCTACTTTGCAGAAAAATTTAAAGAAGGAAATTATGATGGCTGTAGTTATGAAAATTTCGATTTAGCTGAGATTACTTCCTTCCCTGAAATTATATCAAATGGCAAAGAGGAAATCAAAGGTATCAATGTAACAATTCCATACAAAGAAGCAGTTATATTTTACCTTGATAAATTATCTAAAAAAGCAGCAAAAATTGGTGCTGTAAATACAATTAAAATCACCAAAAAAGGCAAACTAAAAGGATACAATACAGATTATTATGGTTTCAAGAAATCATTGCAACCGATGTTAAAGCCTCAGCACAAAAAGGCTTTGATACTTGGTACCGGAGGTGCGTCAAAAGGAGTTGCATTTGCATTGGGCGAGCTCGGTATTGATTATACTTTCGTTTCTAGAAATAACAAAGACAACACCATTGATTACAGCCAGTTAAATGAAGATGTATTTAAACATTATCATATTATCATCAATTGCACTCCCGTAGGAACAAGCCCAGATATCGACGCTTGCCCTGACATACCATACGAATACTTTACTAGCGAGCACATTGCTTACGATTTGATCTACAACCCTGCTGAAACAAAATTTTTACAACAGGCAAAAGAAAAAGGTGCTCAAATTAAAAACGGATTACGAATGCTAGAATTACAAGCTGAAAAATCTTGGGAAATCTGGAACAAGTAAAAAAATTATACCGCATAAAAAAACCGCTTAGATCAAATCTAAGCGGTTTTTTTATGTGGTAAAAAATAGGATTATAGTCCCATTTTTTCTTTTAATGCTTTTTTCTCTGCAGACATTTCTAATGCACCGTACACACTAATTAAAGTATTTGCTACATCTTTGTTATCTTTTTCAATCTCTAATGATTTTGTCAAGTAAGGAATAACACTTTGATACAGCTTTTTCTTCTCTGCTTTCAAAACTTCATATCTCTTGTTGTCTTTATCAGAAGTACCTAATTTGTTCATTTCAGCATTGATTGGAGTTTCAGCTTCCAACTTCACACCAACTAGATTAATGTAAGCATTCATGTAATTAGGATCAACCTCGATTGCTTTTTTATAATACATTTCAGCATCAGCTTTATTTTTAGCAGTTGCACTTACAACACCTAGGTTGAATAACAAATCGGCATCGTTTGGTTTTTTAGCTAAAATCTCAGTAACCAGCTTTTTGTATGAATCAAAATCTTTTGTTTCTAGGTACAAATTAGCTTCTGTCATTGCCAAAGAAGTATCCTCTGGATTCAATGTTCTTGCTTCAACAATTACTTTTTTAGCTTCTTCGATCTTCTTTTGCTGTACTAAAATAAGAGCAATATTTTTCACAATCTCACCTTCTTTTGAAGCAACTACTTCAACTCTTGGGTTTGTATGTGTTTTCAATTTTACCATTCTATCTCTGTCTTCCTTGGTAGGAAAACCTTCTTCTTTATTCGAAACCAAACTAGTAGCAACATAGGTTTTTGATTTTCCAGTAAAGCGAATTTTTCTTAGTTCTTGTAAATCAGCTAGAGCACCATCAAAATCTTTAGCATTCAATCTAAAGCTTGAAGCATAATACAAGTTCAAAGTATCTTTTTTATCTAAATGGTAAACTTCAGTCAGTTTTTCAGCACCTTCTGCATATTTTTCCGTTTTAGAATCAGCAATAGCACTGTTAAGTAATTTGTCCTTAACTTTAGAGATTACTTTAGTCACCTCTGCAGTATACTGTTGTTTTCCAGACGCTTTTTCGATAGCAATTACTTCTTTCGCTGCTTTTGCCGCTAATAATAAATTTTTATCAGTATCAACATTTTTCTCTACTGCATCCATGTATACCGTTTCTCTTAAGTAATAGTACTGTGCTTTTTCAGCATCAGAAGCATTACCCAAAACAGATTCTACTTGACTTAATAAAGCAGGAACTTCAGTCATGTTCCCTTTTTTAATCGCTTTTTCTGCTGCTTTTAATTGATCTTTTTGAGCAAAAGTAGCTACCGATACCAACAAAGCTGATGTTAATAAGACATTTTTAGCTTTCATAAATAAATTATTTTAAAAAATTAGTTAGTTTGTTTTCTTTTTAAATATTAAGATTCATCCTCTTCATCAGATTCATCGTCTCCCTCTTCATCATCTACCACCTCTTCATCGTCGTCTTCGTCATCCTCTTCTCCGCCTTCATCTTCTAAGACTTCCAATACTGGTTTAACACGCTCTATAGCTTCCACTTCAATTACATTTCCGTCTTCATCAACAACTACTTCTTCAGCATCGTCTTTCATCACTTTTGTAACTGCAGCGATAGAATCTTTACCTTTAAGGTTAATCAACTTAACCCCTTGAGTTGCGCGTCCCATAACACGTAGATCTTCAATTGCCATTCTAATTGTTAATCCAGATTTGTTGATAATCATTAAATCATCAGCATCTGTAACAGCATTGATCGAGATTAACTGTCCTGTTTTTTCAGTGATATTCAAAGTTTTCACTCCTTTACCACCTCTATTTGTAATACGGTATACATCTTCACCATCTTCATCAACAAGCTTGGTACGTTTACCGTAACCATTCTCCGTTACAACTAAGACTTGTGTATCGTTTACAGCATCTTTATCTACAGTAATCATACCAATTACTTCATCAGTATCATCTTTTAGCGAAATTCCACGTACTCCAGAAGCTGTTCTTCCCATAGGACGAGTCTTCGTTTCTTCAAAACGAACTAACTTACCAGACTTCACAGCCAAGATAATTTGACTTTCACCATTTGTTAATTTAGCTTCTAACAATTCATCACCATCTTTAATAGTAATCGCAGCTACACCATTTACTCTAGGTTTAGAATATTTCTCTAAAGAGGTCTTTTTAACTTGTCCTTTTTTGGTCACCATCACAAGGTTGTGAGAAGTGATATAGTCTTTATCTTTTAAATCTTGTGTACATATAAAAGCTTTTACTTTATCATCGCTTTCAATGTTTACCAAGTTTTGGATTGCTCTACCTTTTGCTGTTTTGCTTCCTTCTGGAATTTCATATACACGCATCCAGAAACATTTTCCTTTTTGAGTAAAGAACATCATATATTGATGGTTTGTAGCCACAAACATGTGTTCCAAGAAATCTTGATCCCTTGTACCAGCACTTTTCTGTCCTACTCCACCTCTATTTTGAGTTTTATATTCTGTTAGATTAGTACGTTTGATGTATCCTGCGTGTGAGATTGTAATTACTACATTTTCATCAGCAATTAAATCTTCGATACTTACATCACCACCAGAATATTCAATTTGAGAACGACGTTCATCACCGTATTTATCTCTAATTTCAACTAATTCTTCTTTAATCAAAGCAATTCTTAAGTTAACATCAGCCAATAAAGCTCTTAAATGATCAATCACTTTCATGATTTCTTCGTACTCCGCTCTTAACTTGTCTTGCTCCAGACCTGTTAATTGACGCAAACGCATCTCTACAATTGCTCTAGCTTGAATATCTGACAATTTAAATCTTTCGATCAATTTACCTCTCGCTTCTTCTGTGTTGCTAGATGCTTTGATCAAGGCAATAACTTCATCAATATTATCCGAAGCAATTATCAAACCTTCTAAGATATGCGCTCTTTCTTCCGCTTTACGCAATTCGAATTTTGTTCTTCGAATAACAACATCATGACGGTGCTCCACAAAATGATGAATCATATCTTTTAGATTCAACATCTCAGGACGACCCTTTACTAATGCAATATTGTTTACACTAAAAGAAGATTGTAATTGAGTATACTTATATAAGGTATTCAACACCACATTTGGAGTTGCATCACGTTTTAAGATATACACGATACGCATACCATTACGGTCAGATTCATCACGAATATTTGCAATACCTTCAATTTTCTTATCATTTACCAAATCAGCCGTACGCTTGATCATGTCGGCCTTATTAACTTGGTATGGAATTTCGGTTACAATGATACTTTCTCTTCCATCAACCTCTTCAAAACCAACTTTAGCACGCATAACCACTCTACCACGACCGGTTTTGAAGGCCTCACGAACACCTTCGTATCCGTAAATAACTCCACCTGTAGGGAAATCTGGTGCTTTGATATGTGTAATTAATTCGTCAATATCAATATCATTATTATCGATATAAGCGAGTGTACCATTTACAACCTCAGTAAGGTTGTGCGGTGGCATATTGGTTGCCATACCTACAGCAATACCCGTTGCTCCATTAATTAATAAAGTAGGAACACGTGTAGGCATTACTTTTGGCTCATATAAAGTATCATCAAAGTTCAATTGAAAATCAACTGTTTCTTTTTCGATGTCTGCCATAATATCTTCAGAGATCTTGCGCATTCTAGCCTCGGTGTAACGCATTGCAGCTGGACTATCACCATCTACAGATCCAAAGTTACCTTGACCATCAACTAATAAATAACGCATACTCCATTCTTGTGCCATACGAACCATGGCATCATATACGGATGTATCTCCGTGTGGGTGATACTTTCCTAAAACCTCCCCGACAATTCTCGCGGATTTTTTATGGGCTTTATTTGAAAAAACTCCTAAATCATACATTCCATAAAGAACTCTTCGATGAACTGGTTTTAAACCATCTCTAACATCTGGAAGCGCTCTGGATACAATTACCGACATCGAGTAATCAATGTAAGCAGATTTCATTTCATCTTCTATGTTAATAGGAATTAACTTTTCTCCTTCAGACATAAGTTGTTATATTAAATATTATATTAGTTTCAAAACGTGCCAATATACGGCTTTTTGAATTTTTTATGCACTTTTTTGACCGCTAATTTAAACGATTTATCAACAATACCAACTAGTATTTGTTTACTAAATTAACAATTGTTTGACGAAATTTGGTTATTTTTTTTGTCTATTAGCTGACAAGACTATACAAAGGAATGATTTTTGGATTTAAAATTCTAAATCACTAAATTTACTGATACCAAATTAAAAATATGGATGATAATTTTTCACCTAGAGTAAAAGACGTCATTACCTACAGCAAAGAAGAAGCTTTGCGATTAGGGCATGACTTTATAGGAACTGAGCATTTAATGCTTGGGATCCTAAGGGATGGTAACGGAAAAGCTATAAAAATATTAAATAATCTTTCTGTAGATTTAGATCATCTGCGGAAAAAAGTAGAAATTTTAAGCCCTGCAACCCAAAGTACAGAGACAAATATCGAGAAAAAAAACCTACACCTAACACGTCAGGCTGAACGTGCTTTAAAAACTACCTTTCTAGAGGCTAAGGTTTTTCAAAGTACCTCTATTAGTACCGCTCATTTGTTGCTTTGTATACTGAGAAACGAAAACGACCCTACAACCAAGTTACTGAATAAACTAAAAATAGATTATGATGTAGCTAAAGAACAATATTTAAATATGACACCAAACGAAGAAGAATTTTTAGAAAATTTGCCTAGAGCGACTGATTCATATAATGACGATTTAGGACAAGATGACAGTCTAAAAGAAGGAAATTTCAATAATCCCGCCAATAAGTCTAACAAAAAATCAAAGACTCCGGTCTTGGATAACTTTGGGAGAGATTTAACAGAGATGGCAGAAGAAGGAAAACTAGACCCTGTTGTTGGACGTGAAAAGGAAATTGAACGTGTAAGCCAAATTTTGAGCCGACGCAAAAAGAATAATCCATTATTAATTGGAGAACCAGGTGTGGGGAAATCTGCTATTGCAGAAGGTCTTGCACTTCGTATCATTCAAAAGAAAGTGTCACGTATCCTTTTCAACAAACGTGTCGTTACTTTAGATCTAGCAAGTTTAGTTGCTGGTACAAAATATAGAGGACAGTTTGAAGAGCGTATGAAAGCAGTGATGAACGAGTTAGAAAAAAATGATGATATCATTCTATTTATTGACGAAATTCATACCATCGTAGGTGCTGGTGGAGCTACTGGCTCACTTGACGCATCCAACATGTTCAAGCCTGCTCTTGCAAGAGGTGAAATTCAGTGTATTGGTGCTACTACTCTTGACGAGTACAGACAGTACATTGAAAAAGATGGTGCATTGGAGCGACGTTTTCAAAAAATCATTGTTGAACCAACATCTGTTGAAGAAACAATTTTGATTTTGAACAATATCAAAAACAAATACGAAGACCACCATAATGTGACGTATTCACAAGAAGCGATTGAGGCTTGTGTAAAATTGACTAACCGCTATATGTCGGAGCGTTTTTTACCCGACAAAGCTATTGATGCTTTGGACGAGGCAGGATCAAGAGTACACATCACCAATATTGAAGTTCCAAAACAAATTTTAGATTTGGAGCGTCAATTAGAAGAGATTCGCGAGCTTAAAAATGTTGTTGTCAAAAAACAAAAATATGAAGAGGCAGCGAAACTAAGGGATGACGAGAAAAAATTAGAAAAAGACCTTGCAATTGCTCAAGAGCAGTGGGAAGAAGATGCCAAAAATAACCGCATCGAGGTTACCGAAGATAATGTTGCCGATGTTGTCTCTATGATGACTGGAATACCAGTAAATCGTATTGCGCAAACAGAAAGTAATAAATTAGCCAAATTACCGCAATTAATCGAAAGTAAAGTAATTGGTCAAAACGAAGCGGTTACAAAAATAGCACGTTCTATTCAGCGTAATAGAGCTGGTTTGAAAGACCCTAATCGTCCGATTGGATCGTTTATCTTTCTAGGTCAAACTGGTGTTGGTAAAACACAATTGGCAAAAGTACTGGCCAAAGAATTATTCGATTCTGAAGATGCACTAGTTCGAATTGACATGAGTGAATACATGGAGAAATTCGCAATTTCAAGATTAGTTGGAGCACCTCCGGGATACGTTGGATACGAAGAAGGTGGGCAATTAACAGAAAAAGTGCGTCGCAAACCTTATGCTGTTGTATTATTGGATGAGATTGAAAAAGCACATCCAGACGTATTCAACATGTTATTGCAAGTTCTTGATGATGGTTTCTTGACTGATAGTTTAGGTCGAAAAATTGACTTTAAGAATACCATTATCATCATGACATCAAATGTTGGTGCACGCCAATTGAAAGATTTTGGACAAGGTGTAGGATTTGGTACTGCTGCTAAAGTAGCTCAGGCCGATGACAATTCGAAAAGCATTATTGAAAACGCTTTAAAGAAAACTTTTGCTCCTGAATTTTTGAATAGAATTGATGATGTAATTGTATTCAATGCACTTGAAAAAGAAGATATCAATTTGATTATCGAAATTGAATTGCAAAAGCTATACGACAGAATAACCGAACTTGGATACAGTTTAAAACTATCTGACAAAGCAAAAAGTTTTATTGCTGATAAAGGATTTGACAAGCAATTTGGTGCTAGACCACTAAAAAGAGCTATCCAGAAATATGTTGAAGACAGTCTTGCTGAGGAAATAATTACCTCAAAAATAAATGCTGGTGACGATATTTTCATGGATATTGAAGACGGTGCGCAAGAATTAACAGTTGCTATTCATAAGGCCGATGAAGCTGCTAAATAATCAAATATTTTAGTCTTTAAATAAATGACAAACCCGTTACGTTTTCTTAACATAACGGGTTTGTTTATTTTAATCATTTTCACTTTGAATTACCGAAACAATAACTACTTTTACCCTCTACATACGCAGTAAAAAATTCAATACAAAATAACAATTATATGTCTCAAAACAAAGTCATACTCGGAAGCGAAGAATGGTGCTCCTTCCCAGAATTAGGAATTCCTACTATAAAAGCTAGAGTTGATTCTGGTGCTAAAACATCTGCACTACATGCGGTTAACATTGCTCCTTTTATTAAAAATGAAGCCAATTGGGTCAAATTTGACATTAACCCAATCCAAAACAATCAAAAAACTGTAATTCATTGTGAAGCTCCACTGATTGATAAACGTATTGTTAAGAGTTCAAGCGGTTTTAGAGAACAACGCTACGTTATTCAAACCACTCTAGAGATAGGTGGTGACAAATGGGAAATTGAAATGACTTTGACCAATCGTGATTCCATGGGATATCGCATGCTTTTGGGACGCGAGGCTATGAGCGGAAGAGTGTTGGTTGATCCAGAACAACAATACCTATTAGGCCAACCAACAGCTGAAAATTTAAAAGAGTTATATAAAAATTCTGAAAAAGCCACTACAGGATTACGTATTGGGGTTTTGGCAAGTAACCCAGAACTATACAGTAACAAACGTATCATGGAAGCCGGTGAAATGAGAGGACACGAAATGCACTTTTTAAACATCAAAGAATGCTACATGAAACTCGATGCCGAAAAACCAGAAATACACTACCGTGGAGGTATTATATTAAATCAATTTGACGCCATTATTCCAAGGATACGTCCTAGTGCTACTTTTTACGGATGTACATTAACACGTCAATTTGAAGCACTGAATGTGTATTGTTTGAACTCCTCGATGGCAATCACACAGTCACGTGACAAATTGTATTCACTACAGTTACTATTGCATAGTGGTATTGGAATTCCAACAACAGGATTTGCAAATTCACCATTGGACACCAACGACCTGATTAAAATGGTAGGCGGACCACCTTTGATTGTAAAATTATTGGAAGGTACACAAGGTAAAGGCGTAGTATTAGCTGAAACAAAAAAAGCGGCAGAAAGTGTTATTAATGCTTTCAAAAGTTTAAACGCAAATATACTTGTACAAGAATTTATCAAAGAAGCTAACGGAAAAGATTTACGTTTGTTTGTTATTGACGGAAAAGTTGTAGCAACTATACAAAGAGAAGCAATGCCAGGAGAATTCAGAGCCAATATTCACCTTGGAGGAACAGCATCTGTAATCAAAGCTACTACAGAAGAGAAGCGTATTGCAATTAAAGCCGCAAAAGCAATGGACCTAAAAGTTGCTGGAGTAGACATTATTCGTTCAGCTAAAGGGCCGTTATTATTAGAAGTAAACTCGTCTCCGGGTTTAGAAGGAATTGAAGGAGCTACAAACAAAGACATTGCGGGAGAAATGATTAAAGCTATTGAAAAAAACTTTATCAAGTCAAAATAAAAAATTTTATACCTTAAAGAAGTGAACCAATACCTTGATATTATTATTCGATCCGGTGCGGTTTACTTTTTTATGGTTATTGCACTTCGCCTTTTTGGCAAAAAAGAATTATCCCAGCTTAACACCTCCGATGTTATTCTGATACTTCTCATCAGTAATTCAGTTCAAAATGCAATGGTTGGCAACAATACCAGCTTATTGGGCGGACTATTAGCAGCAGCTGTACTATTCTTGATCAACTTTATTCTAAAGAAGCTGATGTTTCATTACAAAGACTTTAGTACTTTATTGCAGCAAAAACCCGAGATTTTAATACATGATGGAACTTTAGATTTCAAAATCCTTAGCCGTTTAAATATTACTTCAGACGAATTAAGAGAAGCAATGCGAGAACATGGTATAGAATATTTTAGTCAAGTAAAATTAGCTATGTTAGAGGTCGATGGTAATATTAGCATCATATCGGGGGATAAGAATCTAAAACAAACGCACTACAAAAGAGTGAAAAAACTTAAAAAAACAGTTTCATAAAAAAATTAATCATACAAAAAAACCCATCCTATTTTGAAATAGGATGGGTTTTGTATTTAAAAGCATTTGTACTATTAGATAAATATATTAAGTATATAGTAGACAATTGCAGCTAACAATGCCGAGATCGGAATTGTTAAAACCCATGCCCATAATAAACTCACTGTTACTCCCCAACGTACTGCAGAAACTCTCTTTGTCATTCCAACACCGATAATAGATCCTGTGATGGTATGCGTAGTACTTACTGGAATTTTTAAATGCTCAGTAAAATATAAGGTTAAAGCACCGGCTGTTTCAGCAGCAACTCCTTCAAATGAGGTTACTTTGGTAATTTTAGACCCCATTGTTTTTACAATTTTCCATCCACCACTTAATGTTCCTGCTGCAATAGCACTATAACAAGCTAACGGAATCCAAGCTGGCATTCTAAAGGCTCCACCTTCAGACGGTAATACAACATCCAACCAAGAATCCATATGTATACCTGGATTAGCATTGATATATACTGCAACAGCAGCTGCAATAATACCCATTACTTTTTGAGAATCGTTACCACCATGTCCTAAACTGAAGGCAGCAGAAGAAAGTAATTGCATTTTCTTCAAAGCAGCATCTGCTTGATGCAGATTTAAGCTACTGAATATCAAACAGAAACAACTTACTGTTAATATAATGAAAGCAACCAAGAACCATTTGATATTATGTGGTTCAAACGCAACACTCCAAAATACAGAAGTAGCGAATCGAGGCGCTTTACCATCTTTTATAATCTCCTCATAAGGGATCATTTGCACCCATACAAACCAAATCGTCGCGATCATTAAAGCGATAGTAAACAATTTTGGATAGATACTTTTTCGAGAAGCATTAAGCAACCAAATAGAAATTAAATAAGAAGCGATAGCTCCCATAAGCGGTGCTAAAACAATAAAAGCAATAATGATAAGAACCCCAGAAGGCACTCCTCCATCTTTACCTGCTTTGTACCAACTTACAATCTCGTACCAGTAGTGAGTTGCTCCATCTGCTCCTAAGTATCCTGCAAATCCGTGCTGAGCGATAGAATGCGCCAAAGCCGCACCTGCAAAACCACCAATCAAGGTATGCGAAGAACTCGAAGGAATACCGAGCCACCAGGTTAGTAAATTCCAACATATTGCTGCAATAACTCCCGCAAGAATTACAACAAGCGTAATCTCCATCGAATTTGCTGTCTTGGCAACGGTATCAGCTACACCAAAACCAAAAACCCAATAAGCTAGAAAGTTAAAAAAGGCTGCCCATAGAACAGCTTGAAAAGGCGTCAAAACTTTTGTAGCAACAACGGTTGCGATTGCATTTGCAGCATCGTGAAAACCGTTGATGTAATCAAAAATTAAGGATAATACTATAATAACTATAAGTAACGTCATAAACTTTGAACTTCAGAATGAAATTAAATTGAATTTAAGAATGCTTAACAGAGATTGACTCCAATACACTAGCTACACTCTTACACTTATCTGTTGCTGTTTCCAAAACAGATAATACTTCTTTGTATTTAATGATGTTTTTGGCATCTGTTTCATTTTCGAAAATTTCAAAAACAGCTTTGTTATAAACGTTATCTGATTTATTTTCTAATTTGCTAATTCTAGCACATGCTTCAGCAATACTTTTTAGATTCTTTAAATCCTTCAATTCTTTTACTGCAGCATCGATATGCTGACATGCTTCAAGATTGATTTCAGTTAATTTTCTGATTGATTTTGTGATTTTATCAACTTGATACAAACGCATAATGCTTGATGCACCGTGCAATTTATCTGCTACGTTATCTATCGACGTAATTAATGAGTGAATATCTTCTCTGTCAAAAGGAGTAATAAAGTTTCTGCTCAATTCTAGATTTGTTTGACGAGTAATGTCCTCACCTCTTTGCTCTAAAACATCTATTTTTTGAAAAAGTGCTTCTCTTTCTTTCAATGGTAGATTAACTGCCTCATGTAAATCAGAAGCCAATTCAATTAAATTGCTTGATGCCTCTTCAAAAAGTGGAAAAAACTTTTTGTCTTTCGGAACTAAAAACTGAAAAATACTATTTAATGACATTTTTTATCTAAGATTAATTATTTTGTGGGCAAATTTAAATTAATTTTCACACCCTTTCACAGCCGAAACATTAAATTCATATTAACTTAACCTTATGATTACATTATAAACATTTAGCAAAAAAAAGAATTGAAGACCATATTGTTTTCAAAAAAATACGTACTTTTGGTCTTATCGTTATGAGAACTACTAGAAATCAACATACTTCATTATTAACAACTTCACCTGAAGTTGTGATTTCTGCTACATTTACAACAACCACCACCCCTTTGGGGTAAACTTTTCACATATAATCTTATATTTGCATTTTCCTTACTTTTTTTTCAGGAAAGTCTTGGACGTATAAAACATAATACCCTTTTTTTTAATAAAACAAACAGAATGAAAGTATTAAAATTCGGCGGAACTTCCGTTGCCAATGCTCAAAATATAAAACTAGTTTTAGATATCGTTGCCAACAAAGCCAACCAAGATAAATTAGTTGTAGTAGTCTCTGCCCTTAGTAAAGTAACTGATCTTTTACATTTGGCAGCGACCAAAGCAGCAGCTACTGACGAAAGCTATAAAGAAATCATTGCCGAAATAGAAAAAGCCCATTTAGATACGTTAAAACAACTTATCCCTGTTGGAGAGCAAAGTGGTTTATTGAGTCATATAAAAAGGATTATCAATCACCTTGAAACTTTGCTTGACGGTTGCTTCTTATTAGGTGAATTATCTGCAAGAACCTTAGACACTATTCTTAGTTTTGGTGAATTACTTTCTTCCTATATCATAGCCGAGGCTTTAAAACAAAATTTAAAAAACAGCGGTTACAAAGACAGTCGTGAAGTAATCAAAACAAATAGCAACTTTGGTAGAGCAAATGTAAATTTTGAAATCACCAACTTGCTACTTAAAACGTTTTTTGATGCCAATGAAAATCAAGTTGTTGTAATGCCTGGATTCATTTCGTCATCAACAGAAGGAATTAGCACTACATTAGGTCGTGGAGGATCTGATTATACTGCAGCCATTGTTGCCGCGGCTCTTCATGCAGATGACTTAGAAATATGGACTGATGTAAATGGAATGTTTACTTCAAATCCAAAAATTGTAAAGCAAGCTCAACCAATTGCTACAATATCCTATCAGGAAGCGATGGAATTGTCTCATTTTGGTGCCAAAGTATTGTACCCACCGACTATTCAGCCGGTATTGAGACAAAACATACCTATATATATTAAAAACACTTTTGCTCCAGAGGCAGAAGGAACTTTTATATCCAATAATCCATTGCCAAGTGCCAATCCTGTGAAAGGAATTAGTCATATTGGCGGGATTACATTAATTACATTGGAAGGACCTGGAATGATTGGAGTATCTGGTTCTTCAAAACGCTTGTTTGAGGTATTGTCTCAATCGCAAATCAATGTAATTTTCATCACACAAGCTTCATCAGAGCATTCGATCTGTATTGGAATTATGAATGAGGATGCAGACCAAGCAGAAAGTGCGATTAATAAAGCATTTGAAATCGAAATTGTTCAAAATAGAGTTGATCCTTGTATTGTTGAAAAAAACTTGTGCATCATTGCGCTCGTGGGCGAAAGCATGAAAAATCACCAAGGATTGAGTGGAAAAATGTTTAGCACATTAGGAAAAAATAACGTGAACATTCGCGCTATTGCTCAAGGTGCTTCAGAGAGAAACATTTCGGTAGTAATTAACGAAAGAGATGTGAAAAAAGCGTTAAACACTTTGCATGAACGTTTCTTTGAAGACAACACCAAACAATTGAACCTATTTGTGATGGGAGTTGGTAATGTTGGTGAAATCTTCATTTCTCAAATTGCACAGCAAAAGAAGTTTTTGAAAGAAAACCTAAAAATCAATTTGCGCGTTATTGCTGTTTCTAATTCGAGAAAAATGCATTTTGACGAAGACGGAATCGATCTTAAAAAATGGAAAGAAGCACTGGACGAAAAAGGAGTACCTGCAGATCAAGAAACATTTGTATCGAATGTAAAAGAGCTAAATTTACGTAACAGTATTTTTGTAGACATTACAGCAAATGAAGGAGTATCTAAGTTGTATGAAAAGTTCTTAAAACAAAGTGTAGGAGTTGTGACTTGTAACAAAATTGCATGTGCCTCTGAATACAGCAATTATATTCATTTGAAGAATTTGTCTCGTCAATACAATGCTCCATTTTTGTTTGAAACAAATGTTGGTGCCGGATTACCAATTATAGATACAGTAAAAAACTTAATCGCATCTGGTGATAAAGTAAACAAAATACAAGCAGTCCTTTCGGGAAGTTTAAACTTCATCTTTAATAATTTCGACGAAAAAAATTCTTTTCACGATGTTGTTAAAGAAGCCGGCATACAAGGATTTACAGAACCTGACCCTACAATTGATTTGAGCGGTGTTGATGTAGCTAGAAAAATATTGATTCTTATTCGCGAAAGCGGAAATAAAATGGATATCGAAGAAATTGCAAACGAGTCGTTTATGCCAGCAGCTTGTTTGGAAACAACGTCAAACGAAGCCTTTTTTGCGTCACTTATCGAACATGCCCCTCACTTTGATGCTATCTATCAAGAAGCATTGAGTAAGGATTCACGATTGAAGTATGTGGCTCAATTTGAAAACGGAAAAGCTAGTGTAGGATTGCAATTCATACCCAAAGACCATCCTTTTTACAACTTAGAAGGAAAAGACAATATCGTTCTATTTTATACGGATCGTTATGTTGACCAACCATTATTGATAAAAGGTGCTGGTGCAGGAGCAGCAGTAACGGCATCAGGTATTTTTGCAGATGTGATTCGAATTGGTAATGTTTAACCCCTAGCCTCTATTGGGAAAATATACAAGTTGCTAAGATTCTAAGTCCCTAAGTTTTTTTTAGAAACTTTAGAAAATTAGAATCTTAGGAACTATAAAAGCACTTAGAAACTACACAAAAATGAATGAAATAAAAGTTTTTTGTCCCGCAACAATTGCTAATCTATCGTGTGGATTTGATGTTTTAGGTTTATGCCTAGACAATGTTGGAGACGAAATGATTATTCGAAAAACAACTGAAAAAGGGGTTAAAATCGTAAAAATCGAAGGAGCAAATTTACCTTTAGAAACGGAGAAAAACGTAGCTGGAGTAGCTTTGCTTGCGATGCTTGAAGAAGTAGAAGCAGAATTTGGTTTTGAAATCGAAATATACAAAAATATCAAAGCAGGAAGTGGTATTGGAAGCAGTGCAGCAAGTTCTGCGGGAGCTGTTTTTGGTGCCAATGAACTATTGGGACAACCTTTCAGCCGAAAAGAATTGGTGAAATTTGCCATGCAAGGAGAAAAGCTAGCCTCGGGCAATGCTCATGCAGATAACGTAGCTCCTGCCCTTTTGGGTGGATTTACGCTTGTACGCAGCTCAACTCCTCTAGATATTATCAAGATCGAAAGTCCGTCCTTATTATATGCAACGGTGATACACCCACAAATCGAATTGAAAACGTCTGATGCGCGTTCGGTCTTGAAGCAAACCGTTTCGCTAAAAAGTGCTATTACCCAATGGGGAAATGTTGGTGGATTGATCGCAGGCTTGTACACACAGGACTATGAACTTATCGGTCGCTCATTGCACGATGAAATCGTAGAGCCTTTGCGCTCTGTTTTGATTCCGGGTTTTGATTTAGTGAAGCAAGCCGCATACGAACAAGGTGCTTTGGGATCTGGAATATCAGGTTCTGGACCCTCTATATTTGCTTTGAGCAAAGGAGCAGAAACAGCCGAAAAAGTAGCGAAAGCAATGTGTGCTGTGTATGATAGCATCAATTTGCCATATGAAATTCACGTTTGTAAAGTGAATGATGAAGGAATGAGAGTAATTTAAAAAAATTAAGGAATTACGATTTGGGATTTTAGATTTTCTAAATCCTAAATCACAATTTCTAAATCCTAAATAATAAAGATGAAGTATTACAGTTTAAACCATAATGCCCCAAATGTTTCTTTTGAAGAGGCAGTAATTCAAGGATTGGCATCAGATAGAGGTTTGTATTTTCCAGAAAATATCAGTCCTTTACCAGCATCCTTTTTTGATACTATAGAAAATCTAAGCAATGAAGACATTGCATTTGCTGCGATCCAACAATTTGTAGGGGATGAAATTCCGACAGAAAAACTAAAAGAAATCATCGCTGAAACATTGTGTTTTGATTTCCCGGTAGTTCCTGTTGAGAACGGAATTTATTCTTTGGAGTTATTCCATGGTCCAACAATGGCGTTTAAAGATGTTGGAGCACGCTTCATGTCGCGTTGTTTAGGCTACTTTAACAGAGATAAAAAAGACAGCAAAAATACGGTGCTTGTCGCTACATCTGGAGACACAGGTGGCGCAGTTGCAAGCGGATTCTTAGCCGTACAAGGTGTAGAAGTAATCATTCTTTACCCTTCTGGAAAAGTTAGTGATATTCAAGAAAAGCAGTTGACGACTCTAGGACAAAATATCAAAGCGCTCGAAGTTGATGGTGTTTTTGACGATTGTCAGGATATGGTTAAGAAAGCATTTTTGGACCAAGATTTAAAACACAAAGGATTAACATCTGCCAATTCGATCAATATTGCCCGTTGGTTACCACAAATGTTTTATTTTTTCTTTGCTTATAAAGCTCTGAAAAGCCAAAACAAAAAATTAGTTTTCTCTTGTCCTAGTGGTAATTTTGGAAATATCTGTGCTGGTATCATTGCTAAGAAAATGGGATTACCAATTCATCATTTTGTAGCTTCGACCAATGTAAATGATACCGTTCCTAGATTTTTGGTAGATGGAGAATACGATCCTAATCCTTCGATTGCAACCATCTCGAATGCGATGGATGTTGGAAACCCGAGTAACTTTATTCGAATTCAGGAAATGTACCAAAATGATTTGGCACAATTCAAGAAAGATTTCTCATCGTATAGTTTTTCTGATGCTGAAACAACGGTTGCAATGCAGCACATCTATAAAAACAACGGCTATATCGCAGAACCGCATGGTGCTGTTGGCTACTTAGGTTTGAAAAAAGAATTGGAAAAGCAAGACGAAAATACGATCGGAATATTTTTGGAAACAGCACATCCTATCAAATTTTTGGATGTTGTAGAACCAGCTTTGGGTGTAACTTTACCTATTCCTCCACAAATTCAAGCAGTTATGCACGATGAAAAAGTAAGCACCAAAATCAAAACATACGAAGAATTAAAAGCCTTTTTAGATTAATATCTCTTCTCAATTAGTAAATCGACTACCTCTATCTTTGAAGCGTAGTCGGTTTTTATTTTAAACCTTATTGATTCTTTAACGTCTAAACTGTAGAAATACTTTATTTTAGCCTAAACTTTTATAATTCTGAGACAAATCTCTTACATAACATTGTTGATTTACTACACATTAGGAGTGATTTGCCTTCCACTAGGCAACTTTTCTACTTTGGTGAGACTTCCTGCTATGTATGATCATTGTCAAGCTACAGAAGATCCTGATTTGGATTTAGCTGATTTCGTTTTTGAACATCTTATGAACTTGGATGGCATTTTCGAACCACATGAACAAGAAGAAGACGGCGACAAGCCCCACCAAATCGTTGATTATTATCAAAGTAATTCGGTTACTCCATTAAAAGAAAAAATACCGGTTTTTGAATTTAAAAATACATCTGTTGTTTTTTCATTCGATAAAAAACCAACCTCTATTTACAAAAACCAGCTGTACTCCTACCATCCTGGTTATTCGATATTTCGACCTCCAATAGTATAATTTCATTTGTTCGTTTTTAGATTATAATTAAGATAATTATCTATTTTACAAAAAAATGAAAAAACAACTTTATATATGGGCCTTATTGCTAACTGCAATATGCCAGAATAGTTGTGCGCAGGTGATAACAGCAGTTGATAGTATGGTCGTGGTTCCAACCAAAAGTAAACCATTCAATTACAAACAATTCATACTGCCCGTTACTTTGATGACCTACAGTATCATTGGTTTGGAAAGTGAATCGATCAAATCTATCAATTCAGGGCTGAGAGAAGAGATTACAGAACACATTGATAAGAAAATCACAATTGATGATTTCTCACAATATGCACCTGCTCTAACCGTATATGCGCTCAACAACCTAGGAATAAAAGGTCAACACAATCTGAGAGATCGCTCTATAATTTTGGCTACCTCCTATTTACTGATGACTTCGGTGGTTTTGCCTCTGAAGAACATATCGCACATTGAGCGACCGGACGGAAGTTCGTATAATTCTTTTCCATCAGGACATACTGCAACAGCCTTTGTTGGTGCCGAATTTTTATGGCAAGAATACAAAGACGTTTCTGTTTGGTATGGGATATCGGGCTATATTGTAGCGGCAGGAACAGGAGCTTTTCGGATTTATAACAACCGTCACTGGTTAACGGATGTCACAATGGGTGCCGGAATCGGTATTCTATCCACCAAAATTGCGTATTGGACTTTTCCGTATATTAACCGAATGTTCCAAAGGAAAAACAGTCAAAATACTGGAATGATTTCGCCATTTTATAATGGAAAACAATTAGGAATCGGAATGATTCTAAACACAAAATAAAAACAAGTATGAAAAATATATTTATAAAAACAATGCTGCTCCTGTGTCTCCTGACACAATTTTCATGGGCACAAACCAAAACCGCAACTGTCTCGGGATTAATCAAAGATGGTACATCAAAAAGCAGTTTACCCTTTGCAAATGTAGTGCTCAAGACCAATAAGCAAGCCTTTGTTATGGGAACAATCAGCAATGAACTGGGACGTTTTACGTTGACAAATGTAAAAAGCGGAAATTATGTACTCGAAATATCATCAATAGGCTTCAGTACACACCAACAAGAACTGTATATAGGTACTTTGTCTGATTTTTTAGATTTAAAAAGTATCGAATTGGTTGAAAACGTTAACTCTTTGAATGAAGTAATTGTAACATCAAAAGCGCCAGCCATTAGTAATGCAATGGATAAAAAAACCTTTTCGGTTGCAGATAATATTTCGCAATCCGGAAGTTCTGTTTTACAGGCGATGTCAAACTTACCGAGTGTAACCGTTACAGATGGAAAAGTACAACTGCGCGGAAGTGACAAAGTGATGGTGTTGATTGACGGTAAACAAACTGCTTTGACAGGATTTGGTAGTCAAAGTGGCTTGGACAACATTCCAGCTTCGGCAATTGAAAAAATCGAAATCATCAATAATCCGTCTGCGAAATATGATGCTAACGGAAATGCCGGAATAATCAATATCATCTATAAAAAGAATAAGAAAGAAGGGTTTAACGGAAAAGTTGGTCTAACGACAGGTCTTGGTGCTTTGTGGGTACGTAAAGAAAATTTACCTACCATTCGGCCACAGTATACCATGACGCCAAAGATCAACCCTTCCGTTTCTTTAAATTATAGAAAAAATAAAATTAATGCATTCTTTCAAGGGGATTATTTGTACACCGAAACATTAAATAAAAATGAGTTTATCACCCGTACCTATGATAACGGTGATATTATCAACTCCCAATTAAAAAGAAACAGAAACACCCATTTTACTACTATAAAAACGGGACTAGATTACACGATTGATGACCAAAATACATTGACCGTATCTGGAATGTTTGGTAGCGAAAAAATTATTGACCGCGGAGACCAGCCCTTTTTTAACGCCGATTTCTCTGAGAGAAGAAGGCTGTGGCAATTTTTGGAAGACGAACTAAAGACTACCGTTATGGCATCTGTAGCGTACCAACATAAATTTAAAGAGGCTGGAAGGTTGCTGAATGTTGGTCTGAATTATACCTTTCACCGTGAGGACGAAAAATATTTTTATGATAACATTTTAATCGGATCTACAGGAACCGATTCGTTCAAACTCCTGTCAGATGAAACGGTTTACGACTTTAATTTGGATTATGTAGAACCATTAAAAAATGGACGTATTGAAACTGGAATCAAATTTAGAAAAAGAGATATTCCGACCAATATGGATTTCATGCCTGGGCAAAACTCTGTAATTGATGCCAATGCCGGAGGACCTGCTACATACAAAGAATTGATTCCTGCCGTTTATGGAAATTATGTTTTTGAGAGTATAAAATGGGAAGCCGAATTGGGATTGCGATTGGAATATGTAGATTTGAATTATGAAGTGAATCCAAATCACAATACGTATAAAAGTGATGGCTACCATTATACACAACCATTTCCAAATATGAGGTTGGCTTACAAAATAAACGATAACAATAAGGTGTCGGCTTTTTTTAATCGAAGAGTAGATCGTCCTAGTGAAGTCGATATTCGAATTTTCCCGAAGTATGATGATGCCGAGATTATCAAAGTCGGTAACCCTGCTTTGAAGCCACAATTCACCAATTCCCTTGAATTAGGTTTTAAAACCACATGGGAAAAGGGAAGTTTGTACAATGCGTTGTACCACCATTTTGCAGATGGTACCATTACCAGAATTTCGAGCACCGTAGCAGGTAGCGATATTATTTATGCTACTTTTCAGAATGTAAATAAAAGTTACAATACCGGAATCGAAATGGTACTGTCGCAAGAAGTAAGTAAATTGTACCGCTTTAACGTGAACGTGAACGCCTATCGCAATCAAATTAATGCCTTTACGGTGGAGAATAAATATCCAACTACGCACTTATTTTCGGCGGACAAACAAGTGTTATACTCTGGTAATTTGAAATGGAATAACAACTTTCATTTTGGCAAAAAAATAGATGCACAACTTACTGCCGTTTATTTAGCACCAGATATTATTCCGCAAGGAAAAATAAAGTCGCGTTATTCTGTAGATTTTGGAATTAAAAAATCGGTTCAAGATGGAAAAGGAGAATTTTTCATCAACGCCACCGATTTATTCAACACCATGGTAATCAAGAAAAAAGTACAAGGAGACGGATTCTTCTATACAAGCAATGATTATTTTGAAACTCAAGTAATCAGGCTAGGATACAATTATAAATTCTAATCTTAATTAATTAGTAACAAAGCCTTTAGAACAATAGTTTTAAAGGCTTTTTTTATATAAATTTGCAAAATATAATGGTTGTTTTCAAAAGCAAAATAAATACCACTTCAAATTAAAAAGTACTACAGTTTATCTTTCGATAGAAATACTACTACTTTTTAGATCTCATTCTGAAGAGACACCTACAACATCTTTTTCGAATAAAATTTTGCACTCCCCAGATCGCACTAATTACAATTGACCGAGTTTTTTGACTAGGCTCTGCTGTAGTTTCAATTTTGAATTTAATTATTATATTCTTATTCACTATGAAAAAGGCAATCAAAATAGTATTGATCAGCATGACGGGTTTGGCTTGTAGCGAATTATACAGTCAAAACAATAAAGCTATTGTTACCACAGAAACTCGAAAATTACTTTATTATCAAGTTGAAGAATATGTCAATTAAAGTTTTGGTGGTACAAAAACAAGTTATACTGTCTCTGATTTAAGTTTAATCAGTAGTGACGAACTTGGTCCCAATAATGTGCGCACCATCACTCCCGTGTATAAGAAAGAAACATTTACCGAAAAAAAATATCCCACTCTAGCTACTACAAATTCTGTGATAATAGATCCAGACGCTAAAGAGGAATCCAGCGGAAACATATCAACGGCAGTAAGTTATGAACCGAACAAAGTTTCCAAAACTGTCGTAACTCCTGTAGAAAATAATAGTAGCGAATCTACTCCAAAAAAGGCAGAAGCAATCAAGACAGCTGTTACAGAAAAACCAAAAGTCATTGTTGCGAACAAAACTGTTGCAGAACCTAAAAAGACAGCAGTAACTAAGACTGCGACTGAAGCTAAAAAAGAAGTAATCATTGCCACAAATAGCTCGCAGAAAACAACTCTTTCTCCTAGTATAAAAAAAGAAGCAGTTACAAATACAACTGAAACGACCAAAGTTGCAGAGCAAAAACCATTACCTTCAATTTCAAAACCTACCTTAACAGCTGTTGTTTCAAAACAAGAAATGGTTCAAACTACCTCAAAGCCTATTGAAGCTGCAATTGAAAAACCAACTTCTAAAAGCAGTCCAGTAATCGAAGAAAAGAATGTAGTAACGACTGAAGTTGCAAAACCGAATGTTCGTAATTTGACTCCTGTTTTGAAGCTAGGTGATAAAGGTGCAAAGAATGGTGCAAGACCAGTTTTTACACCTGTTGGAAAAATTGAACCAACTGCAAAACAAATTGAAGAAAAAAAGGTAAATGAATATGTTCAAACAAATGAAAAGTACAATGAAGTTGATGAAGAGGCTGAAAAAGCAGCATTAAATGTATTAATTTCGAATATTAAAAAAGAAGAACGCAGAGAAAACGGAGAGAAAGTTACCGCTGTGTATGTGAACATTATTGAGACTTATGAACGAGTAGCTGAAAAAGGATACCGTTCTGCCTACTTGTTTAGAGTTATTGCCGATTCCTTTTACTTTAGTGGAAAAATGGACAAAGCTGCGAGATGGTACAACGAATTGTTTGGAATAAAAACTAAGCTAGAGCCCGTGTATTATTATCGATATGGTGCTACATTGATAAAGACAGGAGAAACCGAAAAAGGTAATGCCATGATTGAAAAATTCAGTGAACTTGAACACCAGTAATAAAAAAATAATTGGAGAATCTAAAATAGCGCCTTTGTAACACACTACTAGGAGAAAAATGACCAATTAAAAAAACAAGTCTTTCAATCCTGTATGAAGTATGCCTTACTTAAGTTCGAGTGAAGTCGAAAACCGCATATTACAGCTCGACTACACTCGATTAAACCCTGCTTCCACTTCCTTTTGATTAATTTTCGAGAACTAAATATCCCTGTAAAACCCTTTTTTGACTACTCCTCTACTATGTCGCAATAGGTGAAAAATATTCGCTCTAGTATTCTACTATTTACTGTACTCTTCTAAAAAAGTAAAGCGAGGCATCAATTTTCCTTTTTGTGTAATTTGAGCACATTCTAGAATTCCGTCCTTATCCTCATTAAAAAAGGCTGGCATAATATGCTGAATAAACATTTCGCCAAAACCTACGCTAGCATCCCTAGGCAGTTCACTTGGTAAATTACTAACTGCCATGACAACAATTGCAGCAGGATGAAAAACGTCCACTTCTTTGTTCTCTGATGGCAAATAACCATAAAAAGGTTCATCAACCGTTGAAGATCGTATTGTGCTTGCGATTGGTCCGTCAATATCACAGGAAATATCACCAATCACTTTAATATTGCTGTTTTTTGATTGTAACATTTCTCGAGACAAAATCTCTGGAGAACCCGGTGCATGAAAATGCCCCGAAACATACATTTCTGCTACCTGGCTGTATTTTTCAAAATCAGATTCGTGTGCCGATGGGTTCTCTTTAAAATCTAAAAAATCAAATGCATTACCCTCTTTATGCTTGTAATAATCTGAGACTGCCAATTGCGTAAAGACAGACTGCGCGTATTTTTTGGTTAAAAAATGATCTGGAGCTACTTCCTTAATTTTGATTTCTTCTAGGATTTCTTTTATTCCGTTGCTCACTTTTCCTTTACCTGTGATTACGATTTTTAACGGAGGTAATACCAATCGTTTTAAATGTCTAATGAGCTCCTCTTTACCGCTCAAAGTGGATGCTTTTGGTAATTTAAACAGTTCGAACTTTTGACCAAAAGCACGAAAACTATTGTAGATACCCACATAACCCGCGTATTGCCCAAAGCCAATTAACCTTCGATTATTTGCATCTACCATGGTCTCGAAATCAAACAAATTTATGTTTTTTCGAATAATAGACTGTAGCATTTCACGATTGTGCGCTTGCTTTTTTATCGTGTGAGAGAAAAAGATATAGGATTTATAGGCCATCAAATCATCAGCTGGAATTTCCTTGACACCAATCAAAGTGTCGCAGTCGCTTAGATTATCCACTACTTCAATACCTGCAAATTGATATTCTTCGTCTGTAAAAACTCTGTCTTTGGAGCTTTCTACAACAACAGAAAAATTTGGATACGCTAACTTAAGCTGCGCCAAAGCATCTGGTGAAAAAATAACTCTTCGGTCTGGCGGATTCTTTCTTTCTTTTAATATTCCAAATTTCATATATAATAGTATTGTATCATTAATTTTATTATCCTTTCATCACCTTTTAAAGTATAATAGGATCTTGTCTTTTTTTTTATTCGAAAATAATATCCAAAATAGGCCTCCAAACCAATTTTCAGCTCACAAACAGTGAAGTATTGAACCTCAACTCAATAGCTTTTTACAAATTTGTTTTCGAAAATAAAAACTTAAATGTAACCTAAATAATTATATCAAAAGATATCGATTCTTTATATTTGTGACTCTAGCACCATTATGATGATTCTTATAAAAAAAACAAATATACCACAATTACTTTTGCTCTTTTTCCTTTTTACATCATGTAAAGGAAAGAATGATGGTGATTATGACACAGCTGAAGGAGCAAATATAAAAAAGGAATTCGCTTTGAAGGAAGGTCCAAAATTAACTTCCGAATTTATCAACAATAAAAAAGCGGCTATTGATCGTTTTTACAACAAAAACTGGCCCAATAACAGTATGAATGGTGGTTTTTTGGTAGCCAAAAATGGTCAGATTATTTATGAAAAATACGAAGGAATAGCCAATAAAAAGACCAATACTGCTATGACTAGCACAAGTGCGCTTCATGTAGCCTCTGTATCAAAGGTTATTACAGCTACTGCTATTTTGAAATTGGTAGATCAAAAAAAACTGGCTTTAGATCAAAAAGTAACCACGCTGCTGAAAGGTTTTCCTTATCCAGATGTTACGATAGAAACATTATTAAATCACCGTTCTGGTATTCGAAAATATTCCTATTTTACAGATAAAAAAGAAGTTTGGGACGGTCACAAAATTTTGACAAACCAAGATATCTTGACGCTTTTAAGTTCAAAAAAAATAACTTTAGAATACAAAACAAATACTCATTTTAGTTATTGCAATACTAATTATGCGCTTTTGGCTTTGATTATCGAAAAAGTGACAGGACAGAAATATAAAGATGCCATGAAAACCATCATTTTTAAACCCTTGGGAATGAATGATAGTTACGTATTTGATTATGACAAGGATCGTCAAACCGCAAATCCGTCGTACAAAGGCAATCTTGTACTCTATGGTTGGGATTTTTTAGATGCTATCTATGGTGATAAAAACGTGTACTCTACACCTCGAGATTTATTGAAATTTGATATGGGCCGAAATGATCTCGAATTTTTTAATCCTGCATTATTAAAAAAAGCGTTTACCGGATATAGCAACGAACGTCAAGGAACTCGTAATTATGGTTTAGGAATGCGCATGATTAATTGGCCGACAGGTCAGAATTTTTATTTCCATACAGGCTGGTGGCATGGTAACACGTCTATGTACGTCACATTACCGCCAGAAAAAGTAACCATTATTGCTTTGTCTAATAAATTTACAAGAACTACTTATCAAATTAAAAATTTAGCACCTTTGTTTGGCGATTATCCGTTTGATGTGGCTAAATCTGAAACTGAGGAATGATTTTTGCTAAATAAAAAGTAGAACTAATTTGTAGTTCGGTTAAAAAGAATATCTTTGCACACGCAATTTTTTGCATCATACTGGGGTCGACTGGTTTTGACAGCAAGTCGAATTGAAAAGTAAGCAGGCCGAGCATTGAGACCTTGCTCGTTAATATAAGATCTCACCATTTTAAACGGCGAAAATAACTACGCTTTAGCTGCATAATCCGAATTATAGTACGATTACGCCACGTTCCTATCAGATAGGAAAGCTGGATTCTCCTTGAAAGCCTTGGTTTGTGGCGTTCTATTCAGGAGAACCGTAAAAATAAACCTAGATTTCCATGAGCTTCGGGTGGATTTCAAAATTAAGAAGATAAGTAATAAGTGGCTGTTTCTGGCCTAGCTTGTTATCGAAAATCCAATCAGGAAATAAGCCCGTAGAAAGCCTTTTAGTTGCTTGTTTGGACCCGAGTTCGATTCTCGGCGACTCCACAAAAAACCCTGTAAACAGCTTGTTTACAGGGTTTTTTATTCATAACATACTAAATAAATACTGCTCAATATACCTATTTATGCTTTTCTTGTCATCTCGAATCAAGCATTTATCGCACCTATTGCATCTAAGATATACGGAAACTCTCAAGCCATTGTTATTAACCTTTATACTGATAGCAAGAGTAACTCTAGCTTTTGCTATAAAATAGTGCAATGGACCTGTTCTTTAGTAAATAATTCCAAGTAGATACCACCTATTTCACTACTATTGGTATAAAATTTCACTCTTATTTTTATTGTTTCAGCTTCTAATAAGTTACGAATTTTGGCAAACTATCGTTTTTTATTCAAATTATGTACTATTTTTATGGGATCGATATGCTAGCAATTAGATAAAGAATTATAATGGAAATGGTAGCTACAAATGCACAACAATAACATGTTTAAATCTTATTTTATACTACTTTATTTTTTAGTTAGTTGTCATGGAGTCAAAAGGTCTACTTTGCACAATTCCAAAGGAAATAAACAAGAAAAATATAAAGACGTCAATTTAGATTCAAATTTGCTTTTAAAAACTAATGGTATCTATATTGCCTCTTCTGATGAATATTTCAAATATGAAGCAGCAAACTATTCCAAAATTTATTCTTCAAGAGGTCATCCAGCACTTAAGGGATTAATACCTGCAAAAGACACAATCGTCTACTTTACCAGATATTTTTATTATCATTTTTTTAAGAATGGAACTTGGAGTAATTCTGGAGGTTTTTATAGCAAAGAAGAAATGATAAATTTTTATAAAGGTAAAATTAGCGAAAGCTCTCCAAATATTTATAAAATTTGCGAAGATACATTAAAATTAAAAAGTTATAATTCTTATCGAAGAAAAAAAGAATTTTTCAAAGTAATTGTTAGAAAAGACACAATATTAGTATCTGGATTTAAAAATAGACATAGCTTTACCACATACACTTTTTTAGAGCTTTAGGTTCTAACCAACTTTCTATTTTTGATAAAATGTTAGCATAAAAAAAATTAAAATTTAAAGAAATAATTTTATATCATGAAGAAATCAATTTTATATTTTCTTTTATTCGTATGTATTTATAATCAAAAAACATACAGTCAAATTTTAGAATTTAAAGATTTTGACGATGTTTTCAAACAAGAATTATTACAAGAAAACAATGCTCTAAAAGAAAGAATTAGTCATTTTCCACAAGCAGCCAAGGATATTAACGCTTCCATTTCCTCTGCAGTAAAAATGAAGGATTTTGATAAAGCGATACTCTTAGCCAATCAATTAGATCAATTAATGCCCAAAAACGCAGATGTAAAAAATTTTAAGGCAAAAATGTTCCTAAGAGTTCAAGATTATGATGATGCAGTACATTTATTTTCAGAGGCGATAGCTTTAGAACCAAAAAATAAGTGGTTTTATGTAAGCAAAATAGGAGTATTATCGCAAATAAATAATTTTGATGATGCAGTTAAAACAGCAGATGAATTGATCAAATTATATCCAAATTGGAGTTTTGCCTATTTTTTAAAAGCAACTATTTTCGCAAATAACAATCAGGATGATTTAGCCGAAAAAGAATTTGATACCGCCTTGACTAAAGAGCCAAAAAGTGCAATGATTTATGTTAATCGAGGTGATTTATTTTTAAAAAAATCTAATATCAACTTAGCAATAGAAAGTTATCAAACCGCTTTAAAATTACAGCCTACATATATTTTGGCCTCCGATAGAATTACCTCTGTATCGAACTAATTTTAATCGAACTAAATATTAAAACTAGAGTAAGTATTTTTGGTGATGAATTTCCTCGTTTATTCAAACTTGTAATTCAATAATAAGCATAAATGCAGTCTACTTTTTCAGTGTTGAATTCTTTGCCTAAAGAATTTGTAAATTTCCCCATCTGTAAAGAAAAATTAATCCTATTAAGTCCATAGCCGTTTGAATATTAAACATTCTCAATAGTATCGAAGTTAATTTCGAAACATCCTGCGATCACCACTTAATATTATGTTGATCGATCTCAATCAGTTATTTGAACCTATAAACAAAAACGCAGATTTTAGTCAATCGCTACGACTGATTCACCACCTTGAAAAGCTAATTGACAAGTAGTATAAGGAGAAGCATTTTGTTAAAGATTATGCTTCACTTTTACATGTTAGACCTAACTACCTCAATGCTATTTGCAACGAGCTAACTAGCAGTTCTGCTGGTTGTTTTGACCCCACCAATTCTTCATATGTTTTCTGAATAAAATGGGTTCTAGCATTTCATTCATTAAACAATTCTTAAAATTTATTATTAAAAAAATGATATATCTCATGTTTTTATCTAAAAAGTAAAAAGTACCATCAATACGTCTTTTATCACCATTATAAAAGTCTCTTTTAGTTTCAAATTTGCATAATCATTTAAATAAGGATCATTATGAAATTCAAGACTAAAAAGCTTTTTTTTAAACCTAAAGTAAAGTTAATTACTCTCGCTCTGCTATTTTTTTTGCAGCCCATTATAACCTTTGCTCAAACAGATGAGGGTGTTAGTTTTTTCCCAAACAAGTCTATCGGTTTTATCGGAATATTAACAGGACTTGTTATTATAGCAGTTGTGTTGGTTCTTTTTTTAGTAGTAAAACTTTCTTCGAATACAAACTATTTTTTGGATCAGAAATCACAAATTCAAAAAGAGAAATTCAAAAAATACATCACTAATTTGAATGAATCTGATATTGAGGTATTGAAGAAAAAACGCAACCAAAATAGTAACCGAACTTCATTTTTGGTGCTTGGTTTTCTATCATTAGTACCACAAATAATGTCTGCTGAAACTGCTCCTGCAAAAAGGGAAGATCTTTTTTCGCAACCAGGAGTATTAATTACGTTGGTATTGATTTTTATTCCGTTGTTTTTGGCATTGGTTTATCTAGCTGCAAAGGTGTCTACTGGCTTTAAAAATTATGTCAATAATCAAAAAATAAACGAAGCGAAAGAGTTTGCTGCCTATATTTCTGAAACAGAAAATATTCCAAGTGATGCCGATTTAGATGAAATCAAAAATAAACTAGAATACACCATTAAACCAAATGAATTATCCGGTAATGAGACTGCAAGCGATTCAAAAGGGTTATTGAAAAATATTAGTACCGAAACTAATTATCGCTTTTTTGCCTCAAAAAGACCGCCAATTAAACGTCCTAAAATTGATCCCGAATTAACTCGATTAATTTTATGGTATTTGGGTACTGCCGTTTTTTGGCTTTTCGTTGGTAGTAGTGTTGGAGAATATGTTGGTATAAAATTTATTGTTCCAGATGCTGACAATTATAGTTGGTTGAGTATTGGTAGACTTCGTGCCGTGCATACGAACCTCGTTTTTTGGGCATGGTCAACGATAGGTATTATGGGATTGGGTTATTACATCGTTCCTATGGTTAGTAATGCTCCATTAAATAGTATTAAAAACGGATGGAAAGCACTTATTGCTGTCAATTCAGCTATGTTTGTAGGTGCTATTTCGATTATGGCCGGAATCAATAATGGTGGAGGTGAATACCGTGAAATCATTTGGCCAATTATGGCAGTGTGGGCCTACGGATTGTTGCTTACTGTGATAAACTTTATTAAAACTATAGCAAAACGTACAACGCACGAAATTTATATTTCGAACTGGTTTATAGTAGCTTCTTATATTTTCATCCTGATTGTAGCTACAATAGCATACATCCCGATGGGGCAAGACGGAATTGGTGAAACAATCGTACAGGGATACTATATGCATCAAGCGGTGGGAATGTGGTTTATGTTTTCTATGCTTGGTGTACTCTATTATCTATTGCCTCAGCAAGTCAACAAACCTATATATTCGTATAGTTTAGGTGTATTGGCTTTTTGGTCACAAATTTTATTTTACACCGTTATTGGAACACATCACTTTGTCTTTAGTGCCTTGCCATGGTGGTTGCAAACAGTAGCAATTGTTGGTAGTGTTGGGATGCTAATTCCGGTTACTTCTGGAACCATTAATTATTTGATGACTATGAAGGGATCTTGGAGCAAGATTAGTAATAGTTACTCATTGCCATTCTTTTTTGTTGGAATTATCTATTATTTCACTGGTTCTTATCAAGGAACAGCCGAAGCCTTTCGATCTACCAATTTAATTTGGCACTTTACTGACTTTACCATTGCGCACTCGCACATTACGATGTACGGAATTATAACTTTTTTACTTTTTGGTAGTATCTATGCTATTGTACCACGTCTTACAGGAAAAGAACCACCACAATTGGGAGTTGGTGCTCATTTTTGGTTGGCATTAATAGGATTACAATTTTATACTATTCCGTTGATGATTGGTGGTACTTTAAAAGGATTAATGTGGGCCGAAGGAAAACCATTTATTGATAGCGTTGTACTTATGGGACCTTACTGGTTATGGAGAGCTATTGGCGGAACATTGATGTGGTTGTCTCATATCGTTTTGGCTTATAATATGTACAAAATGATGCGCCCTTCTACTGATATAGATGTAAAAGAAAAAGCATTCGAAATAATCAATCAAGATTTAGAAGCTAATTCAGTTGAACCTAAAATTTAAATACGATGAGTATATTTCACGATCATAAAAAACTTTTTACGTTAGCTACTGCCCTATTTGGCACATTAACGCTATTTGTAGCCGTATTTCCATCATTATACAATCAAGAAAATAGCGCGCCTTTATATGGAAGTGTGCCACTTACAGAGCAGGAAGAAGCAGGAAGGCAAATATACATAAGCAATGGCTGTGTAGGTTGCCACACGCAACAAGTACGTAATGTAGATATGGATAAGACGTGGGGAAGTCGCCCCGGGATTGCCTCCGACTATGCTTACAGCACTAGAAAAAGTATTTGGCAAAATTCAGGTACTTTGATGGGAACTGAACGTACAGGTCCTGACTTAACCAATATTGGAGACAGACAACCGAGCCAAGACTGGCATTTAGTCCATTTATTCAATCCTAGAACGGTAATGCCTCAATCAATCATGGCGCCATATCCTTGGTTATTTGAAATCAAGGATAAAGCTGAAAAAGGCGATATCAAAGTTAATGTTCCCGAAGAATTTCTACACGGTCAAAAAGGAGTTGTGGTAGCTACTCAAGACGCATTGAACTTGGTGGCTTATTTAAAAAGTTTAAGACAAGTTAAATTACCTGACGGAACACCAGACCCTATCTTTTTATACAAAATAGAAAAGGCAGAAGCTACTGCAGCAGCTACGGGTGCTCCGGTAGAATTAAATGGAAGCGACTTATATGGTGCAAATTGTATGGCGTGTCACCAACAAAACGGAGAAGGGCTTCCGGGTGCTTTCCCTCCTTTGAAAGGAAGCAAAATTGTATTGGATGACAATCCTGAAATCATGGTTGGTATTATCATGAACGGTTACAATGCTAGAGAAGATTATGGCGAAATGCCAGCCGTGGGAACCAATGCTAATCTATCTGCAGAAGAAATTGCGGCCATTATGAATCACGAAAAAACAAGCTGGGGAAATAATGCTAAAAAAGTAACTCCGGATCAAGTTAAAAAATTGATGGAACTTGCCAAATTAAGCGCACCAAAACCTTAAATAAAACAAAGATGAAAAAGTCAATATACACAACACTACTACTGGTATTTTCGGGTATCACCTACGCTTGTCCGATGTGTGATAAACAGCAACCAAAGATTTTGAAAGGAATTGCTCATGGAGCTGGTCCAGAAAGTAATCTAGATTATGTAATTGTTTGGGGCATGGTTGCCTTTGTAGCTCTAACACTGTTTTATGCGGTGAAATACTTGGTAAAACCAAAAGAAAACAACGATAATCATATTAAAAGAACCATTATAAATTTTGAATAATATGGACCATAAAAGTAAAGTGATTATATTTGTTGATGATGATATTCAGCCAATAGGAGAGTTTGAAGCACCTGTAAATTTTGAATTAGATACTCGCAAATTAACCGATGGATTACACCAACTAAAAATAGTTAGTAAAGACCCTACTGGAAAAGAAGGAATTAGAGTGATCCCTTTTAAAGTTAGGAATGGTCCCGCAATTGCTGTTGAGGGATTAAAAGACAATGACGAAGTTGATGGTGTTTTACCGTTGATGATTAATGCGTACGGAAAAGGGAATCAAAAATCATTTTTGATCGATGGTAGCGAAACGCCTAAAAGTGTTCCTTCTTGGTTAATTTCTGGTATCATAGCTTTTATTGCTTGGGCGATCTATTATTTAATAACATCATTAGGATAAATAAATATGTGCGAAATAAAAAATGTCAGTTGTAGTGAAGTTGCTCAAAATGAGCTGAAATTTGCTGTTTATACTACTGCAGATTTTTTAAAATTTATGCATCAATTAAACACTCCACATCGTCATAATTATTATATGATTTTGCTTAACAAAAAAAATCATGGATCTCAATTAATAGATTTCAAAGAATTTGACATTGCCCCTTTTTCAGTAACTTGTCTGCATCTTGGGCAAGTACATCAATGGCTTAATTATGAAAGCATCGAAGGCTATGTTTTGGTATTCGAAAGTGACTTTTTTGCTTTAAGATATCAGAATTATCAGCTTAGTGAATTTTCATTTCTAAGCTATCGACATACTCAGCCATACCTAACCATATCTGAAGAAAAATTTAATCATATTGAGTCTATAGCCGTTTGGATGTTACGGGAGTTCAATAGTATTGAAGTTAATTTCGAAAAATCCTTGCGTTCGTTACTTAATATTATGTTGATTGATCTTAATAGATTATTTGAACCTGCAAACAAAAACGCAGAATTTAGTCAATCACTCCAACTGATTCACCACTTTGAAGAGCTAATTGACAAGTATTACAAAGAGAAGCATTTTGTTAAAGATTATGCTTCTCTTTTACATGTTAGACCTAATTACCTAAATGCTATTTGCAACGAGGTAACTAGCAGTTCTGCTGGTGATTTAATTCGCAACCGAATTCTAATTGAAGCGAAACGCTTGCTCATTCACGAAAAAAAGACAGCCTCTGAAATTGCATACGAATTAGGTTTTGTAGACAATTCTTATTTTGGACGCTTTTTTAAAAAATATGAAAATTATACCCCAGACGGTTTCAAGAAAAAGTATTTAAAAAATTAGCCTTTTGATCTAAACGAGAACCACAATTAAAGAGCTACACTGTAACAAATGTCACAGTACAATCTATCTTAACGATCTATCTTTACAATATATTAGCTATATCGATTTATAAGTAAAACAAACTATTGTTTTTACTCAAAAGAATCTGATTTTAGCAATATATACTCCTTTCATGTTGCTTATATTAAAGAGCAAAACAACCTTGAAAATCGCATAACTTTCAACAGGAATGAACAAATTAATTCAAAATAGTCTTCTCTTTTTAATCCTAATTAGCATTGTATGTTTTAATTTGAAAACGACCATTTTACAATTTGAATATTCATTTTTCAACGAAAGTTTTACAGAGCAATTTTGTGAAAATAAGGCAAAACCAGAACTGAAATGCAACGGTAAATGTCATTTAAAAAAAATTAGTAAAGAACAAGACAATCAGGACTCATCAAAAAAATCATTTGCAGACAATGAAGTTTTGTTTTTATGTCCTTTGACTGCCTATGCAAGTACTGATTTGATTCATTCACAAAAGAAAAAGATCTATTCTAAAAAAGATTTATTTCAGGTTCACATAAACTATCCGCCAGAACATCCTCCTCAAAATTTGGTCTAACAACGCAACAGCTTAATAGCTAGAATGTTTAATCAAATTTATTAAAATGAAAAAAATTATCTGTGCCTTAACGATATTAGGCGCGCTAAACGGTTATGCTCAAAAAGCACCACAAAAAATAGACTCTATCAAGGTCACGCTGCTTAACGAGGTCCTAGTTAGTGGTTCGTCTATAAAAAATCCCGCTCAAGTTATTGTAAAACAAGACTTCTCTGAAAAAGTCGTACAGCCTAAAAATTCAGGTGAATTGTTTGAAGATATCAATGGTTTTCATCTCATAAAAAGAGGCAATTATGCGGTAGACCCTGCTTTTAGAGCGTCACAATACGAGCAACTCAATGTTCAGATCGATGGCGGAACTAAAGCATTTCATGCTTGTCCCAACCGTATGGATCCTGTGACTACCTTGGTTAATCCTGAGGAAATTACTAAAATCGAAATCATAAAAGGCCCATTTTCTGTTCGCTACGGAAACACTTTTGCAGGACTTATTAATTTAGTTTCAAAATCTCCAGCTAACAACACTAAGCTGCTTAGTGGGAGTCTTTCTTCAGGATATGAAAGTAATGGGAACTCTATGGTAAACATGTTTACTTTAGACAGTAAAATTAAAAAGTTTGACTTTTCTGGAAACTTCAGTTATCGCGATTATGGGAACTATGAAGACGGAAATCAAAACGAAATTCCGTCCTCGTTTAGAAGTATTAGTTATGGCTTAAAAACGGGTTATCAAATCACAGACAACCAGCGTCTACAAGCAACATTACGTCAAAATTTTGGTCGTGATGTGCTACATGCTGGCTTACCAATGGATACAGATGAGGACAATAGTACGATGGTTAATCTAGATTATAAACTAGAAACAAACAGCAATTATTTCAAAGGATTAACTTCTAAGGTTTACTACTCGTGTGTAGATCATATTATGACCAATTCAAGAAGAGCTAGTTTTGCGAATTCAGAAGCAGTCTCAAAGGTAAATGCTCTAACCTATGGCGGGAAAATTGAAACAGAATGGAATTTTGGTTCCAAAGTGCAATTATTTACTGGTATCGATATGGTCAATTTGTCTCGAGAAGGCGGTAGAGATCGTTTGGTTAAAGTTGATATGATGGGAAATACGCTTGCTACTCCTATTGCTTTCTTTGATAAAGTTTGGCAAGATAGTTACTCGAATGACTTTGGTTATTTTGCAGAAACAAAAATTAAAGCTTCTGATAAATCTTGGTTGACTATTGGTTCTCGCTTGGATTTTATTACTTCAGATGCTAATGATTTAGACCCAACTTTTTCTGCTTTGTATCCATCTTTAGAAAAAAGAAATGAGACCATTTATAGCGGAACAGTTTCGTACCAATACCTTTTTAATCCCAATTATAAAGTAGAAGCTTCTTTTGGTCGAGGAACTAGAGCAGCCAATATAGAAGAACGCTTTATTGCCTTTTTCAACATTGGAAGAGATGCTTATGAATACGTAGGGAATCCAAATTTAAAACCTGAAGTCAACAATCAATTTGAACTGAGTTTTGACGGAAAAACAAACTTAAAAGGTTTCTTTAATTCGGTTCAATATGGAACATCAGTATTTTATTCTATTTATGAAAACTATATTCTAGGCGTTGTTGATGCCTCTTTAACTCGAAAATACAACTCGACTACGCCACCTGTAAATCCTAAGGTTTTTAGGAATATAGACAAGGCCTTGAAGACAGGTTTTGAAGCCTACGGAAACATTGCATTCCATGAGCATTTTAATTTTGGAACAGAGGTTTCATACACCTATACCGAAAATAAAGATTTTAATGAAAGCTTGCCACTAACTCCACCATTAGTAACGCGAATAAAATTGGGTTATGAATACAAGAAGTTCTGGGCCAAAGCGTTGTACACCTTGACAGCCAAACAAAACAAAATTTCGACTAGTTATGATGAAATTACTACCGCAGGTTATGAAGTGATGGATTTAAACATTGGTTACAAGCCTATAAAATCAGTCTCTATTGGAATGGGACTTTTAAATGTGTTTGATCAGTATTACAACAATCATTTAACCTTTGCTTTCAACAATGTAGCCGGTTTTGGAAGAGTTCCTATTACGGAGCCTGGTCGAAACTTTACACTCTTTGTAAACTATAAATTTTAAAACACAATAAAGCCTCAAGTTATTCTTGAGGCTTTATGATTTTAGGAAAAAATAGGTTTACTTTTTTCTGGTACTCTTTATAATCAGAAAATTTTTGAAGTAATTGTTGCTCTTCATATTTTGTTTTGAAATAAAATAAAAGCAATAGTACGAAAGCAATGACTAATTTTAAAAATGAAACTTTATAAAAGGCATATCCAAACGTAAACAAGATAAGTCCTGTGTAAATAGGATGTCGACTAAGTTTGTACATTCCAAAAGTGATTAACTCAGAATCAGTTTTAGGCGTTGGAAAAACGGTTAAATTTTTGTTGAGCTGCAAGACCGAAAGTGCTGAGATAATAAAACCTATAATGGCAAATAGCAATCCAATGTATTTTACTGATTGTGGAAGGTCAAAAGAGGGTAAAAAATCGAAAGCATACAATCCAAATAATAGGAATTGTATGCTTACAAATAAATAATCTTTCCAAGTTTTTATCATTTTTTCTTGCCTATAAATCGAACAACTGATCCTTTACCTTGATGATAAGGCCCTTCACTTAATTCGATAATTTCTGTTTTTAAGAAATCGAACTCAATGTTTTTAAATTCATCCTTGATCTCCTCTTCAGAAAATAACATCTCAAGATCTTTTGGTCCGCCAGAAGGATATTGCAATTGTTCTTTGCTAAATGCCTCAAAAATTAGTACTCCATTCGGTTTTAACAATTCTTCAATTTGCTTGTGAATCGTTGCACGAATAGATTTTGGAAAATGAGCATAAATAAAAACCGCTCCATCAAAAGAAGCGGGTTCAAAATCTAATTCTTCTAGTATCCTAACGCGATAATCAATCTTTACACCTTGATCATTAGCTAGCTTGTCTGCCTTTTTTTTACCTTCAATACTCGTATCAAAAGCAAAAACTTCAAATCCGTTTTTTGCTGCAAAAACGGCATTGCGACCTTCTCCTTCGGCAGGAAATACTATTTTTCCGTTTTCAGGCAATTTAGAAATCGATTCTGCAAAAAATTGATTGGGCTTAATTCCGTAAGCATACTCGTTTTCAGCATATCGTTCGTTCCAAAAATCACTCATTGTTTTCTTTCTTTTTTGGTGAAGTTACAAACATATTAAATAACAAACCACCCATTAAACCACCATATAAAGTACTATTTATCGGCTTTGAGGTAATGGCACAAGTACCTGAAGCGCAGCCTACAAAATGATAATAAGCATACCCCGCAATCAGACCTACCACTACTCCAACTCCTGTAAAAATATATTGTTTTTTCGTCATTTTAATTGCATTTTGATTCGCCTCCACAGCAGGACTTTTTTTCAATAGTAGTTTCCCCTTTTATAGGATAACCTTTTTGAGCCCATTTTGAAAGGCCCTTCTTCATTTGTAACAAATTAGTAAAGCCATAATCACTTAACAATGTTACTACTTGCAAACTACGCTCACCTAATAAAGACGCCACAATTACTTTCTCCTCTTTTGGGATTTCGTTCATTCTTAAAGCCAATTGACTCATTGGAATGTGTAAAACACGCGGAATATCAAACGAAAACTGATCAAATTCCTTTTCTTCACGAACATCGAGCAATAGATAATTTCGTTTAATTAATTCTAATGTGCTTGTTGGGCAAACCTCTTTTATTCTTAACTCTTCCATAACTTACTTTTTATCAAATACAATACTCCAAATTCCTCTTACTTCATTCTCACTATAACCCGTTGCCAAATCATTTGGATACAATCCTTTTATTTTCATTTGTACTTCTGGTTTAATATTATCAGACGTACCATGACATTGCAAACACATAGCATTAGTTGGTATAGGGTAGTAAAAATGTACTTTATCGCCTTTCTCTACGACGACTGGTTTAAGTTCTTTATTTGCTGCCAAATCTTTCTTGAATTTCTCGATATAAATCAATTCTTCGGCATTTGCTTTATTGTTTGGATTTCTATTTTTATCAGAAACACGTTTGATTTTTGCGTTGTAATTCACGGACATACTATCTGTTAATGGAATGGCCTGAATATTACAAAAAGCCATTGCTTCTATAGTTCCTTTCTTTTGGATGGTTCCCATTAGATTTTTACCTAAAACCTTTTGGGTTCCCAATGCGTATTCTAAACCTATATCTGCATAAGTTTTTTCTTTTGCAGCAGCAACAAACTCTTTACCTGATTGTTCCCAATCTGTATTTCCGTGACCTTGCCAATGCTCCTTGAACCATGCCGGCGCTTCCACTTTATAATCATACATAAATGCGGCAATTTTTACGGTAGCACTATCAGGGAAAACTTGTTTTGGCATCACGCCAAATTTTCTCACTGCTCCATATAGTAAAGCATTATCATCTGTAGGATTTGCTACAAATTCAGAAATTGCTTTTATAAATTCGGCTTTGTTATATCCTTCCTTATCAATATAACGTGCTTTAATAGCAACAAATGGCGGTGCGATTCTCCCTTCATCCTCAGCTGCAGTAGGACTATGGCAGGTGTAACAGTGCTTCTCCATTAAATCTTTGGCCTCTTGGGGTTGATAAACAAAACTAGTAGCGTTGTCAATATCTTGATACGAATGCTTCTTCATATTACAAGAGAAAAGTAGAACTACCGAAAAAAGTATAACGATTTTTTTCATGATGCGTTTTTAAGTTTTTGTAAAACTATTTATTAATAGCCAAAAGAAGTGTAACATTTATCACAAGAGTCTCTTTTTACTAATAGAGTATATTAATACAACTATAATTAGAAACTATTAATTACAATTTTACGATAAATTTAATTACTACAACATGACTCTTGTCACATAACATTAATTAAATCTACACTAAATTTGAAATGTAAAATAATCAACTAAATACATACAAAAATGGAAGATCAAATAATTTCAATGCCGAGAATTGGTGATATGGCTCCAGATTTTGAAGCGGTAACCACTACAGGAAAAATAAAATTTTCAGAATATAATAAAGGAAG
This sequence comes from Flavobacterium faecale, assembly GCF_003076455.1. Lineage (NCBI taxonomy): Bacteria > Pseudomonadati > Bacteroidota > Flavobacteriia > Flavobacteriales > Flavobacteriaceae > Flavobacterium > Flavobacterium faecale. The sequence continues at coordinate 4,170,336 of NZ_CP020918.1, forward strand.
TTGGGTGGTGTTTTTTTCACATCCTGCTGATTTTACTCCAGTTTGCACCACCGAAATGAGTGGGTTTGCTCTAGAAAAAGAGTTCTTTGCAAAACACAATACCAAATTAATGGGATTAAGTATCGATAGTATTCACTCGCACATTGCTTGGGTAAATGCCGTGAACGAAAAAACAGGTGTTTTATTCGAATTTCCGATTGTTGCAGATAAGTAATGGTTAAAATTTAATGTCGTATTTTATTCCAAAATTAGTCAGGACAAAATTTAATTTTTCTTTGAGGTTTTCGAATGATTTATAAGCATCAAAATCTAACCATTGATATTTTATTCTCCGCCATAGAATTTCAATCAGGTTTAACTCTGGAGAATAAGGTGGCAAAAAGTAAATTAAAACATCTTTTTCTTTCCATTGTTCTATTTTAGCCATAAACTTCTTTGATTTGTGTATGGGAGAATTGTCAAGAATTACAATGGTTTTTTTAATGGTTTGTTCCACAAATCGATTCATAAAACTGATGATTCTATCTGAATTAAAGGTTGTTTCAAGTGTTTCGAAATAGAGTTTATTTTTACGGGTCATTAATCCAACTACATTCTGATATTTACCTTTAGCAGCGGGTAACAAAATTGGATTATCCTTTGTTTGCCAAGCATAAGGCACATTAGGAGAGAGTCCAAAATGACTTTGGTCTCCAAAATATAAATCAATATAACCGCTATCTTCCAAACTCTTTAATGTTTCTATCTGCTCTTGTTTAAATCTAAATTGTTCTTCGTTGCGTTTGCCTTTCAAAGAGAGTCTAGCTCTTTTCCACTTATAGCCCAGTAACTTTTAAAAAATTCTGCAAAGTCTTTTTGCAGATGACAATATTGTGTTGCTCCTCAAAGTAAATTAATACATTTTTTAAATTTCTATTGTGAAGTTCTAATTGCTTGGAAACTTCTTCCGTATAGTCTTTTAAAAGAGTTTTTGCTCCTCTTCCTTCTGATATAGCAAGAGAATCAACCCCAATACTAGCCCAACTATCAAACCAACGTTCAATCGTTCTGCGACTGACTTTAAAAATAGAAGCCAAGTCTTTAATCTTGTGTCTTTGATGTGATAAAACAAGGCATTGACTACGTTTCCTAACAGTATTATTAGGGCTATTTTGGTAAAGGTGCTCTAGTACCAAAACCTCTTCTTCTTTTAGTGTTACATATCTCATAATGAGATAAATATAGTAAATTTTTCATATATTAACAACAAAATACGACATTATTTTATTCTTATTACTTATTAGTATGGAAGTTTCAAAAAAATACGGAATGCTGCAACCAGGTGAAAGTGAAACAGCAGCAGTAAGAGCTGTTTTTATCATGGATCCAAAAGGTAAAGTGCGCTTAATGATGTATTATCCCTTAAATGTGGGTCGAAATATGGCCGAAATCAAGCGTTCTCTACTCGCATTACAAACATCAGATGAGTATAAAGTTGCAATGCCTCTCGACTGGCAACCTGGCGACAAAGTAATTGTACCCGCTCCAAAAACAGTAGAGGAACTAGCAGAAAGAAAAAACAGTGATTTAGAAATGGTAGATTGGTATCTGGCCAAAAAATCTATTTAATAGTAGTAAATAAACAATTTGATTAAACCGTCTCAATAGTATTTTGAGACGGTTTTTTTGTTCGTCCTACTTACTACTATTCTACATCGCAATTGAAAAACATCGCCATTAGTTTTTTCTCAAGAAAAGAAGCAGAAAATTTTTAATCGAAATATAAAATATCTCTCTTGCTTGTTAAGGGTAAAACACCTACTTAAAGAACAAGCAATTTAACAGCGATAAAATTTATTCTTTTTATTATCACAAATCTTTATACTAACTGATCAAGATCATTTTCAATTTCAAAGTATTTGCTCAACTTTGAAAGATGATCAACACTTACAACATCAGTTATACAATTAGTAAAATAAACGATTTGTAATAAGGTAGTTCGTAAATGAAAATTGGAAGAAGTAAAAATTAATTTATCATGGAAAAAATAAAAATGGATAGTTTAATAACAGTATTAGCCTATGTAGAAAAGTTAGGATTTACATCTCAATTTGAAGTTAATGGAGACCTATTAACTTCGCTTAAAACAAAGAAAAAGTATAAGCCTAAGCAAATAAAAATAATACATTTTTATCGCTTTGAAGGAACATCAAGCCAAGACGATAGCGCTATTATGTATGCTATTGAGACTGACGATAATGAAAAAGGAACTTTGGTAGATGGCTATGGAAGTAGTGCTGACACAGCAACTTCTGATTTCATGCGTGCAGTAGATGACATTCATAAATAACATAATATTGAGTATAAACACTATAGTATTACGGCATTTAAGCTTGTTTGCAACATAATTTAGTGGTTGTCTATTGTAAGTACTATTTTCTGTCTAAAAATCAGGCCCAGAATTGACCACTGTTATTGGTAATAAAAGGACAAAAATGTAGATATCTTGATAAATAAACTTAGCTGACATATTTGTTAAGTAGTAGTTTTCAAATTTAAATATAAACTGTTTAAAATCAATTTTATAACTGATCTAGGTCATTTCTTCTTTTGTTATAATATTGGAACTTAGCTGTTATTCTCAGGAGAAACCTTTCACTCACCAATCCTGATAATTAACCATTTAAAACAAAGTTATGAAAGCAAAATCTAAAAAAATGACGGGCGAAATTTCTGCCGCTCTTACTAATGCAATTCTAGCAAAGGCTAGCACTAAGAAAATAATAAAGAAAATTGATTCGGCTGCTAAAAAATTAGCGAAAAAAATCAATAAAGAAACTAAAGGAACCATCACCAAAATTAAAAAAAAGAGTGCTAAAAAAGTCAAGAAAGTCAAAAAGGAGTTAAAAAAAGAAATCCTAAAAAACGAACCCATTCTTGAAGGTGCAGTTCTTTAATAAAGCATTAGTACACTTAGCATCATTTTAGCTTGATAATCGAGGATGTATCATAGCAGTACAAAACAGAATCTTTGTTTTATACTCTAATGCAATTCCTGAATGTTCAATTTTTAAAAAATTTTTTGGCAACAGCCAGAAACAGTTGTTTATGTAATCAGCATTTAGCAAGCAATCAAGCTGATAACGGTAAAAAAACAAACTGTACCACTACCCTATAATTAATCAATAAATAAAAAATAAAATGGAACTACATAAAAACTTAGGCATTTGGATGGATCATGAAAAAGCGTATTTAATTGATTTACATGATAAAGAAAACACCCATACGATCGTTTCTAACTTTACTTTTGAGACTAAAGAAGCTGCATTTAGTGACAGCGAAAAAGGAATGCACAACAAGCGTCAACAAATGCATGAGGCCTATTACAAAGAAATTGCCAAAGCCATATTAAACTACAATCAGGTCCTATTATTTGGTCCTACCAATGCCAAAGCAGAGCTACATAATTTCTTGAACAAAGATTTACATTTTAAGGAGATTAAAATCGACGTACAAGCTGCCGATAAAATGACCGATAATGAAAAAGATGCTTTTGTGAAAAATCATTTTAAAAACTAGAGAAATCCGAGTTTGAAATACTAAAAACCTTCAATTTCAATTGATTTTGGAGGTTATTTGAAATAAATAGAAAAGATGACCAATGTCATACTTTCTATTTAAACATTACTTTATTTTTGTTAGATCATATGAATCTCAACAAGATAATAACATCACTCCCTTACGAGCCCATTATTACTTACAGCGTAGTAATTTTAGGCAGCATTTTATTGGGATTACTTGTAAGGTGGGGATTATTTTGGCTTCTTACATTTAGTAACACAAAGAAACCAACCATTTTAAAAGCACAATTACTCAAGCATTTAAAAAAACCAGCTAAATTCCTGTTACCATTTCTATTCATCTACTGCTCTTTTGCTATTATTGGCTTGGCATCTTACTGGCAAACAATCGTCGAAAGTTTAATTATCATCAACTTCTCATGGATCTTAATTGCTTTATTAAATGCCGCCGAAGAAATTGTACAGCAAAAATTTACTATTGATGGCTTCCATCAAGCTAAAGAAAGAAAGGTCTTGACGCAACTGCGCTTCATGAAGAGTTTTTCAATTATCATTATTATCACTATTGCCATTGCTGTTGTTTTATGGAATATTCCTGCAGCAAGAAAATTAGGTACAACCATACTAACTTCAGCAGGTGTAATTGGTATTATTGCGGGTGTTGCCGCCCAAAAATCACTTGCCAATCTTATTACTGGTTTTCAAATAGCCTTTACTCAGCCTATAAAAATTGATGATGAAGTGGTCATTCAAGGTGAGTTTGGTACTGTTGAAGATATCACACTTACCTATGTTGTGATCAAAACCTGGGATTGGAGGCGACTCGTTATCCCTCTTAATTTTTTTAATGACAACTCCTTTGTAAACTGGACTTTTAGTTCTAGAGAATTAATTGGCAGTGTTTTTATCTCTGTAGATTATACTTTTCCTGTTGCTAAACTAAGAACAAAACTAATAGCACTTTTAAATGACAACCTGCTATGGGATAAAAAAATAGGGGAACTATTAGTTACAAAAAGCGATGATCGAGCAATGGAATTGCGTTGTACGTTTAGTGCTAAAAACGCCTCAGATGTTTGGACCTTACGCTGTCAAATGAGAGAACAACTCATAGGTTTTATACAAGAAAACTATCCTGATTCTTTACCAAAATTAAGACAAGTAGACGAATTTAAAAAAAGTAAAAATGAGTGATAGCGCCAAAGAAAACCTGCTTTTTAAAAATATTTTCCACTCCTCTGTGGAAGGAATTTTAGTCATTGATGAAAATGGAATAATAATTAAAGCAAATCCAGCTGGTGAGCAAATGTTTGGTTACAGTTCACAAGAATTAATTCATGAAGATGTAGAGAATCTTATTCCTTCTCGCTTTAAAAACAACCACCATTCTCATAGAGCTAACTATAATTCAAAACCCAAGGCAAGACGCATGGGACATGATTTGGATTTATGGGGATTAAAAAAAGATGGTACGCAATTTCAACTAGAAATAAGTTTAAGCCCTACAGAAATAGATAATAAAAAAGTAGTAATTGCTTTTATTATTGATGTTACAGAGCGTATGGCTGCAAAACATGCCTTAATCGTTAGTGAAAGCCGAATGGCTGAAGCACAGCAAATTGCACATGTAGGTAACTGGTATTGGAACTTACAAACAAATGAACGAAGCTGGTCAAACGAGTTCTATAGAATTTACGGTCTTGAACCTGGTGATGTGCGACTCAATAAAGACACTTTAAGTAGTTTTATTCATCCAGATGACAGAGAAAATACTTTAAAAATAGTGGCTATTGCTATCGAAAATCAAACAGATTATCAATACGAGAAAACAATTATTAGACCCGATGGTTCTTTAAGATATGTTTTAACCAAAGGAAAAATTGTATCTGATGCGAATAGTAATACAAAAGAAATGTATGGTACTATTCAAGATATTACTAAGCAAAAAAAAGCCGAAGAACAACTAAAAGATAGTGAAGAAAATTTACGGAATTACACCATTGAATTAAAAGAGAAAGTAACAGAACGCACTACTGAACTCAATGCTATAGTTCAAAAATTGACCAAATTAAATGTAAATCTCAATAACCAAATTCATGTCACCAAAGAGGCCGAAAAAAAAGCCTTAAGCAGCAAGCAATTGCTAGATAATGTTTCTCATAATTTCCCTAAAGGTTTTATTGCCGTTGTTGATTCAAAATTGAGGATCGTATTTATCGAAGGGGAAGAGGTTGTAGCATTGGGTTTTGAAAATTTGGTGGAGAACAAGACCGTACTTGGCGATGTTGTTGGAGTCTCAGATGAAATAAAGAAAATCACCAGAGAAAAAATTATAAAAACGCTTAAAGGGGAACATCTCTCCTATGAGATCGAATTTAGAGAAAATCATTACCTAATTAACACCACCCCTTTGTACAATGAAAATAATACTATTGAACAAGTTTTATTAGTTTATAATAATATCACTTTACAAAAGAAGACTGAATTTGAAATGTTTAATACCTTAAAAAAAGAACAAGAATTGAGCGAGTTAAAATCGCGTTTTATTTCTATGGCTTCCCATGAGTTTAGGACTCCGTTGAGCGCCATTTTATCTTCGGCTATTTTAATCGAAAAACAAAATGGTGTTGGAAAAGAAGCTAAAAGAATAAATTATGTGTCTAAAATAAGATCAAATGTGAAGAATTTGGTCGTAATTCTAAATGATTTTCTATCCCTAAGCAAACTACAAGAAGGAAAAATAATTGCTCAGCCTGTATTATTTGATTTGGTTGCATTCACAAAATCATTACTCGAAGAATTGGAGGACATCAAAAAAAAGGGGCAAACAATATGGCTACAGTCTGAAAATTCAATAATTGAAGCTTTTTTAGATTTAAAATTATTCAAGCATATTATTTATAATCTTGTTTCTAATGCCATAAAATACTCAGAAGAAAATAAAGAGATAATTATCAAAATAAAAAGGAATAATGAGCATGTAAACATTGAAATAATTGACCAAGGAATAGGAATTCCTATCGAAGATCAAAGCAATATATTTCAAAGGTTTTATCGTGCCAACAACGCATCAAATATTCAAGGAACTGGTTTAGGTCTCAATATTGTGAAACAGTATACTGAATTAATGGGTGGTACTATTACTTTTAAAAGTGAATTAAAAGAAGGCGCTACTTTTTATATTGAATTTCCATTAGATACTAAAAAAAATGAGTAAAATACTTATAATTGAAGACAATCAGGACGTACGAGAAAATACTGCAGAAATTCTTGAACTAGAGAATTACGTTGTTATTACTGCAGAAAACGGTAAAATTGGTATTCAAAAAGCCCTAGAGCATATTCCTGATATTATTATCTGCGATATTATGATGCCTGAAATAGATGGGTATGGTGTATATGATGCTTTAAGCAAAAACACGATAACTGCTCCTATTCCCTTTATATTTCTCACCGCTAAATCTGGACAAGCAGACATCCGAAAAGGGATGAATTTAGGAGTAGACGATTATCTAATCAAACCATTCGAAGAGGATGATTTATTAGGAGCAATAGCATGCCGCATTAAGAAAAAGAAATTTTTAGATAAGGAATATTCAAAAAGTATTCATGGTGTAAGTGAGTTTCTTAATGAAGCATCAGCTTACTTAAACCTTGAGGAACTTTCTAAAAACCGAATCTTAAAGAAATATAAAAATAAAGAAAATGTTTTTACAGAAGGTAGTGCTGCCCATCACTTATATTTTCTTGATAGTGGTAATGTAAAAACATACCGAACGACCGAAAACGGGAAAGAATTTGTGACAGGAATGTATGGACCGGGTGATTTTATTGGTCAGTTGTCTCTTCTTAATTCTACTGGCTCTTATATAGAAACAGCTAGTGCGCTAGAAGATGCTTCAATTTGTACTATTCCAAAAGCCGATTTTGTACAACTCTTATATAGTAATAAAGAAGTCTCTAATAAATTTATAAATATGATCTCTAACAATGCAATTGGCTTGCAAGATCAATTAGTAAACATGGCATTTTCGACCGTACGTCAACGCACTGCCAAAGCACTATTAGACCTTGATGACAAAGGAATGATGAAGGATGAAAACCATAAGGGAATGTCTATTTGTAGAGAAGATTTTGCGGGACTTATTGGAACTGCTACTGAAACAGCTATTAGAATGTTGACGGAATTTAAAAACGAAGGACTGATTGCTGTAGAACCAAACAAAAGACTAGTTTTAAAAGATAAAAATAGATTAAAACAAATTGCAGAAAATTATTAATAAACTAATATTCTAATTGTAAATTAATTTGGTTTTATACTACTTTATATAAAAAAAAGGAACTAAGACAACCATTAGCCTTAGTTCCTTTAAAGATAATAGTCCTACTTTATAATTGCTGCTTTTAATTAAGAACAACAAATAGCCAAAAACATTAATAACATAGCAATTACAAACAACTTCTACTACCTACAAGATTTTCAATACCACAACGAAAACCTATATTTTTAAATCTCTTTTCTCAATTTTAATAATGCAAATTTAGCTGCTATTTGGGTACTACTAAATGACCTAGATCAGTTTAACTTTAATTGAATGTAATATTGCATTATTATTTCATTTACTGTTTTGTTTATTTCTACAAAAGAGCACTTCAATAGCAATTAAAGCACTGAAAATCAAAATAATAATTCTACAATATACTGACCTCAGTCATTTTACAAGAATAAAGGAGTGTCTATCTTTACTATAAACTTATTAAAGTAATCACTCATGCAAACAAATATTTCTTATTATCAAGACAAAAAAGAGTTCCGTTTATTCGTAAGCAATACGTATCCGGATCTTATTAAACTAAAAAAAGAAGACGATAAACCTTCTTTCAATGCATTGGTGTTAAAAATAATGCCTGAAATAAAAAAGTATGTAAACGGGCAACTCAATATTGCAATTAAAAAAGGCCATTTCCCCAAAAATAAAATCAAAGCCGACGATATTATTGACCAACTTTTTATCGAAATCTATGATCACATTGATGAGGTAAAACAAGAAAAGGATTTTTATCTCTGGTTGTTTAAAAAAACCAATGAACTTCTAGAAGATAGCACTGTAGAAGAAGAGTTTGATGAATTATTCTTTAAAAACATAGATGATTATTCTAAGCCAGAATGGGATGCCATGCAAGAAAATTTTAGCACAGATGGAGATGGACATCTCTTGATGATAGAAGAACTTGATGATATTTCATACAATCATAACGACTATACTTTAAATCATGTATTTATAGAGGACAATCAAAAAGCATTGATCGAAAAAATAGACAAAGAATTAAGTGCCGAAGAAATACAAAATCACATTCAAATGGTACTCTACAATTTACCTTATTCCATGCGCAATGTATTTGAATTGTTCGCTATTGAACAACTAGAACTAGAAGAAATTGCCAAAATTAGAAACAATACGCTAAAAGAAGTTTCCCAACTTTTGAATGACGCTAAACAAGCATTACAGGCAAGTTTCCTTAAAAGATTTGCTTAAATTCTAATGTTGATGGTTCAAGTCATAAAAAATATAGTGCAGCAGTAAATAAAATCTCATTACATAATAATCTAGAAACTACAATCCATGGAACTATTACTATACAAGAGAAAATACAAAGTAAATAACAATATTCAAAATTTCATGCATTTTTACAATGCTAAAAACATGAAACATTTGGCTAGTGATTTATTAGATAAGGGATTATCGCCAGATCAAATTGCTAATGCATTTACAACGGCTATCAAAGTCGCAAATGTTTCAGGAATTGAAGTCGAAAAACATTTTATGCCTATTTATAGCGGCATCAATAACGAAATAATTCAAGATTGCAAACTGTCTGATTTAGGTTATGGTTTGGTACTAATGAACGCCGATTCCAATTTATCTACTGTTGGCGCATTCCAAATAGATATTTTAAAAGGATACCTTAAAAAACGTTCCTAACTCTTTAAATTAAAAGAGGATAAACAGCATTAAATCTGTTTATCCTCTTTTTTTACTTGAATTAGTAAGCTTAAATTAAATAAACCTACTTCAAAAAATCAGGATTTTCATATGCTGGATTAGGGTATTTATAAAACCCCTCACCTGTAGCAACACCTAGTTTATTTTTATCAATAAAATGCTCTTTTAAGTATTTTACCGTTTTTATTTTTAACTCATCTTCCGTTTTCTCCGCTGCAATTACATTGACATTATATGCCGTTGTAATGCCTATAACATCTAGAATTCCAAAAGGTCCTACAGGTGCACCCGTTGCTTTTATCCATGTTTTATCTATCGTCTCCACATCAGCAACTTCGTTCACTAGCAAGTTAGTGGCAGCAGCCAATAAAGGTACCAATAAAGAGTTAAGAATGTATCCAGGTTGTTCTTTAAGTACTGGCAAAGCGAGCATACCAATAGCCTTAGCAAAAAGCACGACATCTTTAAAAACGTTAGAATCTGTTCCAGCATGTCCCATGATTTCGGCTGTGTTGTGAATCCAAATCGTATTGGCAAAATGTAACGCCAAAAACTTTGCTGGTCTTCCTGTAGCGTCTGCAAAATCACTTGGTAAAAGCGTTGATGAGTTGGTCGCAAAAATTGTTTTTTCGGGAGCCACTTTGGCTAATTTATGGTAAAAATCAATTTTTATCGCTGGACTTTCTGGAACCGCTTCAATCAGTAAGTCGGCATTTGCAACTGCTGCGCCTAGATCTGCATTATAACTCAAGTTTTTAAAGGTTTGATCTAACTGTTCTTGTGTTGCCTTCAAATCTTTTTTATAGGATTCACTCAAGTCTTTGAATTTTGCTTTAGCTTTTTCTAATACAGCATCATTGATGTCATAAACGGTTACATTAAATCCATGAAATGCGGTTTGAAAAGCAATTTGGTATCCTAAAACACCACTTCCTGCTACGGTAATATTTTTATAGTTCATATCTATAGGTTTTAATTGTTTTCTATCGTGCTATATTTTTTTGTTCATTCTTAAGTAGCATGACGTTTTTCTTTAATAATTTCTTATTTTTACAGGTAAACAGGAACATATTCAACCTGTATTTCATTCTTAACATTAGTAATGCCTTTTGCCAAATAAGCCGCAACAAGTGCATCATCTTTTTCTTTAATTGAGTTTACTTTACCTTGTAAGATGGCAGTATTGCCTTCAATAATGACTGTGATTTTTTTGGAATCAATGCTGGCGGAACGTTCAAAAGCTCTATTAATATTTTCTCTAATGTTAGTAGGTGTTACATTTTCAGAAGTTATGCTAATCGTATTGGTAATACTTTTGATCCCATCGATATATTGTAAACATTTTTCGGATTCACTTTTTTGATAGGCCCACTTTACGCTACCTAATAAAAAAACATTTCCCTGTTCTACTTTTACACTAATTTTATCTTGAGGCACAGATGCATTCCATTTTAAATCAGAATTAATTTTTTCAGTAAGATCTTCATCACTAAAATTATTCTTGATTTTAACTTCAATTTCATCCACAACATCTATAACGCCAATTATTTTCTTTGCGGCATTTTCGGCAACTACTTTCTCAGCCAAATTACTAACAATACCTCTTAGCCAAACAACTCCTTCTTTAACCTCAACATTTAATTGTGTTTCATTGATAATTGGTTGCCAAGCTAATTCATCTGCTACATCTTGTTTAATTTCTACATCTGTTCTCATCATTTATATTATTTAAATTATGAATAATTATAGAACAAATATATAACGACTATAAAGTACTAACACTGATCTACATCAAAGCATTGATAATTTATAAAACTTTAACAAAAGATGAAAATCATTGGACATTATTCTATTATCGAATATAAAACTAGCCTATCAAAAAACAAAAACCCAAACAGAGCAAATCCATTTGGGTAAAAAAAAATTAATTAGTAAGCATTTATACAGCCTTTTTAATTTAAATGAGAACGCAACATCCAAGCTGTTTTTTCGTGTTGTTCCATTAATCCTGTAACATAATCGCTAATTCCATCAGCCTTCATTTGGTCGGCAATTGGTTTTATCTCTTCTCTGATAAAAATAATAATGCTTTCGTGATCTTGCAATAGTTCAGCAAAGATGCTTTGACTATCATTTTTACCCTGTGTTTCTTCCGTAAGATGCGTTAGCTCTAAATATTTCTTCAAAGTAGCAGGTGCATAATGACCTAATGCACGTATTTTTTCGGCAACGGTATCAACAGTTTCTTGTTGTTCTTGGTATAAAGTTTCTAAATATAAGTGTACAGAGTGAAAATCAGCTCCTTCAATATTCCAATGGAAATTAAGTGTTTTTGAATACAATATAAATTCATCCGCCAATATCTTTGACAATTGGTCTGCGATTGCTTGTCTGTTTTCAGTTGAAATTCCGATGTTTGGAGTTTTCATTATTTTTCGTTTTAAATTTATAATTACTCAAAGGTATTACTGTTCCAAAAAAAATAAAATGACCTAGATCAGTCTCCCCTATTTTATGATTTTTTTATAAAAACAACTGCGCAAAACTTACCCTATAAATATTTCTCAGCTAACTACTATTGACGTATTCACCAAAGTTTTATTCTATTACTACAAAAGACTCCCTTGCATTTAAAATTAAAATCGGCATAATTATCACTGTCTACGTTATTTCACATTGTCTTTGAAAAGATCTTTTAAAGCAGTCCCTAATTCATCCATATCATGAGTAAACTCTCTCTCAAATTCTTGCTCCTTTTCTTTGGTTGATTGGTTAATTTCATTAACATCCTCTTTGAACGCTGCGCCTCTTTTTTGTAATTTCTCTTTTAACTCTGCATTCTTTTTTTCCAGCTCATCTAATTTCGCCGTCAATTTTACTTTTTCTGCTTTGTCTACTGTTGCTACTTTAGTTCTAAGTTCTTTAATCTGAGCTTCTGAACTTTCGATCGCTAATTTTGAGGTTGCTTCAAACTTTTTCCAGTCTGCCTCTACCGCATCTTTGGTTTCTGTACCTGTATCTTTTGCTCCTTGTACTAAATCTTTGTTCAGTTCTGTTACATCTTCTTTTACGGCAGATGCGTCATCTTTTGTTGTTTTTCCACAGCTTGTTAAAATAGTTCCTGCCATCAATGTTATCATGGTTAAGGACAAAAAATTTGTTTTCATAGTTGGTTGTATTAAAGTTTAATTTTACTTTTTTCTTCTAGTTTGTATTTCTTTTTCAAAATCATATTAGTGTCAAACTCGTACACTTGCAGCACTCCTGTTGGCACAGTTACTTTCGGAATTTCTGAGGAGTTAATATTCTCAATATGCGCCATTAATCCTCTAATTGAATTTCCATGTGCAGCTACCAAAACAGTTTTTCCTTTTACCAATTCAGGTATAATAACCTCAAAAAAATATTCAACTACTCGCACTTCGGTTTGTTCTAAGGATTCTGAGGCTGGTAAATAGCTACTATTGACAGTATCATACAAATGATCAAATTTGGGGTGTCTTTCATCAGTAAGTTGCAAACTGGGTGGCGGAGTATCAAAGCCTCTTCGTACTTTTAAAAAAAGGTATTCTCCAACTTCTCTTTTTACCTCGTCTTTATTTCTTCCTTGCCAAGCACCGTAATTGCGCTCATTTAGTTTCCAACTTTTAATAAAATCTACATGCATCTTATCAGCATGTTCCAAAATGATTAGTCCTGTACGTATGGCTCTTTTTAGATAAGAGGAATAACAAATATCAATAGCAATTTCATGCTCTTTAATAATTTCACCCGCTATATTTGCTTCCTCTATCCCCTCTGGAGCAAGGTCTACATCTGTCCAGCCAGTAAATATGTTGGCTATATTCCACACACTTTTTCCGTGCCTTACCAGTATCAGTTTTCCCATTGTAGTTTAATTTATGATTTGCTTAATCTGTAATTTCTTCAACGAAATCGCCTAGCAACTGCCCCATTTTTTTTTTTTGCTTTTTCAACCTTGTTTCCAGTCTGTGTATTTTTGCTTTGGAATAGGCATCTTCAATAGCATTTTCATATCCTTCGAGACGGGATTGTAGTTTCTTAATTCTATCTTTTGTTTTATTTTTTATTTCTTTAAATACCGACTTCTTTTTGTTTTCGAACGCTGTGATTCTTGATTTTCTTTTTTCTTTTAAATCTGAAATCTTATCTTTAATTCTATCTTTTTCTTCGGCAGTTGCTTTTCTCAGTTTATTGCGTTGTAATTCAATTTTTTCTTCGATCTTTTCGATTTTTTCATCGATATAATCATCAAATTCGAGTCCGGCTTCACCTCTGATAATTTCTGAAGTAAAAGGTTTCAATGCGTCGTCAATAAATATAGAGCTGTCTTCGCCAACCTCAGCAATAATTGCGATGGTTCCAATGTTCATTTTATTACTCACTTTCTGGATGAGCTCTTCTTCAAAATCATGACGACTCACGTCCCATGCTGCTCCTGCGACCGTACCTGTATACAATCCTACGACGAGTCCTATGGGCCCTGCTAATGCGCCAACTAAGCCACCAAGAGCCATCCCTGTTACTGTACGCCACCCTTCCCCTTGTTCTTTGTAAAATAAAATTTCGTAATGATCGTGTTCTATTTTACGAATCATCATGTGTTCATAGAGCGTGATATCTCCATACCCATCTAGTTCTTTAATTTTATGTAAAGCTGCTATTGCATTTTCTTCTTCTGTAAACGGAATCACTATTATATTTGCCATGACTAGTATTTTATAATGTTATTGTTTTTTATTTACTACTGATGAAAACCATGTTATAGAATTACTATTCAATTATTTAAAATGCCTTTTACAATTATCGAATACTACCCTTGACAAGTTTTCAAAGCACAAAATTAGATTGATATTTAGACTACTGCACTGATCTAGATCAGCCTCACAAAAAAAAAAAAATTAATTAAATGCAACATCTCGACAAAGGTGCTGCGTGAGGGATTGAAGTGGAAATCCCACAGCAAACTCCCGATTTTTTTCGAGAGTGCAGCGAGGAATTGCAGCGGAAAGCCCGTTCGCCGCGGCGAACACGCCCAAACAATTTTTATAATTTAACCGCAGCACTATTTCTAAAAGTAGTGCTACAAAAAAAGGTTGGCTACCAAATTAAAATTAGTAGTCAACCTTTGTTTTTATTCTTCTTTTTCGAAAAACAAAATAGTACTTTTAGTATTACATGTACTTTTCAAGGAATCTAAAAAACTCTTTTTTAAGCTCGGCGTAAATATGTCTTTGCGTTTCTATTTTTTCTCTAAAGGCTAAATGCTCTTTGGTAGAAGCCATATCTAAGGCATCCTCACCCGTCATGCTTTGTCCAGCGATACGCTCCTCGTGTTTTTCGATAATTTCTTGTAGATCTTCGATTACAGCTCCGTGCAACACAAATTCGTTTTGATAATGCTCTAATTGAGCCAATACATCCTTGTCTGTCCAGCGTGTCACGAGTTCGCTCAATTTGTTATTGAAGAATACTAATTCGTCTTTCCAAAAGGCAAGTTCCCCTTTCCATTGTTCGTGTTCAAAATGCATATTGCTGTTGTATAAAACTTCATTTTTCATGATTTAGGATTTTAATGTTACTACTAGGTATACTATATATTCATCAAAAGTATCTCAATATGGCACTGTTTGAAATGACCTAGATCAGCTAGCAGAATTTATTCATTAATTTAGCACTATAGATTTTAAAAATTAAAAAAAAATGTAGAAACACTAGAATTAGATCTCATCTTTAAGAGATTATTTTACCATCTTCCATAGTAATAATTCGATCCGTTTTGTGGGCAAAATCGGGATCATGAGTAACAATTAGGATTGTTTGATTGAAATCGGTAGCTAATTTTTTGAAGATATCAAATACAACATCCCCGCTTTTTCGATCCAAGTTCCCCGTAGGTTCATCGCCCATGATAATCAAAGGATCGTTTATTAAGGCACGAGCAATGGCAACGCGCTGTTTTTCTCCACCGCTCAATTGATTAGGCATTTTTAAAGCATGCTGATCAATTTCCAGCGTTTTTAAATGCTTCAACGCTCTTTGCTCTAACTCTTTCTTAGAATACTTTCCTAGTTTTAAGCCCGGAAGCATCACATTGTTGAGCACATTATATTCGGGTAATAAGTAGTGAAATTGAAATACAAAACCAATTTTTTCATTTCTGATTTTCGCTAAATTTTGATCTGATTGTCCAGTGATTAGTTGATTATGAATGAATAATTGCCCTTCATAATCGGTATCCATGGTCGATAACAAATACAATAAAGTGGATTTACCGCAACCTGATTTCCCAACAATCGAAACAAACTCTCCTTGCTGTATCTTTAAATCAACACTTTTAATCACCTGAAATTTGCTGGGATTATAGAAATATTTAATTAAGCCTTTGGTTTCTAATATTGTTTCTTTCATCTTATTTTCCTCTAATAATTTCAACTGGATCTACTCTACTCGCTTTCATGGCTGGAAAAAATCCAGAGATGAGGGTTGTGAAAAGCGCAAATACAAGTCCGATAACATAGTAAATACTATTATAATCAATGGGGTACGTGGTTACCGAAGGGACTGATGGTGATGAAAAAGGAATCACATCAATTATACTCGAAAAAATAAAGCCAAAAATTAACCCAAATACACCTCCCGTAACACCAATAATTATAGAAAGGGATATAAAAATCCATTTTACATCACTACCGGAAAATCCTGTTGCTTTGAGAATTGCAATGCTATCCATTTTTTCGTAAATCATCATGTTTAAAATATTATAAATCCCAAAACCAGCCACGATCAATAAAACAATCCCAACTGCATACGATATAATGCTTCGGACTGTACTTCCAGTTTCAAATTGCACATTTGCCGCTAAATAATCTATAGTATCGACATCAAAAACGGTATGAAATTCGTGGGCAATAGCCACTGCATTTTCTTTTTTATATAAATTTACTTGTATATCGGTGATATAATTTTTAGGCTGACCAACTATTTTTTGGGCTGTAGCCAAAGAAGTATAACTCGCCATATTATCAATATCGGCGATGCCGGTCTCAGAAATTCCGACAATTTTCAAAGAGGATAAAGTACCGTTGGAAGTAGAAACTTTGATTATATCTCCAACCGAAAGCAACATTTTGTCCGACAATCCCTTGCCTATAATGATGCTATTATTCTGAAATAAATCTGATAATTTCCCTTCTTTGATGTAATCGCTAATCTTAAAAAGAGTATTCTCTGCCACCACATCGATTCCGTTCACCATACCAGAAATCTCAATAGTTCCCGAATTATATAAAACCGAAGCCATTACCTTTGGTGCGACATCAATTATGCGTTTGTCTTGCTTCAAAGTCCTAATAATCGACATGCTGTTGTAGATCGATTTCCCTCTGTCTTTTGGTTTTATCGAATGAATGAAAACAGCATTCCCTTTGTAATCTTTCGACAAAGACAAAGGTTGATTATCCGATGGTTTTACTTCATTAAACATTCGGATATGTGGCGTTCTATTGAGCATTAAGCCATCAAGTAAGCCATTCAAGCCGCTCATAAAACTGACCAAAGAAATAAACATAGCAATACTAAAAGTAACCCCAACTGCGGCAACAATAGTTTGTTTCAGTCTGGCTCTAAGCAAGTGAACAGCGATATCTAAAATTAGTTTGTAATTCACTTTTTGGGAGTATAAATAGTTTCTTCTTTTTTCAATCCTGCTACTATCTCTACTTTTTCGTAATCGCTCAATCCTATTTTTACTTTTCTTTTTTCATCCTCATTCACCAGTACATATTGGTTATCTATCAAATAACTTCTCGGAATAGTTATGGCGTTCTTCTTGGTTTTGATAACGATATTGGCTTCGGCCGTGAGGTTTGGATATAGTTTTTGAGGTGGATTTACAAAGTGCGCTTCGATTTTGAACGTACGGGAACGCTCGTCCATGATGGGATAAATTTTATCGACCGTAGCGTCAAAAGTTTGTCCTTTGTAACTGTCCATCGTTACCACCACTTTTTGACCAATAGCTACTCGAACCATATCATTTTCATCTACCTCTAATTCCAATAAAAACGAATCAGATTTACCAATAATGGCAAGCGGAGTCTGATTGGTCACCAAACTGCCTTCTTTGACCAAAACATCAAATAAACGTCCTGTAAAAGCACTTTTTATATTGTAATCACTCTGTGAATTTTGCGAGTATTTCAGTCGATTACTATTGCGGTTTTGATCGTTTTCTAATTGTGCTTTGAGTTGAGCCAATTGTTTTTTGGTGCTTTCGTAATTAATTTTAGAACTTTTATAGGTCAGTTCGATTTTTTCAAAATCAACCTCAGAAATTCCTTCGAGAGCCCTCACTTTTTTATTTCTGTTCAAAATAGATTCGTCAAGAGTGAGTTTGTCTTTTGCAGCCTGCACCTTCATTTCTATTTCCGCAATTCGATCCTGAATATATCGACTATTTTCTGTGCTCAATTGGTATGTCAATTGTGCGTTTTGGGTATCAAGGTCGGCTTTTTTGCTTTCTATTTCGAATAATAGTTGCCCTTGACTTATTGATTGTCCAGCGGTGACTTTTATAGCTTGTAGAATTCCATTTACGGTAGAATAAACGGTATATTGATCGTCTGCCTTAATGACTCCCGATGCATAGACACTTTCGGTTACGTCACTAACGGTGGGTTGTATTCCTTCTGCTTTTTTCGAACAAGAAAACACCACAAACAAAATGGTAAAATAAGAGCAATATCTGGATTTCATTCTCATGTATTTAATAAAAATCAATAATTAATGATACTATAAATTTACCGCTTTTTTCTGTTTTTTAAGGAGGCAACACTGATTTATATTCAAATAATCAGATCTGTTTTTTTAAACTATCCTACTTCTATTTGGAGAAAATAGTTTTGGGTTTACAAAATTAGCATCGTCATCTGTGGCATTGCGCCTGTAGCGGATAATTATAACATCCTATACCTAGGTATTCACTTTCAACTTTGATTAGGGGTTTTATAAAAAGGCAGACACGAATTTCACCTGGCACCTCAACAATGAGCAGTCACCATAGCACTATAACAATCCTGCACTGATTTTATAATATCCGACTTGTCTAAATTTAGTCCGTCGATATTATCAATGGTAGTGAACTCGCGCATATTATCAGTTCCCCACAAACTGAATTCGACAATAATCGGCGTTAAACTAATGCCTTTTGGGGTTAACAAATAAATGTTCTCTTTCTTATTTTTAGGAAGTTTTATTTTGAAGATTAACTTATAGGTTTCTAATAATTTTAGTCGGGCAGATAAAATACTCGGTGCAATTTTCTCATCAGAATCTGATATTTCTTTGAACGTCTTCTTGTGTTTAACGAGCATATCTCTTATAATTAACAAAGACCATTTGTCGCCTACAACATCAAGCGTAGAAGAGATTGGACAGCCTGAACGAAATTCTTTTTCCATTTTTTTTAAAATTATTACTATTGATTCGATAGTAATTGTTATTTTTGCTTTCGATTCGATAGCAAAAATACAAAATTTAAACAACAAATATGTTAGCAGGACATTTCACAACAGCATTAATAGCGAAGCAAAAGTATCCAAAAGGAGCTTTATTATATTTTTTAATCCTATCACAATTGCAGGATTTACTCTGGTTTACCTTTCATTATCTGGGATTGGAAACCACTACACCAAGTGATGCCTTTGATGCCACATTAAGCAATATGGCGGTAGATATGTTGTATAGTCACGACTTGTTACCACTATTGTTCTGGTTGGCTATTGTTTTCATCATAGGGAAATTAGTATTCAAAAGTACCCAAATAGGAATAGTCAGTATGTTTTTAATCGGAATTCATTTTGTTTTGGATTTCTTCTCTGGTCATATGCATCATGTATTTGGCGCAGGCACTACTGAGGCGGGTCTTGGTTTGTACGCTGCTTCTCCATACATTGCTATTTTGATAGAAGCCCTTTTTAGCGCTGTTGCACTCTGGTATTTCTTTACTGAAGAAACGAAAAATGGCGTTACACGAACTGCTACCAACAAAATAGCGATTATTGCCGTTTTTGGCTATGGATTAATTTTTATGTTACTGATCGCAACACGTTCTTTTAGAGAATTGTTGGGTATTCCAGAATTTGATTTGGGTTTTAATACCAATATGCCCACCTTAATTTTGACGTATGGCGCGATGCTATACTGTTTGAATTATTTTGTGCCGAGATACAAAATTGCCTAAATAATTACATGATGATAGAAGGTTTTATAGGTTTTATAAAAGAATTAAAAGTCCGTAACGACGCCTTGTTTTACTTTGGTTTGTTCTGCTTACTACTTTCAGTAATTTGTATTGTATTAACTAAGACAACAGCAACACAAATTCACGGAGTAAATGCTTGGTTCAAACCTTTCAAATTTGCAGTCTCATTAGGATTGTACTCGTGGACTATGGCTTGGTACTGCTACTATATATCTGATTTTAATACTTCCCCTTTTAACTGGACAGTCATTATATTGTTTAGTCTTGAACTGCTGTATATTATTTTTCAAGCATCAAAAGGGCAATTATCGCATTACAATATTAGCACACCAACCTATTCGCTGCTGTACTCACTAATGGGTTTAGTAGCCGCAGTAGTTACCTTGTATACTGCTTATATTGGATTGCTGTTTTTTACACAGTCTTTTCCCAAATTTACCATCCTATTATGTTTGGTCCATTCGTTTAGGAATTTTAATTTTCGTGGTTTTTTCATTCGAAGGAGGTTTAATGGGGTCGCGCATGAATCACAGTGTCGGTGCAATCAATGATAATTCAAATATGTGGCTGATTGGTTGGAGTAAAACGGTGGGCGATTTGAGAGTTTCTCACTTTATAGGCATGCATGCTTTACAGCTACTTCCACTACTTTCCTTTTATATTTTTAAAAACACCAAAGCAACAATAGTTGTTTCAATTCTATATGGACTTCTTGCAGTATCAACATTAGTTCAGGCATTAAATGGCAAACCGCTTATTACTGAAAAGAAAATAGAGGAACTGAAATAAAAAGGGCATCAATATTGTATAAAAGCAGTATAAATGTAGATCTAAACACAAAGCGTTATAAAAGCTTTTATCAAATTAACAACACAGAATAAATTATACTATGAAACATTTTATAAGTTTAGCCATACTAATTAGCTTCTTTTCATGTAAAAATTCAGAAAACAAAAATAATATTACTCAGAAAGAAACCGAATTAACTCAAAAAGAGAATAAGCTCGAAACGAAAACAAAAGAGATCACCGCAGAAAAACAAATGCTAAAACTCAATTCAGAAGTGGAGAATACTATTATCTACTGCGAAAATAAAAAGTTCATTATAAAAATAGACAATCTCAAAAATGGAGATTTAAGATACAGTTCTTGGGATAAACCAAAATCAATCGCTACCAAACCAACCCTTGTCCTCTACGACGGAAAAGTTGAAAACCAAGGAACAAGCGGAGGATCCCATTATATATTTAAAACCGGAGAATGGAGTTATATCATAGAAAATAATCTTGTGGGAGAAACTGCAGAATCAACGGGAGTTTTTCTAAAGTTGATTAATAACGGGAAACAACAGGAATATTCTAAAATGATAAATTTGACTGCAAAAAAAGATTATGACCTGGCGTCTTATTCGAAAGGTAATTTAATTGGAAATTGGATTACGCCACATTATGCAGTAAGAAAACTGAGCTTCTTCGATAATGGAAGATTTACATTCGATGAAGGTGATGGAAAAAAAATTGAAGGAAAATTTAAATTAATTGCAAAAACAGTAACCCTAAATTTCGATAACGGAACTGCTAAAATATTGAAAATTGGAAGTGGAAGAGCTAATACAAGCTTTTCATTAGTTGGTGAAGGGGAGAGTTTTTCTAAACAAAGGAAATAACAAAAACATTTTACAAAGTTGCGTGTATGCAGCTCGAGGGTTGATCAAAAAGTGTATTGGAGATTTCATTACAAGTGCGGAATGTAAAAGTACTGCTGTGACTAAAAAGGAAGAAGTTAATTAGAGAAAATAAGGATTTTATAGTATTCAGAATCTATCGCAAATTTTATATTGCTAACTATTCGGCATCATGAAGAATGAAAATCTATATCCTACAAACTATTACCAATTAACGCCAAATCACTTTAAAGCATCTCTCTGACTACTTTTGAATTGCAGATAATAATTCTACACCTTATGAGTAACATTTACTCGAGTATTGCGAGAATCAATTTATTTATTGACTTAGGTCAAATGGTTTAGCTCAAAACAAAGCTATTTTTGCTATTGTGAAAATTAGTAACAAGCGATCTAGAATTAGGAGAGTCAAATAGAATACCAACCACTGTTATTGGAAGGTAGCAACAATTAGAAACATCAGCAACAAAGCTGCAAAAAGGAAATCGAGTAATCTTACCTGATGCCAAAAACGGAGCAAATGAAGAATATTTACTATTTACAGCTCATGAAATGACCAATAAACAAATGGCATACATGATAAGAAATTGAAGTAGTAATGATTACCTTTGATAGACAAGCGAAAAAACCTATTCTCTTGAATTCCAAAAACATAAAAGCAAAGTACTAAAAATTTAAAGCCCCTTTTACAATGACTGTACAGGCAAAGGAAGGTTTGAATCTGGGCTTTTCTATTAACTATAGATTGACAACTATAAAAATAACTTGCAATTAAAATGCTAAAAACAAAAACTTAAAAAATTTAAAATATGAAATACGCATTAGTAATCGGACTCTTTTTAGTCCAAATCCTTGGTTATGCTCAATCAAATAAAGAAACTGTTCCTACTCCAAAACCCGATGACAAGTTGTTGTTGACCATTTTTCTTAAACATGATCAAAGCATGAATTTGAATGAGATCGAAAAGATTAGAACCGATCAAGGTTTTTATAAAAATTTCCCACCCGAGGGAGTTTCTGTAGTAAACTGGTGTTTTGACCCCTATAAAACAAGAGTATTATTCTAAATTTCGATTATTAATTATGCGGTTAATTTTTCCAATAAAATTAGATCTTTATCTTGGTTCCATTTTTCCATTGGTGTAATACGTCCTAATAGCCCATGCAGCCTATTATTGTTATAGAAAATCACATACCTTTTTAATATCTGTTCAATTTCTCCAAAAGTTCTATAATCAACCCTTTGGAACACTTCTTTTTTTAGGATTCCATGATAAGCTTCAATATGTGCATTTTCTTCAGGTGTGGCTACATGTGTAAATTCCTGCTGAACACCTATTATACCTAGGTATTCACGAACACTTTTGGCAATAAATTGACTACCATTATCACTTCTAATAACAACGTTTTCAGGGTATTGGTATTCTAAAAATAAATCAGAAAGGAATGTTATTACTTTGTTCTGTTTTATTGAAAAAGAGAAGTAATCTTTTAAAATTCTACGGGTATGAACGTCTATGATTGATAGTAAGTAGGCATTTTTACCTACACTAGGAATCCAAACCATCTTAATATCCATTTCTATACACTGAAACGGCCTAACAGTAATAACCTTTCTATATTTTACAAACTTACGCCCAGAACCACTCCTGTTTATCCTATTTTCGAGTTTTAACAAGCCTTCTTCTTTCATAATTCGGTAAAGCTTTTTGTGATTAATCTTATATCCATCTCGATGTAAGTAAGAAGTCATTAAGCGGTATCCGCAGTCTATAAACTCATGGCTTAAAATCTCTTTAACCGATGCTATAACAGTTTCTTGACTCACCATTCCCTTGAACTTATTATAAGTAAAGACACTAGGCTTATTACCTTTTTTGCCAAGACTTGGCCTTCGGTAATAGCTGCTTTGATTCATACCTAACATACAAATGACTTTGCTTTTACTGATTTTATGTTTGCTACAGATACTATCAACTAAATCTTTCTTGGATCGGACGTCCCAAACTTTTTTTTTAAAAGTTCACGTCCAATTTCTAGTTCAATTTCTTTATTAGCTAATAATTTACGTAGAATTCTGTTCTCTTCCTCAGCTTGCTTTAACTCTTTGCTACGATCGTCATAAGTAACTTTTAAGCCTGCCTCTCCTTGTTTTTCATGCTTCTTCTTCCAACTATACAAACTTCCTGTACTAACACTGTATTTACGACAGGTTTCTACAACGCCTAAATCTTCGCAAGAAGATAAAATTTCCAACTTCTCTTCTAAACTCCATTTCTTGTATTTCATATCTCAAATGTACTATTTGAAATTTAGAATATCACTCTGAACTTATAAGGGGCTAAAATAGTAAGTAAGAAGTCATTAAGCGGTATCCGCAGTCTATATACTCATGGCTTAAAATCTCTTTAACCGATGCTATAACAGTTTCTTGACACACCATTCCCTTGTGCTTATTATGAGTAAAGACACTAGGTTTATTACCTTTCTTACCAAGACTTGGTCTTCGGTAATAGCTGCTTTGATTCATACCTAACATAAAAATGATTTTGCTTTTACTGATTTTATGTTTGATACAGATTCTATCAACTAAATCTTTCTTGGATCGGATGTCCCAAACTTTTTTTTTAAAAGTTCACGTCCAATCTCAAGTTCAATTTCTTTATTAGCTAATAATTTGCGTAGAATTCTGTTCTCTTCCACTGCTTGCTTTAACTCTTTGCTACGATCGTCATAAGTGACTTTTAAGCCTGCCTCTCCTTGTTTTTCATGCTTCTTCTTCCAACTATACAAACTTCCTGTACTAACACTGTATTTACCACAGGTTTCTACAACGCCTAATTCTTCGCAAGAAGATAAAATTTCTAACTTCTCTTCTAAACTCCATTTCTTGTATTTCATCTCTCAAATGTACTATTTGAAATTTAAAATATCACTCTGAACTTATAAGGGGCTAAAATAACTGGTATGTGGTTATGGGGATTGGACAAATGGTGGTCTTAGAACTTCCTGCTTCCAAATTAGCAGCTGTCAATCTAGCCATTGAAAGAACCGCTTGGAAGGCTTTCAAAACCGAAATTTATCCAACCTACAACTTGTACCCTATTGTAGAACCTAAGTTGGAAAATAAAGCGAAAGTAGCTTATTAGAGAACATAAAAAAATAAGATAGTGCAAATTTGAGTTTGTACTATCTTATTTTTTTTTTACTATTGACAATATTGCTATTGGCGCTAATTTTGGGTCGAAAATGTTGTTGTTGTTGTTGTTGTTGTTGTTGTTGTTGTTGTTGTTGTTGTTCAAAAGTTGGTAATTTGTTTTATTGAGAATTGGATAGTCCTTCCTACCACACGAAAGACCTCGTGCAGTAGCTGAGACATTTACTATAAAAGAAACTATAAGGCTTAGAATTAAAAAATTACAATGGTTTACTTACAACACATTAACAAATACATTTATGCTAGTTGCTAATTTATGTAATTTGTCAAAATTACTTAAAATTGAAATGTGTCATAATTTATTCTTTCTTTATTAATAGTCCTATTTTTATCTATAATAAAATTTTGAACAATAGTATTATAGATATGCTGATATTCACTTCCTTCCAGTTTAGAAATTTCTGTTGCTTTTCTTATACCCATTTGATTATAAGAAGTGCCTAGTCTAAGAGCTTTTTTATTTTCCAACGAAAAAATATATCTATCATGAAAAGGAGATGTTTTGTCCTGTTTCGAAGCAAAAATAAACTCACTAATTGGGAAGTCTTCAGAAGATATTATTTTCCATTTTTCTAAAATTGTATTTTTGTCCGTTAATTTATTACCAAGCACAATTAGTTCCGTATCGTTATTTATTGAAGTTATTAATTTTATCAACTCAAGATCATCATAACTAAAATATGAATCAATAATAATGATGTTATTTTTAGCTTCATTTAGAATCCAGTCCTTTATATAATTTTTTCCTTTTTCACGTTCTCCAATCTCAATACTTAAGTTATTACTATTTATTAATTCAAATGTGATTTCAGTTTTTTCTTTAAAATTTTGCACATGCAGTCTTTTTAAGAACTCAAAATTATCGAATGTACACTTCAGGTTTTCTAATAGTAAGTCTTTAATTTTCAACTCTTCCGCTTTTGGATATTTTTTCTTCGATATATTTTCTAAATAATATAGATAAATGATTATTGATTTATCTATCGGAATACTATATGAGATATCAAGTATTTTGTTAATATCTATAATTTTCTTTGGAGATATTTTACCTGAATTTAAAAGCATTAAAGAGTTATAAATTGCATACAGTAAATTATTTTGATTCTCCTTTTCTTTTTCTTCAATTGTTTGATTGTTTTTAACTTTTTTAAGTAATTCTAAACGAGAAAGGTGCTTCTTAATAATATCTTTATTATCGATTTTGTCCAAACAATCTACAGACTCTATTAATTCATTACACAATTTTTCATCTATTTTATGAATAGTGTCAATAAGATTTCTTTGGTACTTGTAAATTTCATATTTGTCATCTAAATTATTTGAAAAGGTCAGAGCTGATTTTACTACTTTACTCCATGCTGAATTATTGACAGAATACATGGTTTCCGATATTTCATTTATGCGCTCAATATATTCAAAAGTAATATTGATTTCTTCTAAATCGTTTATTATATCATCAAATAATTGTTTTCGTTCAATTGGCGTTTTAGTTAAATCTCTTAAAATTATTGATTTAATAAAGATTCTGTCTGAAATATTTGCAACTTTGGAGCACTCAATTAGTGCATCTTTAGAATTTAAATAATTTTTATTTATTCTATTAAGTTGTACTTTACTTATTATTTTATAACCTTCATGTTGAATATTTATGCTGTCTGGTAATTTTGTTTCTATAATTGTGTCTAATTCATCAACAATATAACTTATTTGAGTAGTATTTAAATTAGCTTCTTTGTGGGAAATCTTATCAGCTATTTTTTCAATTACTCTAAATATTTCTAAATCCCTATCAACATTTTTAAAGGCTGATATGCATTTAGATAAATCGTTATAACTAAAATTTGAAATTGTTACTTTGTCTTCATATAATTTATATGGATTGTTATTGTCTAAATAAAATAAAGCAATTTTATAAAATGTTTCATTACGATAATGGTATGAAAATTTACTGATTATCTTTTTGGCATAGTCTTCATTATTGATATATAAAAATATAATAATATTGGAATCTTCTAAACTAATTTTTTCATTAGTTAAAAGAGGATAGATGTTCTTTTCTAATAATTGTTTACTATGGTTACTTTGATTGTGTAAATAAAAGATAAAACCTAATTTTGAAAAATAATCTAACTTCACCAAGTCAGAAGGTATTTTATTTATGGTTAAAATAGTCTGTTCAACATATACATCAACATTTATTTTTTTCTCAATTAAACTCTCTAAAGAGAAAATTAAATATTCCATGTTGTAATGAAAACTTTTGCAATAGAGTTCGGAATAGAAGATATCCTTGTCTTTTTTGTTTTTAATGATACTATAAATATCTTTTGAAAAGTTTAAATCATACTCAGTTAACTCTGAACAAATATTATTTACAACTTCATATTTAGTCCAATCATCAGAAAGATAAGAGATAAGAGTTTTAATTTTAGACTTAATATTTATTAAATCTTTGTTGTTTTTTAATTCTGCATTTTTTTTAAATATTTTAAACATTAAAATATTTAAAAAAATCAATGAAGTTGTGGAATTTATAACCTTTTCAATCGAAAAATAAATTTCTTTTATTTTCTTTAGAAAATAATTATTTAGCACATCCTCTTCTGAAAATTTTTCAAAAATAATAGATATCGCGAGATTCCTCAAATATATTTCTTGAAATGAATCCAAATAAATAATAATATTATCAATATTTATATCTTTCAAATCTACATTATAAAAATAATTTTCTAGAGCAGATAGTAGTGATTTATCTCTATTTAAAGTATTGTTTATTTTGGAAGATATTTCTACAGCAAACTTTATATCTACGGAGCTGATATTTTTGATTATATTTCTAAAAATAGAGTATTGATTCGCTGATGAATATATTAATAAATCGATACTTTTATTTAATAAGTTATAATTTTTTGATTTTAAACTTTTAAGTATATAGTTTGAGTTTTTATGTAAAGACTCGTAAACCAACGAGAAAGCTTCAGTTTTAATTAATAAATCATCTTCTTTTTCAATGTCCTGAATAATTTCATCTAATATTTCAAAAGATCTGTCTGGTGATTTAGAAAACTTGATACTAAAAATATTTATTTTATATTTTATTTTATTTATAAATAAACCTTTATCAACTATTAACTGATCAATAGAACTTAATTTTTTCAAAAGTGACTCCTTTTCCTCTAAGGAAACTACTAAATTAATTTTTGAAGACAAAAGAATTAGAATCTCTAAATTTATCAAATTATTAACATTTGTTGATAGTAAAATATCAAATGTTCGATCAATTAATTGTCCTAATCCTTCAGTGGATTTTTTGATGTTTTCTAAGTATAAACGAATAAGTTTGATTTTTTCTATCGAATCTTCTATTTTTTCTATCTCTGTTAAGATTTTATCTATTGAAAAATCGCCTAAAATTAGTGATAATGCCCTTGCAATCTTTCGAGACTTAGAGTTAGCAAATTTTTCTAATTTTTCATTAGTGGATTCTTTTTTATCATTATCGATTTCGTTGTTTAAAGACATAATTGAAAGTTTAGCAACAATCATATCATTAATGTTGGTACTACTATTCAACTCACTATTGTCAACTATTTTTAAAGCCATGGCGGGATCAATAATCAACATGTCAGATATTATATCATAAATTATGTCTCCCGCATTTGAGAAGTCGCTTTTCTCAAATAACTCTTCAATGTCAGAAAGTAAATTTTCATCAATTACATTATTATCTTTTTTCTGTTTTTTTGCTATTAAGCAGTATAATCTTAGTCGTTCAATATTAATAAATGATTTATTTGCAATATTTAAGGCTCCCTCGTAGTCTTTAAAAGCTAATTTTGTCACTACATCCGAAACTAATTCTAAGTTATTTTCAAGGTAATTAATGTAGCTACCTTTTAACGACAAATGAACTAAATTGTTCTGCGATTTCAATTGATTGGAAGCATTATTACCAATTTTTATAATTGAATTAATTTTATTCAAACTTCCAGTGTGTTTGAATGAATTTATAAGTAGATCATCATTTACTTCATTGCTAATGTCGGTCCATTTTTTCTTCTCAAATAATAATTTTATTAATTCAATTTTTTTGTCTAAATCATTAGTTTTGTTAAATAGTATGATCAAAGAATTTTCTACAGAATCGATATTTTTTTTGAATTTATCTGCAACATATTTCTTATAGGAATTTGAAATAAATGCTATTTCATTCTCTTTAATAATAATAAATTCCAGTGAATTGATTAGTACACTTATCTCTTCTAGTTCAATGTCCATTATAAATGAGATATCTTCGAGACAAAGTCTGTTTGGACTTAATGAAAGTATTGAAAGTATTTTTATGATTGATTCATTTGTTAAATCGATCTTATCTAATTCAATTTGTATCCATTCACTATAATCTTCAGATTCCATAATTTTGGATAAAAGAACTCCTTTTTCTAATTGTCGTTTAATAACAAAAAGTCTAGAAAAAAGACCTTTAGTTATTTTATATAAATCATTTTCATCATTACTGGTAAGATTA
This sequence comes from Flavobacterium faecale, assembly GCF_003076455.1. Taxonomy (NCBI): domain Bacteria; kingdom Pseudomonadati; phylum Bacteroidota; class Flavobacteriia; order Flavobacteriales; family Flavobacteriaceae; genus Flavobacterium; species Flavobacterium faecale. Next base: position 4,199,615 of record NZ_CP020918.1, read on the forward strand.
GTTAAATTTAAATAATGTTTTATCTCATAAATTGAAATTCCAACTACTTTTATATTCGTTGTAATCAGTCTACTAAAATCCTTTATCTCTTTTTTATACAGTTTTTCATCTCCTATTATGATATACTTAAATTCAGCTTGACCTAAATTTAAGTACTCTACAATTTCTTTCATCAGATTAATGTTTTCAGATAAACCATCAATAATGAAGTATATTCTCTTGTTTTTATATTTGTTTCTTAATTTATTAATTAAAGCTCTGTATCTATCTATATTAACTTCCGTATTTTCTATATCTCCAAGAAGAAATGAAATTTGATTGATAATATTATCCAAGAAATAATTTAGCGTATAATCCAACTTATTATTGGGGTTAAAAAAAACTGACAATGCAATTGTGTCATTTTTTTTAACAAACTCTTGGCATATTATTGTTTTTCCAGAACCTTCCTCACCATTTAAAAAAACTACTTGGTTTTCTTCGAGAAGTTCTTCTAATTCTCTAACATAGTGCTTTCTATTAATTGAAGGAATAATATTACTATTAAATCCTATCGAGTAATCGTATGTTCTTATTATTTTAGCTTCTTCAGACATATGTTTAATTTTATTATAACCAGTATTGCTGATTTTATTAAGTTTTCCCTCAAACCCTAACTATTCTTATTGAAAACAGCTCATTGAAATCTCATATATTTATCAGGCATTTCTACACCTTTAATAACAATCCTCTTATTTCATTTAGTACTAAATTTCCTTTTATAACTCGACCATTCAAACTGTTAAATAATTCGGTTAGACTTTATTTTATAAAATGTACTTACTAGTCAAGTATAAAAAATACTATTTCATGGATTTTGTTCTTCTTGATATATCTTGTTTTCCATTATTTATGATTATAATTCTGTAAGATTGTATTCCCTGCTAAGATATTGAAAAAAAATTCACACAGATTACGGAAAACCGCAAAGTGGATTTTTTTTAAAATTTAATCTTTAATTCAAACGTAAAAAACCCCGAAAACACTAAGATTTTCGAGGTTTATTAATTTGGAAATAAATATAAAACTGTAAACCACTTTATCATTAATTCAACCATTGTTGAATATTATGAGGCTAAAAACTTTAATTAAAATTTCCACCAACAATTAAATTTTACTTTACAGTCTCCAATACAGCCTGTCTCGCCAGTTTAGGTTGAAAATTTCTGTTGTACAAAAGTGGGTAATTTGTTCTATTGGGAATTGGATAGTCATTTTTCCAAGACATACCATCTTGCAGTCCCCACAATGTGACTCTGCTAATTTTATCTTTGTTCTTTACAAAAATTTCAAAGAATTCTTTGTAACGATTTGCTAGTTGCTGTTCTACAGATTGCGGCAAACCATTTTTGTAAGGGTCTAAAAAGGTTTCGAACTCCTCTAATTGATACTGAGGCTCCATCATGCTTTTCCCTGTTATTTGACCTTCCTTAGTGATTGGTAACACATCCACATCTAATTCTGTAATCATCACTTTAATTCCTAGGGCCGCATAAGCATCAATCGCTTGTTGAATGTATTCTGTTTTAGGGAAATTCAATCCCCAATGTGCTTGAATCCCAACACCATCAATTCTGACTCCGGCATCTTGAAGCATCTTGATCATGCGAACGATTCCGTCTCTTTTTTCTGGACGCCAAGCGTTGAAATCATTATAATACAATTCGGTGTTAGGGGCATATTCACTTGCATATTTGAAGGCCAATCGAACCATTTCATCGCCATCACCAATTCCATTTACCCATGTTGTAGGTCGGTATTTACCATTATCATCTATAACCTCATTTACTACGTCCCATGCTTGTACTTTCCCTGCATAGCGACCAGCAACCGCTTTGATGTGGGTACGTAATTGCTCTTTTTGTTCTTCTGGTGAATTTGGCGCTCCTTTATCATTCGTAAAAAACCATGCAGGCGTTTGGTTGTGCCATATCAAGGTGTGACCCATAACGAACATCTTGTTTTCTTTGGCGAAAGCAACATAGGCATCAGCCAATGTAAAATCATAAACTCCTGGTGACGGACATACAACTTCCGCTTTCATACAATTTTCGGGAGTTACGGTATTGAACTCCCTTTTTATAATTGTTTGTGAGGCGTTATCCTTACCCGAAACGATAGCATCATTTATGGCACTACCTAATAAAAAGTAGTTTTTAAAGGCGTCTTTTAATGTTACATTTTCAGTAGTTGTTACTGTTTTAGAAACAGCGGTAGTTTTCACTTTTTGAGCAGTACAAGCTGTAAATGATAGTGATAAAACACCCATAATTATGGCCATTTTATTTACTGTGAACTTTGGTTTTTTCATGGTTTTTTGTTTATTAATAGAAAAATGTATTGAAATTAACTACTTCAAATTTTTGGTTACTTACTTATACTTATCGCACTCCATGTACTGCCATGGCTAAGGTATATACCGAATCCAAGGCTGTAATAAAAAGAGTTATTTGCTTTGGCCCGCCAAAAGTGACATTGGCAGTCCAGTCTTTAGGCACAGCAATATGGTCTATTTGTTCCCCTTTTTTATTGAAAACAGTAACGCCTTTTCCGGTTAGATACACATTCCCTAGGTTGTCAATCGTCATCCCATCCGAACCCATATTGGCAAACAATTTTTTATTCGAAAGTTGGCCATTTTTCCCAATTGTATAGGAGTAGGTTTTTTTACCAGATTCGTCTGCAACATAAAGGGTTTTGCCATCGGGAGTACCTATAATTCCGTTGGGTTGATTGAAGTTGTCGTCGGCTACTATTGTTGGTATTTTTGTGTTTGGTGCTAAATAATACACCCTTTTTGATGCTTGCTGTGGCTCTTGATGTTGCCACCAAGCACGTTGGTAATAAGGATCCGTAAAATAAATACCATCTTTGGCATCGACCCAAAGATCATTGGGACCATTGAACTTTTTACCTTCAAAATTAGCAAGTATCACGGTTACTTTTTTATTTCCATCAATAGACCATATCTCATTTCTTTCATCGGCAACAGCCAATAAATTTCCTTTGTTATCAAAATAAAGTCCGTTAGAACGACCGGATGGTTTCATATAATCTGCAACCTTATTGTCACTGGCATTCCATTTCAGGATGCGGTCATTGGGCTGATCTGTAAAATAGACATCGCCATTTTTGTCTGCAGCAGGACCTTCGGTAAATTCGAATCCATCAGCAACCAAAGTAAGTTGAGCTCCATTAGCAATTATAGCTTTGTTTAGGTCTTTCTGCGCCTTGCAAGACATATTCATAATCAGTAGAAAACTGATGCCCATTAAATTTAGACAATTATTATAAATCTGTTTTTTTGATTTAGTTCTCATATCGTATTGTTAGTTTATTTTTTAATTGAATCTCCTTTAGCCCAGTAAATAGCGCCAAAAATGTGGTTTAAAAAGTTTTTGTCCTTAAACGATTCTGGTTTATGCCCCATAGCCGTATAAAACGATCGCCCTCCTTCATATTCTTGATACCATGAAATAGGATGTGCCTTTCCCATCCCTTTCAACGGAATCGCATCATAACCGGCAGTGAAATCATAAGAAGCTTCATCAACCGTCAATAGAATATGAAGTTTATCAAGGTTCATATTTTTAAAGTTGTACCACTCATCAGAACGAAGCCATTTATTGGGTAAATGCCATGTTGCTGGAAAATCATGATTGGCGACGTTTACAATAGCTGCTTGTAATTTTGGATGATTTACAAATTTCGCTCCTACTAGACCATCAAACCAAGCGTTATCGTTTTCACCATCTGCCGTACCGTGTATGCCTACAAAGCCACCGCCTCGTTTCATAAATGCTTTTAAAGCATCCATGTGTTTTGGCAGTAAAAAATTGGCATTGGCATTCATGAATATCACCACATCATATTCGGGCAATTTGGCTATAAGATCATCGGGTCTTTGGGTCCAATCAAACTTAAACTGATTTTCAGCTGCCATTTCTTTGAATGCTTCAACAGCGACAGGAATGGTGTTGTAATGCCAGGTATCATGCTGGGTAAACAATAAAACACGAAACTGATCTTGTGCATTTGTTTTTATCATTGTAAGGATACATAGGGTTAGCAAAAAGTATTTCATTTTAAATGGTTTCATAATTTAATTTTATTGGTTACATGCACAACTAAAACGATATGCTGTAGTTCATTTTGATTCTGTTTGAAAAAATATAGCCACAGATTATATACTGATTAATTATTGCTACCATTGTTCACTCTAGTTTACTCTTTTAAAATCTGCTACATCTGCGAAAATCTGCGTGATAAAAAATTGCACGCAGATTTGGCAGATTTTCGCAGATAATAATTTAGGTTTTAATCTAAATTAAAGCTAGCATCGCTTTGTCAAAGTGCCACTACTTTCTTATAATCTGTGGCAAAAAAAAGTTAATACAGCTTGCGTAAAATTTTTTCGATAGCAAACTTTCAGTCGGTGGTGGATTATTTCAATAGTTCATAATAAATATATTCCCAAGCCAAGTCGACACTATACAAAGGCGGAAAATTATAGTCTTCCACTTCCGCCAAGATGTATTGCACTCCAGCTATTTTTTGATAGTTGAAAATATCCTTGAAATATATTTTTCCACTTTCGCCTAATTCTTTATAATCTTTTACATGCCAACTAATAAATCGGTTCGGATAGGTTTTAAAATAATCGATAGGATTAACTCCTCCCCTGTGCATCCAATACAAATCCGATTGAAAATAGACATAGTCCGGATTGGTGTTTTGAAGAAAATAATCATAAATGGTTACGCCTTTTACCTTTAAAAATTCATCGGCATGGTTGTGATACACAAACTTAAGTCCGTTCTTCTTGCAGAGTTTTCCAACTTTATTGTAATAATTGCAATACTCTTGCAATTCTTTGATCGTCTTGATGCCTTTTAATTTACTATTTGAAGTCGATAGGTATTCAACACCAGCTATTTTATGGTCTTGTATCGTTTTGTTCCACCACGCATTGATTGCAGCATCATCGTTTTTGTCTTCGGGATCGAAAAAGGTCATTGAGCCTAAAAATTTCAACCCTGCTTTTTCAACCATCGCCCTAAACTGCATTGGACTTTGACCGTAAAAACCACCGTCTTTGTATACAAAAGTCTCCACATAGCTATACCCCATTCTGCCTAATTGAATTAGGGTTTGTTCTGGATTTTTAAGCATTTCTTTGTGAACAGAAACGAGCTGAATACCAATGTTTTTGTCTTTAGGATTGTTTTTAATGTATCTCGTTTTCCATAAACTCTTTTCATTAGTATCAAAGCCTTCCAATATAACATCCGTATAATTTTGAAAGTTAAAATCAACCTTCATTGTTTTATTACCATTGAGGTCTTTGTCTTGCATTGTCCAATGATTTTCTGAAGAAAATATGCCTTTTCCAGTAAAGAATGCGCCTTTTGCATTATGACCAGCAGCAAAAATTGACTTGGTACTCGTATCATAACCTATAATTTCATGCAATATTGGGTTGTATTTATTGGTATTTTCTTTTTGTAAAACTTCAACCGTGAGCGAATGATTATCGAAATTGGTCAAACTACTCATTTTTATTTCTGGATATTCTGCAACACTATCTGTACTAGGATTTATAGCACTTACCCATTGGCCCGAATATTGCCTGAGTCGGTCTTTTTGAGAAGAAATACCGTAGTTTTCTTGAGCAAAACCGACGAATGATTTTAGAAAAATAACTAAAAAAAGAACTCTTTTCATTTTTATTATTTTTTATCAAGGTGAATAAACAACGGACTTTCCATTTCTTTTTTATACGCTTCTAATACAAATGGATTTTTTTCGATACGGGCGTCTTTCCAATCGTGCCAAGGGAAACCATTTCTATTCGACCAATATTCCCAATCCCAATTGATGTAGCAAAATGCTTTTATCCCTGCATTGTCGTGCAGCATCTTGAAAAAAGGTTTGAACCATTTATCCCAAGAAACTTCACCATCCATTACACCCACAAATCGTGGTGTACACTCGCCTATCATCACTGGTTTTTTATGCTCATGAGCACCATCAAAAAAGTTTTGCAAACCATTGTTATCAAATTCTTCAGGGCTAAAAATATCAATACCCCACCAATCTACATATTGGTCACCAGGATAATATTCCATCAACTTTTCTGTACTTATAAAATCTGCCGAGCCACCACCTGAGCACCAAACTGTAGCCGATTTTATATTTTTCTCTTTAAAAGCTTTTGAAATAGTAATAAATATTTTTTTATAACTCTCAGGAGAATAGCCATTCCAATCGCCTTCAAATTCGTAACCAATTCTGGTAAAAGAGGGTCTGTCTAATTCCAAAAGCACTTTATAGAATGCTTGTAATTGTTGGTCATATTTTCCATCAGCAACTTCTTTATCCAAACCTGCTCCTGTATCTTTTCCACCCGTAAATCCCAAACCTATTTGAGGTATCATTCCTTTTGGTAAACTATCCAAGGCATATTTTAAATCTTTCCCCCAACGTTGAATCTTTTTCACGGATGACGTTACGTTAACATACGTCATATAAATTGCTGGCATTTTATCTTGTCCAACGGCATTAACATAATCATTAAAACCCTTTTTATCCTGACCAGCACCGTGGTAAATTCCGGTTTGGGGTTCGTATTTGGCATTGTAAAATTCACGGTTACCCTTTGTTTCTTGGCCATAAGACTTTACAACCAATAGCAAAAAAACTAGGGTCGAAAACTTCACAATATTATTTTTGATATACCTCATATTATTTGTTTTCTATTTTCATTTTTAGTCCTTCAAGAAAACCAAAATAAGCAGGTTTTGGTTTTAAATTTTCATCATAAATGGTAGGCCAATCTTTCATATTAAAAAAACCTTTAATCCAAGAATCTCTATCTGTAAAATCCCAAACTGTAATTCCGAATTGCTGATTCTTAGGAACAATGCTACGATACATTAAAACTAGATTTTTATATTTTTCAGCCTGTGCTTGCTTCATTTCATCGGTTACCGAAGTATATTTTTCGATACCACCTAATCTTTCGTCATTGTGCGAATTAAAAATAATATCAACTTCCGACAAGTGAATTTGCAAACCTGTTGCTGCCGCTTTTTTCAAAGAATAGGCAATGGCTTCATCTGGCGTATCCATACGAATGTGCATTTGAAAACCAATACCATGAATGGGTACACCCTCTTTTTTAAAGTCTTCGACCATTTTCAAAACAGCATTTAATTTTGTAGTATCACGCTCAATGTTGAAGTCATTATAAAACAACACGGCGTCTGGATCTGCTTCATGTGCATATCGAAAGGCATTTGCTATATATTCTTTACCCAAATTATTGTACCAGAACGTTTTTCTATATTCACCTCCTGCAGATTCAAAAGCTTCGTTAACAACATCCCATCCAGCTACTTTTCCTTTGTATCGGCCGACATATTTTTGAATATACTCTTTCATAAATTTGCCCAACCAGATGTTGTCTTTGGCCCCTTTTTCTTCAACCCATTTAGGTGTACTGCTGTGCCAAATAAGGTTATGACCAAAAAGACGTTGGTTGTGCTTGGTGGCGTAATACAATAAAGTGTCGGCCTTTTTCCAATTAAACTGGTTTTCAGCAGGTAAAATCGACTGCATTTTCATATCGCTAGTAGCGGTGATACTATTGAAATTTGAAATCTGCAAAGCCATTAACGCTTGGTCATTTATCAACTTATTGACATTAATTGCTGTACCAATTGGAAATTCTGAAGCATTTTTCAAACCTGCTTCAGACGAAGTTTTTTGGCTTACACTTTTACAACTTGTAAAGGCAAACACCGTTGAAACGAAAAGAATCGTAGCAATTTGAGGATAACGTTGTTTTTTATGTATCATGTTTTTTATTTTTTGACATTAGTTACAGATCCACTCACAATAGTTTCCGATCCGACGTTTTTCTTTATAGAAAATGCTTTTGAATTTTTAAGAACATCTTTTCCCTTTGACTTTGGAGCAAATACAATTCCTCCCCAACGTCCACGAGTAAATTCAGCTCCATCAGTTCCTACAGTAGCAATTACCGTTATTTTATCGCTTTTTTTGAGTTCAATGTTTTTCCATAATTTGTTGTATTCAATGCTTTCTTCGAAGGAATTCTTACTCAAAGGAGCAGAATATTTACCCACTTCTTTTCCGTTTACTAACATTTGAAAACCTGATTGTCCATCATTTTCTCCAACACCTATAAAAATGATATCGTATACCCCATTTTCAAAAGGAAAATCTGTTGTGACCGTAGCCTCTTTATGTTTTTCAGGATTTATTGCCAGCCATACATTATCCACATAAAAACTGGTATTTTCAATAGGAAAATCAATAGCTTTCATGATTTTCGTTCCATTCACAGTTTTTCCAATTTCGTCAATATAAGAAAGAGCTGTAAGTTGTTTTTTTATTTCTGTGGGACCTTCTCCATTTGGAACATAATCAATGTCTTTCGTTAGGAGAAATTTATCCAGTTCGACACCATCTTCGCGCATACTAAACTGGATATCGTGTATCCCTGCCTTTTCGATATCCAAATAAATTTCTTTGGCAACACCACAATGAATCAACTCTTTACGTTGTGCGCTTCCCCAAGTCCACTCATTCTTCCCTTCGCACCATTGCATGCGTTGTCCGTGTTCTGGCCAAGTACCATCAATGCCTACGTGTAGTCCATTGTCTTCTGCACCCATACTAAATATTCGCGCCCAAACATAATAGCGTCCGGGACTACTGATATTCACTTTATAATGAAGAATCCCCATCTGACCGGCTTCATTCGAAAAATTTTCGCCTACAATAAGTTCATCTTCAGCAGTTACTCTTGTGTCGGGTAGGATTTCTAAATAAGCATTGTTACTCGCTCCAAGATTATGTTGTTCATCTTCATCTCTACCTACTTTCGGAGCTTCTGTTGATGTTGTTCGGTACCACTGTCTGATTTCGTTTTTGCTTTGTTTATAGAAATGCTCTGCTTCTACCGCAATTGTTTCCTTATTTCCTTCGAAAACCGTTTTTTCGTTTACAGTTGGTTTTTCGAACTGCTGTGCTGTACTACTTAAAGAAATTGACAGGAATCCCGCCATCAGAATACTATTTTTAAACTTCATATTATTCGGTTTAGTTACTAGATTTATTAATCAATTCGGATATTAAAAAGTCAAATATTTAGTTTTTACTTCTCAATACTAACGGCATATATCATCCCTGCTAGCATATCAGGAACTAATAGTCGCCCTTTGTCCTCTTCTAAATAAAAGTCTGCAGCCGATTTTAAACCCTCAATTAATACCGTTGCTTTTTCGGTTTTTCCATCAATTTTCCAAACTGTTCCTGCCGTCCAACTACTAACATAATAATTGCCTTTACTATCTTGCTCTACTCCATCAGCACCTCGGAATTGCCCTTTCAATGGAGTTAATTTACCCTCGCGTTTCACTAAAAAATTACCAAGAAAAAAAGCACCCACCATAATATTACCCTTGTTGTCCACGCCTACTCCATTTGGGTTCAACATCAAGGGAGACGTATCTTGCGTTATGGATATATGTCCATCCAAATCAACATGATAAATTCGACCCAATTGCGGAATCAGCTTTGCCTGTTCACTATCAAGCGGCCAAAGCACTTTATTTGCGTCACGCATGTATTTTACTGCTCCCATATCTGCTACGTAAATTCCTTTACTTTCAGCATCAACTGCAACATCATTTAAATACAAAACTGCTTCGGGGAAATCCTCTTTTTTTACAAAGACATTTGCATGACCAGTACTATCGACTTTCCAAATTCGAGTTAGGTCCGATAAATACAAATGACCTTCTAGAAAGACAATACCTTTGGGTTCATCAAAGCCTTTTGCAAATACTTTTACGCCATTTTTAGAAATTTCAAGTATTTCGCCATCACCTATCTCTGCCCCGTTCATAAGGGTAACATAGTAATTGTCATTAAAACCTTTTGTAATACTTTCTGGTTTTACCCCCACTTTTAGAGGGAATTTAATTTCAGATTGTTGCGCATATCCAGACCATGAAAACATGGCCGTCATACATATACTAATAAGAATTTGTTGTACCCTTTGTTTAATAAAAATTGTAGATTTTTTCATTTTATGTGTTTTCGAAATTAATCCTTGTGAACATTTTATTAAACAAAATTGCTTAATGAATAATAAGAATTCAAGCGTATGTCTATTATGCCGACTAAATTATAACTGGTATTATTAGTTTACTTTTTAGAATCCCAACCTGTAAGTTTTACTATTTTCGAAAAAATTTCATTGTTTTCATAAATACCATTAAACTCTTCTGATCCTGGTCCAAAAGCAAAAACAGGAATTAAAGTAGCAGAGTGTCCGCCTGTAGAAAATGAAGTTCCTACCTTGCTATAATCATCATATTCCGTTCCGTCTGCTTTCTTTTTTCTTTTTGCAGATAGTGTGAAACCACCTGTTTCATGGTCAGAAGTTACCACCACTAAAGTATTACCCTCTTTCTCGGCGTAATCCAATACTTTACCAATTAGATTGTCAAAGTCTAATAATTCGGCAATTAAATAAGGAGCATCGTTATCGTGCCCGCCCCAATCAATTTGAGAACCTTCTGTCATTATAAAAAAGGGTGCATTGTCTTTACTTAAAAATTGGATTCCCAATTCGGTTGCATCCGAAAGAAAATCACCTCTACATTGAGACATTTTAGGCATCTGATCTTTTGCTAAAAGAAAACCCGCTTTTTGGCTTGATTTAATTTGAGCAAATTTCCCTAAAGCCGTCGTGTCAATTTTATAGTTTAGTGCTGTTAATTCAGTGACTAAATTTCGTTTGTCTTTTCGCTTTGTGAAATATTTCAATCCTCCAGCAGCAAAAAAGTCGACTTTACCACCTAATAAGTCTACTGCTATTTCGTCCCCCATACCGCGATTAATTTGGTGACCAAAAAAACTTCCGGGTGTTGCATGCGTAATTGCCGAAGACGCTATTAAACCCGTCTTCACATTTTTTGACGAAGCCAATTCAACAATTGTTTGTACTGCTGTAGAATCATTTGCAACTCCTATCGCGCTATTAAAAGTTTTGACACCACAGCTAAATGCAGTTGCACCTGCGGCCGAATCGGTTATATCCTGACCTGCAGAAGATGTTTTTATCAGTCCAATATTTTTAAATCGAGTATAATTGGGTTTTGAATCTTTGAAGAAAAATGCGGACGAAATTTGCGACAATCCTGTTCCGTCACTAATTAGCAGAATTACATTTTTGGGTTTTGGAGACTGCGTAGTTTTTTTGGTAGTGGAGCAAGAAAATAGTGTAAATGCTATAAAAACTGCCGAGATATTTTTATAATTCATAACGTTGTAATTATTATGGTTAGTACTCCTTTTAATAACTATTCAAGTTATAGTAGCTTTCATATAAGCCAAAACAGTAGTTGTTTTTGGCTACGAATTACATAAATTAGTCCCAATTATTGAGGATCTAAATTACAAATACACTAATTTTTTAGTAATTTTATGATTTGTGAAATTGTATACTTCCCCAAATTTATGTAGTTGCTTATCCTCATCGCTTTCGCAAGGATCTTGGTTGTTTTATTTTTAAAAACTCATGGGTTTACCCTCAGCTTTCGTATTAAAAACTGTCAGTATTGCTGAATTAAAACCCAACGCATACTGACAGTACCAACCAAATTGTTTTATTCGAACCAAAAGATGCGTACAGCAAATAGGCTCAAAAAATTGATCAACTTAAAAAGTTGAGACATTCGTATTTACTTTTTATTCCAAATACGGATCTAACGTCTGGATTTTACCATTTTCATCATAAGTGATTTCCGCTACTTTTACCGATCTTAAGTGGGTAACTCCTTCAGACAAACTAGAATCATGGTAGAACAAATACCATTTATTTTCGAACTCACAAATAGAATGGTGTGAAGTCCAACCAATTACTGGATTTAAAATACGACCTTGATATGTAAACGGCCCGTAAGGATTGTCTCCCGTAGCGTAGCAGATAAAATGTGTATCTCCTGTTGAATAAGAGAAATAATATTTACCATTATATTTGTGCATCCACGAAGCTTCAAAAAAGCGACGGTCGTTGTCACCAGCTAAAAGCGGTTTTCCGTTTTCATCCAAGATTACGAGCTCCTTTACCGATTCGTCAAAACTTTTCATGTCAGATGAAAGCTTTGCCATAATTGGATTTAGAGCCAACTCATTTCCTACTGGTTCTTTGTGGTTTACATCATAACTATTGTTTCTATAGTTTTGCAACTGACCACCCCAAATTCCACCAAAATACATATAATAACTACCGTCATCATCACAAAAAACAGCTGGATCGATAGAGTAACTACCTTCAATCGCTTCTGGTTCAGCAATAAATGGCCCTACTGGAGAATCGCTAATCGCAACACCAATCTGGAAAATTCCGTTGGCTCTTTTGGCTGGGAAATACAAATAATACTTTCCATTTTTAGTAGCAGCATCAGGCGCCCACATTTGTCTTTCGGCCCACGGCACATCTTTTACGTGTAGTGCTAATCCGTTATCTTTTGCTTCACCTGTTGGGCTATCCATAGAAATAACGTGGTAATCTTCCATCCCAAAATGGTCTCCATTGTCATTAAACGGAATTCCCGCTTCGATGTCATGAGAAGGATAAATGTATATTTTTCCGTTAAAAACATGTGCCGAAGGATCTGCGGTGTACATGTGTTTGATTAGCGGTTGTGAAATTGCTTTTTTGTTTATTTCGTCAAAATTGATATGACTGATATTTTCTTCTGGCATAATAATTTAATTTATATTTTTACTTCTTCTTTCTTTTAATTCACTTTCTAGCTGCACTTCCATTTTTTTATCGATCATATAAAAACATACCAAACCGGCACTTGCGATAAAAAATAATCCTGGATAAACACTTACGGCCAATTTAATTCCGTCAATTGCTGATTGTGCTTGGTTCGCTGCTTCGGCTACATAACCGTATCTCGACAATAAAAAAGCACCCAATGCACCACCAATACTCAAACCTACTTTTAGACCAAAAATCATAGCAGAAAAGATGATCGCAGTAGCGCGTCGGTTGTTTTTCCATTCGCTATAATCAGCTACATCAGCAATCATCGCCCATAGTAACGGAATCGTAATTCCGTACAAAAATCCATGTACGATCTGCGTAACAAAAACTAACGTTATAGAGGTAGGCGCATAAAAATTGAACTGCACCAAGCTTAAAGCAGACAAGAATATAAAGGCAATAAAAATGTTTCTTTTTCCAAATTTATCAGCCAATCCTTTTGAAAACATAATTCCGAAAATCATGAACAAAATCCCACCAGAATTAAACAAACTAAAGGCAGATGTAGGTGCATCTTTTGGCCATTGAAACTCGGTAAGTCCCATTCCGATTAATGAATCATTTAATCCAGCAATCATATTATTAAATCCGATATCCTGCAAAAACGTCGCTTGAGCAACAGGATCTAAGTAATATTTAAAGTAATAAATGTACATTCCGCCTTTTAGCGAAAGCGTAACAAAAATCAAAATTGTAACAAAAAGCATGATTACCCAAGGCTTGTTTTTAGACAAATCGAGTAAATCTTGTTTTACTGATGATTCTTGTTCTTTTTTAGGAACAATACGTTCTTTTGTAGTCAAGAATGTGATTATAAAACATATAACCCCCGCAATGGCAAAAATCATCATGGTTGTTTTAAAACCAGCTGCTTTGTCACCATGACCCAATATTAAAACCAAAGGCAACAACAATCCTTGAATGATAAATTGTGCAAACATTACAGCAACAAAACGATACGAAGACAAACTGTTACGTTGTCCCATATCTCCTGTCAAAACCCCGCTTAGAGCTGAATACGGTAAATTATTGGCCGAGTACACTAAAATCAACAAGAAATAAGTCACTAAGGCGTAAATTACTTTTCCGTCTGGACCAAAATCTGGTGTTGAGAAAGCCAAAATAGCGATGATTCCAAATGGCAAAGAAGTCCATAAAATCCAAGGTCTGAATTTTCCCCAACGGGTTCTTGTTCTATCGGCAACTGCACCCATTATAATATTAAAAAAGGCACCAATAAAACCTCCAAAAAAGATAATTGCACTGGCTGTTCCTGCTGGAATCTTATACACATCGGTGTAGAAAAATGCCAAAAAGGTCATCAAAGTTTGGAAAATTAAATTGGCTGCAAAGTCGCCTAAACTGTAACCTACTTTCTCTAAAACCGAAAGTTTTTGGGATGTATTATTCATTTTGTAATTTTATTTATGGTTATTCTTTCTAAACGTTTCCTATTATTTAATCGTTTTATCACTAAAGCGCTCGATCGATTTCAACTCTGGTTCGCCACCTCTTTGGCCACAGCCCGAAGCGATATACAATTCTTTTTTGTACCAAATAAATTGTGTACCATGTCTACCTCGCTCCAAAGAGGGTAGCGTACTCCAAATTCCGGTTTTTGTATCTAAAACTTCAACTTCATTATGTGCTAGTAATTGATCTGCATTTTCACCACCAGTAACTAAAATTTTATCACCAATACAAATTGATGCAATACCAGCACGCTGTGTAGGAACAGGATTGGCAAATGTGCTCCATTGTCCAGTTTTGAAATCAAACATATCCACCTCTGGAATTGTTAATTCAAAAACCTTGTCGATAGCGCCTGATGAAACCCTTCCTCCCAATACATATAATTTTTCTTTACAAACTACTGAGGTAGCATGATCACGAGCTCGAGGTGTATCAGTAAGTTTATCCCATTTTCCTGTTTTGAAATCGTAAACATCAAACCAGCTTACGTGTCCATCCCAGTGACCGTCAATAATACCACCCGAAATATAAAGTTTGTCCTTATAAACATTGGTGGTTGTAGAGGATCTTAATCTATTCTCTGGCATCGAAAACCCTTTTTCCCAACTGTCCTTTGCAGGATCATAAACATAAGCCGTAGCTACTGGCGTTTCGTGTGGGAATTGCCCCGTAGCAGCGCCAACGATATAAATTTTCCCTTTATAAGAAAAACTTTGAAAATGGTGCAATTCAATTGGCGGTTTGGCACCTGAGGTCCATGTATTTGTTTCAGGATTAAAAATGGACACTTCCTGAATACGTCGACCGCCAAGCAGATAAAATTTACCGCCAACTTCAGCAAATGCTGCTTCATGTCGTGCTGCAGGTTCTCCTGTACAGGCCAAGGTTTCCCATTTATAATTATCGAAAGATTGTGCAATTCCTTGTTGACAAAATAAAGTGAACAACGATAAAACCAATATTTTCGAAAGTCTAGAAAGTCGTATCATAATCTCTTTTAATTTTATTTAATTTGATTGTTAGCTTTACATACTAGAAAAAAAATTACACGCAGATTAGACAGGTTAATTACAGTTAATCAATTTTAAATCTGCGTGCTTTTTTAATTTTAGTACAAGTAACAAATAGTCCCATAATTTTAAGGCAGTTTGCACTACTACTAGTTACAATCGCTCTATTTTTTCTTCAAAGCCATTACTTGATCGTATGCTTTGTTGGTCTTATTATTTCGATCGAAAAGCAATGGATAGTTTGTTCTGTTTTTGATAGGCCAATTGTTTAACCACGACTGACTGTCATTTACTCCCCAGAAAGTAACACGACTAATTTTGTCTTTATGCTTCAAGAAAACTTTGAATAAATCTTCATATCGTTGCGCAAGTTTCACTTGGATACTGTCTGGAACTCCATTAGTGTATGGATTCATTTTGGCATCTTCTTCAAAATTCTGATCTACATTGGCACCTACTAACTTCTCCGGAACTGGTAAAACAGATATATCTAGTTCCGTAATCATCACTTTCAATCCTAATTTAGAATAAGCAATTATACTTTCTTCAATATCTTTTAATGGCAAACCATCAAGGCTCCAGTGCCCTTGAATTCCAACTCCGTCAATGCGAGCACCACTATCTTTTATTTTCTTTAATAATCGAATAGCACCTTGTCTTTTTACCGGTTGCTCGATATTAAAATCATTATAATACAATTCCGTATTTGGAGCTGCTTTTTCGGCTAATTTGAAAGCGGTTACTAAGAAATCATCGCCTAATTTTTCGAAAAATATAGATTTTCTATATGTTCCATCTTCGTTTAAAGCCTCGTTAACAACATCCCATCCATCAATTTTACCTTTGTATCTTCCGGCAACAGTACTAATGTGATTTTGCATAAACATGCTCAATGAATCTTTGCTTTTTATTGCAAGTACAAAGGGAGACAATTGCTCATGCCAAATAAGTGCATGACCTACAACAAACATGTTATTCTTTTTTCCATATGCCACATATTTGTCAGCTACATCAAAAGTGTACTCATCCCATTTTGGATGAATCATTTCGCATTTCAAATTATTCTCTGGAGAGATAGCACTAAATTGTGATTTGATCAAGTTATTTACATCAGCATCTTTTTCATTGATTTGGTCCGCACTAAGAGCGGTACCTATGTAAAAATCTTGTTTATAGGCGCTTTTTAATGTTGGTGCAGTACTTACAGCTTCCTTTTTAGCCTGACAACTCATCATTAAAACCCCTGCCAATATAATTGTAGCCGTTTTGCTATTTATTATTTTCATATTTTGTTTTTTAAATCAATTTTTATATTAACTATATCTTACTTTGTGTTCGAATTTTTGAACCAATTAAATTGGGCTTGATTAGCGCTTTCTTGTCCCATTGATGTGGTGTACATGGCATAAAATGCACCTACAAAACCACCGCCAACTTGCGTACTTAAAAATTTGGCATCCACTTGATCTGCCAGCGTAATCCATTTTTTATTATCGAATGAATATTCGAAACTATAAACCGGTCCATTGGCAACTATCTTCAAAAATAATTTTTCCTTACTATCAATTGTAACCGATTTGATTTCATCAACGGCTTCTCCATTGGATTTGTACAGTTGCACTACGTTTTTATCATTCTTTACCGACTGGCAGAAATAATAAAAATGAGATTCATTTTGGAAAGCAAGTAATCCTGATTTTTCATTTTCTTTCTTAGTCGAAAACTCCATTTCGGTGCTTACTTCGCCTACTAGATGTTGTTGTCTAAAGCCTATGAAACTAGGATTTCCAGTTCCCGAAACTGTTTCTGGTCTTGTTTTTAAAGTAAGAGCGCCTTTTTTAGAATCTAAAGAATACCATTTTTCATGTGGTGTTCTTAAAAACATCCATTGATAATCTAAAGACGTTCCATTAAATTCATCTACAAACAGATCGCGATTGCTTTTGATTGCTGTAGCAGGTTTCGTTTTTAGAGTGTAATTCTTTTTAACGACTTCACCTTCTAAGTTAATTTTTGGCCAACCCATTTCCCAAGATACAGGCGCCATAAATGTTTCTCTTCCGGTATTAAAAAATCCTCCCTCATATGGACGACAACCAAGGAAAACCGCATACCAATTGCCATTAGCGTCTTCAACAAAATCAGCATGACCTGTTGATGTTACAGGATCTTTGCGATTAGGATCTAAATTTCGTTGTGTCAAAATTGGATTTTGAGCATAAGATTCATACGGACCTAAAACATTTTTACTTCTAAAAACTACTTCCGAATGGTTAACGTCCGTTCCGCCTTCAGCAGCGATTAAATAATAAAAACCATCCTTTTTAAAAAGATGAGGGCCTTCAATCCAAACTGGTTTTTGACTTATATCAGCTCCTCCATTAACAATAATTTCAGGACTGCTGATTACTTTATTTGTGGCAACATCAAATTCCACTATTTTTATCGAGCGATGCCCGTCATAAACGTAAACCTTATTTGGAGGATCACTGTTGTAAATGATGTACCCACGATTTGTATCGTCAAAAAATAAGGAAGGATCAATCCCTTCGACTTCTGGAAGCCAAATGGGATCACTCCAGCCTTTGGATAAATCTGTAGTCGTAATCACAAAATTATTTCCGTTATCAATTAAAGTACAAGTGATGTAAAAAGTCCCGTTGTTGTAGCGGATCGCTGGCGCAAACAAACCTCTTGAGATTCCTAAACCATCTAGATTTAATTGCGTAGTTCTGTCCATTGCATTTCCTATTTGTTCCCAATGCGCCAGATCTTTCGAATGAAAAATAGGCAGTCCCGGGAAATAAGAAAAGGTAGAATTGACCAAATAGTAATCCTCTCCCACTCTGCAAATACTTGGATCTGGATAAAACCCTTTTAGAATAGGATTTTGAACCACCGTCGTATTTTGAGCAAGAATTACATTGGTACAAAAAAGAACTAATACAATTAAATATTTTTTCATTCTGCGCTATTTACAATGATTTTCACGTACTCAAAAAATGCTTTCTTTCGAACTGAACTCACTTTCCAATCTACAGGTACACTTTGAAATCCTTCTTCAATATTTGTTTCTCCTTCTCTTCTAAAATCAAAGAAACCCCAGGAAGCTTTGTTCTCGATTGCTGTTTTGAAATTGTTTTCCTCTTTATCAAATTCATAATGGTCATCTTCATTAAAAACAAGAGGTTTTAAACTGTAACCTGGTACTTGTTTCGTTTTTTCGATCATTGTTGCCACCCCTTTTGGAACTTCAACAGCGTTCGCATGAAGTAGAATATAATCAGACGCTTCTATCACACTAGAAGTTGGAATCGAAGCACCTTGAAAACTTGTGGATACTAAATACCTAAAGTTTCCTCTTTTGTTATTTTTTACTCTATTAATCAATGTCGCCATACCACTTTCCGTTAAGATTTTGTGGTCGTAATACGGTAAATCACATTCATTCACAACTTCGATAAGGATGTTTTTATAGCCCGTATCATGAAGTCCGTTTATTGTATTGTCCACAGCATTGATTACTGCTTTTTCATCTGCTAAAAGTTGGTCTTGTCCAAAATAAAATAATCCTATCATTACGACCATTTCTAACTCATCGGCCTTTTTAAGCACTTTTGTCAATCGATTCCAGTAGGCTGGTTTAATCGAACCATCTGCAGTAAAAGCCGAGTTGATCCAATTTTTATTACCATACCCTGTTGGACTACCACCTTGTAAATTCACGGTAATCGCGTTTAATCCATACGATTTCCATTCTGACATGGCAGCAACAAACTCGTCTGTATTGCGATCGGCACTCCATTTTTGAGTGTCGGGATATTTCCATAAAACAGCTGTTTCTGGATTCTCATCATCAAAAGTCGCTTGCACCATTCTGGAATTAAACAACAATCCTTCGATAGGTTTACCTTTCCAAGTTTTGCCCTTATTGATTATTTTACCGTTGATTAAAAAATTATCTTTTTCGATAGAAACAACGGTATGCGCTTTAGTTTTTTTAGTACTAACTTGACCATTGGTCGCTATACTATAAAGAAATAATGCCGTAATTGATAGACTATAAACTATTTTCATAATGTTTTAATTAAATTTTGAATGGGTTTCCTTTTAAAGTAACTGTGCTAACAACCACATTGGCTTCTTTTACTCTTTCCTCATTTGGTTGTGCTCCTCCTACAGAAAAAGTGTAATCGCCTGGACTTACTTCCATTTTTACATCAGCATTGATTTGTGCCAATTGTTTTGGTTGCACTTTAAACGAAATAGTCTTTGTTTCACCTGCTTTTAGAAAAGTTCTTTCAAAACCAACCAATGTTCTTATGGTATTTTGAAAATCGTCTTTGGCACTTTTCATATACAATTCCGTTACTTCGTCACCATCTACTTTTCCGGTATTAGTAACATCAACTGAAAGTAGAATTTCTTTGTTGGTTGCTTGTTTTTTGTCTAAAACCAAATTGCTGTATTTAAAGGTGGTATAACTCAACCCAAAACCAAATTCATACAAGGGTTTTCCTTGAAAATAACGATAGGTTTTGCCTTTCATGTTGTAATCATCAAAAGCTGGAATATCATTAATGTCTTTATAAAAAGTAAGAGGCAAACGTCCTGATGGATTGTAATCACCAAATAAAATATCGGCAATTGCAGTTCCTCCCGCTTGTCCAGGATACCAAGCTTCTAGAATTGCTGAAATATTATCGTTTTCCCAATTGATGGCAAGCGCACTACCATTTAGCAAAACCAAAACCATTGGTTTCCCTAGTGTGCTTATTTTTTTCATCAAATTAGTTTGAGAAGCTGGTAGTTTGATATCTACACGATCACCACCTGCAAAACCGTCTACTTTCACTTTCATTTCCTCTCCTTCTAAAAGCGGACTCAACCCCATACAAAAAACGACAACATCAGATGCTTCAGCCAACGCCATTGCTTCTTTTTCAAGATTTTCATTAGGCGCTTCCCATAAAAAACGCATTATAGCATGCTCTGAATTATCTTGTTTGTACTCTAATTTAATTTTATAGGCTTTGTTTGCTTCTAAATCTAAATACTCGTATTCTGTTTTAGGCTCGTAAACATTGTCACTTTCGACAATTAATTTGTCATCAACATACAATTTCATTCCAGAATAAGATTGTCCTCCTATCGCATAGCGACCTGATTTTGGAACCGAAAGATAGCCCGTCCAGCGAACTGAATATTTATCGTACGTCATTTCTGGAAATGGCGGTGTTGTTGCCCATAAAAAGTCAACGTTTTTATCGATTTGTTTGTGTGATGGGTTTCCTTTTAAAGTGGTATTCGAAAAATACTCGGCTTTCAAACCTTTATTTTTCAATTTGCTATCGGTATATAAAACAGCCTTAGGAACCGCTTCTAAAATTGGCAAACCATCTGCAAGTCTACATCCTTGTGCAAAACTCACATTGGCATTGGGTAGTTTGTTTTTAATCCCTTGTAAAGGTGTGATTGGTTGTGATGGAAAACCGTTGTAGTTCCCAAGCAAAACGTCTGCATCGTTTGCATTTGGACCAATAACCGCTACTTTTTTCAAGTTTTTGCTTAATGGCAGTAGATTATTATTTTTTAATAAAACCATTGATTTTGTAGCCGATTGCAACGCTAGTAATCGGTGTACTTCTGAATCTACTACTGAATATGGAATATCTTCATACTTCACATCGCCTTTTGGTGCAAACAAGCCAAGTTTTAAACGAGCTTCTACCAATCTTTCTACAGAAACGGTTAGTTCAGCTTCAGAAATCAAACCTTGTTCTACGGCTTTCACCAATGAAGGGTAAGAATCACCACAATTTAAGTCGGTTCCCGCTTGTACGGCCATTGCAGATGCTTGTTCCTTAGTTTGTACTACTTCATGAGCTCCTTTGTTATAGAAATCAGTCACTGCCCAACAGTCAGACACGATATATCCTTTGAAACCCCAATCTTTTCTCAATAAATCACTTAATTGTTTGTTCCCGCAACAAGGCACACCTTTGAAACTATTGTAAGCGCACATTACAGAATACACGCCCGATTCCTTCACCACTTTTTCGAATTGTGGACTGTAAGTATTCAACATATCAAAATCGGATGGGTCTACATTAAAACTATGACGACTCGCTTCTGGTCCGCTGTGTACCACAAAATGTTTGGCAGTTGCGATCAGTTTGTAATATTTTGGATCGTTCCCTTGTAAACCTTTTATAAATTGTACCCCAAGTTCTCCCGTTAAATAAGGATCTTCCCCATAGGTTTCCATTCCGCGACCCCATCTTGGATCTCTAAAAATATTGATATTCGGTGTCCAGAAAGTTAATCCTTGGTGAATACCTCTTTTATTTTTTGATACAAAATCATGATGTTTGGCTCTCGCTTCATCTGAGATTGCATTGGCATTTTCGAACATTTGCTTTCTATCAAACATAGCACTCATTCCGATTCCTTGCGGAAAAACAGTGGCGATTCCTGCACGAGCTACTCCGTGTAAACATTCGTTCCACCAGTTCATTTCAGGAATTTCTAATCTATCTATTGCAGCAGAGTTGTAGGTCATTTGAGAAACCTTCTCTTCCAATGTCATTTTCGAAACCAAAAAAGAAGCGCGTTCTTCAAAAGTTTTTGAGGCATCTTTGTGTACTGCTACCTGTGCACCACAAGTTGTGATGGCAAGTAAAAAGAAAAGACATATCTGTTTAAATGGAGACATATTGTATTTTTTAATTTATAATTGAGTAAATCTTGTTCGACTATTTGGAGCTGTTTTTATTTCGAAAACAGTCCGTTTTTTTTAGGATATAAAACTGAATTTTCAAGACAATTTTGAACTTACTATTCTTAAATTATTAGCTGTTATAAAACCGACTAGTAATTGTAAAAACTGTTTGGTAAAAGTAGTAGGATGTTGCGTGGTCGAATGGTAAAATTGAAGCTATAAATAATACAAATCGTGCGTAATTCACTATTTGAAGCCCTTCGTGAGTGGTAGCAATACAAAAATGTAAATTTTGACCAAGATTACAAGCATTGCATATAGTACCAATAAAGTTCATTATTATTTAGATAATCGTAAAAAAAACTACTTATTAATATTGATATTCATTTTAAAAAAGCTGTAATAAACGTGACCAAATGCACTCTAATGTATCGTTTTACTATTACTTTAAAATAGAATATAAAAAAAACGGACTCATTCAAACAAGGCACAATTTCGATGATAATTTATCAGTGAAAAAATGACTTGAATGTATGAATCCGTAATCTATATAGTGCTTAGACTATTTTAATCCTTCAAGGAAACCAGTATGTGCTTTTTTTGCACTGTAGTCTTCATTGTACATCAAAGGCCAGTCAATATGTCCCCAAAATGATAGTAACCAAGACTCACTATCTCTCATTCCCCAAACGGTAAGTGCATACTGATTGGCTGCAGGAATAGCATTGAAAATTTTCACTACTTCTTTGTACTTGTTTTTTTGAGAAATGGCTCTTTCAGGTGTCAAAGCAGTTAAATCATTGTCTGGATTTGCTTGAATATCTAATTCAGAGAAATGCATTAACAACTTTCTAGAAACCGTTCCATCTACTACCGCTTGAATTTCTGATGCAGCAGGGCCTTTGTAACTAATGTGCATTTGTGCTCCTAGACCATCAATAAGGTTATCTTTTTTCAAATCATCAGCAATTTTAAAGATTGCAGCTCTTTTGGTAGCAGAAGATGCGAAGTTGTAATCATTATAGAACAACTTACATGCAGGATCTGCATCTCTAGCCCATTGGTAACATTTTTTGATATAATCATCTCCCATTTTTTGTTTGAAGATAGAATTTCGCAATGGGTTACCACTACCATCATCAACAGCTTCATTTACAACGTCCCAAGATTTAATTTTCCCTTTGTAACGTGTTACTACGGTAGTAATATAATCTTTGACCATAGCCTCAAACTCAGCATTAGTCCCTACAAAATTAGTCACCCAACTAGGAACTGAATTATGCCAGATTAAAGCGTGTCCGTGAAGGTTTAATTTATTGTCTGTAGCATAGTTCACAATTTTATCCACAGCTGTAAAGTCATACGTTCCCTTACTTGGATACATTTTATCCATTTTCATTTCGTACTCAGAGGTAATATTATCAAATTCTCTTAAGATAATGTCTGAAGTAATTCCCGTCAGTCTGTTTGATCTTACAATCATACCTACATTAAAATTAGCTGCTGATTTTAGCGCCGTTGTAGGTTCAGGTCCCGTACTTATGATTTCTGCAGCAACTGCGTTTGAAAACACCGAAATCGACTCACCACGTACGGCTCTTACTCTATAATAATAAGTGATACCTGCAGTTAATCCAGATACATTTAACGTTAGAGCAGTTACTGGCAATGCTGTATAATTTGGTAAAAGAGTAGAAAAGTCAGCCTTTGTGGCTACATCTACCAGATACTTATCGGCGCGATATACTCGTGTCCAGTTGGCAGTAAAGCCATCATTGGTCAAATTTACTGCACCATATGCAGAAGGTACACCGGCGGTCACCTCTACGGCATCATCACTCTTTGAACAGCTTAGCACAAATAAACTAATGCAGAGTATCCATAAAGCTTGTCTTATTTTTATTTTTTTCATTTTCTTATTTTTTTATAAAAAGGTTGCCAAAAGATTGCAGCAACCTTCTAATTTCTAACACTATTTATTCGAAATTTAATTAACGTAATATCTTAAATTTAATGTTGTCAAATTGTACTTTAGAAGGGGTAACTGTTCCTCCATTTTGATCTATCGTCATTTTAACTTGATTGATTTTTGATGGGTTTACGACTCCTTGCGTAAAATTTGACGAGTTGTAATTAGCTCCAAAATTTGACGTTTTAGCCTCAATTGTTTGCCATCCTGTAGTGGCAATTGTATAAGAATAGGCCCAGTTCCCTCCATCGGTGTCCACAATAAGCAACGTGATTTTGGTTCCTACAGCCCCACCGCTATTTACATCGATTAGGTAAGATACTTTTGTAGGATCGGTTACAGTAGCAGCCATAAACGGACTTCCTCCATCAGATTGGCTTCCGTTGTATCCGTTTACTTTTGAACCCGTCCAAGTTAATTCGGCATAGTTCCCCACAGTACCTCCTACTGAAGAATAAGAAAGTGTAGCTGCATCACCATATTTAACCCAGTTGTTGCTTGTACGCAAACCACCGCCATCAAAATCAGCTACTTTGACTACATCAAATCCTTGATCAATATCCAAGAATCGTTTTACTGTTCCTCCAGGAGTTGTAATTTCGACATCACCTCCAGAAGTTGCATTTGCTGGTACAACAAAAGTTAAAGAAGTAGACGAAATACGGGTAAACGTAACTGCCGCACCTGCGAACTTAACAGAAGAAATGTTGAAAAACCAACTTCCATTTACCGTTACCGTCGTTCCCACTTTTGGGATAATTGGTTCAAATTTTTCAGAAATCGTAACCTTTGGCTGTAATATTTCGAAACTAGAAACGATTACTTCACCGTTTGATTTGGTGATTTTCAGCTCCTGAACGCCAAATCGGCTTCCTTTTTTATCATCAAAAAACACATTAAAGAATAATGCTTTATCAGAGTTCATTGCAGGATTGAAAATAACATTCACTAGGTTATCTAATACAACGCTTTTTACATTGGTCAATTGAGATCCCTCAATCTTTACCAAATCTCCAGGAAAACCTTTATCCTTATTTTCAGTTGGTGGAGAGGTTGTATTGTCTAAACTATACACCCCTTCCAACATTGCTGCAGCACCAGAATCATTGTCGTTTGAACATGATGATAGCACTAAGCAAACAATCAGGAATCCTAGTATATATCTACTATTTTTTATTATTTTTCTCATTGTTTTATATTTTAAAAATTAAAATTGAAAAGGAACTGGAGTCTCTCTAAGAAGTGGATTTGCATCTAATTCCGAAGCAGGGATCTGGATCACAAAAGAACTTGCAGTTGGTGTCACTTTTTTAGAATTTACTTGTAACAAAGAAATATTACTGTAAGTTCCTCTTTCTTGATTTGAAATGATATTTATAGCTTCCGCTCTATCTCTTCTCACTAAGTCAAACCAATAATCTCCTTCCATAACCAACTCGATTCTTCTTTCTTTAAAAATATCATTTTTTGTAATACTTGTTTTCGAAGGTAATCCTGCTCTAGTTCTAACTTTATTGAAAGATAGTAAAGCATCTGCAGATGATGTAGAAGCTGAAGTTCCTAAAATTGCTTCAGCATTAATTAGCAATACTTCGGCATAGCGCAACATTGTTGTATTTTGACCCGTTTGCTGCGGACAATTGTTAGCAAATTCAACAGTCGATCCGATAACATATTTTCTAAAACCTAAAGACCCACCAAAACCACTTGGTCCTACTGTGTAACCTCCTGATTTTGTAACCAATTCAGGATAGAAATCTCCAGGCAACATGATAGTAGCTTTTCTTCTTTTGTCATTTGCTTCATAAGCATTACGTAAATCAATACTAGGTAAAAAAGTTTTCCAACCCGTATAATCTCCTGTAATTGTTCCCGTTGGAGTAATATAAGCTTGAGCCGAATTACCGTATCCGTAGCCTTTACAGCCTACCCATTGCAAAGAAAAAATAGATTCTCTACTATTGTTGTTTGTTGGACTATTGAACATTAATCCATAATCGTCAATTAGAGAATAATCAAGACTTTTTATAACATTGTCAGAATAGATTTTAGCATTCGGATAATCTTTTAATGTAATGTACACTTTAGACAACATTCCGTCGCAAGCACTTTTTATTACTCTACCTTTTTCAGTAGTACTACCACCTGTTGCAAGAGGTAAACGCTTGTAAGCTTCTTTGTAATCGTTGATAATAAACTTGTATACATCGTCTACATTATTTCTATAGGTAGGAACTTTATCTGTGTATTGCTCAATTTTGTTTAAAATTGGAACAGCACCAAAGAGTCTAACCAAATAAAAGTAAGCTGTAGCTCTCATAAAATAAGCCTCCCCTTTTACTCTTTCAACCACTTCGGGAGTAGTTGCTGGTCCTGCATTTTTTTCTAAGTTATACAAAAGCGTATTTGATTGCGCTACAACATCAAACAATGATTGCCAGCCTTCAAAAACAAACTGATTATTTGCAGCTACTGCAAAGTTTTCAAATTGTGCCAAATCAGAATAACCACCTGAGGAGTTACCAGCGTAGGTATCCAATCCGTAAACAAACTTTTCATTAAAGTAGAACCACGGACGACCATATAGCCCAGCACCAGACCCTAAAATTTGCCCATCTGAAGTATAAAAATTATCTAAAACTAACTTATCCTCTGGCGGATTGTCTAAAAATTCTGTTGAGCATGATACTGTAAAAAATACAGCTATCAAAAGCACGAAATATTTAGTTGAATTTTTCATATTATTATTTTTTTAAAAATCTAAGTTTAAACCTAATGTAAACACTCTAGCGACTGGGTAACGACCATTATCAACACCTGATAATAAGGCATCTTGACTAAATGATCCTACTGCAGGATCCAATCCAGAATACTTTGTGATTGTGAACAAATTTTGTCCTGTCATGTACACTCTTAATTTACTGAAGAATTTAGTTCTGCTAATAACGCTCTCAGGTAGTGTGTACCCTACAGTAAGATTTTGAAGTCTCAAATAAGATCCATCCTCAACAAAACGATCAGAAACTCTACCGTTCCCATTAGGATCTCCATTCACGTATCGTGGTATGTTTGTGTTCTCGTTTACACCAGCAATAAAACGATTGTTCACTGCAGTACTTTGGTTTGCATATGGTCCACCTGTACCTCCCAAACTTTCAGTAAGTTTTCTGGTCCAGTTATAAATTTTATTCCCTTGAGTTCCAAGAAAAACAATAGACATATCAAGATTTTTGTATGAGATATTATTGATTACACTATAGGTAAACTTTGGAATTGGGCTACCGATATTCGTTCTGTCGCCAGCATCAATTTTTCCATTACCATTGATATCTTTAAATTTAATATCTCCAATCCAAACTTTTCCATCGGCTCCAACTGCATTATCTGGAGTAGGACTGTCAGCAATATCCTGAGCAGATTTGTATATTCCATCTACTTGATATCCATAAAACTGCCCTACAGGTGACCCTACGCCTGTTCTTGTAAGTGTATTATTAAACTGAAAGTTTCTAAAAATAGCAGAATTACCATCTCCAAACGACGTTAGTTTATTTTTGAATGTTGAGAATATAAAAGATGAATTCCAGTTAAAGTTATCATTAGAGATGTTTCTTGTATTTAAAGTTACATCCCAACCTTTATTTTCGATATCACCAAGGTTAACTACTTTTGCACCAAGACCTAAGTTTCCTTGTTGAGGATTTGTACCTAAGTAAGCTGGCACTGGCTCGCTAAACAAGAAATCACTTGAAACTTTCTTGTAATAATCCACTTCTAAACGGATAGCATCTTTAAAGAATCCCATTTCTATACCAAAGTTTGACGCTTTGGTTGTTTCCCATTGAACCGTTGGATTTTGAATATTTTGCTGTGCAAAACCAGTTCCAAAAGATGTTGGAAAACTCACAATTGAAGCGCCATATTTGTAGCTTCCAATATTTTGGTTTCCTACTTCTCCATAACCTGCTCTGAATTTGGCGTGATTTACTACATCTTTAATTCCTTCGAAAAAAGACTCATTACTAATTACCCAACCTGCAGCAAATGAAGGGAAGTAACCCGTTTTATATCCTTCTCCAAAATTAGAAGAGGAATCAGAACGTAAAGTAGCCGTTAACATATATTTACTGTTGTACGAATAGTTTAAACGAGTAAAATAAGAGTTCAAACTGTTTGTCCCTTTATAATTATCATTTGTTGCAGTTTTAGCATCTCCTAAACCTAGCGTTGTAATGTCATTCGACAAATATCCTGTTCTTGCTCCAGTTAAGCCTTCGTATTTTGACTCTTGAGCTTCTTGACCTAATAAAGCTACTACACTATGTTTACCAAAACTTTTCGAGTATGTAAAGTAATTTTGTATCGTCCAAAAAATACTTTGATTTTGTTGCTTAACAGATGCACTACTCGTAGTTGTTGTACCTATTGTAATATCCGGATAAAATACAGAACCATTTGTTGTATTAAAGTCATATCCTAATACAGATTTAAAAGTCAAATCTTTAGTAAATGAGATTTCGCCAAAAAGGCTTCCTACAATTTTATATTTATCAAGGTTGTTTCCTTTATTGATAGCCGTAGCCACAGGGTTTGATGCAGCTGTATTTCCAAAACCTTCTAAAGGACCACCAAAAGTTCCATCAGAATATCGTACCGGAATATTAGGTGCTTGAGATACAGCAGTACTAATTACACCGTCTTCTGTATCATTGAAGGCGATTTTTTGTTTTGTGTTTGATAAAGTAAGATTGTTACCAATTTTGAACCATTCATTAACCTTAGTATCAATATTCAATCGCATAGAATATCTTTTGAAACCAGAATTGATAACAATACCATCTTGTTCAAAATAATTCATTGATGTATAATATCTTGTATTGTCTTTACCGCCTGAAATAGTCAACTGATGATTTTGCATCTGAGCATTTCTAAAAATTTCTTTTTGCCAGTTCGTTCCTTGTCCTAATATTTCAGGATTTTGAAACTCATAAGGAACTTGTTGTCCTAATTCGTTGCTAACATTTGCTCTGTATTTTGCAAAATCTTGTAAATTAAGAACATCTAAGAATTTAGTAACCTGTTGTACACCTGTATAGGTTTCGTACGAGATTACAGATTTTCCTTTTTTTCCTTTTTTGGTTGTAATCAAAACTACCCCATTAGATCCTCTAGAACCATAAATCGCAGTTGCCGATGCATCTTTAAGAATATCCATAGATTCAATATCTGATGGATTTATTGATGTTAAAGCACTTGACTTTGTTTGTCCGCTTGCCCCACCTAAAGAACTATAACTAAAAGAGTCATTATTATCTCCTCCATTAATAGGTACACCATCAACTACATACAAGGGCTCATTTCCTGATAACGAAGCAATACCACGTATTCTGATAGAAACCCCACCTCCAGGAGTACCTGAGTTTTGAGTAATTGTTACCCCAGAGACTTTACCTTGCAAGGCTTGATCCAATCCTGTAAAAGGTTGATCCTTGATCGATTTAGCACTAACGGTAGAAACAGCTCCTGTTACATCTTTTTTCTTTACAGAACCATAACCAACCACTACAACCTCTTCTAGGTTATTTGTGTCTTCAACAAGACTCACATTTATAGTTTTTTTATTATCTACCGCAACTTCTTTGGAAGTAAAACCTATAAAACTAAAAATAATTCTACCGTTTGCAGGTACTTTATCTAATACAAAAGAACCATCAGAGTTGGTTACAACACCAGTAGGTGTTCCTTTGACTGAAACATTTACACCAGGCAACGGCAATCGAGCCTGATCTGTTACGACCCCTTGAATGGTCTTGGTTTGCGACAGCACCGACTGTGTGCAAATCATTGCCAACGCTATTAGTGCGTATTTTAACTTTATTATCATATTAATTTGGTTTTAACTAGTTCGTTAATTTGTTTTAATTGTCAATTAAAATGCTCATTTTTCATTTGTACAATTTTTAAAAAATAATTTTATTTAATCTGCTATGTCTGCCGAAGATTCTCGTACCAGATAGCCTATTTAAAAACTATATTTTTAGAAAGGTAAAATTTGATTTTTTCCGCATGGTTTGTTTTTTTGGTTTAATTAAAAATGGTTTGTTACATGTAGTTTATTAAGCCAAAATTAGGTTAAGAGAGAAGCTATCTAGTAGTAATAATGATGCAACAAATGGTTCATTTGATGCATCAACCACTTTTAAACCCACTGATTGCGGGACTTGAAGAAAAATCTTAAAAAAAAGTTTTATTAAACTATTAACAATCATTTACGATTTAATTATAGTAAGTAAAAAAAAATCTACTATTTATTATGTAGTATGTAATTATAAAAACTGTAGTATTACAATTTTTTTACCTTTTTTTGCTAGCAATTTTTCGCTCTAAAAACTGCAAATCAAAGGGGAAATTCATGAGTACCCTGCTTTAATTTTAATCGAAAGTAAGATTGCAAATAGGTCTAAAATAATAAAGCCAGGAAGAATAGTTCTTCCTGGCTTCTAATTGTCTTAGTAAAAATAATGCCCTTTAATTGATTTTAATGGACTGTAAAAATGAATTATTTTTGGTAATCAAAAAGTAGTTTTTACCCTTTACTTTTATTTTCTCCATATTCTTGACATCACCTGGCGTAAAAAATCCACTTTGCGTGGGCGGAATTGCTTTAAATTTCCCTTTTCCATTCCCTTTTAAGAATAAGCCGTGTCCTGCATCATTGCGCGGTGTTTCTACCTCAGAATTATACATGTTTCCGGCAATCAACACATCCAGATGTCCATCTTTGTCATAATCTTCTACCATGATCTCATTAATACAGGAAAGCTGGGCCTCAATAGGTAATTCGTGGACGATGAATTTGCCATTTTTATTTTCTAAATAAATACTTGCAAACGATTTCACCTCGTAATGCAGGGCTTCTTTCAGTGACTTTTTGGTATAAACATCTTCAAGGGTGGCTTCTGAGAAGCTTTCATAGTTTTTAAACTTCTTTTTTATCCCTGGAATTTGCTGCGATGAGCAACCTCTACCACGCACCGGATATTGTTTACCATCATTGTAATAACTCAGTACAATATCGTTGTGCTTATCATTGTCAAAATCTTTCACATAAATGTCAAAAGTCTCATCTGGAGTTGCTTTGTATTTATAATTCAAACCATTATTCCCTACAATATAATCCATATCACCATCGTGGTCAAAATCCCCTTGTTTTATACTCCACCACCAACCAACAGTATCATTCGTCAAACCTAAAGCATTCGAAACTTCCTTAAATCCTGTTTTTTTATTTTCAAATACCCGAATTGGCATCCACTCACCTACTACAATGATATCCTCTAAACCATCATTATTGTAATCAGAAATTACGGCACTAGTTGCCATTCCTAACTCTTTGAATTCAGGAGGTGCTTTTTTCGAAATTTCAAATTTTGCATTAGCGGCCGTACTTACATTGTGCAATAAGTAGGTTGTTGCAGGAGAAGGATATTGCCCTGGAATTTGTCGACCTAGCACTAAAAGATCTTTTTTTCCGTCTTTATCATAATCGAATGCATACACTCTTGATCCACTTGTTAACATAATGGGCAAAGAAGTTGTTGCAGCTTTGGTAAAATTACCTTTACCATCATTGAGGTACAATCGATTTTGTAATTTTGGATCGTTTACTAAAAATTCATAGCCACCACTCACTACATATAAATCATTGTCACCATCATTATCAGCATCAAAAATGATAGCACCTGTATCTTCGCTTGCTTGATCATCATTTAATGCAGTAATTGTTTGAGCAACAAAACCGGTTTTTGTTTGGGTGAAAACTTGTCCTGCAAAGCCAGCCGATCCACCTATGAAATAATCATCCAATCCATCATTATTCAAATCTCCTACGGCCAAAGTTGGTCCAAATGATGACATTTTGTGAGGTAATAATACTTGATCTTTGAAATCATCGTATTTATTTTCCTGATGTTTATAGGCTGGAAAAATCGATGTTTCATTCGAAAACAAGGAAGTTTTAACTCCAACCTTCTCACTATTTACAACAGCATCTTTCTCATTTAAAACAAGTTGCTGATTGACTTTTACATTTTTCAAAGTTTGGATTTTTCCAGAAGACCATACCACTTTCAACTCGTCAATCATTTTTATTTTATTCAAACCAAAATGCAGCTCAGGAGCAACAGCCGACTGAAAACCACGAGTTAATGTAAGTTCTTGCATTTGGGTATTCGCGCCAGTTTTTACGTAAACACGGTTTCCTACACCTTTAGTGTTTTTAGCGCTTCCATTAAACCTAACAGTCAGATAGTTATTTGTTTTGGAGCTAGTATTCTCAAAAATAGTGGCATAATCATCAATATTATTTGTGATGATTTCTAAGTCACCATCATTATCCAAATCGGCGTATGCTACCCCATTCGAAAAACCTTCGTACTCAATTCCCCATTGTTTATTGTATTGCTCAAATTTAAGACCACCCAAGTTCCTGTACATAAAATTATCAATCTTCTCAGATGGAATTGTATTTACCTTTTTCAGTAAATCGGTAGTTTCTAATTTTCCGTTTTCTAAACTATGAAAATAATCGTTATTGTTTATTTCGCGTCTAGTTCCATTTGTAATATATAAATCCTTATACCCATCATTATCAAAATCTGCAAACAAAGGTCCCCAACTCCAATCGGTTGATGAAGTACCTGTTAATCGAGAGATGTTTTCAAATTGCGGAATCCCATTTTCGACCATGCCCGTGTTCAACTGCATGCAATTGTGCATGTATTGCACTTGAAAACCGGCATCTATTACGTCATAAAACAACTGCGGATTCATGCTTGACATATTGGCTTTTTTTCGACGATTATCTTTTGCATCCATATCTACTTGAAAAAAATCAAGATTTCCGTCGTTGTTAAAATCAGCAATGTCCACACCCATTCCGTAAAACGAAGTATGTCCCGTTGCCTCTTTTACTGCCTCTCTAAATGTTCCATCTTGATTGTTGATGTACATAAAATCAGGAGAATTAAAATCATTCGAAACATAAATATCTGGCCATCCATCATTATTTATATCACCAACAGTCGCACTTAAGGAAAGACCATAATTTTTGACGCCAGCGGCTGCAGTCACATCTGTAAAGGTGGCGCCATCATTGCGGTATAAATGCCCTGATTCATTATCCTTTACATTATTCATCATTTGTACATACACAAAAGTCATAGAGTTAAACTTTGTAGACGGATAGTTAGCAACAAATAAATCTAAATCACCATCTCTATCATAATCAAAAAAAGTACCTTGAACACTACTACCTATGTCGTCAATTCCATATTCTTTGGCTTTTTCTGTAAAGGTACCATCGCCATTATTCATATACAATTCATTGTTTTTTGGTCCAAATTTACCTGATACGCTACAGTAAATATCCAAAAAGCCATCACCATTAACATCGGCCATAGTTACTCCTGTGTACCAACGCGAATCTCCACCCACGCCTGCTTTCTCGGTTATATCTTCAAATTTTAAATTTCCTTTGTTCAAGTACAATTTATTGGATACTTGGTTGCCTGTAAAAAAGACATCTATCAGTCCATCATTGTTTATATCACCGGTCGCAACACCACCACCCATATATATATAGGAATAGGTGAAATAATTTAGAGAATCATTTTCTGTGAGATTATTGCTAAAATCGATTCCTGAATCGCTGTGTTCGACAACCTTAAAAATCTTTTGGTCCTCATTAGTGGAACAATTCCAAAGGGAAATTGATCCAATGATTAATATTATAATCTTTCTCATTTTATGTATTTTAGAATGAACTACTTAACCGCTCCTATATGTTTGTTGTAAAATTGCCATGCCTCGTGTGCAACATTTCGACCTAATTTCAGCCCTTCAATATTATCACTTTGAATGTGATACCCACCCATTACTCTAGAAATACCTGCCATATTAGCTGTTTCTGTGAAGGTAGGAAACAGCAAAGTGACTTTGTTACCCAAATTATCTGGCTCTGTCATTGCACCTGGAACAACCTCCACTGAACTTCCAAATACATCGCTTCCAGTAAACAATCGTAAAGCTTCGGCGCAGCCGCCACTTATTGTACTGTGTCCTGAAACATAACCTGGAAAAGACGGACATAAAAAAGTATCTGGACTATATGGTCTCCAATTTTCTCCTTTCATGGTAACGATTCCTTTTCCTGGACCACCCCAAGCTTCAATATCTGTGTCTTTGTAATAATGATGTACTAAGGCATAAGGTCGCGCATAGTCATAAAAAAGTTTGGAATCCCAACACGCAATAAAACAATCCATTGCTGTAATTTCGCAAAGAAAATACATCTTTACATCTTGGTCCAAGGTATGTGCATCTCTAACTGAAACTTCCTGAGCTAATGTTAACCAATGTCCAGATTGTTGTACTGATTTTGGTCCGTCTCTCATAAACTCGATCAGTCCCTTTTGTTCACTGGTCAAATCTTCTTGCATTTTCACCACTTCTGCCACTTCTTTTTTTAATTGTTCAGACCCAACTAAGGGTGGAGGAACAGGGCGAAATTGATCAGCAGATTTTAAAGTAATTGGTTTTAATTTGCCCCAAAAAGGAGTCAAGCACGAAGGCGCAAATTTGCCACCTTTCCCATCAGAAAAATATTTAGGTTGCCAGTGATTTATATCAACGTTTGCATCAGGTGTATTGATAGGTGTGTACTTCATATAATTGAAATAAGCCACCCCATTGGATCCAACCGCTTCCCCTTCTTGATTTGAACCGTCATTTAACCTAGACTTTATTACGGCTAATGCAGCAAGATTACCAATTCCTTCTGGAGTATTTGGATCTACAGACTTGTTTTCTGGATCCAATCCTAACTCAATCATGTAGTTAGAAAAAAGCTTTGTATCCGAATAATAATATTTGCACAAAGCACCATAAGCCGCATAGCTTATTGCAATTTCTTTATTCTTTAATGTTGCGTTTTTTTGAGACTGTCGTCCAACCGAATTCAAGTAAACAGGAACTGCTTTGGCATCATATCGTGACCATGCGTCAAAAATAGCAATGAAAGTTAGCCCTAGATAGCGAGAAGTTATTGTTGGTCTTGGTTCAAAACGTTCAGTATCATTTGCCGTAGCTAATAATGCCATTTGACCCCATTTGTATGCTATATTTTCTTTACCAAGTGGCTCTTTTTCAACTGCTTTTTTGAGTGTTTGTGCATTTAAATTCGAAAACAAAAAGAGTACTGCCGCTAGTAAATAAAGGATTTTATATTTTTTCATTTTATTAATTTTTAATTGGTTAGAATAATAGATTCTATTACTTAATTCTGAAAAATAAGCAACAAAATATAGTATCAACAGTCCATATGAAGACTATTGTACGCTTTTTTTGGAAGGATCCAAAAGTTAAAAATTTGATTAATCTAAAGCATGATAAGGAAGTTTATTTTGCAAAATACTGGATGCAAAAAAGATGTACTTTTAAAAGAAAGTAACCTGTAATTAAACCTAATTAAGTAGACACTTTTAGACTAAAGTAAAAATTATATAAAATTGGGAGGAGGATGGTTTACTGTATAGTACCCTGAAAGTAAAATTGATTTTGGTAAAATAGCGTGACTCGCAACTAGCGCTTTCTGGCTATAATTCAATTGATAACAAAGCGTGTCGTTTTGAAGATAATCTTTAATAAAAGATTTTAATATTTTTTTTATTGGACTGTCATTATTTGATGAATGTCCAAAAAGTTGATGATCTACCCAACTCTGTATTTTTGCGCTAATTCCATTTTGCTGTACCTTTTTTAGACAGTACAGTTCTAAAACATTGTTTTGTATTCTATTTTTAAAGACATGAAACGTAGTATTCTTAACCACTACATCTTCATTTACATATTCAAATCCTGAATCTACTATATAGGCGTAGGGATTGATTTTTACTTTAAAAATTTTGAAATCTGAATTTTGAGTATTTTCCATAGCTGCCACCCATGTTTGCTCCTTTTGGTCTGCAAACATCATATAAAAACCAAATACATTATAAAATAATGTAAAGGTTAAAAATAGTGAAGCTAATTTTTTCATTTATTATTTTAATCTAACTTACAACTTGTTTTAATAGTAAAAAACAGCGTAATTTCTTACGCTGTTTAACCACAAAACTAACTAACCTAACCAACTACAGTTTAGGATTTTTAATATTTAGGATTTTGAACTCCTATAATTGGATTCGTTGCATATACTTTATCAGGTATTGGCCATAATTCATGTTTACCTTTGATAAAATTAGTTCCGGCTAAATATTTATCTGATAGGCCCCAACGAATGATATCATCAAAACGAACTTGCTCTCCAGCCAATTCTACTTTACGTTCATGTACAATTGTATTAAAAACAGCTGCTTTGTCCGTTGTGTAAGGCTTTTTTACTGAGAAACCAGCTCTCGCTCTTACTAGGTTCACATAATCAACAGCTTGGTCACGAGAACCAACCTCATTTTCACATTCTGCTTTCATCAACAACACATCTGCCCATCTAATAATTTTTACGTTAATTCCTGACTCTTGTGCTTCATCTGTTTTCTTGTAATAATTTTGATATTTTTTCCAAGCGGCTCTTCTAGTAGCTCCTCCTGCAAGGAAGTTAGCAGCAGTCATAGTACTGTTTCCATTGTTGTATTTGTCTCCTACAACATAAAAACTATCTGCAAATCTTTTATCACCTGCTTCAAATTCATTCAATAAATCGTCTGAAGGATACACATTGAACCAGTTTAAATTACCGTAATCTTGACCTCTAAATGTTGCCTCGTTTAAACCTTGTCCTGTCGTAGCCGAATCCCATTTATTTCCAGTTCCTAGTTTCACTTCATACTCAACTTCATAGATAGATTCTACTCCATGCTCTGTTTCTTCTTTGAAGTTATCATAATAGTTTGGCTCCAATGAATAACCTGAAATTTTATTGAAAGCATCCAAAGCCAGTTTATGTTTATTTTGATACAAATAAGCTTTTCCTAACATTGCTAAGGCAGCACCTTTTGTTGCTCTTCCTTTTTGTTCTACTGACTTGTCCAGTAAATTATCGGCAGCAAATTGAAAATCTTTAATTATCAAATCATAAATCTGCTCTTTTGTAGCTCTTGCTTTGCCAACAGGACCTTCAGGCAACTTTTCCCATAATGGAACACCACCAAAGCGATTTACTAATAGAAAGTAGTAATACCCTCTTAAAAAATGAGCCTCACCAACAAACTTATTTTTTTTAGTTGTCGTAAGTATTGACTCAGGAATAGCATTTATCCTGTCAACATTACTGATCACAAAATTAGCCTTTGTAACTCCTAAAAAACAAGTTGTATAGTAATCCAATATTTGAGCATTACTTGAGTCAAATGAAAATTCACTATAGGTTTTTTTATCTGCTTCAATTTGTGGGTTTACACTATTTTCTTGAGACATATTATCCATCATATAAAATACCATACGACCATATAAACCAAAGGTTTGTAAGTTTGCATAGGCGGCATTTACTGATGATTGCACTTGAGCTTCATTTTGAAAGAAGGTCTCTGGTGCAAGTTCATTTGGATTCGTTTGATCCAAGTCTGACTTACTACACGAATTCATAAGTAAAACTCCGGTTAGCATTAATGCTATATATTTTATTCTTTTCATGTTTTTTTTTATTTTTGATTAAAAGGCTACTTCAAGACCCATTAGAATTGTTTTGGGTTGTGGATATCCTCCTCGGTCTACACCTGCATTAAAATTAGACCCACCAATTTCAGGATCAAGACCAGAATATTTAGTTAAAGTCAATAAATTTTGACCACTAGCATATACTCTTAATTTAGAGAAATACTTACCTAATGCTTTACTTGGCAAAGTGTACCCAATAGTAATATTTCTAAGTCTAGTGTAAGAACCATCTTCTACAAATCGATCATTAACTCCAACATTTTGGATTGCTCCTTGTGCTCTTGGAATAGTAGCTGATGGGTTTGTTACCACATTATTTACAACAATAGCTCTGTCCAAAACGGCTGTACCTGAATTAAACAAACGTGTCATTCCTTCAAGGTCATATAAAGTTGTATTAAAAATTTGATTACCCTCAACACCTGTTATAAAACAATTAAAATCAAAACGTTTGAATGATGCAGAAAGGTTCAAACCATAAGTGAATTTTGGTGATTGATTACCAATTTTTGTTCTATCTGCAGAGGTAATATCTCCATCTCCATTTAAATCCTTGAAACGAATATCTCCAGGTTTAACTACTTGCTGTGTTGGATTTGCTGTAAAAACAGCATTTACTTCAGCTTGATTTTGATAAATTCCATCTGACACCAAACCATACATGTAGAAAGCTGGATCTCCAACAGTAAGTCTTGAAATACTTGCTCCTCCTTGCTTGAAAGCATCTCCTGCAACTACTTGATCAACTCCTGGTGCTAATCGCAATACTTCATTTTTAGTTGTTCCAATGTTAAAATTAGCAGACCAAGTTAAGTCTCCTTTAACGTAATTGTAACCCAAATTCAACTCTGTTCCTTGAGTTTGAACAGAAGCTATATTTCTAACTTGAGTACCTCCAGCAGAACCTAGTGAAGGATCTAATGGTACAGCAAATAGAATGTCTGAACTTATATTGTTGAAATATTCAATGCTACCCGTCAATTTATTGTCCAATACTCCAAAATCCAAACCTAAATTACGTCCCAATTTAGACTCCCACTTTAAACCTGGGTTGGACAAAGATCCTATCGTAGTACCTGCTGCTGCAGCTCCATCAATAGGGTAGATATAATTAGAATTTAAAGTCCCACTGTATTGATAATCACCAATTTTATCATTTCCTGTTGTTCCAACAGAACCTCTTATTTTTAAAACACTTACACCAGAATCTTCCATGAATTTTTCCTTAGCAATGTTCCATCCTAAAGATACTGCGTAAAAATTACCCCATCTAAAATTCGTACCAAAACGAGAAGATCCATCTGTTCTACCAGAAACTTCAAAAATATATTTTTCATCGTAATTGTAGTTTAACCTTGCAACAAATCCTAATTTATTCGTTTTTGAACTACCAGTACCTAAACCTGTAACAGTAGTTGAATTCAATTGATCAATTGCATCTGTAATCAAGTTTCTACTTCCTGCTCCAATATTTTCATATTTAGCCATATTACTTTCAGAAAGTACAAGTGCTTCAATATTATGTTTGTCTGCTATCGTAGTTTTGTAGCTTAAACTGTTGTTGAAAATAATTGTTTGTCCTTGAGCTAAGTTTCGACTTGAGCTAGAGAAAACTTGCCCAAAAGTTGTTACTCCTGGTATATTATCATCTCTAAATGAAGGTATAAAAGACCTGTCATTTGAATTGTAATAATCTAGAGCCACTTGTGACCTGAATTTTAATCCTTTGTACAATTCCAATTCGGCATAAACATTACCAATAATACTTAAAGACTTATTGTATTGGTAACCTAAATTTTGTACACGTACTGGATTTTCAGCATCTTGGCCGTCAACTGAGGTTGTAGGACCTTGGTATCCTCCTAGATTATCTGCATTATATACAGGTAAATAGGGTGCCGATTTAATAGCGTGCTCAATTAGAGTACGACCACCCGATGTACGCTGTTGATCTTGTTTTGAAAAAGAGATTCCGACATTGCTTCCAAGTGTTAGTTTCCCTAATGTTTGACTATTGTTTGCTCTAAAAGAGTAACGCTCAAACCCAGTACCAATAACGGCACCTTCTTGATTAAGATATTCTGCTGAATAACGGCTTGAAGATGTTTCAGTACCGTTAGAAAAATTCAAGCTGTAATCTTTAATAAGACCCGTTTGAAAAATCTCATCTTGCCAATTTGTACTATTATCTAAAAAAGATGCAGGTCTAGTGATTGTAACCCCTAAATCATTAGCAAATTTTAAATATTGTGCAGTATTCAATAAATCATATCTTTTTGTTATTTTTTGAAAACCAGTATAAGTACTGAAATTCATTTGACCAGGACCTCTTTTTCCTTTTTTAGTAGTAACAACAACTACTCCATTAAAACCTTGGGAACCATATAAAGCTGCCGTTGCAGCATCTTTAAGTACCGACATAGACTCAATGTCGTTAGCATTTAAACCAGATAAATTTCCAGTAATAACACCGTCAATAACATACAAAGGTGCACTGTTATTTAATGTTCCCAATCCTCTAATTAATACTGTAGGTGAACTTCCTGGAGAACCGCTACTTACCACAGTAACACCTGGTGCTCTACCTTGCAAAGCCGATTCAGCATTAGTTACTGGGATAGCTGCGATATCCTTACTAGTAACTGTAGCTACAGCTCCTGTTACAGTGGTTCTCTTTTGAGCCCCGTATGCAACCACAACTACTTCACTTAAGGTTTCGCTAGACTCTTGTAATGTTACATTTATAGTAGTTTGACTACCTACCGAAACGGTTTTAGAAACTGTTCCTATAAATGAAAAAACAATCTTGTTGTTTGGTTTTACATTATTCAAACTGTATTTTCCATCTATATCAGTAGAGGCACTATTTTTTGACCCTTCCACGTTTACGCTTGCGCCTGGCAACGGAAACCCCGTTTGATCTTTAACGACACCTTGAATGGTCTTGTTTTGCGATAGCACTGACTGCGTGCAAATCATTGCCAACGCTATTAATGCGAATTTTAACTTCATTATCATATTAATTTGGTTTTTACTAGTTCAATAAATTGTTTGTACTTTTTATCAAAATATTAGTTCTTTAAAATTTTATTGATTCTAAAAACAGTGCTCATGGGCCTCATTTTTCAATACCAATATTGCAATTTTTCTAAGCCGCTATAGACAGCTTTTCTATTGAAATTATAAAATTTTTTTCTCTTTGCATAGTTTGTTTTTTTGTTGGTTTAATTAAAAAAAAGTTTGATTAATACATTAGTTTATTAAACCAAAATTAGAGCAACTGCATCCCTATTTGATAGTAATTTTGATGCAACAAATAGTTCATTTGAAGCATCTACGCCTTTTAAACCCAATGATTTCAGGTCTTTATCCCAATTGGCTCAAAAATAGTATTAATGCGCTATTATCAACCAATGCCGTATCTTTTTTTATTATGCAAAAAAAAGTCCCCAACTAAATGCACTATACGCAATGAGACAGAAAACAAAAACTAGGACGAACAATGATTTGTATCGAAAGA
Organism: Flavobacterium faecale; assembly: GCF_003076455.1. NCBI lineage: Bacteria > Pseudomonadati > Bacteroidota > Flavobacteriia > Flavobacteriales > Flavobacteriaceae > Flavobacterium > Flavobacterium faecale. The sequence goes on from NZ_CP020918.1 coordinate 4,240,937, forward strand.
TACAACAATGAACAAATAAGTAAAGAGGAATCAATTATCAACGTATTTTTAAGATCAATTCCTAAATAAAAGGCATAAAAAAAGAGCTCCAGTAGCGCTCTTTTTTGTAATAATTAGTTATATTTTTATTCTAAATTAGGTTTATTTTTATCCAGCTGTGTGGGTAGATGTCCGTATTTTGCTTTGTAACATTTTGTGAAATAGGAAGCCGAAGTAAACCCAACCTGATAGCTTATTTCGTTAATACTACTATTTCCCAATTGTATTAATTCTTGCGATTTCTCCAAACGAACATTTCGGATAAATTCATTCACAGTAACTCCCGTTAAACTTTTAATTTTTCGATACAATTGACTACGGCTCAAAAATACATTAGATGCTAAAACCTCAACACTCAAATCGGACTCACTGATATTTTCATGAATGTAACTGAGCGCTTTTTGTATAAATTCATTATCAAGGGTAGTCGTTTTTTCTTTTGCATTTTTACTAATTCCTTTGTAGAATTTGTCAAACATGATTTGTCTACTATTGATCAATTGTCCTAAACTGGATTTTAATATATCCATATCAAAAGGTTTGCTCATGTACATATCTGCACCCGAATCAATTCCTTCTAATTTGTCTTGAACCAAGGCTTTGGCCGAAAGCATCAATAACGGAATATGACTTGTTTTTATATCTGCTTTGACTGCTTTACACAATTCAAGACCATTCATTACGGGCATGATTACATCAGTCAAGATCAAGTCGGGCAATTTTTGTTTGGCCAACTCTACCCCTTTTTGACCATTTTCGGCAACAATTACCTTATAACTTTTCTTTAATTCGTCTTTCAAGTAATTTCGTAATTCAGTATTGTCTTCAACAATTAAAATCGTGTGTGTAATTTCAATTGCAATATCTCCTACGCTACTCTCCTCGTTGTCATCAACCACTCCTTTTTTGATGGATTCCCTCAACACTACTTGATGTTCCTCGTCTAGAATTTCGGCTTCGGTAAAATATTCATTCCCCAACGGAAACACTACTGTAAATGTGGTACCTACTCCTAATGTGCTATCAACTTCAATCTTACCTTTGTGCAATTCGACAAAACCGCGTACCACTTCGAGTCCAATTCCTGTACTACCGTAGTAGGTTTTATTAAGATTGTTGACTTGGTAAAAACGATCAAAAATACGTTTGATTTCTTTCTTGTTCAATCCTGCACCCGTATCTTCTATGGCTATTTCAAATGTCTCAACTTTGCCTAAATTACTTGCCAGCGGTAAAAACATCTTTTTTTGCGAAGCATTAATACTGATCTTTATTTTTCCGTTATCAGCCGTTACTTTGAAGGCATTTGAAATAATATTAAAAATAATTTTTTCGAACATCTTAGGGTCTAACCAGTCCTGCAGCGATTCTACAGTAGATTCAAATTGTAAATCAATAGCGCGACTCGCAGCTTCTTCTTCAAAATAACTCACAATGTTTTTGGTAAAACTCACTACCTCTACTTGCTGTACATGCAAGGCCATTTTATTAAACTGTAGTTTATTAAAATCCATTAACTCATTGATCAATCGAGACAATCGATCTGAACTTTTGTGAATAACAAACAATTTATTCAACACTTCAGCAGGTAAACCAAAGCTTTTATTTTTTAAAATATCTTCTAGCGGATTGATAATTAGAGTCAGTGGTGTTCTAAACTCATGCGAAATATTGGTAAAGAACTGCAATTTCTTTGCATTTAGTTTTTCGATCTGAACGGCCTTATCTCTTTCGAATTGAATAGCTTGTTTTTCCTCAAAACGTCTTTGCAGGTATTTCTTCATGTAAATCGAAACTAAAACAAATGCCAAGATATATAAGAAATAAGCAAAATTTGTGCGCCAGAATGGTGGCAACACTTCAATGTGTAATTGTAAAGGTTTATCACTCCATACTCCGCCTCTTTTGGCTGCTTTTACATTAAAAACATAATCACCTGGAGGTAAGTTAGTATAGGTAGCAGCTCTTTTTCCGCCTACAAAATTCCATTCTTTTTCGAATCCTTCTAAATAATAGGCATATTCGTTTTTACCCGGATGCGAATAATTTAGTCCCACATATTCTAATGTAAAAACAGATTGATCGTGCGTTAAAACTAGGTGATCCGTCTCTGAAATCACTTTTGTAAGTGGCGAATCTGCATCATTGGGACTTACTGACTTATTAAACAGCTTTAAATCACTAAAGTACAATAAGGGTTGCTTGGTACTTTTTAAAATTTGTTTTGGATTGAAATAATTGATTCCTTCATAACTACCAAAATACAAATCACCATTTTGGACTTTTAAAACGGAATTGTTATTAAAATCGTTATCCAACAGGCCGTCGTCTTTGGTGAAATTAACCGCTGATTTTTTCTTCAAATCTACTTTGGTAATTCCCGCTTTACCACTGATCCAAATAGCACCCTCTTGATCTTCAATAATTGCTGCAACTGATTTTTCGACCAAGCCTTCAAAATTATAGTAAAAATCAAACGTATTACCCTTGGGTGTGTAGCTAAAAAGACCTGCTCCATCCGTTCCTATCCAAATTTGTTTGTTTCGAGACTCATACAACGACAAAACCGATTGGTTTTTTTGCATTTTTTTGTCCTTCATCATTTGGTTTTTCAAGGCTACGACCGTAAACTTAAAATTATTGTCATGTGTAACAAGAAATAATCCTAATGTAGACCCCACCCAAATTCTATTATTCGAATCAACCAATACTTTTCTAACATCGCCATTAATCAAACCATTTACCGAAAATGGTTTTGAGTCACAATGGTAGAATTTATTTTCGGACGGAACATAATAGTGAAGTCCCCTCAGATAGGTACCAATCCAGATGATTCCATTCGAATCTTCAGAGAAGCTAAGCATCCTGTTTGACGCGATGCCACTAGTATTGTTTGTATTAAAGTTGACAAAACTAGAAGCGCCTTTTTTTAGAAAATAAATCCCTCCATCCCAGCTTCCTAACCAAACATTTTCTTTGGTATCGACAAAAACAGTTTGAATATCATCACTTTTTAAACCCGATAAAAAGGAAGTGTTTTTACTATTGACATGCTTATTAGCACTCGTAATCGGATCATAATAATCAACGCCACCACCTTCGAGACTAATCCACAATTTACCTGCTTTGTCCTTTGCTATTCCTGTTACAGATTTTGTTTGAAGCGCATTTTCTTTATTATAAAGATTGCTACCTATAGCATTAAACTTACTGTATAATTTATCAAAAACATCAACTCCTTGATTGTAGTAACCCAACCATACTCTATTTTCTTTATCGGCAAATAAAGACCAAACCGAATTTGATTTTAAACTATTATTCTCTGCTTTATTATTGATGTATTTTTTAAGAATTGCGCCTTGCTCATCAACTAGAAACAACCCATCATTTTCTGTTGCGCACAAAATGGAATTGCCTTCTCCTTGCAGTAGCGCCATCACTCTCTTCTTGGTGATTGGAAATGACTTTTGAGAAAAACCTCCTGCATCTTTGCTTACTTTTACCAATCCGTCGTAGAATGTTCCCAACCATATATTTTGCTTTCGATCAAGAACAATTGATTCGATATATTGATTAAAAATAATTTTTCCGGCCTTATCTCGTACTTTTTTTGCAACTGTTGCCCCTGCTTGTAAAGACTTTAAGCCATAACTAGTTCCAATATAAATGGTACCGTCTTTACTCTTGGTCAAACAATTGATTTGATAATTTGTGTAAGTAGCCACTTCCGACTTTAAAAAAGTAACTTTTGCGGTCTTTAAATTGAATTTAAAAATACCTCTCCCGTAGGTACCAATTATCAAATTACCAAAATTATCTTGGATAATACTTTTGACAGCAACATCAACTTTCGCTCCTTTAGAATGAGTTATCTTCAGGTCAAGAGTTTCAAATTTATTAATTTCTCTATTGTAAAAGCAAATTCCTTGGTCTGTACCTATCCATAATTTATTGTTTGCATCGACGTAAGTACAATAGATAATGTTACTTATGATTGAACTTTCTTTTTGCCAGTCATTTTCAAAAACAGTATAACTTATTCCGTCATATTTGTACAAACCAGCACCATAAGTCCCAATCCATATGTAGCCATATTGATCTTGGGTAATGCAAGAAACACCCCTTTTCGATATTCCTTCATTGATATTTATAAATTGATAGCCCTCATACATTTTTTGAGAAAATGCAGCAGTAGAAATTAAACTTATCAGCAGTACTGAAAGCATTAATTTAAAGAAATTCATCGTTTTAATTATTTTCAAGCTAGGTTGTATTTTATTTTATTCGAAAGTGATATTATCCTTTATAATCGACATATTAACTGATGATGAATCAAGTCAAACAGTAACTCACAGCTTCTAATTTACGATAAATATCTCAACAATTTTTAACTAAATTTTAACTTCATAAAAAAAAGCATGTCTAGGCTCCTTATTGAAAGATGAATCCAAAATAAACCTCTCAACTTTAAGCAATAACAAATACTATTTTAAAACATCACCTACTATTTCCTGATTTATTCGAACTCATTTCTTATCTATTCAAATAAAACGAGACCGTTTATCGGATTCTTCCTTTATTTCGAAAAAAAACTTAAATAAAGCGTCTATATATTATCTACCGGATAAATAATTCCCGCCTCTTTGCGCACGTGGTCTGCGATAGTGATTAAGTCCAAACTATTTTGATGTGACCACATTTCGCTTTCAATTTTATTGGCAGCGATACATTTATGACATTCTTCGATTTCATAGGTAAAACCTTTTCCTTTTGTAGGTAAATCAAACTTCGTTTCTACCTCATCTTGAAACAGCGAAAAACTCTGAGCTTCATGCCAAAGAGGATCAATTACAATACGCCCTTTCTCACCGCTTATCGTAGCATGCATGTTGGTTCTAGCTATAAAACTACTATGTAAAACCGCTTGCGCTGTTGGATAATTCAAAAGCATGGTGGTTTGTTTGTCGGCTCCGCCTTCGTAAAAGAGTGAAGATGCCGCAGTGTTTTCGGGTTTTCCCAAAATCATATAGGATAAAAACAAGGGATAAACACCCATGTCTAATAATGATCCACCGCCCAGATTCACATCTTCTAGGCGGTTTTGACCATTGTTCATTATAAAGCCAAAATCAGCATTTATATATTGTATTTTCCCTAATTCACCCGCTCTTATTTTTGATAAAACAGCTGTAAAAGTAGGATTGAATCGGGTCCAGAAGGCCTCCATAAAAAAACGATTGTTTTTTCTAGCAGCTGCAATCATTTCCGAAGCTTGTACAAAGTTGATTGCAATTGGCTTTTCGCAAAGCACATGCTTTTTTGCATTTAGTGCCTGTATGCTCAAACTAGCATGCGAATCATGTGGCGTAGCAATATAAATAATATCAACTTGATCATCGTTAATGAGCGAATCGTAATCTCCGTAGCTTTTTACAGCACTAAATGTAGTACCAAATTCGGTCGCTTTTTCTAGTGATCGAGACGCTACAGCATACAACTGTGCATTTTCAACCAAAGCTAAATCACGCGCAAATTGCTCAGCAATATTCCCCAAACCTATAATTCCCCATTTGATTTTATTTTCGCTCATCTTGACAATTTTTAAAAGTTGAAATGTGTAAGGATTTAGCCAAAGGAACATAAATGTTTTGGCTAAAGCCCTATTGCAATTTAATAAGAACCGTTAACTAAAGTCAACGGCTATTGATGCCAGACTTCACCAGAATCACTGATGATAGTCAACAGCAATTTATTTACGACTCATCACTTTTTGAACGGCTGTTACAATAGCTTCACTATTCAAACCATATTTAGCCATTAATTGTGCTGGAGTTCCGCTTTCACCAAAAGTGTCTTTGGTAGCCACATACTCTTGTGGTGTAGGTGTATTTAAGGATAATAATCCCGCAACACTTTCACCTAAACCACCTAAATAATTGTGCTCTTCACAAGTTACAATACAGCCTGTTTTGGCAACCGATTTTAAAATCGCTTCGTCGTCTAAAGGCTTAATAGTATGAATGTTAATTACTTCGGCACTAATACCCATAGCGTCTAATTGCTCAGATGCTTGTAAAGCTTCCCAAACCAAATGTCCTGTTGCAACAATAGTTACATCTGTACCTTCAGTTAATTGAATAGCTTTTCCAATTACAAATTTATTTTCGTTTGCAACATCGGTATATTTAGGCATAAATATTGGCACCACTGGACGTCCAAAACGTAAGTATACAGGTCCGTGGTGTTCTGCAATTGCAATAGTAGCTGCTTCTGTTTGGTTGTAATCACAGGTATTAATAACAGTCATACCTGGTAACATTTTCATCATTCCGATATCTTCTAATATCTGATGCGTTGCCCCATCTTCACCCAAAGTTAATCCTGCGTGAGAAGCACAAATTTTTACATTTTTATCAGAATACGCAACAGATTGACGAATTTGATCGTACACTCTTCCTGTTGAAAAGTTAGCGAATGTTCCTGTAAACGGAATCTTGCCACCTATAGAAAGTCCTGCTGCAATACAAATCATATTTGCTTCGGCAATACCAATTTGAAAAAAACGTTCTGGGTTTTCTTCAATAAATTTTTCCATTTTAAGCGAACCAATAAGATCCGCACAAAGTGCAACAACATTAGGATTCGTTCTTCCTAATTCGGCAAGACCTGCTCCAAAACCAGAGCGCGTGTCTTTTTGTTCGGTAAATGTATATTTTTTCATTGTTTCCTCCCCCAACCCCTCCGAAGGAGGGGAGTCCCTATTGGGGTAAATAGGGTTTTATATTTTATTTGTTAAATTCTGTAGCTGTCCCTCTTCGCCGCGGCGAAAGTCTAGGTTGGGATTAATAATCCCCCAAAGTTTCTGGGTTTTGTCCTAATGCGTTTGCTAATTGCTCATCACTAGGTGCTTTTCCATGCCATGCGTGTGTATGCATCATAAAATCAACACCATTCCCCATCATTGTATGCAACAAAACACAAACTGGTTTTCCTTTTCCAGTTCTAGATTTGGCTTCTTTCATCCCAGCGATTACCGCTTCGATATTATTACCTTCTTTGATTTCGATCACATCCCAATCAAAAGCAATAAATTTATCTTTCAAACTTCCCATGCACAAAACAGTGTCTGTAGAACCGTCGATTTGTTGCCCGTTAAAGTCGATTGTAGCAATAAGATTATCCACTTTTTTTGCAGAAGCATACATGATAGCTTCCCAGTTTTGGCCTTCTTGCAATTCTCCGTCACCGTGAAGTGTATAGACTAAATTAGTGTCTTTATTTAGTTTTTTTGCTTGTGCTGCACCAATCCCCACAGACAATCCTTGACCCAAAGATCCTGAAGCAATACGTACACCAGGCAAACCATCGTGAGTCGTTGGGTGCCCTTGCAATCTTGAATTTAATAATCTAAAAGTACTTAATTCCGAAACAGGAAAATAACCACGTCGTGCTAGAACACTATAAAAAACTGGTGAGATATGACCATTAGATAGAAAGAATAAGTCTTCATCTTGACCTACCATTTCAAATTCTGGTTTCAATTCCATTAGTTCATTATACAATGCTACTAAAAACTCCGTACAACCCAAAGAAGCCCCAGGATGTCCCGAGTTTACTTTGTGTACCATTCTTAAAATATCTCTTCTGGTTTGAGATACATTATCTTGTAATTGTGAAATTTCCATAATTAGTTTCCTTTTTGGTAATCGGCTAAAAATTGTGCTAATCCGCTATCTGTCAATGGGTGTTTTAACAATCCTGTGATTGAAGATAATGGACCTGTCATTACATCTGAACCAACTTTAGCACAGTTGATTACATGCATTGTATTACGAACAGAAGCAGATAGAATTTGCGTTCCAAAATCGTAATTATCATATACTTGTCTGATTTCGGCAATTAAGCCCATTCCATCGGTACAAATATCATCTAATCTTCCTAAGAAAGGCGATACATAAGTAGCACCTGCTTTAGCTGCTAATAATGCTTGACCTACCGAAAATACAAGAGTTACATTCGTTCTAATTCCTTTATCAGAGAAATATTTACATGCTTTAATTCCTGCAGCAATCATAGGTAATTTAACCACGATCTGTGGGTGTAAAGCAGCCAATTCTCCTCCTTGGCTAATCATTCCCTCATAATCTGTTGCAATAACTTCAGCAGAAACGTCTCCGTCAACAATTTCACAAATTTTCACATAGTGCTTCAATATATTATCTGCACCTGTGATACCTTCTTTTGCCATTAACGATGGGTTTGTAGTCACTCCGTCTAATACTCCTAAGGCTTGTGCTTCTGCTATTTCGGCTAAATTTGCTGTGTCAATAAAAAATTTCATATTAGTTTGTTTTAGTTTATTATTGTTGTTTGTTCAAATTGTATAAAAAAAAAGTAGTAGCAAAAGCATCAAGAATACATGCTCTTACTACTACTCCTTAAGTCAAAAAATAGTGTAAAGACTAAATGTATTGGTTGATAATGTTTTCAAACAATTCTTGTTTACCACTTTGTAAGTTAAGCTCACCATTTTCATGTGCAATTTTGTATAAATCTTGCATAGATAATTTTCCATCTTCAAAAGCTTTTCCGTTTCCAGCATCGAATGAACTGTAACGGTCTGCTCTTAATTTATCATAAGCTGATGATGTGATAATTTTGTCAGCAGTCAATAATGCTCTTGCAAACGTATCTGCTCCACCAATGTGTGCGTGAAAAGCATCTTCCATATCCGTTGAGTTTCTTCTGATTTTTGCATCAAAATTAACTCCACCACCTTGAAGACCACCTGCTTTTAAGAAGACCAACATCGCTTCTGTAGTTTCTTGAATGTTATTTGGAAATTGGTCAGTATCCCATCCGTTTTGGTAATCACCACGGTTAGCATCCAAACTTCCTAACATTCCTGCTTGAGCAGCAACATCAATTTCGTGTTGAAAAGTATGTTGTGCCAATGTTGCGTGGTTTACTTCGATATTGATTTTGAAATCTTTATCTAAACCTTGTGCGCGTAAAAATCCGATTGCTGTAGCGCTATCAAAATCGTACTGATGCTTCATTGGTTCCATAGGTTTTGGTTCAATCAAGAAATTTCCTTTAAAACCTTGTGCACGTGCATAATCACGAGCAGTTCTTAAAAATTGTCCCATATGATCCAATTCTCTACCCATATCCGTATTTAGTAAAGACATATATCCTTCACGTCCACCCCAGAATACGTAGTTTTCACCACCTAAAGCAATTGTAGCATCCAAAGCCAATTTTACTTGACCACCAGCTCTAGCCAAAACATTAAAGTCAGGATTAGTAGCCGCACCATTCATGTAACGTGGGTTTGAAAAAGCATTTGCAGTACCCCAAAGTAATTTTACTCCTGAAGCTGCTTGTTTTTCTTTTAAATACTCAGTGATTGCTGCCAATCTACTTTCTGATTCTCCAAAAGTAGCACCCTCTTGAATCAAATCGTAATCATGGAAACAGTAGTAACCAAATCCCATTTTTGTAGTAAATTCAAATGCAGCATCTGCTTTTTCTTTTGCAGCAGTAAGCGCATCTGTAGGTTGGTCCCAAGGGAAATTTTGTGTTCCAGGTCCAAAAGGATCTGAACCTTGCCCACAGAATGTGTGCCAATATGCGATAGAAAACTTAAAGTGATCACGCATTGTTTTTCCAGCTACTACTTGGTCTGGGTTGTAGTATTTGAATGCTAACGGGTTGTCAGATTCTTTTCCTTCAAATTTAATATCTCCAATTCCTTTGAAGTATTCTTTATTTCCTAAAGTTGCCATGTTATATTTTATTTATTGATTATTAATTCTAATTCTTTTTTCCAAAGTTCGTATGCAGCCAAGTAAGGCGCTTTGTCCTTAAACGGCATATAGGTCATCACGTGGTCATTTTCCATTACCAGTTTGCCATATTGTTCAAAATTTCCTTCGTGTAATCCTGAAGCCCTTGCTGCTCCAATTGCTCCTGTAGTGTTATAAATTTCGATTTCGTGACCGATAAGCGTAGCTACAGTATTCGAAAAAATTTCAGAACGAAACAAATTGTCGTTTCCTGCTCTCATTACATTTACAGCAACGCCATCACCTTTCAAAATATCCATTCCGTATACAAACGAGAAGGCAATGCCCTCAAGTGCAGCTCTACACAAATGGGCTTTATTGTGGTTGTTCAAATTGACATTGACCAATCGAGTACCCACATCTTTATTATTCAACATTCTTTCCGCACCATTTCCAAAAGGCAGGATACAAACTCCATCAGAACCCACGGGAACTTCTGAAGCTAGATTATTCATCTCTTCATACGAACTCACTGCCAAATTGTTTAGCAACCAACGGTACTGAATTCCAGCGCCATTGATACACAATAATTTTCCAATTCTTGGTTCTGCTCCTTTTTTGTAATTCACATGGCCAAAATTGTTGATTCGTGAGCTCTCTTTACTTGACAAACTATCTGTCACCGCGTACACTACTCCAGATGTACCACCCGTTGCAGCTACTTCACCAGGATTAAAAACATTTAGTGCCAATGCATTATTAGGTTGATCACCTGCTCTGTAAAAAATTGGCGTTCCAGCAGCTAGTCCGCTTTCTAGTTCCCCTTTTTCGTCCACTGTCGATTGTAATCCAAACGTATCCACGATATCTGGCACCAAAGACGCATCAATGCCGTAATATTCTAAAAGAAAATCGGCTACAGTATCTTTTTTGAAATCCCAAAAAATACCTTCAGACAGTCCTGAAATTGTAGTATTGATTACGTTTGAAAGCTTGTAAGCGATATAATCGCCCGGAAGCATGAATTTATAGACTTGTTTGTAAATTTCAGGTTCGTTTTCTTTGACCCACTTCAATTTTGAGGCTGTAAAATTGGCCGGAGAATTAAGTAAGTTAGCAGCACATTTATCTTCTCCAATAGCTGTAAAAGCTTCTTGACCTAAAGCTACTGCTCTACTATCACACCAAATAATCGATTTACGAAGCGGATTACCACTTTTATCTACCAAAACCAAACCGTGCATTTGGTACGAAATACCAATTCCTTTGATTTGTGTTCTCGAGATAGCGTATTTCTTTTTTAGTTTAGCAACAGCATTACAACAGTGCAACCACCAGTCTTCTGGTTTTTGTTCTGCCCAGCCATTTTTTAGCGCTAGCATCTCCATTTCCGTTTCTGGTTCTTGGACTACTCCAATACTTTTTCCAGTCGCAATTTCGACAATAGCAGCCTTTACTGATGAGCTTCCTATGTCAAATCCTATGTAATACATATAATTTGTTATTAAATTATTCAATTCCAATATTTATCCATGTAAAAATATAGTATTCGTTAATAAATCAGATTAAAAATAGTGTTTTCTCATTTTGACTATTCGAAAAAGAGCCTAAAAAGCATCACGATCATAAAAATCATAAAACATTGAATACCAATACACTAAACCCTTATTAAGACCTAAAAAGCACCACTTAACTTTTTACGTAAAGGTTTAAGTAACTTTATTGTGAGCGCTATAGGCACAAAGGAATCTCGCCGCTTTATTTCCAATTTTTATGGTAGTATCACTTTGATTACTATTCGAATAAAAAAATCCAACTGGCTATTCTACTTTATTTTCGATACCAATTAAAAGAAGTTATCTTTGCAAAAAATAGCCGAAACTCCACAGCATCGGCAGAATTTTAGTTAAATTAGCCAACAATCACCTTCGTAAAGCCGTAGAAATGACTTCTAAAATGACCCTTAAAAAAATTGCTGCAGAGTTCAATGTGTCGATCGCTACGGTATCAAAGGCATTGAATGACAGTCACGATATAGGCGTAAAGACGAAAGAAAAAATTCAAGCTTTTGCCTTAAAGCACCACTATAAACCAAACAAAATAGCGTTGAGTTTATTGAATAAAAAAACAAAAACATTGGGCGTGATTATTCCCAATATCATGAATAGTTTTTTTACTGAGGTATTTGTGGGTATCGAAGAAAAAGCATCTGCTCTTGGTTACAACCTGATTTCGTGCATCTCCAATGAGTCGTATGAAAAAGAAGTCACCACCATCGAATTATTAAAAAGTGGTACTATCGATGGTTTCTTGGTTTCGATTGCAGAGGAAACGCAGATCAACAAAAACTTCAATCATTTTAATGAGGCTATTAGTGAAGGAATTCCGATTGTCCTTTTTGACAGAGTCACGGACGAAATCGAAAGTGATAAAGTCATCGTCAATGATCTTGAAGGCGCTCGCCATGCCACAGATCACCTAATAAAAACAGGTTGCAAAAAAATTGCCATAGTTTCGATTATTGATAATTTAAGTGTGGGAAAACTTAGGGTCGAAGGCTACAAAAAAGCTCTCACAGATCATGGGATGACTGTTAACGAAAAAATCATAGTACGCCTATCTAAAAATGAAGATCTAGAGACGGCCATGAAAATTGTACTGGCTGATAAGACAATCGATGGCTTACTTTGCCTCGAAGAAAGTTCTGCCATTGTTTGTTTAGAACTGATTAAGGCTATGAAATACAGCATTCCAGACCAAATGTCGATGATTTGTTTTACCAACGGTAAACTGCCACAACACGTGAGTCCAACCATTACCACTATCAGTCAACACGGCAAATTTATTGGAGAAACCGCAACGCTTATGCTCGTAAACCGACTAGAAAGCAAAACTGATTTGGAATTTTCTACTAAAATTATAAAAACGAGTTTGATCGAAAGAGAAACCACAAAGAGACTGCAATAACCTATTTTAAATTGCCACTATTCTACTTCACAACTGCCTTCATGCACTATCTTAAAATTGCACGAATTGGCAATAAAACACAATTCATTTGCTTTGGTATGCAACTCATTTGCCAACGCTATTTGCTCCTTATTTCGAATAACAACCTGCGGAAATAATCGTACCTCAACAAAGCGTCCTGATCCATTTTCTAATACTTCAAGCGTTGCTTCGGCCGCATCAGAATAGGATATGACTTCAATTTGGTGCTGTGCACACACATACAAATACGACATCATATGACAGGAGACCACGCTACTCAACAATAAATCTTCTGGATTGTACAAACTTGGATCACCTTTAAAAGCTTTGGCTGCCGAAACATTCAGAATCTCTTTTCCTTCGATAAAAATCGTGTGATTCTTGACATATCGTGTAGTTTCTTTTTTGTTCGAAAACCACTGTAGCTGCGCTTTAAAAAGATGTTTGAATGACATAGAGTATTATTTTTATCAGTTTAACCAAAATTAGTGTTTTTTGTCACTGATTGAAAGTTTAATTGCAGACATCCTCATTTTTAAATTTCCAATACTTTCTATCCTATAAAACAAAAACGACCCTAAAGGCCAAAGCCATCAGGATCGTCTTAAAGAAACCAAACTACTAATCTCTAACTTTTATTTGAATGGAAACAAAACCGAATCGGTATGTTCTTTTTTCATTATGTCCAACATTTGGGTTACTATTTTTGGGTTTGCTTTCGCAATATTTTTCGTTTCCGCTGGGTCCGTCGATAAATCATACAATTGAAATTCTGGATTTTCTTTTTGAGTCATATCATAGATTACACCTTTCCAATTGCCCAAACGCACTGCCTTACGCCCGCCTGTTTGCGGAAATTCCCAGTACATATAAGGATGCAGTTTTTGTGTTTTTTGTCCCAATAAGGTAGGTAATAAGGATATTCCATCTGTTTTTCCAATTTTTTTCTCTCCAACAATCGCTGCAAAAGTTGGTTTCATATCCCAAAATGCTGAGATCACGTTTGAGCTTGTTCCTCCTTTAATTTTGTTGGGCCAAACAGCCAAAAATGGGGCACGAATTCCACCTTCAAACAAATCTCTCTTTACCCCTCTTAATCCTGCAGTCCCGTCAAAAAATTCAGGATCTGCACCACCTTCTACCGCTGGACCGTTATCACTTGTAAAGATCACTAAGGTATTATCTGCAATTCCTAGCTCTACTAATTTTGACATAATTTCACCCACATAATTATCAAGCCTAGTCACCATCGTTGCGTAAACGGCATGTGGTGCCAATTGCGATGCATATTTGTATTCTACCATATTTGGTCCGTAATCAGACAGATAATTATTAGGCAAAACAAAGGGTTTACCCTCTTTATATTTCCCTTTAAAAGCATTATAAACTGCATCATTTGGCGAAATAATTTCAGCATGTGGTAACACAAATGGCACATAAGCAAAGAAAGGTTTTTTCTTGTTTTTCACAATAAATTCCAAAGTAGCTTTCTGTATTTCATCCGGCGCATAGGTTACTTTTTCAGTATAATCATTTCCTTTCAAGAATATTTTTTCTTTATTATGCCACAAATATGGAGGGAAATAACGGTGTGCTTTCCTTTGACAATTATAACCATAAAACTCATCAAATCCTTGATTCAATGGATCTCCTTCAGAATCTATAAATCCCAATCCCCATTTTCCAAAAGCACCAGTCGCATATCCTGCATTTTTAAAAATGTCTGCAATTGTAACTTCGGTACCATCCATTGCTACTTGTCCTTCAAGGTCATGACCTCTTTCGAGATTCCCACGTATAGACGTATGTCCTGTATGCAAGCCTGTAATCAGGGTAGAGCGCGATGGCGCGCACACTGCAGATCCACTATAATGCTGGGTAAATTTGATTCCTCTAGCCGCTAGTTTATCAATATTTGGAGTAGCAAACTTTTTTTGACCATAGCAACTCAAATCGCCGTATCCCAAATCATCTGCCAAAATATAAATTACATTGGGTTTTGTCTTGCTTTGTGCGTGACCCAAAACTGATACCAGCGAGAATCCAACCAATGTTAAAATTTTTACTATCGTTTTCATGCTTAGGTCTACTTTTCTGGCTATTATTTGAATTTTAGTTCTGGAATTGAACTGTCTACTTTCAAAATTTCTTTTGCCTTTCCTTTGTATTTATTTTTTTCGAAAATAATATTCTTGGATGTTTTAATCGAAAAAGCTGGATTCTCTGGAAACAACATTTTATACGTACCCGAGTTAGTAATTGTATTCCCAATAAACTTAAGTCCATCTGTATTGTTGACCTCCAAAATAGCATTATCAAATTGATTGATCACATTATCTGCAATCACAATATTTTTAAAAGCTACATTTTTACTTTCGTCATCTGTTTCAAACCTAATTATTCCGCGATTTAGACCACTAGTATTACAGTCTTGAAAAACATTATTACGAATAGTCAAATCTTGAGCACTACCCGACTCGTACCAATAGCCACTTTCTACAGGAACCAAAATCGCTTCCATTTCAGTACTAAACGTATTGTTTTCTACCACAATTTTTCTCGGTGTAGATAGCAATAATCCTCTAGCTCTGTTTTTACCAATAGTACAGTTTTGAACCAATAATTCAGGATAAGCAGAAAGGTTTTCAATATAATCGCCTACCTTCAAATTGGCTGGCACCTTCTCATTGAAGGTAATAATTTGATAGCGACTATTTACTTTTTCTATTGATTTCAAAGTCAGTTTTCCATATTCATAAAAAGAGTGGTGCAAGTTTACCAACCCAATTTCATCATTTGGAACCCCAATACTAAAACCTTGTTGTTGATAATGTCCCACTTTAATTCCAATTCTATTACCTCCCAAAAGATCAACTACCTCTTGATAGGTACCGTGTACATTTACAGCATCGTCAAGTTGATTATTAAAAACACAATTTTTAATCTCAATTTTCCCACGACAACCAACAAAATGTGTTGCATCAGCAGTAGTAGACACAATTCTACCGTTTGATGGCGTGATATTAAATTTATTCAACGTTATATTTTCTGTGTTTTCAACTATAATCCCCATTCCGCAAGCGTGATGCACATCAATATTTTCAGCAACAAAGTCTTTGCTCGCAACCACATGAAAGGCAGGTGCAAATCGGTTTTGACCCTGTTCTCCCTTCATGGTTAAAATATTACCCACCTCCGGAATTCTTTTAGTGTGACCAAAAACACGTACCAATCCCGGTTTTAGTTGTTCCACCACCAGCTTATCTTCCATCCCTACTCTAGAATTTTCAGGAGATTTTGGATCAGCTTTATATTTGTATTCAATATTTTTAACTCCAGTCTGAATTTTGGTTTTAGTTCTAGTAGTTAACGACGTGAAAGCTTCGGTGTTATACAAAACGCCTTTTGTTTTTGGATCAAACAAAATTGACTGTCCAATATTATGTTCATAATATTCTTTGATAAAAATCAATTGACCATTTCGTATCTCATATGGGTATTCTTTAGAGATCTGCATGTCAAATGTTTTCTTGGTCAAATCATTTGCCACAATCAAACCTTCACTATGAAAAGACATTCCCCAATCAACAGATAGGTTTTCAATTTTTATATTTGTCGAATTTTCTATAGAAAACGGAATAATAATTCCATGAAAAATAAAAGTAGATCCTTGGCCATCAATAGTCAAATTATTCATGCCAAAAATAGGAAAAGCTGTCTTAACCAACCCATTATTATGATTTGAGATTTGAGCATATATTTCTAACCCCTTGTCCGGATAAAAATGATAAATACCTTTCTCAAATTTAATCTCTGAAAAAGGTCGCTCCTTGGCAGCCATAAATTGCGCCAAAACCGTTGGCGTAGCGTCAGCAGCTATACTCGTATCAAAATAAAGCGTAGTTCCCTTTATAGTTTGACTCGTACCTAGTACCGAAAAGCCTATTACAAACAAAAAAAATATTGCTTTTACAAATGATGGTTTCTTCTTGATCATGTAATCTTTTGTTAATTTTTTAGAATTGTAAAGATTCATATTCACTACAAAAAAAATGTGTGTATCAGTAAATATATTGTCTCCACTAGTACAAATGGCCATTTGATATACAAAAAACAGGAAACACAGCCAAAATCGGATGTTATTCCCTGTTTCAATTTAAAAATTAAAAGTGACAATTTTATACCCTAATCTCAAAAATCTTGTACTAGACCAAAATCATGATAATTGTTTGGGCGTGCCCCGCAAAAAAAGCGGGTCGGGCTTTCCGAGGGCACTGAAAAAGTCTTTCTAATAAATTGACACATAAAAAGGAGTAGATATCTATGGATTTCTACTCCTTTTTTCTTATATTTAAATCTAATTATAAGTGTTTTTTAGATGTTAGTACAACAACAAACAATACAATTCAGCGAGTATTCTTCGTTGTATGATTTAATAGTTCCAAAAGAAAATCTATTAAGAAAAATTAATGATTTGATTGATTTTTCATTCATTTACGATGAGTTGTTAAATAAGTACTGTCCCAATAATGGGCGAATGGCAGAAAGTCCCGTTCGTATGTTTAAGTATTTACTACTTAAAACAATCTATACTGTTTCCGATATTGATGTCGTGGAGCGTTCTCAATACGATATGTCCTTCAAATATTTTTTGGATATGAATCCAGAAGACGATGTTATCAATCCGAGTTCGTTAACAAAATTTAGAAAACTACGTCTAAAGGATACCGACCTATTAAATCTGTTGATAAACAAAACAGTCACCATTGCTATCGAAAAAGGTATTATTCGTTCGAAGTCTATCATCGTTGATGCCACACATACTTTATCAAGATCCAATCCATTTTTAGCCATCGATGTATTGAGAGAACGTTCCAAGCTACTGCGAAAAACAGTATACAGCTTTGAGCAGGAATTCAAAGAACATATGCCTGAAAAAAATACAGACAATGACTTAGAGAAGGAACTTGCTTATTGTAAAGAGTTGGAAAAACGCATTGAAAATGAGCCGTCAATAAGTTCGATTCCAGCTGTGAAAGAGAAATTAAATCTACTCAAAGAAACTGTAGAAGACACTCAAGAAAATTTTACCTTATCAAAAGATGCAGATGCTAAAACGGGTCATAAATCTGCTGATAGTTCTTTCTTTGGATATAAGACTCACTTAGCTATGACCGAGGAGCGCATCATTACAGCGGCTGTAGTCACATCAGGTGAAAAAGGGGATGGACCAGAATTACCTAGACTTTTAGCGATTAGTCAAAAAAACGGAATTGATGTTGATACTATTATTGGGGATGGAGCTTATACAGGAAAAGAAAATCTCAAACTCACAAGGGAGCAAAATATTAAAGTGGTAGCCAGACTAAATGTTACAATAGCACAAGGAGCTAGAAAAGACGAAGATAAATTTGACTATAATAAAGATGCCGATAGATTTGTTTGCACTGCTGGTCATATGGCCATACGAAAGGCTCGCCAAGGTAAAAAAAATGTTGGAACCAATCAAATACAAACCTACTATTTTGATGTGGAAAAATGTAAGACCTGCTCTTTAAAAGAGGGTTGTTATAAAGAAGGATCCAAGACAAAAACATATTCGGTGTCGATAAAATCGGACTTACACCAAGAACAAATCAGCTTTCAAGAAACTGACTATTACAAAGAAAAAGCAAAACATCGATATAAAATAGAAGCGAAAAATAGTGAGTTGAAAAATGTACATGGTTATGATAGAGCAATATCATATGGCATTACCAATATGCAAATGCAAGGTGCAATAGCAATTTTCGCAGTCAACTTAAAAAGAATACTCAAATTAATGTAGAAAAATGAAAGCTACTGCTGCATTACTCAAAATGACTCTAGCTAAACTCAAAATAGCCTTATTGAACCAACATTAAAAATCAAGATTAAAAAGGAAAACGCTTGCAACGGATTATATAACTCCTGTTACAAGCGTTTTTTTATTGTCTAAAAAACGATGATAATCAAAATATGCGATGTTTTTCAGTGCCCTCGGCTTTCCGCTATATCTTTTTGGTCCCGAAAAAAATCGGGCCAAAAAAGGATACCGCTTCAATCCCTCACGCAAGTCCCTATAAACGTTCGCCATTTTTTTTCTGAAAAAGATCCAGTTGCGCTTTTTGACTTTCGGTTACTACTTTATTTTGAAGAAAGTAATAAGACGCACGAGCGATCAAAAATTGAGAATGGCCTAATAACTGTATCGCATTCTCAATTGCAAGGGAAGAAAGTGGTTTTTGCTTGTCCAGTATTCGAAACAACAATTGCAACTCCTGAAAAGAATCTACAGTCACTAATTGATTTGTAGCCCATTCAAAAAAGGCAGCCGAATCTGGTTTTACAAATTGCAATAACGAACTCAAAAAAATCACTCGATACGACTTGTCCGAGCTAACATATAATTTTTTTATCGCATCAAAATAAACATCCGAAGGTGATTTTTCGATATAATCCATCAAAAGTCTAGACAACGATGGTACATTTCCTATCTCTTGCAAAACCACCGCAACTGAAGTTGGATCATACACTTTTCTAGTTATCAATTCATTAATTATAAAACTTCGGTATTTTTCATCCTCCTGATGTAAGGATTGCACCAAGGCATCCGTAGATAATTCTTTGGCAGTTTGTTTTCTAATTACCTCAAAAATTTCTCCATTAGCCCAATGCCAAAGCGTACAACTCGTCCAAGCCGCTCCTTTGACAATCGAATTTTCATCAATACCCGAAGTCGCTCCTGTGGCGCCATCAAGTTCAATTAAGCCTTCGCTTCCGTGAGACGCAAGGTGTCTTTGATTTTGATAATATTCTTTTAAACTCGAATCCCTATCTCCTAAAATATTATCTAGTTTTTTATAGTCGGCTGCATTAAACGAAATCCCATCTGTTTTTTCCAATACAATACCTTTGGCCATTTCATATCGATTGTAAAAACCTAATTTGTCCCAAAACAAGCGTACTTGGACTATTTTACATTTATGATCCAAACAAATCACCGATTCGACATCCATATAATACTGAAAAGCCAAACCTTTTGCGTCTTGCAGTTCGATTAACTTGCCTTTTTGTTTTTCGGTAAAACTCAGCCCTTCGTGAATAATCGCAATATCATGTACAATTTCCTTATACGTTGGCGCTGGATTTTGAGCGTTTGTCACCAATCCAGTTAAAACAAAAAGGATTACTGTAAATAACTTTAGCGCACTATATTTATTTTTATGAAACATATATTTCTTAGTTTTTATATTTACCAACTTCTTTTATCTAAAAAAAGAATAGAAACCAGTGGTTGCGGTATCTTTTACCACGCCATTATCATCTTTGTAAATAAAATAGGCTTCTAGCTTCTTTCTTTTCGAAACAAATTGAAAAGCTTTTTTCAATCCCATAGCCATTAATGCATTATCATAACCATCGGCCGTAATCGCGTCTGGAGCAAAAACGGTTACACTTATCAAATCATTTTGAACCGGATAACCTGTTTTTGGATTCATCAAATGAGCGATTTTCTTTCCCTTACTTTCGTAGAATTTTTGATAGTTGCCCGAGGTCGTAATCGCTCCTTCGGGAATACTCACTATTTTTTGATAGGACTTTGGCAGATGCTCCTGATGGGTTGTCGATTCGATTCCGATTTTCATTAACTCACCACTGGGTTGTCGTTTTCCTTTTATTCGAATCTCACCTCCTATTTCGACCAAATAATTGACAATTTTCTTTTGTTCCAAAAAATCAGCGACCACATCTACCGAATAGCCTTGCGCAATACCGTTAACATCAATTCTTACTTTCGGATTCTTTTTCGAAAGGGAGTTTCCTTTTATTTGCAAAAGTTTACTACCTGTATTTTTCTTAATTTCTTTTATCAATTCTGAATTTGGCTCTGTTGGAACAATTCCTTTTTTACCAAAACCCCATGCTTCCATCAATGGCAAAACCGTAATATCAAAAAATCCATCGGTATCCTGATAAATTTCATGAGAACACTGGATTACATTTTTAAAATGGGTGTCCATTACTATTCCATCTTTCGAATCATTGAATTGACTTATCAACGATCTCTCATCATAAATAGAAAGCGAGGCATCTATTCGAGCAAAAATACTATCCAATTGACTTTCGCTCACTATCCGCTGCTGCGCATAGTAAGTAACCGAATAGGTCGTGCCTTGCGTAAACCCATTAATCTGGTATTTGCTCCAAACTTCTTGCGAGCTTGGAGGAAAAAAAAGAGCGATTATAAGGTTTATAAAAATCATTTTTTTATTTATTTGAACTATTCATTACCATAATAGTTTAAGATAAAGACTAACTACAAACACAGATTTCACAGTTAACTTGGTCCCTTCTATTTTGGAACACCGATTAGAGAAATAAGACAGGCATTCGCTTAGAAAAAAAGTTAAACATAAATTAAACCAATTTGCACGGATAATAATTTTTGAAGATTACGCTAATTCTTAAAATCGATAAAAATTCGAGTAATTCAATTTATGCAGATCAAAATTTGTGGCAATTTGTGTAATTCGTGGCAAAAAAACTTTAAAAACGACTGTTCTGGAATGAAGAGAAATAAAAATAAATTTAAACCCTTTTAATTTCAGACTGTATTAGTTCGTAATTTACATCTAGTCTATGATTCCTATGCAAGTGACACGCCTTTTCTATACGCAAAGAAAGATCTATGAATCTATGTGTTTCAGAAAACTAAGAATAACACCGAACTTCTCAACAAAATAAAAATCAACTTAAATCCTTTCAATTTCAGCCTAAATTCGTCCGTAATTTACATCCTGTCTATGATTTCTCTGAAAGTGACACGCCTTTTCTATACGCAAAGAAAATTCTATGAATCTATGTGTTTCAAAAAACCAAGCATAGCAACGAACTTTTCAACAAAATATTAATCAACTTAAACCCTTTCAATTTCATCCCAAATTCGTCCCTAATTTACATCTAGTCTATGATTCCTATGCAAGTGACACACCTTTTTTATACGCAAAGAAAGATCAATGAATCTATGTGTTTCAAAAAACCAAGCATAGCTACGAACTTTTCAACAAAATAAAAATCACCTTAAATCCTTTTAATTTCAGCCTAAATTCGTCCGTAATTTACATCCTGTCTATGATTTCTCTGAAAGTGACACGCCTTTTTTATACGCAAAGAAAGATCTATGAATCTATGTGTTTCAAAAAACTAAGCATAGCAACAAACTTCTCAACAAAATAAAAATCACCTTAAATCCTTTCAATTTCAGCCTACATGCGTTCGTAATTTACGTCTAGTCTATGATTCCTCTGAAAGTGACACGCCTTTTTTATACGCAAAGAAAGATCTATGAATCTATGTGTTTCAAAAAACTAAGCATAGCAACGAACTTCAAACAACTTCACGCTTTTCTTTCCATAAGTTTCTTTCAGTTTTAATCGAATAGCCGTTGTTTTAACGCTATCAAATTTGAACTTAATCAACCGCCTTTTATTATTATCCAAAGTTCCCAATTTAATCCAAGAACCGTTCACTCTTGCTTCCAAATCAACTGCTTTCAGCATTTCTTCTGGAACAGTGTTAGTGTAAATTTTATCATGGCGCTGGTCTTTTCGCATCATAATATTGCGTTTCACATTGGTATCACACTTGATTTCAACCGTGGATAAATCAATCGGATTATCCCACTCCATTTGCAGTTCGGCATTAAGCCCCTCTGATTCCCAATGATGAATTTTATCATTAATATCACGAGACCAACCATCATTCATCAATTTTGCATCACCAGAAATTGTAGAAGAAGCAAAAATTAAACTCGCTTTTTTGGCCAAATCCAAAGGATCATTAGCAGGACGCATCGGAATAAAGGCATCATCTCGCAACAATTGCTCTTGTAATTCATTTATAAATTTATTTGAAATATCACGCGGACTTACGTTTTTCTTTACGCAAATAGTAGCAGCTGTTCCCACCGCTTGTCCCATCAAAGCGCAAGTTGCCATAATACGGGAGGACGAAAGTGCAATATGCGTTTGACTCACGTTACGACCTGCGAACATCAAATTGTCAATGTTTTTGGAATACAAAGAACGAAAAGGCACTTCATAAATTTCATCAAAATGTGCATGAAAATAACTTGGCGGCTCCGATGGATTTTCTATTCCACCCGGATTGTGCTCGTCTAGCGACCAACCTCCAAAAGCAATGGCATCTTCAAAATGTTTGTGTCCTGTCATATCTGTTTCCGACATAATATAATCACCTATAAAACGACGAGACTCTCTACGACCAGGCAAATTCCCGACCCAATCCAATGCATAATTTGCAGCTTCAGGATGATTTCCGGAGTTTTTAATATAATCCCAAACACCGTGTAAATAGCCCATTAATTTATGGCGATTAATTTCTTGTTCGGCTATAATGTCGTGCTCACTTCCTACTTCGACCCACCAAATCCCTTCATCAAAACCTTTGATATATCTTTTTTTATGTGCTATTTCGGCTTTGTATCGAATGGCGTATGACGGTGCAGTGTATGGCATTGGTTTGCCCATATCTTTGGAAGACATCAATATCGAAGCTCCCATCTGCCAACCATCAGCTACTTTTGGAGCATATTTCTCCCCAAATTCAGATGCTGCTTCACGACCAGTACGATATTCTGCACCAGCAGTTGCAGCCAACAAACCATCACCAGAACAATCAATAAAAATGGGTGCTTTGATGGTAATCTCCGTTTCGGTATTGGATTGCCAGCAACGAGCACTTTTTATCTTATTTCCAGACATTTTTGCCTCTACCGCTTGGGTGTTGAGCATCAATTCTAAATTGGGTTCTCGTACCACAAAATCATACATTACATGATCAAAAACAGGAAACGAAGCTTGCGCATTATCAAAACGATTGAGTAATAACAATTCTTCTATAATTCCGGTTTCACGTTCGGGTAACCCACCCTTAAGATGATTTACACCGTTTAAATGCACACGAATCTCACTAGAAGCATTCCCTCCCAAAACCGAACGGTCTTGCACCAAAACCGTTTTAGCTCCGTTTCGAGCGGCAGCCACCGCCGCACAAATACCGGCAGCACCACCGCCTAGAACGGCAACATCAAATTCTTTGGTGATTTTACGTTGGGGTTTTATTTTTTTTCCACTTGCTACTTCTAGCCAATTGTCTTTTTTTCTATCGCCTAAATCATCTACTTGCAATGGGCTTTCTGTCGGAGTTGCACTAACTCCCAGCGGAATTAATGCCGCTGCTGCAATAGCACCTTGTGTTCCTTTGGTTAAAAAATCTCTTCTTTTCATAATTGTAGTTTGGTTAATTTATTTTATGATTGCTCGCTATGTAAACCAAAAAAAATGTCACGCTGATTTAGCTGATTTTAGCAGATCAGTTAACCTTGATTCTGCAGATACCTGCAAAATCTACGTGCCTTGTATAATTGTAGGTCTAGTAACGGATATTCAGTTTTTATTTAGCTTGGTTTCCTTTCCAACCTTTTTCAAATTGTTTCAAAAGTTGGTTTACTTCTTTAGGATTTGCAGAAGCAATATTGACTGTTTCTGTTGGATCTTTTTTATGGTCGTACAATTCTACATACAAGGGTTTTTCTTTGGGATGCTTCGTGTCCTTCCAAACAATTAATCGGTAGCGTTGGGTTCTCATAGTGTAGCCCATTAAATCATTTTCGAATAAATCTCTATTCCATTTTTCTTTTTGCTGATCAATTATTCTTTGTTCTACTTTTTCGATTAAAGGCTCAAAAAAAGTCTCGCGCATTCCGTCACGCAAAGGATAGGCGCCCCATTCGCGTAAAGCGGGATCGGGAAACTGACTAAAAGCAGCCGCTTTCCATTTTTTATTCGGTTGTTTGAGCAGGGGAACAAAACTTTGTCCTTCTACATGTTTTGGCGTTTCAATACCAGCCAATTCACACAAAGTTGGGTACATATCTACTAATTCAACCAATGCTTCTGAGGTTTTTCCTCGACTTCCTTTCGGCATATCCGGCGTCCAAATCATTAGCGGTACTCTAGTGGCAATTTCATAATCGGTTGCTTTTCCCCAAATACCCATTTCGCCCAAATGCCAACCATGGTCACTCCAGACAATGATAATGGTGTTATCACGAACACCTGCATCTTCTAATGCACCAATCATCTTTCCGATTTGCGCATCGACATAACTCACACAGGCTAGGTAAGCATGTTTTAATTTGATAGCTTGTTCCGGACTTATATCTCCTTCTTTCGGAATATCATAACGGGTTCTTAGTTCAAAAGAAGCATGCAAACCCATAGTAGCACCATCTTTTGGTCCGTTAACTTGCGTACTCAGATGAATGTTTTTTTCATCATACAAATCCCAGTATTTCTTAGGAGCAGTCCAATTCAAGTGCGGCTTATGAAAACCCAATCCTAAAAAGAAAGGTTTATCTTTGTTCTTAACTAGCTCTTTTAACTGTCCGATAGCTAGATTGGTATTAAATCCATCTCCATAACCATCATCTGGAACATCCGCAAACTCATAAGCAGGACCACTACCCAAACCTAATTTCGCTTGGGCGCCATACTTTATAGTCATGTCTTTAAGATTTTTTTTGGACAGCGCTATGTTTTCAGCCAACTGATAACCACCTGGTCCTCTTTCTTTGCTTGAAGGAATACTCCACGATAGTTGATCGTCTAGATCGCCGTGATGAAATATTTTACCAAAATAAACAGTTTCGTATCCATTGTTCTTAAATTGCTGTGGAAGCGTAATCACATCGGGATTCGCTTCCCTGAATTTAATATAATTATGAAAAACACCACTCGTTTCAGGTCGGTAACCTGTTAATAGACTTGCTCGAGAAGGCCCACAAATAGCTTGCTGACAATACGCTTTATTAAACAATAAACCTTGAGATGCTAAATGATCTAAATTTGGACTAATGGCCTCATCAGATCCATAACAACCTAACTCTGGTCGGAGGTCATCTATACCTATAAATAAGATATTAGGTTTTTGCTGCGCTTTAACTGAAAGAAAGGAGCAACTTAAAAAAGAAAATACTAAAACAGCTAATTTCATTTTGGTTCAAATTTAAAATCATAGTTATTGAGTTACAAAGCTACTCTCAACATGACAAACTTTATAAAAAATCGGCTTACAAAAACTTAACATCAATCAATTTTAAGGTAAAAAATTATTAACCTATTACTTATTTTGTACATTCGTAATATAACTAACAAACCCTTATTTATGAAGACCTTAAGTAATGTTAAAACTCCATATACCTCTCTCTATATTACTTTACTCCTCATCATTACCAACCTTACATGGTTAAATGCACAGCAATTTAAAAGTTATACTGCAGAAGGATTAATTAGTTATCAGTCGAATCCAAAAAATGCGATTGATTTACTAAAAAAGAAAAATAAAGAAGCACTTATAAAGAAAGATACTAGCCTTATCATTAAAACTT
This sequence comes from Flavobacterium faecale, assembly GCF_003076455.1. Classification (NCBI taxonomy): domain Bacteria; kingdom Pseudomonadati; phylum Bacteroidota; class Flavobacteriia; order Flavobacteriales; family Flavobacteriaceae; genus Flavobacterium; species Flavobacterium faecale. The sequence goes on from NZ_CP020918.1 coordinate 4,267,244, forward strand.
TAATTTCATTAAGTGCTGCGGATCGAGCAGGTTTAGCCTACAGAGATTCTTTTGTCAATTCTGGTGAAGCATTGTTTATGGCCCAGGAATTTAAAAATCCTTTATTGATTGCAAAAGCACATGAAGAATTTGGAACCCTCCACTTTCTTTTTAAACAAGATGATGAGGCTGGTGAACACTTTAAACAAGCACATGCTTATTATTCTAAAGTTAACTTGAAAGGCGCTGCTAGTTACGCTCAATTGTATCGCTCGCATTACAACTTAGCGATGTATTATCAGCGAATAAAAAATGTATCAGAACTAAAAAAACAAGTAGCCTTTTGTGAATCTCTTGCTGAAAAATTTAAAATTGATCCTATTTACAAAGTATATTTAGATGAAAAAGTAGTTTCTGAACATGAATTTGATTCCCAATTTAAAGAAGCTCTGGATTTATTATTGAATATCTGCAACCGCATGGAAAATTTGAAAGCCAACGGAAACCTAAGCGCTACAGACAATAGCTTTTTTATGATTTTGTATTGTAGGACGGCTATTAATTATGAGCGCCAAAACAACTATTCGGCAGCAAAAAGTTATTTCGAAAAAGCATTACAGATTAAAGACAGCAATGGTGAGAACACCTTTTACCGCTCTTTTATTTTTTTACGTTATGCTGATTTGTTATCTAAAATCAACGATTATAAAAATGCTTATCTTAATTTACAAGAATCCAAATTGATTAATGACACTTATCTTAATCCTCGAAATGAAGACACCCAAGGTTTTTTGACTATTAAAAACAGGTATAAAGATCAGTTACAAAATAAAAATAACCAACTGCGCGATCAAAGTTTAAAAATTGAAAAACAAAATCAGGCTTTATTTCGTTTCCGATTTTTCTTTTTTGGAATTGTTTTGATTGCTATCATTTTAGGATTGATCTTTCGTAGCAAAATGAAAACTATAAAACACGAAAAAGAGGAGGAAATCACCAAAAAGCAAATAGAGCTAAAAAACAAGGAACTGACTGCTAACATGCTTAAATTAATTGAAAAGGAAGAAATTATTCAGACCTTAAAATCGCACCTTGAAAATGCAAACACTGACCACAACACAAAAAAAGTAATTCAGCAGCTCGAAAAAAAATCGGTGAGTTTGTGGGATTCTTTCAATAATCAGTTCATGGAACTAAACGAACATTTCTACGATCGGCTTCAAGAAAAATCTCCAGATTTAAGCGCTGCAGACTTAAAAGTATGCGCTTTGATAAAACTAAACTTTTCGGGCAAAGAGATGGCACATTTATTAGGTATTTCTTTAGGTAGCGTGCATGTTGCTCGCCACCGATTACGCAAAAAAATGAACTTGGAGCGGGATATTAATTTGACTAATTTCATTAATTCCATATAGGGTAGTTTGCCACGAAGACAGTAAGGCTCGAAGGTTAAAATTAGCTAGCAGCTTTTTGGGACACGGATTAGAGAAATTGTAGAAATTTTCAATAATAAAAATCAGTCATTAGATCATTGCGCTAAATCGCATTTTACACACGTCAGTTCGAGTGCTTTTGTCTCCAAATGCGATAGCTTTTGGAGATAGAAGTGTATCGAGAACTTTTGTGGAAACAAAATGACTTATCGATACATTTTTATTCCCTTTCACTACATAAAAAAACTCACATTGGCGCCTTCAATAATAGTCTATGCTCACATTCTAACTATGTGCCCTATGAAAGTGGCACGCCTTCTTTGTGCGCAAAGAAAAATCTGTAAATCTATGTGTTTCAAAAACACAGTTCTTCTTTTTTTTTGCTTGAGGGATAGTCCCGAAGCTTCGGGAGCCGACCCGTCCCCGATAATTATCGGGCTTACGCAGGGTCACGCCCAAAATAGTATAAGCCTATGCCAAAAAAAAACGTTGACAGTATTGCTACTATCAACGTTTTAAAAGTTAAACCAACTTTAAAAAATTTTATTTCCAGATAATTGGTAAGAAAACTGTCATTTCAGAATCACCTCTGTTTGACCATGCGTAATACGGTACAAGTTGTACTTTGGCAGATTCCAAAACTGGTTTTGCAACGGCTTGATACATTGCATCTGTTTTTTTGTCTTTTCGAATCATCATATCTGTAGAAATTGCTGTAACACCACCTAAGAAATCAGGACGGTATTTTACGTCAAATTTAGAATCACCAGAAAGATAAACATCAAGAATACTAGCTCCTTTTGGTAAATCTGAAGATTCAGCACAGTATACCACTGGTCCTCTTTTTACCGCTACTTGGTTGCGTACTTCTTCGATGCGTCCGTTTCCTTCCATGTATTTTACTTCCATTGGCATTTCAAGAGTTACGATATCTCCTTTTTTCCATTTTCTGTTAACTACAGCAAACTCACCTGCCACAATAGTAACTCCAGCGTCAGCTCCGTTTACCATTAATGTACTTCCTTTGGCCCAGTTTGGAATTCTGAACATCATATCGAATGCCTCTTTTTTACATTCGTTAATAGTTACTTTCACGTTTCCATCCCAAGGGTAATTTGATACTTGTTCTAGTTTTAATTTAGAACCATCTACCAATTTAGTATCCAAAATGTTTCCACCATATAAATTCACAGAAACACCATTATTAGACAAACTATATGCCCATCCTGATACTTGTGCAATGGTACGCACTAAGTTTGGAGGACAACAGAAACACTCTAAGTACGATTGACGTGTTGGGTATTCTGTATTCATTTTAGAATAATCTCTGGATCCGTGAATCTTACGTAATGGATTTGAATAATAGTATTTATCTCCTTCAAGGTTGATTCCAGAAAGTGCACTATTGAACAATACATTTTCGATAACATCGGCATATTTTGATTTTCCGTTCAGTCCCATCATACGGTAACTGAACATTGAGTTACAAATATTAGCACAAGTTTCGTTGTAAGCCGTCATGTTTGGCATCATGTATTCATCGATGAAACCTTCTTCAATCATTTGTCTGTTTGTAGAAGCTCCGTAGTGTGTTTGTCCTACTGCTCCTGTAACATACATTTTCTTTTCTGTAACATTTTCCCAAAGTCTGTCTAATGCATCAACAAGTGATTTCTCACCGGTTTCGGCAGCTACATCAGCAGCACCAGCATAGTAGTACAAAGCCAAAACAGCATGTCCTACAGCCTCATTAGACTCGCGCAAAGGTGTAAACTCTTGCACCATATCTCCTACTGGGTAACCTTTGGTAGTTGAATTTTCTTCGATACCATTATGTCCTCTGCGGTTAATGAATTTTTCTGCTAATTCTAAGTATTTTTTATCCTTTGTAGTTCGGTACAATTCTACTAAACCCATAATTTGAGTTTGGTTGAATCCAAAACGAGCGTATTGCTTTGTGTCTTGAAAAAATACCGAATACAAGTTATCTGCATGTTTAATAGCGATATCCAAAAAGTTTCTTTTTCCTGTAACGCGGTTGTGAATACAAGCACTCGTATACAAGTGACCACTATTGTACATCTCGTGATACTTTCTGTTTTCGAAAGGATCAATTTTGTTATCGCTTAACTGAATTGTAGTTTGCAAATAACCGTTTGGCAATTGTGCTTTTGCAATAATAGCGATGATGTCATCTAATTGTTTTAAGATTTTTGGATCTTTATTTTGTGCATACACATAAGAAGATGCCTCCATCCACTTGTAAAAATCTCCATCATGCCATGCAAAACCTTTGTGCTTTCCTTTTTCAAGACCTGCAGTATATTTGAAGTTATTCAAACCATGACCTACATCTCCCATTAAAACCTCGCCCATATAAGGCAACATTTTTTCTTCACAGATTTTAAATTTATCTGCCCAAAATCCGTATGTCCAATGACAATCGCCAATGTTTATGCTCTTTAATTTTACGTTTGGACTATTTGTATTATCAACGATTCCTTTGTTTTGAGCAAAAGAAATCGATGTCAACAAAATCGCACCAAATGCTATAGCTGTTTTTTTCATTTTCATATCTTATTTTATTTAACAGATTCTTTCGAATCTTATCCGTTTAACGTTCCTGAATAACCTGTGATAACTACGGCGATGATTAATACAAACACACCAAACAACAATATACTAAAAGGCTTTTTGGCACCTTCCCATTCGTTGTTCATGTATGCCCAAACATTACCCACAATTAGAGATAATCCAAGCATGATAGGCCAAGCAATAATTTTACCAATATCTCCCATTAAAGTAGCACCTTGACCATATATACCAAGAGCACCAAACCAAAGTAAAGCTGCTACGATAGACCACAAATAGGCTTTGCCAGCATTTGGTGTAGAAAAAGAACTCCAAGTATTATTTTTTGCTAATAAAAACAAAGAATACCCTGCATTTACAACAAATCCACCCCAAAGAACGACAACCCAAATAGCCAAACTACCATTACGCGCAATTGCTCCAGAAGCTTCTGCCAACTTACCGATAGATTCTCCTTTACCAAAACCAATTGCCAAAGCAGCAGATAAAAGACCACTTAAAACGGCGATTATCAATCCAGTAGGAAGATTTACTTTCTCTGTATTTTCGTCTGCATGTGACATTTTATCTTTTTGAATTCCTGCGTAGGCTGTGATAGCAATTGCTACCAACATAACAAGGACTCCAACAATAATGTAAGGAAAAGAAGGTTTCTCTGTTTCTCCAGCGTTCATAAACAACGGAATCAAAGCTCCAGCTGCCGAACAAACTCCCATAACAATTCCGTAAGTCAATGAGATCCCGATATAAGGTACACTTTTCCCAAAAAGAATACCACCTATACCCCACAATCCACCATAAATCATGGCTTCAATAATCACGTCTGTTGGTGCACTTGTCACCACATCAAACAAATTTGGCACCACCATATACGCCCATGCGGTAGGTAATAGAATTAGTGCAAAAGTAGAGTGAACAAGCCACCAAGCTTCCCACTTAAGAGGAGCCATAAACTTCATTCCCAATCCAAAAGAACCTTGAAAAATACTTGCAAAAATCACAAGTAAAAAAGCCAACGTTACTGTATCCATTTTATATTAGTTAGTTAATAGTTAATTGTAATTAAAGTGCGGTTGACACTCTTTTCTTTACCAAATAATCGTCAAGTGCTAAATGTGAACAGTCGTGTCCGATACCACTATTTTTGATTCCTCCATGAGGCAAGTAGATGGCATATTTCACGCCGTTGATCTGAATTTCTCCAAAATCTAAATCCTCTGTAAAACGTTGGATTCTTTTATGGTTATTTGTAAAAATGTAAGAAGCCAATCCGTATTCGGTATCGTTTGCCATTTCTAAAACTTCGTCATCGGATTCAAAAGACATAATACCAGCAACGGGTCCAAAAGTTTCTTCTCTAAACAAACGACAATCGGTTGTGATTCCAGAAACTACAGTTGGCTCCATCCAGTTTCCATTTTCTGGCAAACCAGCAGGTATATTTCCTCCGTACTCTAATTTCGCTCCTTTGCTTACAGCATCGGCCACTAAATCAAACATTCTGTTTCTAGCTCTTCTATCTACTACAGGCCCCATATCAACGGTTTCATTAGGATCAATACTAAACCCTAATTTAATTTTTGAAGCTCTATCAATATAAGCTGCCAAGAATTTATCGTAGATATTCTTGTGTACAAAAATTCTGTTTGCAGCAACACAAATTTGTCCTGAGTTACCAAATTTTAATCCAATTGCTAAGTTCAAAGCCGTATCAAAATCAGCATCTTCAAAAACAATAAAAGGTGCATTTCCACCCAATTCCATTCCTAATTTTTTGATTGATGTTGTACTGTCTGCAATGATTTTCTTCCCAGTTGCTGTAGAACCAATCATGGTCAAAACAGCAGGGATTGTACTAGTTGTCATTGTTGTAGCCACCTCTGCAGATGGACCAGCCAAAATATTGACAACACCAGCAGGAAAATCGATACTGTGTAGTATTTCACCAAGGATATAACTTGACAAAGGCGACATTTCAGACGGTTTGATAATCAATGAACATCCAGCTGCCAATGCAGGTCCGATTTTGAAACCAACATTCAATAATGGAAAATTCCAAGCCAAGTAAGCCACGGCTACACCTGCCGCCTGCTCGACCATCTTATGTGTGTGAGTGTGCTCGTAATCAGGAATTTGCTCTTCTCTGCGGTTTTTCATTGCTGCAGGATACCATTCTAGTGCATTTGTAATTGCCTCAATATCTTCTGCAGATCCAGCATAGGTTTTACCCATTTCGTGAACCATAGCCGAACGTAATTCTGCTTCTCTTTCGAAAATAGCAGTTCTTAATTTGGTCATCCAAGCTGTTCTTTCAGCCAAAGATAATTTCGACCAAAATTTAAATCCTTTTTGTGCAGCGATCAATGCTTTTTCAGCATCTGCTTTTCCTGCTAAGGCAACTTGAGCGATAGATTCTCCAGTAGCTGGACAAATCACTGCTGCTTTTTCACCACTAACAGAATCAACTAATTGACCGTCAATGTATAATTTTTTATATCCGAAATCTTGTGTATTCATGGTAATTGTAATTTGATAATTATAGTACTAACTTAACACTATCCTTTGAAACAGCGTAGGCTCTCAGAACATCTTCATCCACATCTATTCCTAAACCTGGACGATTAGGGACCTCAATATAGCCATCTTTCATAACTATAGATGGGAAAGTTAATTTTTCTCGAAGACCATTTTCAGTCTGATCATATTCCATCAAGAAATTTGGTCGGTACATTCTACCCGGTATACTTTCCAAATTGGCAATAAAATGAAGTGCCACATGAATACCAATAGCTGTACCCCAGGTATGAGGAATAATATCTACTCCGTTTGCACTTGCTAACGCTGAAATACGTTTGGCCTCAGTCAATCCTCCACTAGAACAAATATCTGGTTGCAAAATATCAACCGATTTATTTTGTATCAATTGTTGAAATCCAAAACGCAAATATTCACATTCTCCTCCAGAAATCGGAATCGAAGTTTTTTGTCTTAATTCATTGTATTGACTATAAAATTCTGGCGAGATCGGTTCTTCAAACCAAGCAATATCATAAGGTTCAATCAAACGACACAATTCTATTGCTTCTCTTAATGTGTAAGCGTGATTAGAATCGACCATCAGTTGAATATCTGGTCCAATGATTTCACGCATCTTTTTAACGTTGGCGACATCAGCTTTGATACCTAATCCTACTTTCATCTTCATTGCTTTGAAGCCTTGAGAGATATACAACCTCGCTTCTGCTTCAAAGTCCTTGGATGGATTTTCATGACAGGTAAAATACAATCCTGTTGCATAAGGCTGAATCTTAGTTCTATGAGCTCCACCTAACAAAGTAGAAACAGATTGTCCTAAAATTTTTCCTTTTAAATCCCAAATTGCAATATCAATAGCACTCATCGATGCTACTAATATTCCTCTTCGAGCATAGTCCAAAGTTCTACGGTACATTCCGTTCCAAATAACTTCGTTTTCAAGTGGGTTTTGACCAATAACCATTGGTTTCAAAAACTCAATCCCAGCTTCCAAAATAGTAGCTGGTCCGTAACCTTCTCCCCAACCATGTGTCCCGTCTGAACAGGTAATTTTAACTACGCAAATACTTCTTTCTGCATATTCCCATTGCGAAAAGAAAAAGCTTTGTGAAAGCGTATCTTTTAAAACAAAGGTTTCAATTTTTTCAATTTTCATCTTCTTATTTGGTTTAAAAAGCAACTAGAATGCTGCTCCTATTTGAGTTTAGTTTCTTGTTTAATTGGCCGTATAAAGTTAATTTTTTAATGGGTTATTAGCAGCACTAACTTACCCTAAATCAAGTACATGTTACCTGATTGCGTTTACCTTATCACTTATGGCTTTAAAGTGCGCATATAGTCCTTCGTAATTTTTTGATTCAATAAGTTTTTTATCGAATAATGATCCGCCCATTCCTACTCCAATTGCTCCTGCTTGAAAAAAAGATTGAATGTTGTGAACATCAACGCCACCCGTAGGTAATAATTTTATTGTATTTAATGGACCCAAAATATCTTTTACATATCCTGCTCCCAATTGTGTTGCTGGAAAAATCTTCACAGCAGTAGCTCCCAATTTATTTGCATTGTAAATTTCTAAGGGTGTAAAAGCACCGGGAAATATCGGAATGTTACGCTCATTACAATAATTCATAACATCTACATCCATGATTGGAGTCACGATAAATGTTGCTCCCGCATCCAAGGCCATCATTAAATCGGCCATAGTACAAACGGTACCTGCTCCAACATTGATCTCAGGATGACTCTCAGCTACTGCTTTGATAATCTCACAAGCATTATCCGAGTTCATTGTAATTTCAAGGGTTGTCAATCCTGCTTTTTTATATTGAGGTAATATTTCTTCAATTACTTTCAAAGAAATATTTCTTATAATACCAACAATTGGCATTTTCTCAAACAATTCTGTTTTATAATTTGTTCCCATTTTTAGGTTGTTTTTACAATTGATTTTTTAAAATATTCCATTGTCCTTTTACTACAGACAAATCAACTAAGTTGGCTTGAATAATTTCCGTTTTAGACTCTAAGCCTAATACGCAAATTGCGCTATGATACAACTCAAACAGCTTTCCGCCGGCACACAATTTTATAGAATCACAAGGCAAATCTCTTAAGCTTTGCAATTCTTCTCCGATCAACAAACCACTTAAATAATAGTAGTTTTCAATATTTGTTTTCTCTTTAAATAAGTTATTGGTTCGCACTTTAAAAAGGGTATTCAATAATGATTTTCCCTCCATAGCTTTTTGAACCCCTTCTTCAAAAGCATTCAAAACAGTTTCGTCAAATTCGGTTTTTTCAATCGAAGCTTTCAAAATAGTATACTCAGAGATCACGCTGAAAACTTCACCCGTCATGAAGGTAAAAAAATTGGTTATCTCACCTTTCTCGCAAACTACATGTTTACTATGAGTACCTGGAGTAACAAAAACGACAGAATGATTTTTATCTTCTTCATTTACCAAGCCAATAATTTCGACTTCTTCTCCTCGAATAACATCAGAATCAGATTTGACTCCAGAAATTAAATGAATCATATTCGGAATGATATCAGACCTTATTTTTTCGATATAAAGTGATTTTCCATCTGTTTTGAATGGTAAGCTTGCATAAGGCAATTCTCTTAATCCAATGCTCGAAGAGGCCATTCCTGAAACTACAATGGCAACATCAGAAGTAATCGTATTTGAAAAAAGCGCAAGTTGTTTTTTTAAGAAAGTCAAAAAATAAGTTTCTTTGTCTCCACCACAATTCACCCACTCGTTGTAGATTGTTTTAATCCCTTTTGGAGAGACTACTTCTTCAATAATTTGTAGACTTGGAACTTCTACCAACCTCAAACGCAGGTTTGTAGTTCCCCAATCAACACTCACAAAAGTTTTTATAGTTGCCATTTTTAAATCTGATTAATAGATCCTTACAAATTTAAATGGTCTCTGGAGTATCCTGTATCCCTAATTTACCTAGTACTACCTCATTTTTACCCCAATTGAATCCCGCCATTTTAAACTGAGGTAAAATACAGCTAAAAAAAAAAGATTCAAAATGTAAAAAGCCACTCGATTAACGAATGGCTCTTCACACTTATTTAAACTAAAAACACTTGAACAAAATTATTTTTTTATGGCACTAATATAAAATTCAAAATTATATTTACCTGATTTCAAATCATATTCCGGCAATCTATTTGACAACGTTCCACCTAAAGCCATTTGAACTAAATCTAGATTTAGAGTATAAAAGCCTTGTGGTTTCAAATCATATGGATGTTTTGCTTTGTCAATATTGTCTGCTCCATATTTCCAGATAGAAAAACCAAACAATGGACTTCCGGTAAATTGAAGTCCAGCAGTTCCTTTTTCTTCCTGCAACTTCACCCATCTTGTATCTGTATGATTTCCGTTTTCTTGAGGAAAAATATAGTTATAAAAAATAGCATCTGTTTTGATACTAAACTCATCTACTTCTGCTGCTCTTTTGCGATCAGCATAATTCTCCCATGGTCCATTACCGTAGTAAGTGGTATTTTTCAATTGATCAGAAACCCCCATTGTAACTCCAAAACGAATTAAATTTGGTAATGAAGCCTCTGCATCCATCGTAACACCTACTTTGGTTGTTCCGTCATTTGACAGCGTATAAATTTTATTTAGACTTACTTTTTTATCTACATTCTGTTTCACTACCACTTGAACTCCCTGCTCTTCTTGGGTAACTGTAACCGAATATGTTTTAAGCAAACCATTAACCGTTGACCAAAAGTTTTTTGATTGTGCAAATGGTTTTGCATTTGCACCACGTATATCATTGTCAACTACAGGACGTGTGAAATTTAATTGCAATGGCGCTGCAACTTGCTCAGTACCTTTTATTTTGTACGAAATTAAATTTCCGCTTTCTTTAGCAATTACGACTTGAACCTCTTTAGCATTAAGACGCACCTCTGCAGCCGTTTCTTCATAAGATATTTTTTCTTTCGAAGCATTTACCACCGCTACCACTGTCTTTTTCGGCTGTAATTCGATTTGGTTTTTAGCTATCTCAAAACCTTTTTCTGCCCATAAACGATTTGTTTTCTCGTGCATACTCATTCGGATCCAGTAATCAGAACGGTCGTCAAACTTGTTATTTTTGATTGGTAACTTAACGGTTTTTGCTGCTCCTGCTTCCAACTCCATTGTTGGTAAAACGCCAGATTGAATTACTTTACCGTTTTCTGAAACTTCCCAACGAATTTCATATTTATCTAAATTTGAAAATGAAAAACGATTAATAATTCTAAATTCTGATTGCTGAATATTGGCAGCTTCAAAAACTACAGGTTGAAAAACATACTTAGCTTCAAAAGCATGCGGGTTTGGACTTAAATCTGGTGCAAAAACTCCATTGATACAGAAGTTACCATCGTTTGGAACATCTCCAAAATCACCCCCATAAGCATAATATTGTTCACCTTTAGCATTTTTGGCTACAATTCCTTGGTCTTTCATATCCCAAATAAAACCACCAATCAAATTGGGTCTTTTTCGAATTTGATCCCACATATCTGCAATTCCCCCCATTGAGTTCCCCATAGCATGCATGTACTCACACATGATAATTGGTCGAGTGATATGCGCGTTCTCAGACATGTTGACCAATTGCGCCAAATCTGGATACATTCTACTTAAAACATCTACATAGTTTTTATCATCAGGATTAGCATAAGTTGGCCATTTGGTCATTTCATTTGCAGCTCCTTCAAGATAATGTGGATCTTCAGGATCTCCTTGTGCACCTTCATAATGTATGAAACGTGAAGGGTCAAAATCTTTCACCCATCCAGCTGCCGCAGCAAAGGCTGGTCCTGTTCCACTCTCATTCCCTAACGACCATGAAATTATCGAAGGATTATTTTTGTCTCTTTCGACCATACGAATAACTCTAGTCAAAATTGGTGCTGCCCAAGTAGGTTGTTGCGGAATATAACTCCCTAAATGGTGTGCTTCGATATTTGCCTCATCCATTACATACAAACCATACTCATTGCATAACTCATAAAAATAAGGGTCATTTGGATAATGTGACGTACGTACAGCGTTAAAATTAAAACGTTTCAAGGTTTCAACATCTTTTCTTAAGTCTTCATGACTCAATGCTTTCCCCTTGGTTGGGTGATGATCATGTCGATTTACACCCATAATTTTCACTACTTTACCATTGATTAGCAATTCATTTTTCTTGCTGAATTCTACTTTTCGAAAACCTACTTTTTGACTTCTAGCCTCTACAACATCTCCATTTGCATTGGTCACTTTAAATACCAATTTGTACAAATAAGGATCTTCTGCAGACCATTTTCGTGGCGACTTGATAGTTGCCTCCATAAATGCAAATTTGGTAATATCTCTAGCTGGCCATCTTTCTTTATATACCTTTTCAAGATCTACAGAGAGCGGAGTAGGTAATACTTTATTATTATCTGCATCGTATAGTTCTGCCGAAATCTTATACCCTTTTAATTTTGATTCATCTTCTTGCATCCATAAAAGTGGACGGATTTCAAGTTTTGCATCTTGATAATTAACATCTAATTTGGTTCGAACAAAAAAGTCATTCAAGGCAATCTTAGGTTGTGCCATCAAGAACACTTCACGATGAATACCGCTCAAACGCCACATGTCTTGATCCTCCAAATAACTTCCGTCGCTATAACGAAATACCTGTACCGCAAGACGATTTTGACCCGCTTTTAAATATTTAGTCACATCAAATTCTGCTGCTAAACAACTTCCTTGACTGTACCCAACTTTTTCACCGTTTACCCACAAGTAAAACGCAGAAGTTACACCTCCAAAATGCAAAATAACCGATTGTTCTTTCCAGTCTGTTGGCACATCAAAATCCCTGTAATAACTACCAACAGGATTGTCTCTGTAAATTTTTGGAGGCAATGGCGGTTGAGGCCCTCTCCAATCGTATTTTAAATTTCCGTCTAAAATGTTGGGTGTAAATGGATAAACAATATTTGTATAAATTGCTTGACCAAACCCTTTCATTTCCCAGTTTGAGGGAACTTCAATATCTTTCCAATTACTAGTGCCATTGTAATTAGTACCCATAAAATCTGTAGGACGGTCCTCCGATTTATCAACATAGTTGAACTTCCAAATACCATTCAATGATTTAATTCTAGATTTATCACGATTTCCTTCAAGGGCATCTTTTTCATTTTTATACGAATAAGATGGTACGCGCGATTGCATTTTGTTTTTTTCGAAAACCAATTCGTTTTCCCAATCATTTTGAGAAATAACTAACTGCGAAAAAAACAATAAAAAACTAAGAAAAAGGAAACCTCTTTTCATATCTAAAAATTTATAAAATGTATTATAAGACAATATTAAAATATTCTGAACCAAATACCCCACTTTGCAAATAGACTAAAACTGTACAAAACCTAAAAATACAGCTTTACAATTGCTTATTTGTCAAAAAAACTACAACATGTAATGAAAATAGTAAAACATATGATCAGATACAGATCTAATTGAACAAATAATAATGAGTAGCTAACAAAAATAGCACAAAGGAGAAATAATAAACACAAGATAATTATCCTTCATTTAACCAATTTTACCCGTACTGCTAATCAGTCTTAAAACAAAAAACCAGTATTGCTATAACAGCAATACTGGTTTTACCAAATAAAATAAAACTACCTAAATAGGAAAGTGAATTAAATGCTACTTAACTCATCACGCATTCTTTCAAAAAATGGTTTAAGCTCTGCTTGCGTTTTTCCTGTTACTTTTGAAAATTCGGCATTAAACGCACTATTTACCTCGTTCATTTTTCCTTTTTTATCCTCTGCAGAAAGTTCACCGCTTTTGGCTTTTTTCAATACATCCATAAAATTGGTTATATAGGTATTTCTTGCGTCCAAAAGTTCTTTGGATTTTGATGCATCTAGTTTAAACTCGGTTGTTGCAGCATCTACAAAATACTTAATCTTTTTTTCTTGTGTTTTGTTTTGAGCAAATGCTGCTGAAAACGTAACCATCATCATTAATACTAATACAATTTTTTTCATCATTTTTAATTTTAAAGTTAGTTATAGTTAATTATTTTTTCTTTTGCCACACTCGAACATATTCGATTTCAAAGTCGACTACGCCATCGTCTTTTTTTCCTTCTGGACTGTTCAGTTCCAAATCTTCTTTTGTATCTGGAACGCCATGCCACGGAAACGTTTCTTGATCCAACCAGATAGAGATTGGCTTGGTTGCTACATATCCTTTTTCGAAACCCTTATTTTTTGCCCATGCATCAATTTTCTCTTTCGAAGCTTCGGTAAACAATTTTCCATCAATAAAGTATTTGATTCCGTTCTCATCCCATTCTACACCGTAAGTATGAAAAGCATCTGCTACTCTAAAATCTAAGATATGATGCTCAGTGTAAACACTATTTTCGCCTTTAAGTGTCCAATCGTGGATAGACCACCACAATTCTTTATCTAATTTCAACTTATTAGGTTGTCTATGATCACCAAAATGCTCAAACATATCCACTTCCAAACCTTGTCCCATAGCCCAAAAAGCACTTGTAACTTCAGCATCAGCGGCTTTACTTTTGATTTCCATATAACCATATTGAAAAAACTTTCGACCAATCAAACAGGCTGTTGTTAGGTTTTCAAATTTACTTCTGGTTTTATCTTTCCCCCAAGGTTTGTCTGGCTCTTGACTAAAAGGAAAATCAGGTTCCCATCTTGTCTCAAGCATTAATTTTCCATTCTCTAATCGGTAATTATTTCCGGAAAATTGAGAAGGTGCGCGACCGATCCATACTTTTTTGTTTGGAAAATCAGGGTGTTTGTAGACTGGTTTCCCATTTTCGAACTTACCAACTACAAACCACTTATTTTCATCCAAAGTAGGAGCATCAAACTCATCACTTACCTCGGTATTCAAAACCCATTTTCCACTGTTTGTTGGATCAGAAAGTGGCAGTACAGTAGCCGCTACTTTTCCGTTTGGATCCTTAGTACCTGACGTATGAGTGGAACAAGAGAGCATGGCAAGACTTAGACCTACATATATATACTTTTTCATATTTACTCTTTTACCTCCATAAATTCAACTGGTGAACCGTTGTGCACAATAAAAGCTACACGCACTCCCTCACCTGGAGAAAAAGTTTCAACCAAGATCTCTTTACCCTCTAATGCCTCTTCCATATTATCAACCAAATAAGCAACGTGCGGAATCGTACGCATCATTTCTGGCATAGGACTGTCTGCATCAAACTTAACCCATTCTACTCCGTATTCATCTTTGGAAAAGTCTGTAAAGTGAATCTTTCCTGGTTCGTAAAAACCGTCCCAATTTTTTTCTTCTGTAGTCGGAATTCCGATATGGCTAAATGCGTATTTCATAATTCTGTGGTTTTATTAGGGTTAGTTATCTAATTTGAAAGCTTTATCGTAGTTAGGCATATTGGTATCTTTCCACATTTGCTCTACTTTTTTATTGTCATACCACAGCGGTGTAATATGTGACTCACTCCATTTTTGGGTGCGATGTACCATATCTTTTAATACATCAGGATACTGTGCACTAAGATCTTTGGTCTCAGATGGGTCTTTGCGAACGTCAAATAATTTCCATTTATTTTGACCCGCTTTTACAATTTTAAAATCTTCATTTCGAGCACCTACATCAGAGAAGCCGCTTCTATATCGTACTGCGTAAATCAAATCATCTTTGTGCGTATCTTTTCCTGCTAAGAAGTTGGCCCAAATATCTTTACCATCTAAACTTTTAGACTTTGGAATCACTCCTCCTGCTAGATTAGCAAAAGTAGGATAGAAATCCAATGCAGAAACTACATAATCAAATCGCTTTCCTGCCGGTACAACTGATGGCCAGTGAAAAAACATAGGCACTCTATACCCACCTTCATAGGTATCTCCTTTTGTACCTCGCAACGGATAATTGTTGGCAGCATGTTCAATATTCCCTCCGTTATCACTCAAGAAAATAATTAAGGTATTGTCAAATTGTTTGTTCTCCTTTAATGTTTTTACAATTTCACCTACACCTCTATCCACAGCATAAACCATGGCAGCATACGTTCGACGATCTTTGTCTTTTATATTTGCAAAAACTTTCAAATCTTCCTCTTTAGCTTCAAGTGGAACGTGAGGTGCGTTGTACGCTAGGTACATAAAAAAAGGTTTTTGCTTTTGTTTAGCTTCTTTTACAACACGAACTGCTTCTCTTGAAAGTGCATCGGTCATGTACTCCGTTTCTTCGACTTCAGTATTATTATGGAGCAATGGTGTCAGATAAGCATGAATATGTTTGTTGCCATTTTTTACTTGAGCATCATATTGTGCTTTATATTCCGCAGGGAAATATTTATGCCCACCTCCTAAGAAACCATAAAAATAGTCAAAACCTCTGTTGTTTGGCTGAAATTCAGAACCATAACCAAGATGCCACTTCCCTATTGCGCTTGTGTAATATCCTGCATCATGCATCACGTTACTTATGAAATTTTCTTTAACCGGTATTCCGTCTTCCAAGTTCATTCCCACATCAGGTAAATTATACGGAGCACCTATTTCGTGCGGATAACGTCCTGTCATCAAGGCAGTTCTAGAGGGCCCACAAAATGGATGAGCCACATATGCAGAAGAAAAAATCGTACCAGCTTTGGCCAATTTATCCAATTCGGGAGTAATTATATCTTTCGATCCATTAAAACCGACATCTGCATACCCCAAATCATCAGCAAGAATTACTAAAATATTTGGCTTTTTTGACTGAGCAAAAGTTAATGAAGCTGTAAGTAATACTGCTACTACTGCTATCTTTTTTGTATGAAAGAATCTATTTTTCATTTTACTATATAGTTGGTTAGTTTGTTAGCACTTTCCCAATAGATTAATTTTGATCAAGATGCTACCATACAAACTAAAACAAAAAAAAGACTGAGGTACGGTACTATTTTACCTCATTCAAACGTTATCTTAACCTTAACGAACTGTTACCAAGGTAAAATACTGTTAGTCTAAGTATTCGATTACATCAAAAAACTTAAATTTTCTTAATCAAAGTTGATTTATATTTTGATCATTTTCTCAATGGTGGTTTTCCCATCAGCTTTAACTCGAACAATATAGGTACCCGCTGGAAGACTTCGTACATTTATGCGAGGTTTATTTTCATCTGTTCCTTTAACCGTTCTGACGATCGCGCCTGTAGTTGAAATTATTTGGATTTCGACCACACTAATAGGGCTGTTGAAATTTATATTCAAATAATCAGGAGTTGGATTTGGATACAATGTGTAATTCACTTTCTTTAGATCCTCAAGACCTAAAACCAATTCTGGACTTTCGAATAAAGAATCGTATCCTGGCAATGTTCCATCATCCCACATTCCTGAATGAGGATGCCCCACAGGACCATCAGGACCATCTTCGCCATCATTGTCATACCATGCCGGTTTTACATTTTTAAATTCTTTGCACCAAGCCACAGCCTGATCTAGTAATTTTTGAACAATTTGTTCCCCATCTGGCTCTGCTTTTCGAACATCATTGGTTTCTCCAGGATCATTTACAACATTAAACAAACGCCATTTTCCTTTACCCCCTGTTTTAACGATTTTCCAAGGATAAGACATTACAGCTGCATTATGAAAACCATTTTGTGGTCTCATAATATAAGTTGCTTCTCCATTTGGACGTACATCTTCGCCTGCGATAAGTTTATCCATAATATCTTTTCCGTCGATAATTTTACTGTTCGAAAGTGTTCCTCCGGCTAAATTGACGATTGTAGGATATAAATCAAGAGAACTTACTTGGTAATTATAAATAGATGGCGTTGTAATTTTGTTTGGCCAATGAACAAACATGGGTACTTTATGTCCACCTTCTAAAACACTCCCTTTTAAAGCATCAAGAGGAAAGTTAACAGCACCTTTGCTATAGGTGTACCCACCATTATCACTCAAAAATATAATTACAGTATTATTAAAAACAGTAGGGTCCTTTTTTAATTCGGCAACAAGTTTACCTATGTTTGTATCTAGATTGGTAACCATTGTGGCATAAGTGATCCTATCTTGAACAAACTCTTCGATTTTAGCGGCACGAGCATCAGCATCCTTTATTTTTGTGATGGGGTTGGATTCGGTTATATACGTACTGTTTCTAACCAAATTTTCAAAATCAGGATTATTTTGTTTGAAAAGGGCAATTTCGCTTTGCGGAGCCTCAAGAGGGGTATGCGGCGCATTGTAGGCTAGATACATAAAAAACGGATCAGCCTTCAGCTTATTTTGAGCCACATACTGTATAGCATCATTGGTCAACACATCTGTCAAGTAATCTTCGTCACCTACATTACTAAATTCAGCACGATCAACATAGGCTCTATTACGCTGCAACGGATCTTGATATTCGTTTGTTGTTGGGTTACTCCCTCCTAGTCTTCTATAAAAAAGATCTTCATACCCACTTTCAAAATATCCTTTTCCTCCTCCTAAAAAACCAAAAAAGTAATCAAAGCCTTTATCTAGTGGCTGATACAATCCTTCAGCAAATCCTAGATGCCACTTACCAAAAGCAGCAGTATTGTAATTTGCTTCTTGAACTAATGTTGAAAAATAGGTCTCATTTGTTGGAATACCGAGCGTTGAAGTAATGTCGTTTGGCAAATTGTACTGCGCCCCTATCCTGTGTGGATACATACCCGTTAGGATTGCGGCTCTACTTGGGCCACAAAAGGGATGAGCTACGTGAGCATTTTTACAAATAATTCCGTTATTGGCCAAAGCATCGATATTTGGTGTTGGAATTACACCTCGATCAACAGGAAAAGATGCTGTATTGGTAGCCCTATTAAAACCTACATCTCCATACCCCAAATCATCAGCAAGAATGACTATAATATTTGGTTTGGTAGCTTTTGTTTGTGCCGTTTGACCGTAGTTACAAATGGAAAAAAGCAATAAAAAATTAATCTTAAAAATGGTGTGTAATTTTTTTAACATTTTGGTGGTTTTGGTTGTAATTAATAGTTTGCAAGAAAATGAAATACGTAATAAATTATTTATTTTTAGTGGTATCGATTTAGCACCGTCCGACTATGAAATCAATCAGCAATAAATCTAAAAACAAAAGAATAGGCTACAAAAAAGAATAATTAAAATCAATTTAGATTAATAATCTCGCACGGCTATAATCTATAATACAATGCGTTACATTAACTTGTTTTACAAATAAACACTATTATTAAACCAAAACACCCCTACAAATTACCCTTTACAAGCACTATTATAACATATTGCTGTAAAAGGCAAAATCATCAAAATAAAAAAGAGATCCCTTTCGGAATCTCTCAAATTATATATATGATGCTATTTATTGCTTACAAACTGTATTTATAACTTTTGGGTGTACTCCCCATAATTTGCTTGAATTGCTTATTAAAATTGGTAATTGACTTGTACCCTACCATATGGCTCACCTCTGATACCGGTAAATCTTCTTGTACTAAAAGTCTGGAAGCGTTCCGGATACGAACTTCATTTAAAAACTCGGTAAACGATTTATTGGTCATTCTTTTGAAAAAACGACAAAAAGAATTGGTAGTCATACATGCTATATCAGCTACATGTGCTAGGCTAATATAATCGGCATAATTATCTGAGATGAATTTTATCACCGTATCCAATCTACCAGAGTCATCTGTTGCTAATTGACTCATATCTGAAGAGGATAAAACCTCCCGTTCACTCGTTAATGACAACTTACGCAACAAATCAAGTAATTTTATAGACTGTTCAGCTGGTGATAATTCGACTATATCAATCAATTCTGCATGTAAAGCATCACTAATGTTTTTACCAAAGGATACACCAAATTTGGATTGCTCCAATAAATGATTGATACTTGAAAATTCTGGATTATTAAAAGTGCCTTCTCCTAAGAAGTTTTTGGTAAATTTTAAAATAATTGTTTTCACATGTCGATCTTCATCTTCGTCATAATACGAAGGATCGTTACGCCATAGATGTGGCAAAAAAGGACCGACTAATACTAAATCTCCTGGCAAAAAATGAGAAACATTATCCCCTACAAAGCGAACGCCACTACTTTCTGAAATATACAATAATTCGTACTGAGAATGATAATGCCAAAAGGAATCTTTACACGCCACTAATGCAGCTCGAATGTTCAAACGTGCATTAACAAAACTTTCAGTATTTTTTAAAACTAATTTCATACAACAGGTTTCTTTCTATTATAATTGCTTTTAAAGACTTCAATTAAAGTTTTACATCTAGTAGTTCAAGCTTTTCACATTCGAAACAACTCTCAAATCCATTATAACTTTATTGAAAGTATAAAAATACGACATCTATTGCGATTTTTGTACTATAAATTGTTAAAAAAAACAGATTTGATATTTATACCCCTAAATAAAAGAATATATACAACCCAGCTATAGCAAAAAATTGAGGCTATTTCAAATAAACGAAATAGCCTCAACAAACTAACTACAAAAAAATCATTATTTATTCCTTAAATTACTTTGATTTTGAATGTTTGTTCAAAAACCCAAACGCCATCAATCAAAACTGCTTCAACTGGTACAGAACCTTTGTATGTTACCTTCTCTTTAAAAGTATCTCTTAAAGTTACTGTGTAATCACCTGCCGTAGGAAATAAAATGAATACGGTATAATCTGTTGTTGTCAATCCTTTTGAAGGATCGATGAACGCAGTTAAGTCATTAACTGTTCCTACAGGGCTAGCATTTTTAAAACCTGGAAGTAAAAAACTTGCTCCAGTACTAATTTTCCATTCGTGAGTCAAAGCTCCTTGCGAAAGATCATAGACTGACAATGCCTTGCCTGCAACAATTTCTGTTGGTGGAGGTGTTACGGTTGCTGTTGTAACGTTTAGACCATTACTAGCATACCAAGTAACATCAGAGTATGACGGTGTTCCTGTGATTGATTCTTTCTCACAACCCGTGAAAAAGAAACCAATACTCACTAATACTATTATTATTAATTTTTTCATCTTAATTGCTTTTATATTATTTAAGTATATTCGGATTTCTATTTAACTCACTATTAGGTATTGGTAAATAATCATTTTTACTACCTGCGATGTTATAATTACGAGAAGGGAAATCAAATTCATTCGGAATTAAAGTAGCGCCAGTTGCTGGAGCATTTAAAACAGATGCGTTATTTTTTACTGCAGTACCACCAGTTGATTTTGTATAGGTGAAGTTTTTAACATAATAATTAGTTGCTGCAAGCTCTTCGAAACGAGATTTCAATTTACCCCATCTTCTTAAATCTGAGAAACGTGAAGAACAACCCTCTGCAGAAAGTTCCAGTGGTTTGTCAACATACATTAATTGATCCATTAAAATATTTGCATTCAAGTAATCTTTTGAAGTATCATATGTTTTTCCAGCAAATTCTCCTGAACCTGCAGGTCCTAACAATACCAATCCCCATCTTTCACGAATTCTGTTCATTAACTTTAATGCTCCAGAAACATCTCCAGTTTTGATTAAACATTCAGCTTGCATCAAATACACTTCTGAAAGTCTATTAACCACAACATTTTTTGATGATTTTTGACTTCCTAAGGGTAGTGAATTCTCCCCAGTATAACCCGCTTGATCTGTATTTAAGTATTTTTTGTACAAACTTATGTTCCCAAAGAATCCACCTGTCGCTGTTGCGTTAAAACCAAGATTCAAACTTGGTGATGCAGAGTTTGGAGCTGCTGCTTCAATTCCGTTTGCAAATTTATAAACAGGAGTTTGCAAATCTTCTGGAAGAATAACCATTGCCGAAGCTCTTAAAGAAACCCCACGTAGGTTTACAGGTAGAATCACACCACCTTTGTAATTTCTGCTATCAAGTAAATCCATTTTCTCTGACTTGTATGCATAAGCTACCCAAGCAGGAGGTGAAAACATATTATTACTACTTATTGACAAGAAAGCTAATCTATTTGTAGTTGATTCTTCATCAAACAAACCTAAATCAGGACGTAAACTAATATCGTAGATTACTTCAAAAATAGATTCTTTGTTAAATTCACCCGCTGTAGTAAACATTTTAGACATATCTCTCTCTAAACTGTAGTTCGAATTTGTGATAACTTTGTTAAAATTAATTTTAGCTTTTTCTAGATCATCTCCTTCATACAAATAGCTAGTTCCCAATATAGTTGCTGCAGTAGCTTGATTCACGTGACCTTTCTCTGCATTGATATCTGGTAATAAGTTATCCACTGCATATTGCAAATCTTTTCTAAAGAATTCAATAACCTTTGCAGATGGTGAAACCGATCCAAACAAATCTTCTTTGGTTATTGGAGTATGATCTACAATAAGGACATTTCCGTTGTTATACGAATTATGTATGTAAAAATGGAATAAACCTCTGAAGAAACGTGCTTCAGCCATTTGTTGTTTCCAACGTACTGGATCCGATTTTGCTTCAATTTTATTTAGCGCTTCAATTACTTGATTTGCTCTGTAAATTCCTTTGTAACATCCGTCCCATTTTTGAAACACGGCTTTTACATCTCCATTAAAGGTTTGAGTAAAAAACGTTACCGATTGATCTCCTACAGATGCATTTGCATATGGGCGAGTAGCCGCATAATAACCCATATCTGATCGTACGGTCTCTTCTCTAACATTGAAAATGGTTGTGTTCAACAAGGTTACATACAATGCTGTAATTCCTTGACTGGTTTCATCTAAATTATTCCAGTATGAAGCTGTTGTGGAGTAATTTGGATTTATTTCTGTCAAGTCTGGGTTACAAGAACTTAAGGAAAGTCCAGCAACTAAGGCTAATGATATATATTTATAAAAATCTTTTTTCATCACTAAATAATTTAAAAATTAAAATTCAATCCTACTAAATACGATTTTACAAAAGGATAATTCCCTTTATCCAATCCTCTTCTACTAACATTACCACCTACTTCAGGATCATAACCTGTATACTTTGTAAATGTGAATAAATTTTGTCCTGTTAAATAGATTCTAAATTTATCAACTCCAATAGATTTAAGTGTTTTTTTAGACAAACTATACCCTAAAGTAATATTTCTAATTCTTAAGTAAGAACCGTCTTCTATGAACAAATCAGATATTGGTAAGTAATTGTCATGTGTTAAGAATGTACCTCTGTAGGCTGGCAATTTCCCTGTTGGATTTGCTTCAGAATACGAGTTCAAAATCTCTTCACTTCTTCCTAATGCTACAGCAGTTGCTCTAGAACCATTAACAATCTCCTGCCCTACAGCAGCATATGCATTTACATATAAATCGAAATTGTTATAATCTAAACTTAAGTTGTAACCAATTTCAAATTTAGGTAAACCACTACCACCATAAACTCTGTCTTGATCATCAATTTTCTTATCATTATTTTGGTCGATATAAATTAAATCACCCATTTTAGCTCCCGGTACAATAAGTTGGTAAGCAGCTAATTTTTCTGGAGTATCTACAAGTCCATTTGTTTTTCTGATAAAGAAAGCACCAGCTTCGTAGCCTCTTGCAATTGCAGTAATACTTGTTAAAGTTGAATTTGCACCTGCTCCAGGAACAATTCCTGAATCGGTTGTTAAACTATAAGGTGTATCTGTTGCAGTGTTGGTAACGACATTTTTATTCGTTGTAAATGTACCGTTCATTCTGTATTTCAATTTTCCGATTCTATCTCGGAAACCTACTGCTAACTCAAATCCTTTGTTTGTCATATTACCAACATTCAAAACAACTTGGTTATTGTTCGAAAGTGGTCTTACTGAAAAACCAGCACCGTTTGAAGTATCATTTAACCCTGTTGAACCAGGTAGAGATAATTGAAACAACATATCGTTTTTGTTCGTTTCATAATACTCTGCACTAACTGTTAATTTGTTTTTAAAGAAACCTAAGTCAATACCAAAGTTCTTTTGAACTGAAGTTTCCCATTTTACATCGGCATTACCTAATGCATTTTGAATTGATGCAGTAGAATTGGTAGCGAAAGGATATACTAAATCTCTATAAATTGTATTGGTATATGAATAGTCATCAAATGATTGATTACCCACAGTACCATTACTCAATCTGATTTTGAAGTTGTTGATTACATTACTCAATGGTTTAAAAAATGCTTCATCAGATACATTCCAAGCAGCAGAAACAGATGGAAACAATCCCCAACGGTTTTGAGCAGCAAATCGAGAAGAACCATCTCTACGAATACTTGAACTAATCAAATATTTCCCTTTGTAGTCATATTGCATTCTACCAATGTATCCTGCTAAACGAGTAACATAGTCTGGTCCTGATGTAATATTTGCTACACCGGTTGTACCATTAAAAACCTGAATATCATTATCAACAACTGTTCTTTTATTGGCTGTAAACTGATTGTTTTGATAATGCTCTCTAGAAGTAGCCAACGTCAATGTTAAGTGGTGATCTTCGTTAATTTTTGTATCATAATTCAAAGAAGCATCCCAGTTAATTGAAGTACGTCTCTGATCTTGGTTTTCTACATAACTAGAAATAGGATTGTTTACAGCAACTCCTGTTTGTGCATTAACAAAACTTTGAAACGGAATAAACCTTGCACGGTTAGAATAAAAATCATTAAAACCTGCTCTAGTTGTAAAATTCAATCCTTTTATTAATTCATAACCTAAACTAATATTACCAAAAGATCGTGTAGATTTAGTTATATCACTAATATTTAGACTATTCACAATACTTGTATTCGTATTTTGATCTGCTCCTCCAAAAGTATCTACTTGATCAGCATTTGGATCCAATAAAGGCTGTGTTGGTTGGTAACGGATTAATTGCTGAATAGTATTTGCAGCTCCTCTATTATTAGATTCTTTGGTAATACCAATCCCTAAATCAATCGTCAATTTATCCTTTTTGTAATTTACATTCGATCTTGTATTAAAACGATTAAAATTAGACTTTAAAATAACTCCATTTCTATCATAAAAACCAGCTACCATCGAATATTTAAGATCTTTAGATCCTCCGCTAACATTTACATTATAATTTTGAGTATATGCATTATCAACAAATAGCAATCTAGAAATATCATTGTCATACTGAAATCTATCTGGACTATTTACAAAATTCGAAATTCCGATAGCATTATCTTTTGTCCCATCATTTCTTTGCAACAATACGTCAGTGTACGTTTGATCTCTGGCATTAAGCAACGGAATTGCAGATCCTAAACGGTCAAAACTACGACTTGCATCAACCCTCACACTCATAGTTCCTGCTTTACCTTTTTTGGTAGTAATCAAAATTACACCTGCAGCACCACGCGTACCATAGATTGCAGCCGATGCAGCATCTTTTAATACATCAATAGTTTCTACTTCACTTGGAGCAATTCCAGGGTCACCCTCTTGCGGTATACCATCTACCACATACAAAGGAGTATTTCCTCCAATGATAGAAGTCACCCCTCTGATCAAAATTTCTGAAGGAGTTCCTGGTTCTCCTGAACTCACTACATTTACTCCAGATATTTGCCCTTGCAAAGCATTACCCAAATCAGAGGTTACGATGTTGGCAATATCTTCAGCCTTAACGCTCGCTACTGCTCCAGTTATTTCCTTTTTCTTTTGTGTTCCGTAACCAATTACAACAACTTCTGATAGATCTTGCGCTACCGACTTCATTCTAACGGTCATATTATTGGAAGCTTTCATATTAGTCGTTCTCATACCTACATAAGTAAAAACCAATAAATCTCCTTCGTTTGCTTTCACAGTAAATTTACCGTCAAAATCTGTTGCAGTTCCTTTTGTGGCACCTTTAACAACAATGGAAACTCCTGGAATAGGAAATCCATCCTCTTCCCCAACCACCTTACCTTGTATGGTGTTACTTTGCGCCTGAGCACCTAGCGTACAAAACAATGCAAGTAGGCTAAATAACAAAAAACGGCCCATTGCATTTTTTGACTTATTTATATTTCTAATTTTCATTTGATTCATTTTTATTGGATTCTTTTTTTATTTTCGTCTACTTAAATTGTTGGTTAAGTAGTAGCAGTTATCTTAAAACAATAACAAGGAGCATTTTTCGATATTAACTTTTACCGAAAGTGACTTATTTGTATTTTACACACATCAATCATTTGATTTACTTTTTGCTTCATAATAATTAGTTTTAGTTTGGTTTATACCGACTTTTTAACTTAAAATTTAATTGAATAGAGTTAAAATACTGTCATAAATTAAAAAATGAATATTTGTAATTTATTTTCTTCGAAAAGACAAATTCCACCATAATTCACTACAATCCGTTAATAATTTTATGATTTTAAAATAAATTATTAACTATTTTTACGAACTGCATAATTTCAAAAAAGTCGATTGTACAAATAAAGCCAAATTACACAGATATAATTTTACCTATTTTACCCTCTATTAACACTTTCTTACCTTTATATTACCAAATCATTAGCATTTTTTTAAGAACAAAAAAAAGCTACAAACCTCAATTGAGGTTTGTAGCTTGATTAACTACCAAATGTTTGTTACTAGTGCTTTAGCCCTACCTGAAAACTTCCTTTCGAAACCTTCCCATCTTTATAGGTTACTTCATAGCCAAAACCAGGAACTTCTTTACCTTCTTTTGTTTTTTGTTTCACTGGACCCAAATTTACAAGCACTACTGTACCTGAAGAGAATTTTGATCTTTGTAGATTAAAATCAGGACTTAAGTACTCATGCGATTTCAATTCGGCAAAAAATGTTTCCTTATTTACTGGGCTTACTACTTCGTTGGCCATTTTAATCATGTCTTTCATTCCATCAAATTCATAAGGCGAGAAGAATATAGTTGATCCAACACCAAACAAAATATTACGAAGTGATTTTACAGCAAAATCCCCATTTTCAGATATTTGATTGTCTGGATCCTGGATTTTACCAAAAACACCAATTGCATCATGAAACACCAAATTAAACAATGGTGCTCTATGTGATATTTGAGCCAAACTAGAATTGAGATACGTCATCCCTTCAAACATATCAAAATACGGAATATATTGTTGCTGACCATGTTCTGTTCCATTAACCAAATTTTTTGAATCAAGGTATTTAGCTAAATTAAAGTAGCCCGTATTATCTTCATCTGCAAAGTAAGAGAACGATATGTCGGTAATATCTGCTTCAAGACCTAAAGCAGCAATTTCTTTATCAAGACTTTTTTGCGCTAATCCCAATTGTTTATTTTGATCAATATTCGCCCAACGACTTCCTGTATTTTTCAAATTCCCTTTGTCATTTGTAGCAAACAGGCCAGTGTCAAATTTTGGGTCATTTTCCAATGTTGCCGAATACGCATGATAAGACGAATATAAGTATCCGTATTTTTTAGTTAAATCTACCGCTTCTTTCAAACCAGCAACACCTCCTAAATTCTCATTAATTGGCCAGCAATTTGGCACAAA
Organism: Flavobacterium faecale; assembly: GCF_003076455.1. Lineage (NCBI taxonomy): Bacteria > Pseudomonadati > Bacteroidota > Flavobacteriia > Flavobacteriales > Flavobacteriaceae > Flavobacterium > Flavobacterium faecale. Next base: position 4,294,324 of record NZ_CP020918.1, read on the forward strand.
ATTAGAAAAAACACCCCACGCATGGAAAAATGCATTATCAACTTTTAATTCATCATGAGTTGTTTTAATCATATCAGACAATTCTTTGAAGGTAAATGTCATGCCTGGCATCTCTACATAATGAGGGTAACCACCGTACACACCCATATATACAGCACCAGCTAACTTTTTAACATCTGGATCTCTCTTTGCTTTATCCTCCAATGAAACAAAAAAGCCTCTCTTAACAGCTTCTTTTCTATAGACTTTTGCCATATCTACATAATTTCCATTAGGAATAAATTGATAACTCATTAGCTTAAGCTGATCTTCCTTTTTTAAATTCCAAATTGGCTCCAAGTAGGCAATTCGTTTGTTTGGTGACATCTTCCCTTCAGAGTTGTACAAGTATTGTCCATTATTGTTGATATTATAAAACATCTTAGGTCTTGAAGCTTCGTCAACTATACCAATTACAGCCGATTTTTCATTATAAGTTCCCCACCATGGCATTGATAAACCTGAGGCATTGAACAAATCTAGTGTTCCTGTAGATTTTGCAGTATAGGTAGCATCATCCCACATACAAAAAGAACCACCATTCATTGGGAAAATGTAGGACGGGCAGATAACTCCTTGCTTTTGAGGAATGACCGCCGCTCCTTTATCAACATCTGTCTCTAAGCTAAAAGCTCTTGTCGGATATCTTAGATCTGATAATTTGTATTTTCCTCCTTTATATGAAACCACTTCAATATCTAGTTTTGACATCGTTGGGTCCAAACGCAATTCAGTATCAATACTAATTCCTTCAAGTGTTTGACCTTCAAAGACAGGGTCTACAAACGAAATAGCTACAACATCCTTCGATTTCCTTTGCAACTTAATTGTTTTACTTTTCGAAATATTCAAAGTCTCCGATTTGCCATTCACGGTAACTCCCAAAATACCTGCCGCTTGTTCCCATGGATCTGGATTCCATTGTTGACCCGATATTTTTTCTAATACAGTAAAACAGCCATTTTTTTGGTCAACGGTAACTTTCAGATATTTATTTTCCAAAACGATTGATGATTCATCTCCTTTGCTAGTTACCCCTTTTTGCACGCCCGAAAAACTCGAAAACAGTACAATGCAACAAAACGCACCTAGTGCTTTCATCCCCAATATTCGGTTATTTATCTTTCTCATATTTTGATTTTTTTTAAACAAATAAAAATACACCTTATCAAACACTTTTACATTAGTATTTTTACCTTCTTATTCCTCATTTTTATCCCATCACTAAAACCTTTGGTATAAAAAAAGGCAGCAATAAATTTACATTTACTACTGCCTTCCACAAATAAACACTACTTTATTTTATTGATACATTTATTTAGCAGGTTTTAAACAGCTACTTCCTTTTAAGGTACTGCTTGCCGCTTGAAAAGTTATTTTCCCTCTTTTAGTCCCAATTCTTACCAAAGCTGTTGCAATTCCTGCTTCTGCTGTTATAGGGCCAACGTTCATAACTTCAGCATCTCCTTTTATTGAAAAATCTATTTTTTTATCGAAAGCAGGAACCACTGTTCCGTTTTTGTCTACGGCCGCTATGTAAACAAAAATAACATCGTTTACATTTGACTGTGGTTTTTTACCACTTTCGTCAAACCAAATCTTTAATTTATGAGGCGCTTCTGGTGTTTTGACAGACACTTTTTTTACTTCCTTTCCATCAATATAACCTACAGCCTTCAACTCACCTGCTTGAAAAGAAGGGATTTTAAATGTAAAAGGCGCATGGCTAATTTTTGTTGTGTTTTTATCAACATCCGGTTTTTGAGAAGCAACACTTTTTCCGTTCAAGAATAATTCGACTTGATCGCAGTTGCTAAAAACCTTTACATCCAAATTCGAATCGGCATTCCAATAACTAGCAATTTTCAGTACTACTACTTCTTTTGGACTTTTTTGACTAGCATAAAAATCATATCCAAATTTTGGCAACCTAAAAATATCCATGATTCCCGAAGACTCTATTTCGTCATGATAGCCACGGTTGTAATCATACATTACCCAGTATCCATCGCCCATCACGCCCGTTGCAAGATTGTCATTATGAGATTCCTGCAAATTATAAGCTTGCTGTACCAATGCTTTTTCACCTTCGGCTCTTAAATGGCGACTGCTTTTTTCAAGGCGTAAACCTTTAGGCATCTTATCTTGATTCAATCCACCATTAGAGGAATAATATTCCCAATCTCCATATTCGGATACAAAGTAAGGCTTGTCCGCATGGTTTTCGTTTCCATGAATAATTCTGTGTTGTCTTGACTGAAAATAGATATCGTATACTTCTGGCATCCATCCTGATGAAAATGCTTGACTTCCTGGATATTCTTCATGGACTCTTTTATTCAATTCTTCCATAAAAAAGATTGGCATTTTAGTTTCGTTCAATGAAACTTCCCAAGAAACAACCGATGGATGGTTGCGGTCTCTACGAATTAAATCTGTAGCGGCATTGTAGCAAAAATTTCTAAAAGCATCTGTATCTGCATAATATTGCCATCCTAGAATAGCATCAACAACAAAAATTCCTAACTCATCACAAGCGGCTAAAAAAGCGGGTGATTGTGGGTAGTGAGACAAACGAATACAGTTAAAACCAGCCTCTTTAATCTTTTTTGCATCACGGTATTGTGCGTTATCCGAAAGTGCATAACCAATAAATGGATACTCCTGATGACGGTTTACCCCTCTCAAAAACATTTTTTCTCCATTTACATACAATTGATTGTCTTTAAATTGTAAAGAACGAATTCCGAAAGTAGTCATTTCTAGATCTTTCAACTTTCCGTCTACTACAACCTTCGTTTCTAACTGGTATAAATTAGGATCCGTTGGAGACCATAATTTCGCGTTGTTAATACGAATCAAAGCATTCAGCTCAACCGATTTTGTGGCTGCTAAGCCGTTTGAAATTGTTTTATTTTCTGCTACTTTCTTTCCTTTAAGATAAATGGTTTGCACACACTCGATATCTTGCGATGTACTAGTTTCATTTACTATATCTGTTTTAATAGCAACCTCACTTTCGTCAGTTGCAACTTTTGGAAAGGTTACAAAAACACCACCTCCAGCTTTTTTATTTGCCAACATTGGATTCGAAATATAAATTCTATCCTTGTAGCTAATCCATGCATCACGGTACAAACCACCGTACATATTAAAGTCTAATATCTTCAAAGGTTTCGGACCTGAAACTGGATTGTCTGTATTGTCTAATTTTACTGCAATAGTATTACTTTGTCCTATTTTGACAAAATCTGTAGCATCAATAACCACAGGCATATAGCCCCCAAGATGATCTGCAGCCAATTTGCCATTGATCCAAACTTGGGCTCGATTCATAGCGCCTTCTAGCTCAATAAATACCTTTTTATTTTTATTAGCAGAAGCTATTTCAAATTCTTTTCGGTACCAACATATGCCTTGCCATTGGTCATTTACGACCAAGGGTTCAATATTTGCCGTGTGCGGTAAACTTACCTCCAGCCATTTTGAGTCATCAAACTCAGTTTTGCTTAAAGCTTCGTCTGAACTTGTAGCAGCATTGATTTTTGAAAATTTCCAATCGTGATTAAAATTCAATTTTACTGATGGTGATTTTTGTCCTGTGATGATACTAGAGAGTAGCACCGCACAGGTAAACATCAAATTTTTAAATTTATTCATCTGATTTTTTAGTTTGTTTATTTTTTTTGTTTGCTGCTTTGTATTCTTGACCCATTTTATGAAAACCTATTTCAACTCCATCTAGCATTTGTTGGTATTGCTCCGGTTTTTCTTTTTTTACCCATTCCAAAACTTGGACTGCATCTGCAATTTCTGGCTCGTAAACATCACTTACAGGTTTCATTTTTTTGTCAAACCGTAGCGTCTTTTTGCGTAATTTTGTTAAAATAGAAGAATATTTTGTATCCATAGCGAGATTATGTAATTCCTCAGGATCTTTCTCTAAATTATACAATTCCTCGACAGGCTTTTTAGGAGCAAAAAACAATTTCTGAGCTTCATTCAACTTCCCTTCTTCATTCAATCGTCGCATTACATGTATAGCAGGCCTGTAAAATTCAAGGTATGCTTGGTGTGCATCATACGGAATCTCTGGTTTATCATTTCGAATATACTTCCATTTATCCGAAGTTATCGCTCTAGATTTCTCTAAGATTTCGTCCCATAAATCACGTGCAGCATAAACATAATCATTTTTAAATCCTTTTTTCAAGATAGATTTTCCTGTCATAAACGATGGTACTTTTACTCCTGCCAAATCCAAAATGGTAGCCGTAATATCTACCGCCGAAACAATCTCTTTACTCACATGTGGACCTGCATAATTTTTAGGATAATGCATAATAAACGGTATATGCAACCCTGGATCTTCAAGATATCCTTTACCTTTAATATTACATCTACCATTGTCACCAATAAAAATAACGATGGTGTTATCTGCTAATCCTTTATCTTCCAATTCTTTGAAGATCATTCCAACTTCATTGTCCAAAAATTCAATTTGATCCAAATATTTAGCCCAATCCAATCGTATTGCTGGATCATCTGCTAAATACGATGGCAATTTCACTTTGGCTGGATCAACAGGATGCTTTGATTTTGCTCTTACTTCGTTCCACCAATCACCTCTATGACTAGCAACCAACTGTATTTGAGCAAAAAATGGTTTATCATCATTTACAATTGTATCGTATTTATCAAATAAACCAAACTGTGTTTTACCATCCCAAGGACCTATTTGCTCTGACTTAAAATTGACATCCGTTTTACGACCTAGTCCCATCACAGATTGATTTCCTAAAATTGTTGTGTAACCCGCATCTCTAAGCAAAGCAGTAAAAGGTTTAAACTTTGAATCCAAAGGTACTTCTCTATTACTACGGTGATGTTGTGCATTAATTTTTAACTGATGCGTACCAACCATCATTGCAGAACGACTTGGAGAACAGATAGGATTAGTTACAAAACAATTATCATAACGTATTCCTTCTGCGGCCATCTTATTCAAATTTGGCGTTTTTACAGCTTCCATACCGTAGCATTCCAAATCTAGGCTCATATCTTCGGCCATTATCCATATAATATTAGGCCTCTTAATCTCTTTTTGAGCTATTGCCGAAACTGTCAATAATGATACTACAGCAAGAGTAAGTGTTTTTTTAAAATTTATCATTTTTTGATTTATTTTTTATTGTAAGCAGGAACCGCCTTTTTCTCCCATTTTGCTATATCTTTTTTCAATCTAGCAGCTTGTCTTAATTCAATATCAATTAAATCATGTTGTTCTGCTTGATCCTTTTTGATATTGAACAAATGAAATAGCCCGCTGTGGTATTTAATCAATTTCCAATCTCCTGCAATAACGGCAGCATATTGATCCTCATAACTACGGAAAAAATACAAACTTCTATCTTCTTTAAATTTTTCTCCTTTAACAATTGGCAACAAACTTTTACCATTAACTTGTTTGTCTTTGCAAACTTTTCCTCCTGCAATATCAACCAAAGTAGGAAAAACATCTATTGTCTGAATTGGAATTGCAGTACTCGTATTGGCTTTTGTAACTCCTGGGTAATACATTATAAACGGTACTCTTGCTCCACCTTCACCCAAGGTATTTCCACCTGTTTTACCTCCGCTCAAAGGAGCATTGCTAAAAAAACCACCTTGATCTGATGTAAAAAGAATTACTGTATTGTCTGCAATACCTTTTTCGATCAATGCCTTTCTAACCCTTCCTACCGATTCATCAACTGCTGAAATCATTGCAGCATATTCGGCATCTTTTCCTTTTAAACCTTCTTTTTTGTATTGTTCTACCCAGTCTTTTCTACCAATTTGTGGTCCATGTACATCATAATGAAAATAGGACAACATAAATGGTTTGTCTTTTTTATAGTTCGAAATAAAATCTACCGCTTTGTCTGCCAAAACCGTTTCCAAGTACAAATCACTTTTATCAAAACTTGCCAAAGGGTTTACATCTTTAAAAAATGGTGGGTAGTACCCTTTTGGATGTCCGTAATTACAAACGCCATAATCTTCATCAAATCCTTGCTTAGATGGATAATAACGAGCATCACCCAAATGCCATTTCCCTAAGAAAAAGTTGTAGTATCCTAATTCTTTCAATCGTTCAGCATAAGTGATTTCATCCAAAGGCAACATATTAATCGATGGCATTTGCACAGGATCATTTGGCCATAAACTAAAGTTGTTTATTGAATTACTCTTATCGTCAAAATCAATTCCGTTACCGTCATCAATATGTCTCACCATTTGAAAACGAACAGGTTCTCTACCTGTTAAAATTGAAGCTCTACTTGGACTACAAGTTGGCGTAGCAATATAAGCACGGCTAAACTCCATTCCGTCTTTTTTCAATTGATCGATGTTTGGTGTATGGAATTTTGCATTACGATACCCCAGATCGGCCCATCCTAAATCATCCACAAAAAAAAGTACAACATTTGGCTTTTTTTGTCCAAAACTGGTTTGTAGTGCCATTAAAATTACTAAGGCTACGATTGATTTTTTCATTATACTATATCTTAATTTAAACTAATTGTAATTATTGTAAATTTAGTAACGCTTCCGCAAAAGCTGTACCTAATCGATACTGTCCTTCGGCATTGTAATGCACATTATCCGAGTGTTTAGGGTAATCATTATAGGGTGCATCGGCAGTAGTTTTGATTGTCTTTACTTTCGATACTATTTCTGAAACTTTCCACTCTGCTGCTCTTACCGTTGCAGGTCCTGCAGAGAAGTCTCCGTAATGTGAATTAATTTGTCCCAGCACAAAAGGCATGTCTTTTACATTCAAATCAGCACGAACACGTTTGATAAGATTGACCAAATTAGCCTCATAGCTCAAAGCCGAAACTTCTTTGGCTGCATCATTTTCTCCTTGCATCCACCCCATTCCAATAATTTTATACACTTTACCTTCTCCTTCGATTCTTTTTATATTTTCCTTGACATCATCAATAAAACTAGCGTACAATTTCAACTCTCTTTTAAAACCTTCTGCTTCAACTTGAGCTGCTTTTTCGGCAGTCCAATCAGGATTCCAGGCGCCATACAAAGCAGTTCCACCCTGAGCCGTTTTGATTAGCAAAAACTTGTCTTTTGGAAATTTTTCTGCTAATACAATTCCAATCAATAATTCTGGTCCAAAAGCCTCTTCGAAACCATATTTATTTTTATGGCCTTTGGACAAATAAAAAGATAATGGTGTTGGTGCTTTTCCGGAATTACTTATTTGAACTCTATCTACAACCTTAGCCAAACGTTCTTTTACTGATGCATCCAAAGAAGTATAGTCTCCGGCACCAGCCATATTTGACTGACCTGCTAGCAAAACTATATTTACGGTCTTCTTATTTGTTTGCGCAAATGCATTTCCATAACTCAAAATAAAAACAAGAAACGCTACCAGTTTGAATGTACTCTTCATCTTCTTACTTTTTATCCATCATATCCATATCGATATCTTCTGGATTAATTCTAGATTTCTTGTACGGTTTGCCACTCATATAATTGTTATATAAATTTTGAACACCTTCTCCAAAATAAGGGTAATGATCAAACACATCACCATTACCAAGGATTCTAGGGTCATTTTCTTTAATTAATTTTTTCGTCAACTTTTTATTCATATTCGCCATCAATTTCGAATATTTTTCTTCTGAAGCTAAATTAGTAACGCAATAAGGATCTTTTTTTATGTCGTATAATTCATTTTCACCACGCTTACCAAAGTTTAATTCCCAGTATTTCATAATTCCTTCTTTTCGTCTAGAATCTAAAACTGCTGTTTTTGTTGGACTCGAATCACAGTTCAAATACCCTAATTCAGGATTCCCAACTGGCCATCTGTCAATTTTAAAATTGTGTAAGTATAAAAATCCGTCTTTGATAATTCCGCGCACAGGATACCCTTCATCATTTGGTCTTCCAACATCATGACGTTCTTTACCTACCAATTGATAGTCGCGATCTTTACAAACAGTACCAGACTTTTTTGAATATAAAATATCTGTTAGACTTCTTCCTGATAGTTTTTCCATTCCAGACTTTTTTTCTGAGATCCCAGCTAACTCTAAATACGTTGGAGCAAAATCAATAAAGCTCACTAGATCATCTACAACACGACCTGGATTTTTAATCCCGTTTGGCCACATGATCGCTAGTGGCATGTGGTTTGAATATTCGTAAACTTGCCCTTTAACACGAGGAAAAGGCATTCCGTTATCTGAAGTCACGATTACAATTGTATTTTCAAGTTCGCCAATTTCTGCCAACTTATTCAACATATTTTGTAGGTGTTTATCAAAATACTCTACCTCAAATGCGTAGTCCAGCATATCATTTCGTACATCTTCATTATCCGGCCAGAAAGTTGGAACCTCATTGATTTCGTCAATTGTTTTTCCTCCTACTTTGGCACCAGAACGAAATTCATATCCACGGTGTGGCTCCTTACCGCCATACCAAAAACAGAAAGGTTCTCCTTTTGGTCTCGCTTTTAAGAAAGCATCAAAATTTTTGGTGTAGTCAATATTTGCAATTCCCGTAGTAGGTGGTTTCAATTTAAATTCATTGTATTCTGGACCAGCTAATTCACGTTCTTTCCCGTTAATTTCTCCAGGGTTTCCTGGGCCCCAACCTTTTCCTGTAAATCCAACAAAAAATCCGTTTTCACCCAAAACTTCAGCATAGGTTTTAAACTTCGTTGGGAAATCTGGAGAATGGTTTGCGGCCGCTTCCAACTGCCAACTATTGCGACCTGTGATAATACAAGCACGTGAAGGTGCACATTTTCCGTTGGGCGTGTAGGCATTGTTGAACAAGATTCCTTTTTTGGCCACTTGATCAAATCCTGGCGTTTTCACCCATTTGCATCCATAGGCACTGAAATGTTTCCAGCCCGCATCATCTGCGATTGCAAATAAAATATTTGGTCTTTTGGCTTTCTTTTCTTGTGCGATAGTAATTTGACCAAAACCCAGTAACGAACCGATGGCAATTAATAATAGTTTTTTCATTGTATAAATAAATAAAGCTGAATAATTTTAGTTTAACAAAGTTTCAATTTTAATGCTATGTTAATGTCTGTACCCGTTTTTCAATCGTCTCTCTGAGTAAATTTTATGTGTTTTTAATTCAATTTTCATAGCATAACCGCTTTTACTGCTCTAAACCCTTATTTTTTTCGAAAATATAAACTGGAGCTTTACTTTTCCCTTTCGAACAAAATCAATAAAAATAGGCATGCTAATTCTCATGGCATTAAGATAAAATCCCAACACCTTCCTTTTACTCTCATAAAAAAATGGAATAGTTCTTACCTACGGAATCATCTTATTTGCTTCTAACCAAGAAAGCATGGAGTCAAACCAAGAAGCTTTGGTGGTTCTATTATTCAAACCAAACCCATGACCACCTGCTTGGTACACGTGCAACTCGCCCTTTACTCCTTCTTGAATTAACTTGGAATAGAAAAGCATACTATTTTGATACGGTACCGCTTTATCATCTGCAGCATGAACCAAAAAAGTCATTGGACTTTCCTTAGTTACGTGCAATTCATTGGAATATAATTTTATTTCCTCTTCTGATGGGTTGTTACCAATCAAATGTACTCTTGTTCCCTTGTGCTGAAACTCCCCAAAAGAAATCACAGGATAAACCAAAACCATAAAATCCGGACGCAAATTGGTATTCTTAGGGTTATCTATCACCACTTGATTAAAATGAGTTCCTGCTGTCGAAGCCAAATGCCCTCCTGCGGAAAACCCCATAATACCAACCTTATTGGCATCAATGTGGTATTCTGTAGCATTTTCTCTAACCAATTTCAAGGCTTGCTGTGCGTCTTGCAACGGACCTATCGTTTTGTCAACCATAATTTCATCTGATGGCAAACGGTACTTTAAAATGAAAGCGGTAATTCCGTTTTCGTTTAATTTGTTTGCAATCGAATATCCTTCATTCGTCATCGACACAATGCCATAACCACCTCCAGGACAAATAACCACTGCTGTTCCATTGGATTTGCCTTTTTTTGGATAAAAAACTAGCATCTCAGGATTTGTAATATTTTTTATTCGTATATTACCATCTGCAGCCGTATCAGCACTTTCAACGTAACCTGACGTTTGCTTACTGTTTGGAACCTGATCGTATAATTTTACAACTTTATCTTGCGCCATTGTACTACACCATACTAATAGCGACATGAAAATAATTACATTTTTTTTCATACTGACTAATTGATTATTCAAAGAAAATAATTTTCTTAAAAGGTTAATAAATTGTTTTTATCATGTAAGGGTCTAAAATTACCCTCTTTTAGTGTCTTAACTTGGATCAGCATCTTTTGACCCGGAGTATTTACTAACCATTTCGGTAGCATATTTACCCGGAGTACTATCGTATTTCTCCTTAAATAATTTACTGAAATGGGTCCTACTTTTAAAACCAGTCATCATGTAAACTTCATTGACTGACAACTTTCCTTCGACCAAAAATTCAGCAGCTTTTTTTAATCGATAGGCTTTTAATAATTCAAATGGTGTGCAGTTGGTCAACGTTTTTACTTTTTGATAAAAGTGCGTACGATTCAAATATAAATCTTTGGCAAAATGATCTAGATCCAGATCTTGATTATCTAAATTTTCGGCCATCAAACTGTATAATTTCTCTAAGAAAACATTATCGTTACTATTGTCTTTTGTCGTCAATGTTAACGGCAGTTCTATTTGAAAACGTTCTCGTAATTGTTTTCTATTTCGTAAAATAGACTCAATTGTAGATAACAAATATTGCATGTTAAATGGCTTTTGTATGTAAGCATCTGCTCCATCAATCAACCCTTTTACTTGATCATCAATAGTGGTACAAGCAGTCAACAAAACTACAGGAATATGACTGGTTTTAATATCCGATTTGATTCGTTTACACAAATCAAAACCATTTAATTCGGGCATCAATACATCACTCAAAACCAAATCTGGCCAAGTACTGTCTAATGCTTCAGCACATTCTGCTCCGTTTACAAAAACGGCAATATTCATAAATTTAGAAAGTGTAGAGGAAATGTAATTTCGTAAATCAGCATTATCCTCCGCTATAAATATTTTTGCATCGGCAAAACTTTTATCAAACTGCAACGTTTTGTAATCAATAGAACTGAATGAAAAACTGTGCTTTACCATTTGCTCAGCAGACAGTAATTCATATTCTATTTCGCTTTGATCCTCGGTATATTCCGTATGTACAATAGGTAATTTGACATTGATTGTCGTACCGAGCCCTATTTCGCTTTCTGCATCAATGTAGCCATAATGCATTTCGACCAATTGTTTCGAAAAAGCCAAACCAATTCCTGACCCACCGATATAAATATTTTCCTTTTTCTTGGATTGGTAAAATCGTTCAAAAACATGCGGTAAATCTTCTGCATCTATTCCCCTCCCTTTATCAATTACCGAAATAAACAAATCATTTGCAACAGCATGAAAGCGTATTTGAATCGAATCATTTTCTTTGGTATACTTGAAGGCATTGGTTAGTAAATTATTAAATATCTTCTCGAGTTTGTCTTTATCTGCATACACGTACACCTTATCCGTCTCAGATACGGCATCAATTACTTTGTGCTCCATTTGTGCCAAAAACTGATACTCAGATAGCAACTCATTGACAAAGACATTGAAATTAAAATAGGAATAATTCATTTTCAACAAATTAGCATCTGCTTTTTGAAAATCATGCACTTGATCCAGTAATTTGGAAATTTTATGAGACTGTTTCTGAACAATTTTCAAGGTTTCCTCAACTTCTGGATTATTTTTAAAACGAGCATACAAGGTTTCTACAGGTCCTGAAATTAATGTTAATGGTGTTTTGATTTCATGCGAAATATTACTAAAAAAGCGGAGCTTGGCTGCATTGATTTCTTTGATATTGTTTCTTTCTAATTCTTCGATCTGAATGTTGTGGTTCAATCGTTGCATTCTCAAAATAAAATGCAAGGCAAAATACCCACCTACAATGACGGTCAAATAATAGAAAATATAAGCCCAAGAGGTTTTCCAGAAAGGTGGATCTATTATAATTTTTAGCTCTTTACTTTTGGTCCATCTGTTCAAGGTATTGGATGCCTTCACTTTCAGAACATACTCTCCAGGAGGCAAACCATTAAAATAAATATTACGTTGATCTGATGGGATTTCTATCCACTCTTTATTAATAGGCAACAATTGATACTTGATAAAGTGATTGCTTTGGGTGGAAAAATGCAGTGAAGTAACTCCTATTGAGAAAGCATTTTCGTTATAATTTAATTCCAATTCTGATAAATCGCTCAATCGCTTAGTCATCAAAACACGATCATTTAGTGTATCGCCCGCTTTTACGGCATTGTTAAAAATCTTAAGCTCTCCGAGTTCTAATCGGGGTAATTTTTCTCTACTTGGTAACTTTTTAGGGTCAAAATAGCAAATACCATCAAAGCCTCCCAATACTATACTACCATTTTTTAACCTAGCAACTCCATAATTAAAATTCTCAAATGGCAAACCATCAGAGGTGCTGAATTTTTGAAAACGATGTTCTACAATATCAAATTTATTCAGACCAATATTGGTCGTAACCCACAATGACTGCTTACCATCAAATACCATACTTTTTACGACATTATTTGATAAACCTTGTTTTTCACTAAAAGAGATAAATTCTGGATCTTTGTCACTATTTTCAACCTTACATATCCCCCCACGTTCTGTACCTACCCATAATTCTTTGTTTGGCAGTCTGATAATTGAAGTTACAAAACTACTAGGAAGTGATTTTTTATTATTCTTATCATTGGTAAATCGTTCAATTTTGACATTCTTCAAGCTTTTATTTTTCGAAAAATCGAGTCTGAATAATCCATCGGCATTTGTACCAATCCATAAAATATTTTTGTACAAAGGATCAGGATAGATTGCTCGAACCAGAGAAATCTTTAGCTCCTTAAAATAAGGGTTATCATTGAGTCTCTCTACATTAATCACGTTTTGATTAGCATCTAAATTAAAACGGTAAAAATCATCAGACCCGCCAACAAGTAAATTCCCAACTTGATCTTCAACCATTAATTTTACGGCATCGGTATTAAAATTAACTAGATTTTTTGCCTCCACAAAGGTGAGTTGATTACTACCATGCTTTACTCTAAACAAGCCTCTTTTGGCATCTTTCAACCATAAATTCTTTTTTGAATCGACATATATTGCTCCCACACGACTAGATTCTGAGCTCGAAAGCTGAAAAGGCAGGGGTTCAAATTGACTGGATTTGGTATTAAATAAGGATAATCCACCTTGAATAGTGGATATATATACTCGATCATTATCAATTGCATTCAAGGTCATAACCTCATTGGATGCTAGTCCGTAAGCTTGATTTTCACTTTTATTATAATACTTGAATGGGTTTTCATCCAAATCAAATTTAAAAACACCTTTATTAAAACTACCAACCCAACAACTGTTTTTCAAGGGAGCAAAACAACTTGTTCTGAATAAATTGGGCGCCAAATTAAAATCAGAAATTTTATACTTTTTTTGATCTGCAAGGAGTGCAGCATTCTTTATTCGAATAAAACCATCTGTAGCGGTTCCCAACCATAGATTCCCTACGCGATCGAGTGAGGTTGTAACAAATTCATAAGAGTCCAAATCGGTATGTGTAACCTGAAAAGAAGAACCTTTTGGATTTGCCTTAAAATTTATTACGGCTACCCCATGCGCAAGCGTTGCTAAGATTTTGCTACTACTTAACTTTACGATAGATTTACTGAAACTGATTTTTCCTTGACCTATTCTAGTGAATTTTTTGGTTGAAAGATTAAAAGTAATCAAACCAATGGAAGTTGAAAAAATGTAATTTGAATCGTCTAATGCTATTCCGTCAAAAAAAGAAACATTTGCATTACGTTTTTTGAATAATGGAATATACTGATGATTAAAAGAATAATCTTCGTTGAAAATCAAAATACCTTTACGCTCTGTGGCGCAAACTACTACTTTTTTGGAATCGTTAAAAAGTACTTTTCTAACAATGGGACCTGTCGCTCCTTTTTTCAATAAACTATTGGAAAACAAGGTTGTGAACTTTTCTTTGGTATAATTAAAAATAGAAATCCCCTCATCAGTACCAATCCAAAGGTTTCCTTTTTTGTCCTCAGCCAAGGTTCGAATACGATTGTTAACCAAAACATCGGTATCTACTGAATTTTTATAAATTGAAAATTCATAACCATCGTATCTATTTAGTCCGTCATATGTCCCTATCCATATATATCCTTTCGAATCTTCTAAAATAGCCGTAACGCCATTGTGCGCTAAGCCATTCGAAATTGATATATTTTTGGAATAGTTCAATTGATCTACTTGTGCCTGAAGTTGTAAGGCAAACAGTGTAAAAACAAGAGTTCGTAAGATTTTATAAAACATTTGGTGGTATGGTGTGGTTAGTTTTTTGCTAAGGGTAAATATAAACAAATACATCGGAATAACCCTTAAAAAGGCAAACTGATTACGACTCAAATCACAGCCTCAGAATGCTATAAAAAAAGCAACTCTCTATAAGTAGTACACTTGTAGAGAGTTGCTTATCAATCCTTTTTTATTCTTTTATTCTTTTTATTGCAATTTCAATTCTTGTACATTTTGGTAATCGGTACCTCTTAGTTTTTCAAATGTTTCTTTCATCTCCTTTAGTTTATCCGGAAATTGCTTTGCAACATTGTTTTGCTGACCGATATCTTTTTTAGTATTGTATAATTGGTAGTCATCAGATGGCCCCATTTCTATATTAACTTCAGTATTCATTTTAGCAGCACCTTTGTACGGAGGAATCATAATCCAATCACCTTTTCTAAGTAAAGTTTTTGAATTTGCCTCTAAAACCAATGCTTTTCTACCTACCGCACTTTTTCCTAGCAATGTGTTCATTACATTCTGACTATCAGCCAATTTAGTTTCTTTACTACCTACCATTGCTGCCAATGAAGCTAGTAAATCCATTTGGCACACAACAGCATCAGATGTTCCTGGTTTGATATGCCCTTTCCAATAGGTTAAAAAAGGAACTCTTGTTCCACCATCTAGCAAACTGTACTTCCCACCTCTTAATGGACCAGCAGGTTTATGAGTTCCAAGTTTTTCTACTGCATCGTCATAATAACCATCATTTAAAACAGGACCGTTATCGCTAGAAAAAACTATCAAAGTATTTTCTAACAAACCGTCTTCTTCCAATTTTTTCATTAATTCACCAACACACCAGTCTGCCTCAACAATTACATCTCCTCTTGGCCCTAAACCAGATGCTCCAACAAATCTTGGACTTGGTGTACGTGGTACGTGTGGTTGTTGTAATGCATAGTACATAAAGAAAGGCTTATTTTTGTGCCCATTTATATAATTTTTAGCTTCGTCCAAAAAGGTATCTGCCATATCTTCATCATGCCATTTTGCGGCTGTACCACCTTTCATGTACCCAATTCTCGGAATCCCATTTACAATACTTTGATTGTGACCATGATGCCATTTCATCTTCAACATTTCTGGGTTCGAAATCGCCGTTGGTTCTCCAGGAAAATTATTTTTGTAATCTACTTCAATTGGATCTTTTGGATCTAAGCCCACAACATCTCCGTTACGGATAAAAACCGTAGGTACTCTATCCTGAGTAGCAGCCATAATGAAGCTGTAATCAAAACCTACTTCATTTGGACCAGGACTAATGTGCTTGTTCCAATCTGTGTCACCGGTACCAAGACCTAAATGCCATTTTCCAACAATTCCAGTATCATATCCTTCTGATCTAAGCATTTTCGGAATCGTCATTTGTGCTGTATCAATTAACAAAGGAGCTGTTCCTGGAAGAATCTTCGCATCTGAATTGCGCCATGGGTACGTACCCGTTAACAACCCGTATCTACTAGGTGTACACGTAGCCGATGTTGCGTAACCGCTAGTAAAAAGCATTCCGCCATTGGCCAATTTATCAATATTTGGTGTTTTAATTCCTGTACCGCCATAAACTGCCAAATCACCATAACCTAAATCATCAGCATAGATAAATATGATATTTGGTTTTGCCTGTACAACGCTCTCGCTCTGTTTTTTTGGTGTACTTCCACAGCCAACAAAGGCAAAAACAGCCATTACAGCTATAGGTAATTTCATAGTACTAATTGTCTTAGTCATCATTTTAAATAATTTAGTTTAGTAATTTAATTTGTTTTTCCTGCAAAATACTTTTAGTACAAATACTATGAACAATGATACACCATAAACACTTTATATAAGAAACCATATGATTATTATAGCACTACAAATGTTTTTCAGTACTACTATTCACTGAAAATTACTGCTGCATCATCGTTAGTAAGACCGTGTTCATAAAAAAAGGTTTAACCTTCTACTTTCTTTTCGAAAACAATGACTTAGTGCTTACATCATTTATTTGCACCTTATCAACAAAACATTGAGTCTTCATACGAAGACCCAACGAAGTCCTGCAAAAACGTTCTTAGATATTCCTGCAATTAGTTTTGTTTTTATTTTAGTTTCAGAGTACCAAAATAAAGGATTTTGACATAAATATTTGTCTGCAAGGGTTTATCAAATGTCTTCTAGAATATTTTTTTTTACAGTTAAGTTTCTCTTTACGATAAAAGTACTCGTATTTATTTTCATAATCATTCATATAAGCTAAAGCCTAGATACAAAGTAAAATAATATAATATCAAGAAAAGCATTCTTTTCTATCTTATTTAAATACCATTTTACCCCTTATTAAAAAGTTATTTGCTAAAACAAAATTTAGATTATTCTTAAAACAGCTCCACCTGTACTAACAGTAATTTAGAAATTATTACACGACTTTTTGCCACGAATTTCACGAATTGTCACGAATTAGCAGTTATTTATAAATTACATGAATTTTTATTTAAGTGAATAGAATTCGTGTTATCTTTTAGAATCTAGCTTTGTGCTAATTCGTGTAATTTGTGTCTAAACTACTGCACATAGAACTAAAATAAGGTGTGTGTGTTTTTGCCACGAATTTCACTAATTGTCACGAATTAGTAGTTATTTATAAATTGCACTAATTTTTATTTAAGTGAATAGAATTCGTGTTATCTTGTAGAATCTAGCTTCGTGCTAATTCGTGTAATTTGTGTCTAAACTTTTGCGGATAGAACTAAAATAAGGTGTTTGTTTTTTTGCCACGAATTTCACGAATTGTCACGAATTAGTAGTTATTTATAAATTGTATGAATTTTTATTTAAGTGAATAGAATTCGTGTAATCTTGTAGAATCTAGCTCCGTGCTAATTCGTGTAATTTGTGTCTAAACTTTTGCGGATAGAACTAAAATAAGGTGTTTGTTTTTTTGCCACGAATTTCACGGATTGTCACGAATTAGCAGTTATTTATAAACTGCATGAATTTTTATTTAAGTGAATAGATTCGTGTAATCTTGTAGAATCTAGCTCCGTGCTAATTTGTGTAATTTGTGTAATTTGTGTAATTTGTGTAATTTGTGTCTAAACTTTTGCGGATAGAACTAAAATAAGGTGTTTGTTTTTTTGCCACGAATTTCACGAATTGTCACGAATTAGTAGTTATTTATAAATTGTATGAATTTTTATTTATGTGATTAGCATTCGTGTTATCTTCTAGAATCTAGCTTTGTGTTAATTCGTGTAATTTGTGTCTAAACTTTTGCACATAGAACTAAAATAAGGTGTTTTTTTTCCACGAATTTCACGAATTGTCACGAATTAATAGTTATTTATATATTGTATGAATTTTTATTTATGTGATTAGCATTCGTGTTATCTTGTAGAATCTAACTTCGTGTTAATTCGTGAAATTCTTGTCTGCATTTCACTTCCACGAAATCCAACTTTATAACTATACTGTCATTTATTTTTCGAAAGAACAAACCAAACTGATAAAAGCACTGCAACTACAATTCCACTACAATATGATAAAGTGTAATCCAATTTGAACCCTTCGGGAGCTACCAAAATATAGGTTACCACAACTGCAGTCATAAAAGCTGCTGGAGCTAACACAAACCAAGCGGTCTTTCCTTCTTTTTTAATATAAACTGCAGCTGCCCAAAGTACGACCGTTGCCAGCACCTGATTGGACCAACCAAAATACCTCCAAATAATCGCAAAATCTATTTCGGTCAATGCAATAGCAATGGCAAAAATCGGAATCGAAACCATCAATCGTTGGCTTAATTTTTTTTGATCTAATTTTAATGAATCAGCAATGGTTAATCGAGCGCTTCTAAACGCAGTATCACCCGAGGTTATTGGTGCTGCCACCACTCCAAAAATTGCCAGAATACCACCCACTTTTCCAAGCATGGTATTGCAAATAATATTCACTACCCAAGCAGCATTATGACCTTCCTCGGCCATAGTTGCTCCCAATTCTTTTACACCTCCAAAAAAAGCCATCGCCACAGCAGCCCAAATTAAGGCTACAATTCCCTCGGTAATCATGGCGCCGAAAAATACTTTTTTCCCGTGTGCCTCATTGGTGATGCAACGTGCCATCATAGGCGACTGCGTTGCATGAAAACCAGAAATCGCACCACATGCTATCGTAATAAACAATAATGGAAACAATGGATAATCAACAGGGTTGTTATGCATGTTTCTGAAAGTATCAACTGTTATTTCGGGAATTGTGTAACCTTCGAATAATAAAGCACCAAACAAACCCACCGCCATGATTAATAATGATAATCCAAACAAGGGGTATATTTTCCCGATTAATTTGTCGATTGGTAAGATGGTCGCAAGCAAATAATAAATAAAGATAATGACAATAAGAATTGAAGTATCTGTACCTGTTAACTCTTGTAAAATTGTGGCGGGTCCAACAACAAAAACAACTCCTACTAAAATCAATAAAAGTACTGCAAACACACGCATAAATTGCTTAACCGACTTCCCTAAATACACGCCTACTATCTCGGGAATCGAATCGCCACCATGTCGTACTGATAGCATTCCGGACAAATAATCATGAACTGAACCCGCAAAAATACATCCAAAAACGATCCATAAAAACGCAACTGGTCCCCATAAAGCTCCCGCAATGGCTCCAAAAATTGGTCCCAATCCCGCAATGTTCAAAAACTGAATTAAAAAGATTTTCCCCAACTGCAGCGGAACAAAATCTACGCCGTCTTCCTTACTAATCGCTGGAGTTACTCGACTAGAGTCGGCACCAAACTTTCTTTCGACATAATTGCCGTAGATAAAGTAGCCCGCCACCAAAATCAGAATACTAATTAGAAAACTTATCATATTATTATGTTATTAGAACTATTTTGATTTGCGACTACAAGTACGTATTTTTTTCTTTATTAGCATTAAGAATAACAACGAATCTCAAACATCTTTACGTTTTTGGCACCATGAGTATCTGCTAATTTTAAACGAACTGCAGTCGTAGTAATCTCTGGGAAACTAGTTTTCACCAAACGGGTTTTGTTATTAGTTACTTTCGCTACTTCTACCCATTTTCCGCTCACACGAGCTTCAACGGAAAAGTTTTTAATTAACTCTGGCGGAACACCTGAAACCTGACCTAATTCTGTCGCTTTATCTGGATTTTTATGCATCATAATACGACGCTGCAAATTGGTATCAAACTTCATTTCGACTTTTGTTAATTTAATCGGATTATCCCATTCTAATTGCAATTCGGCATTCAATCCGTCAGACTGCCAGTGGTGAATTTTTTCCACTTCGTCTCTACCCACGCCATCCAATAACAGTTTGGCATCACCAGAAGTAGTCGAAGAGGCAAAAATCAAACTCGCTTTCTTTGCCCAATCATTCAAATCATTCGCAGGACGATTGGGGAAATAAGAATCATCCCGTAACAATTGTTCTTGTAATTCGGTAATATGATTGGTTGCTAATTTCCGAGGGGTTATTTCTTTATTGATACAAAGTACAGAAGCCGTTCCTACCGCCTGCCCCATCATAGCACAGGTACTAATGATACGAGTGGATGACAACGCCATATGACTGACACTTACATTACGACCTGCAAACAACAAATTGGAAATATTTTTCGAATACAAACTTCTAAAAGGTACTTCATATATTTGTTTAAAATTCGAATGAAAGAAACTCGCTGGTTCATCCAAATTCTCAATTCCACCCGGACAATGCTCGTCCAAAGACCAACCTCCAAAAGCGACTGCGTCCGGAAAATGTTTGTACTCCTCCAAATCTTTTTGATTTAAGATATAGTCACCCATAAAACGACGTGATTCTCTACGCCCCGGTAAAGAACCTACCCAATCCAAAGCAATATTTTTGGATTCTGGAAAATCTCCCGAATTCTTGATATGATCCCAAACTCCATAAAAATACCCCATCAATTTATGACGATTCTCTTCGCGAGTATCTATAATATCGATATTACTGCCGACTTCAATCCACCAATAGCCTTCTTTGACATTCTTTATTTTTCGATGTTTATCTTTGAAAGCCTTTTTGGAATCAAATGGCAACATATAAGATGGCGGATAAAAAGGCACTGGTTTTCCCATATCTTTTGTACTCATCATAATGCAATCTCCCATTACCCAATTGTCTGGTTGGTCTGGTGCGAAAGATTCACCAAACTCTGCTTTGCCTTCACGTCCCGTACGGAACTCTGCTCCAGCCATTGCCGCCATCAATCCGTCGCCAGAGCAATCGCAGAACATTTTTCCTTCCAAGGTATATTCTGTTTCGCTGGTTAATTGCCAACAAATTACTTTTTTGATTTTGTCACCACTCATTTCTACGTCTACCGCCTGTGTGTTCAACATCAAAGTCAAATTGGGCTGACGAATGACAAAATCATACAAAACATGATCCCATACATGATAGGATTCTTGTGAGTTGTAATATAAATTTTCGATCATGATCTCCTCAATGATTCCCGTTTCTCGGTCTACTTTAAACTTATTTTGTAAACCTTGAACCCCATTTACAGTCACACGAACTTCACTCGACGCATTTCCGCCCAAAACAGGTCTGTCTTGTACCAATACCGTTTTCGCACCCGTTCTTGCAGCTGCCACCGCTGCCGATATTCCTGCCATTCCTGCACCAACCACCACGACATCGTAGCTCATGGTTTTTTTCTTTTTGTTAGGGCGTTTTATTTTTTTATTAGATTCATCCAAATCAAATAAATGTATGTCTTCTTCTTTAATAGGAGTCGCGCTGATATCACCAAATAATGGCAAAAAACTTGCTGCTATCGCTCCCTTTACTCCGGTTTGAAAAAACTTTCTGCGTTCCATAATTTTGTAATAGTTTTGGTTTTGGTTCTTGTAAAGTTAATCACTCACTCACCCATTTTTATAGTGAGGAGTAAATCAATTGTATTTACAGGTTCGTATTTACTGCAATTTTCTTAAAAAATCACCGAAATACCAATAATACGACCTTACAAAAACATTACATTCAATATAATTACGTTTTTCAGGGGTTTTTAGAGCTATTATTACAAATTGTTAACAGGAGAATAATACTTTGGGCGTGTCCCTTCGTTATCCCGAAGTTTCGGGACTACGGGCCGGGCTTTTCGCTATATCTTTTTGGCCCCGAAAAAAATCGGGCCCAAAAAGGATGTCGCTACAATCCCTCACGCGAACTGTGGTGGGATATATGATTTGATTTTTGAAAAGTAAAAATCAGAATACAGATACTAATAAATCCTCTGCTAAAACAAAAAAAAGAACTCCAACCCCAAAATCATCAGGGCTGCAGTTCTTTTTTCTTTTATAAATTAATCCAAACTATTACTTAATCACAATCTCATCAATGGCGAAAGTCGAGCCATCAGCAGGTTCGATTTTGTAGTTGTTGGCACCACGACCCAATTTGATTTTGACTTTTACGATATTCCAATCAGAGCCTAGGTTTTTGGTGTTGGGTAATTCAAGTTTTTCATTCAGTACTTTTCCGTTTACGGTGAGTTTTATAGCACTTGCTGTTTTACCTTCCACTTTGGCACTGTAACGAATCCATATTTCGGCTTTGGCTTCTCCCCCATCATTTTCTTGGCACCATTCTACCGCACCAGATTGCTTTTTATCAAAAAGTAAATAACCAGTTCCGTTGAAATCGGCTCCTTTTGTGACAATTGATACACCCGTAAATTTTGCTTGTTCCGCTTGATCACCAATCACTTTGGTGTTGGTCGGGTTATCGTTCCATACAAAACCTTCGTCTTCTGCAAAACGCTCGCTTAAAATTTCGCTTGGTTTTCCATCAATCAATACCAGTGCTTTGACTGTTGTTCCTAATGTCACAGCAAATGGTGCGCTGTATTTTTGCGACTGTACGGTTGGCGTTGTTCCATCCGTAGTGTAATAAGTTGCTATCGCTAGTTTTGGAGTTGTTCCACGCAATGCCAAAACTTGAGTGTCAATTGAAACCAAATTAGAGGTAATCAATTTCTTTTCGCCCAAAATTGCCGAGGCTACAAGCGTAACAGCTCCTGTCTCCTTAGTTGTTTCTACATATGCACGTGTGAGCCCGTAAAAAGCGATGCGATTAGAAGCTTCAAAATGTTTTTCAACATCTACCGGACTTCCATTGTCTAAGGCTCTTATTTTTCCTGCTCCTAATACCGTAAAATAGGTTCTATTTTCACCATACGGATACATTTCGCCCTTCGCATCTGTTGCCGTAATACGTACTTGCACGATGTCGTTTCCTGATTTCGATAATGGCTCTCCATCAATTGACAATCTATTTTCGGAAGGTGTATCCGCGGTGCGAATAGTTTCTTGACTTACGATTCGTCCGTTTTTGTAGCCCACTGCTTTTAGTGCTCCTGGTTGGTAAGGCACCATCCACTGGCATTGCATTTTGTCCCACTCGGTTCCTGGATTGATTTTCCCTAACGAAACTCCGTCAAAAAACAATTCGACTGTATCACAATTAGAGTACACCCAAACCGGAATCTCCATTCCTAATTTCATTTTTGGATGTGTCCAATGTGGTAAAATATGAACCATGGGTTTAGTTGTCCACTGGCTTTGGTACAAATAAAATAAATCTTTTTCGAAATTAGCCATATCAATTGCACCACCCATAAAGGATTTAAAAGGCCATCCACCATGTACATAACCCGCTTCGCCAAAGTAGTCGTGTCCTGTCCAACGGAAAGAGCCTGCGTAATTGGGAATGTCCCGTATCTGTGCAATATTGTGACGCGACGTCAATCGAACCGTAGCATTATCATAACTTGAATTGAATATTTGTTTTCTAAACTTACGATTCGCTTCTTCGATCCAATCGTGGGTAAAAACCTCTTTCTCGGTCAAATCCGGAATTTCGTACGGTTGTTGTTTTGTGTTGGGATAACCATCACGATACCAAGTTTTCGTTCGATAATACCCTCGTACTTGCCACGTATGTGTATTTTCGGTGGCGATAAAAACACGGTCTTTGGGTAAAGTATCAAACCATCCCATTTTTTCACTGCTTCCATTTACCCCAAAAACATCCATAAACTCAGAACCCGAATGGCCAGAAGTTACTGGTCGCGTTGGATCGTTTACATGACATTCTGCTACCAAATCCTTTCCAACATCGCCATGCGTTTCGTTACCAACACTATAAATCACAATTGAAGGATGATTGTGATCGCGACGAATCCAGTCTGTCAAATCTTTTTTCCACCATTTTGCAAAAGCTTGCTCCCCATAATCATGAGTTGCTTTTTGCTCCCAGCCGTCAAAAATTTCGTCCATGACCATCATTCCTATTTCGTCACACATAGCATAAAACTGTGGCGTTTGCGGATTGTGAGCCGTTCGGATGGTATTTACACCCATATCTTTTAATTGCTGAATTCGAAAACGCAAAATTTTATCTGGAACGGCAGCTCCCAAAGCTCCAGCATCTTGATGGTTGCAAACTCCTTGAATTTTCACGTTTTTTCCGTTAATCCACATTCCTGTTTCGGGAATCCATTTTATATCTCGGATTCCAAAACGGGTTTCGAAACGATCTACCAGTTTTTTACCCTCATAAATTTCGCTTACCGCTTTGTATAAAGTCGGTGTTTCAATTGACCACAATGACGGATTATCTATATGTGTTTGTTGCGCTACTTTTTGTGTCCCATTCGAATGTAACTTTAATTTGCTTTCGATCTTTTGTACCGATTTACCATTGGCATCCAAGAAAGTCGTTTTCAATATCACTTTTGCCTTCTTGGTAGTCGAATTTTTAATTTCTGTATCGATTTTGATTTTATTTCCTTCTGTTCGAACAAAAACACCATCGTTTACTACATGAATATTGTCGCGAATATCAATCCAGGTGTTTGCGTAGATTCCGCTACCGGTGTACCAACGTGCGGATGGTTGCTGGTCATTGTCCACGCGCACCGCAAAGGTGATGGTATTGGAAGTACGAACTTGTTCACTAATATCATAGCCAAAAGTTATCCAACCAAAAGGTCGAACACCTAGTTTCACACCATTGGCATAGACCGTACTATTCATAAAAACGCCATCAAAAATAATTTCGATCTGCTTTCCTTTCCATTCTTTGGGAACAGAAATGGTTTTGCGGTACCAACCAATTCCTGCTGGCAAGTACCCACATTTATCTCCCATCGGATTTTTTTCGTCGTACTCCCCCTCAATACTCCAGTCGTGCGGAAGGTTTAGTTTTCGCCATGATTGGTCGTTATAGCTTGAAACTTCACCACCAACAATGTCTTTCTGGATGAAACGCCACTGGTCGTTGAAATTTATTTTTTGTGTCTGTCCCACTATCCAGAACAAACAACTGGCAATAAGTATGATTCCTTTTTTCATTATAAACTTTTTACTTTTTTATCCTGACTCCATAAATACTCTGGATAATAATTGTGTGCCAATACTTGATCGGTAAATCCATAAAAATGGTCAAAACCTTGCGTCAACGGACTACCCAAATCATCGGCCAAAATGTAGATTACATTTGGTTTTGCTGCTATGGATGCAGTTGACTTTTTACTACCATTACACGACAAACTCAATAATGCTGCAGCTATAATTACTCCTACACTTTTACTTGGTGATATTAACACGCTATCTATTTTGTTATTTATTTTAAATTTAGAAAAGTAAATTTCACTTTAAATATTCTAAAGAATAAAGCTACCAATACATAAATTGTATCTGACAGTTCATTTGCCTAAAATTATAGTTGTACCAATTACTTTTATAAAATAGTCTGATTTGTCAGTTCGAGCGTAGTCGAGAACCCCTTGTACATCTCGACTACGCTCGATGAGACAAAAAATGATTGGACTATATTGAACAGATTTTTGGTATTATAAAATAAAAGGAGCCCGATTGTTCATCGAGCTCCTTTTGTAACTTATGTTCTTTTTGTTTTAACCGCTCTAAAAATGCCTAATTTTCTCCACTTTGGTAAGACCTTTATCAGGGTTTGGTGTTGGAAGTTGCGCCTCAACATATTTTCGCTAGACTTGCAATTATTGTAGCAATTAGTTCGCTTTTTATTCTTCTGTTTTTGTAGTCCAGTTCATTTCTCTATAAATACTGAAACTGACAGCCGAATTAAACAATCGCTATAATTTAAAACCCTTTATTTCCTTTTACTTTTAGATTTTTCTTAGAAGTTTCATCAGCATTTAAGATGTTTTTATTTTCTCCTTTATAGGTATTTTTTGAAATAGCTACGTTATTGCAATTGATCAAATCAAACATTGGAGAATTTGGGTATAAATCTACTGCTTCCTTCGTTTGAATAATGGTGTTTCCGGTGATTTTCAATCCATCCACACGATCTGCCCAAATTATGCGACTACCAAAAGTTTCTATAGTATTGTTTTCGAAAGTAATATTACGGTCAAAAAAAGCTTTATCGTCAAAGTCTTTTCCTAGTCTTGGTGTTACATACAAAATAGCCGATTCAGCTCCACCGTAAGCACAATGAACGAAATGATTGTTTCGAATACTAACATCTTCTACTGCACCAGACTCAAACCAGTAATAGTTATCACCACGTAACTGAATGGCAGACATCATCGAAGAGAAGTTATTGTTTTCGATAATAATTTTCAATGGCGTTTTGATAATCACATTACGCGCTCGGTGGTCATTAATCGTACAACCACGCATCGTAAATACAGGATTCCACGTTTTATTTTCTAAATTATCTCCTAGCTTTAAATTTGAAGGAAGGTTGTTTTCGAAAGTAATTTGAATGAAACGATCGTTAACCGTAAGCACTTTAGCGACTTTGTTTACGGCAACTCTATCAGGACTTGGCTGTTGAATGAACCACATTTCGTCCCCTATTCCAGCAAATTCAAATCCTAACTGCTCAAAATGTTTTAATTCGACCACTACCGTTTTGGAATCAACAATTTTATTGATTTCTACATAAGTACCATGGACGTTTGTACCGTCGTCTAGCATGTGTTGAAATTTACAGTTTTCGATCAAAATATTTCCTTTACAGTTGCTAAAGTGTGTTGCATCTGCAATTGTAGAAACTACTCTATCTGAACCTGGACGGACAAAAATGCCACATTTTGAGATTACAATTTCTTCAGATCTTTCGAATAAAAAACCCATTCCTAAAGCATGGTGAATGGTGATTCCTTCATAAAGAATATTTTGAGAATTCTTCGTTTGAAAAGCTGGTGCATAACGATTTTGCTCGCTTTCACCTTTCGAATTTAACACATTCCCTACAGAAGGATAATTTCTGAATTTATCATATATTCTAATGATTCCGTTTTGTTTTTTCTCTACATAACGAGGACCTACAGACATATCCAATGCTCCGTACGCCACTCTTTTGAGCTTTGGATCAAATTCCAATGTACTTCCTAATTCGAAAAATGAAAATCCGTCAATATCAGGAAACGAAAGTTGGTCTCTGTTTAATGTCCATGAATATCCTTTTGTAAAAGGTTTCACTTCAATCCAACCTTCTTTTTGATTTACAGTCATTACTTCAGATTGGAATAAAAACGGAATATCCCAGTCAATCGTAAAGTTTTTGGCGGTTACTTTCTTGCAATTTTCAATTTGAAAAGGAGCTACTTGACCATGAAAAATAAATTCAGACCCATTCCCTTCGATCGCAACCGAATCATATCCTTCTAATAAAAAAATGATCTTTTTGAGTCCGTTACCGTGATTGGTAATGTAACTGTATTTATCTACGGCATAGTCAGGTAGAAAAAGATACTTTCCTTTTTCGAATACAATTGAAACATCTTTATCGGTATTATCTTCTATAGCTTTTCGAACTATTGGTGTCATATCACCTTCTTGATGTTTAATGTTAATCACTGATTTTGCAGTCGATTGAAAAGATACCAACAGCACTGCGGCTGCCATTATTTTTAAAAAGAATTGATTCATTATTTATTTTTTAAAATTATAGTAATCTATTGCGTGTTGCTATACCAATTGTCTATACAATATAGTGCAATGTAATTTTGTCAGATCGGGCGCAGTCGAGATGCAATGTGTCGTTCTTGACTTCGCTCGAACTGACAGTAGGACTATTATATAAATAGTATTGGTATTGTTCAGTTTCTATCCCGACAATTCGAGACTAAGAATCTGAGTTTTGTATTTAATCTTAGTAGCTTAGTAGCTCAGGAACTCAGAAACTACTAAAAATTATAAATGTACTCCCGTTCCTTGAAAACTGTTGTCGTGGTCACCCCACATGATAATCCATGGATCTTGGGTGTTTTTTTGAAATTCTCGAAGTCTCGTTTTCATGTCATTCAAAACGGGTAGAAATTTATTATCAGTAGCCAAATTGACACTCTCATTTGGATCCTTTTTCAAGTCGAATAATTCAAATTGTGGGTGGTGTAAAAAGTCTTGAATTTTACGTTTTCCATAAAACTGCGCTTTATTTCTGTACACCGCTTGCCAAGTTGACGAATCCCATAAATCTGATGCAAATGGATATTCTAACGGATAGGCAATATTCCAAATCAACTTGTAATCTCCTTTACGTACTACACGCATTGGGTAATACATGGTGATCTCGTGAAAGGTGTGAGAAGCATTAATTTCGTCCCAACCTTTTGGATTTTCTTCGCCAATAATTTTTTCGAAAGAACGACCGTGGAATTTATTTTTTCCAGCATCTACTCCCGCCATTTGTAGAATAGTTGGCGTCATATCTACCCATGAAATCATTGCATTGTTCACAGAACCTTTTTTAGATTCGAAAGGATCTTTGATGATACAAGGCAATTTAATTCCGGGCTCATACACTGTTGTTTTAGCTCCTGGAAATGCCATTCCGTTGTCTGAAATATAGATTACAATCGTGTTTTTATCTTTTCCAGTTTCTTTTAACATGGCCATTAATTTTCCAAAACCTTGATCGATTCTAGAAATACTTTGGTAGTACTGCGCAATTTCCTCTCTACTTTGTTGGGTATCTGGCATAAAATCGGGTACTAAAACGTCTTTAGGATCGTAAACTACTGTTTTTACCCCTGGATAACCATCGGCTTTGTTTCCAAAACTGTTTGGCGTTTTCCAATCTACAGGACGAAAAGGTCCACCACGGTGCGGATCATCTGTACAGAAATACAAGAAAAAGGGTTTGTCAGAGTTTAAAACGTCTGCACATTTTTCTGCCATTTCAAAAGTACTTCTTGGATCAGCTTCTAACACTGTTTGAAAATGATAAACCGACTCAGGAGCTACATGGTATTTACCAATTCTAGCCGTTGCATAACCTGCTTTTTCTAATAAAACGGGTAATGATTTGATGGTATCATAGGTACTAAAGTGATGATAATCATGTACGTGTCCATAGGATCCGGTAGCGTGACCAAATTTACCTGTAAGTATCACCGAACGACTTGCAGCACAACTTGCACTTGTACAATAGGCATTGGTAAAACGAGTTCCCTCAGCAGCCAATTGGTCTAAGTTTGGAGTTTTGATTACAGGATTTCCGTAACAACCAAGTGCATCTATACCGTGATCATCAGCCACAAAAAGGATGATGTTTGGTTTCTTGGATGCTGAATCTTCCTTATCTTCTTTCTTTTCGCCACAAGAAGTCATCACTAGCGCTACACATGAGAGCAGGATCGCAAAACGAAGGATGTTAATTTGTTTTTTCATTATAATTACCTTTTTATTATTTTCGAATTAAAATAAAAAGTGAACGCAAGCTAATTCATAACCAACCTACTATTCTCTTCCTATTTACCCAAGATTGAGTTGTATTTAACTTATAATTTTTAGTACACTTTATTACTGTTAAATTCTAGACGTTGCGCTACTATTTTACATCACAAATTTAAAGTAATAGTTCTCTAAGGTATTCTTTGTGAGTTTATCTACTGTCTCTGTGAGTAAAAAATGTGCAGATTATGAGCATTTTGGCACCATTTTTAAGAAAATTATTTTTTTTTCCCAAATATTTTAGTGGTTGTGGCATGCCTGCTAAAAACTAGAAATGGCCGTGAATTTTAACATCACAGCCATTTTTAGATTCGTACAAAACGCATTATTGGTATTATTTTTAGCTACAATTTGCTTTGTTTTCGATTTTTATAAAATCATAAATCCAAAAGATTATTCTACAATAAGCTTTCTAACCGTTCTTTCTCCTGCCAACGAGATTTCGACAAAGTAGATTCCAGCACTTAAGTCGGATACATTTATTTTGGATTGCAAATTATTACTCTGTACCGACTTCAATAAAGCCCCAAGAGTATTGTAAATATTAATTTTACTATCAATTGGTGCAGTCACGGTTACGGTTGTTGTTGCAGGATTTGGCACTACAGTAATTTTATTACCTAGTTCAAAACTATCTGTACCCAAATTGGAGCAGTCATAATTAAAACCAAAACTAAAATCGTCACCAAAAAGCATGGAAGGATATCCTTCTGCACTATGTAGCATTGCACTACATGCGGCGGCAGGGTCTGTAAATCCTATTCCACTTATGTTGGTCATTTTCATGTAAAACTTTCCACCCATAGGATCACTTCTTGTACCTGTTGCCACTATACTCCCGTTTTCGAATTGCTTTTGTTGTGCCACATTATCTACAGAACGGTGGCCGATTACGGCAATAGAAGGACCTACTTTTAATTTGGGGTCATTATTAAAAAGAGGTAAACTATTTAACGGACTTTGGTTTCTATACACCTGCGGATAAAACTGAAAATCACTTTCTAGTTGTGCAGTAGTACTGCTGTATGTAGCAACAACATCATCTATAGTAATGTCTTTGTAATACCCTTCTATATAATTGGGGTCAGCATCTAACAAATTTTTACCTATATCAGCATCCAAAAATCCAGTTGGAGCATATACCGCAAAAGCAGAACCTATTGAACGAATATTTTTTGCCACTACTCTACCATTTATTCTTGAATGTGGTTGAAATAGCATTGCATTTCGCCCATTAATAGACGTTATACCTTCAGCATAGATATCATTTACAACTCCTAAATCGGCATCAATATTGGATGGCAAAAGTGCAATTGTAGCGCCTGTTTCTAATCGCAAGGTCGAACCTCCTTGAGCTGTACAGTTCTTAAACGAAATATTTCTACAAGATTGTGCTTGTACTAATCCATAACCGGGATGTGCATTCTGGATTTCTAAATCTTTCATTTCACCATTAAGTGGTGACCAACTAACCCCTGTGGGTATGTTATGCATGGCTGGGCTACCATCAGCATTAAAAACCTGAGTACCACTATTGGTATAGAGTTCGATGGAATAAAACCCTTTAAAACTTGGAGAAAAGGTTATGCCTGCAATTTTGGTTGCATTGTCCAAAATCAAAAATTTCGAAATTGAAAAATCTTGAACTTGTGCTATTCCAAATGCTTTATAATTACCTAGCGCACCGTCAGCATCAATGGTAACTTTTTCGTCTGTACCACAGTTAGTACATCCTACTTTTACATTCAGAACAACATCTAATGTTCCGTCATCATAACTATTACCAACATTAAAGATAGTCATGGATTGACTTTTATTACCATTGGAGAAAAAAGGTTTTATGATGGCCGCTTTATCAAATAACAGAAAAACATTTGATTTTAAATAAATATTTTTAAACCTGTAAGTACCCGCAGACACAAGTACAGTCCCACCACCAATATTTGCTGAAACTTCGTTTATAAGCGCTTGCAATGCAGCCGTACTATCGCTATCAACATTGGTTGCAGGCGCTAAGGTTCGTGTAAACGCAACGTTTACTGTACCTGTAAAAACATAAGGAATGAGCGGCGCCTGCCCCATAACTACTGTGAAATTTGCCAGTAATAAAAACAATACTAGTTTGAAGGATTTCTTTGTACTAAAGTTATTCATTTTATTTATTTTTTTAAGTTGTTAGAAGAAGTGCGAAAAAAATAACCAGCTAATTATTGCCCTTTTTCTTTCCTTTTTTACCTTTCCCTTCCTTCGGCTCCCATTGTTTTTTGCTAGACTCTTTTTTTGGGTTTTCTAAACAATCATCGCTTCTTTTGGCTGGTGTTTTATCACAACCGTTTACTGCCATGTTTTTATAAGTGAAATTTTCAGGCATTAAAAAATCAGGATTAGTTTTGGTGATTTTTCCAATAACCACTTCGTAACATCCACCATCACTACCCTCTTTACAACCACTCGCCAAAGTTGCATTAGTTCTTACCACACCAATAGAACGTCCAGGCGTACTCTCAAAATCAGGATTCTGGCATTTTGTTTCCATTTCTGTGCGCTCTTTGCAATCAAAATAGATAAAATCCTTCGATTTTACCTGTGCTCCTTTTCCGCCAGTAACCGTGATATCTCCTATGTACGAACGACTATCAAAAGTTCCTATATTATCTACTCCTGTTTCTTTTCTATCCTTGAAACCTGCGGCGATTTGCACTGCAAAAGAAGAATTTATTGCTGTAATTCCCTCAACATCAACACGACCTTGATCGACTCTATGCGGCGAAACGTTGAAAGCAGCATCACCATTTTTAACTTTAATATTTCGTCCAACAATATCGTCAACTGTTAGTACATTCTCCTTGCCTGTTTCACCACTTCCTGTCTCTACACGCATGGTCACTCCACCAATGCCTTCTAAATTTTTACACAAAATAGATTTCCCGGCTTGAATTTGAATTACTCCATATCCAACATGACTATTGGTTAGCAAAATATTTTTTACTATTCCACCAAAAGCCACTTCGTTACGATCTTTGCTATCTGGCAGATTCAAAGCAATACATGAAAAAGGAGTATAAGAATCTGTTATTTTAAAGCCAGAAAATTTAAAATTACGCACGTTACAACCCGTAATGATTTTCATTCTATAATCTCCCTTTGGAAAATTGACAGAGAACCAAGTCGATTGGTTTTCGTTATCTTCATCAGTATTGGTAATGGCTACATTTTCGACCAAAAACTCTTTACCAACTTCAAAGATATTTGAAGCTGCTTTTTTTGCATTTTTATCGAAATAAGGTTCAATCATCACGTCTTTATCGATTTTGATATGAATGTTTGATTGCAGTATTATATCAATAAGGTAATAAGTTCCTTTTTTGATTTGAATAATTCCACCACCAGCTTTGGACAAAGCAGCTATTTTTGAATTCAGCAATTCGCTATCTGTCCCGTCTTTCCTACCTGTCAATTTAAGTTCTGTTGTTTTATTCGGTATTTTATTGGTGTAAAACCGATTTTCATTGTCTGTTAAACGATCTTGTGCCATTCCAACAAAAGTTGTTAGAAATAGTAGTATTAGTGTTAGATTTTTCATGTTTATTTTTAGTTTGTTAGTTTGTTTTTTATTTAAATTACCGTACCACTTCTTAACTTCTAGCGAATACAAATGACTTTTTATTGTTGAGTGCCGTACACACTTTTGTAATCGTGTAGCCTGTTTCAATACTCAAAATTTCTTTGGGAGGAGCGGTAGAAACTTCTTTTGCGCTTAAGGAAGATCCTTGTATCAACCCTACTAGCACTAGTAAAAACAACGGGAACTTAATTTTCATTGATTCGGAAAATTTGGTTAAAGGTATAATAGTATTCGAACCAAATATAATTAGTTTAAAACAAGGTTATGTATGTATCCGTTTTTTAAATGTCTTTGTCGGTAATTTTATTAATGACAAAAAAAAGGGACTGTCCCGAAGAACAATCCCTTTCAAAATAACCAAATTTTGAAAGATAATATTAGTATTTATAATGTATTAGAATACTTTTTAGTTATTAGTAATTCTTATCCTCTACAACTACAGCCCCAAATAAAAGTAGCCAAACAATCGAAAATCAGAAAGTGTCAATATCGTAAAATGTGCAAATTGCACACCATTCTACTGTTCGACCATTGAGGTCCGCCTGTTTGCTATCTTGGCGGTAGCCAAAAATCACCTGCCTGCAAAAACTAGTTTGTGGTAGGGCAACGTATGCGATGATGTGAAAGAAAACACAATGAAACCAGTCTATTTACGGCTCAAAAAAAAAGAGGGCGCTTTGTCCTCTTAAATAACCTAAACTTGTTTATCGATATCCCCATAGTGGCGGAAATAGAGCGGTGAGCTTGTCCTGAGTGATAGCCGAAGGGTTCAACCGCGGTTTCATTAGTACGTCCGTTCCTATCGCTCAGGTGTTGGCTTTGCAAGCCCAACGAAACCTTAGCTGTTAGGCGACGGCAGATTTACCAGGTCTATTTTTCGTTAGCAAGTTTCAGCGCATTTTCAATAAAACTATCACTTAACCATACGTTTTTTGTTCTTAATTCAAAAAGCAAAGGTTTTAGTTCTGATATATATCCGAGTTGTTTAGCTTTTAGAAGAATTCCAATTGTCCCCGTAACTTTTATTCCAGTATGTTTAGCGTGAAATCTTCCTAAAGATTCATCAAGAATAATTAAGTCAGCTTCTCTTTCAGTAGCCAAAACAATAGCTTCAGCTTCTCCTTTATCTAAATCTAAAAAATATGACAAAGACTTTTCATTACTTATTTTGTCGATTTTAATCCATTCAATTTTGGACAAATCAGTATATTATTCTTTGTTTTTCCCTGCTTCAATTTCATTTAACACTTCTTGAGGAATAATAATTTCGCCATACAATTCTTTAAAAATTTGGAGTTTACCAATTTTTAAAAGGGAAATAACAGGTATGGTATTCGAAACAACTTTAAGCATTTTGAAAATCTTCATTTAAATCTTCAACATTCAAAAATCCAACACTATATTTTGCTAATAACTCCAAAAACTCAATTCTCGACAATTGTAAAACTTTTGAGGCAGTTCCAGATGAAATTTTTCCCAATTCGAAAAGCTTTACAAGACCAGAAATTTTAATTTCTCTTCCAAATTCACTTTTACTCATTCTCATTGAGTTTGCTAAAGAGTCAGGGAATTCTATAGTTATGATTTGTGCCATCTTTTTTTAATTTAATATTCTAAATTTACTAAATTTTTCTGTTGATTTAGCTTTATGGTTGTGAATTCTCAGATTTTCTGACTGCTTTCGCCTACGTCAGGCTGTGAAAAACGGAGTTTATTTCACCGAAACATAAGTGAATAATTGAAATGCTCAACAGAAAAATTGTATGTTTAAGTATGCATCATATCACAGGAATAGTGCGTAATCAGCTGTTTTTCTCTAGTTTAGAGGAAACTATTTTACCTAATAATCCCTAAACTTGTTTATCGAGATCCCCATAGTGGCGGAAGTATAGCGGTGAGCTTCTCCTGAGCGATAGCCGAAGGGTTCAACCGCGGTTTCATTAGTACGTCCGTTCGCTATCGCTCGGGTGTTGGCTTTTCAGGCCCAACGAAATCTTTGCTGTTATGACTCGTTATTTTATTTAATAATTTCAGTTAAAAGTTTTGGAATTTCATCGTAGCCTGTATACCAAATGATTGAAACACCTAGCTCTCTCATTATTTCTTCATTCAAATTATGATGTCTATCTAAAAATTTTTTAGCTCCATCTATATTATCAATTACTTTTTTGCCTTCTTTACTTGTAAAACTATCAATTGTCAATCTTTTCATAAAAGCAAAATGTCTTGTTTTATCACTATTTCGTGAAGAAATATCTAATAATCTTCTTAAGTTTGGATCAGTCATTGAAAGACCAACCATAAGACAATTATTATCTCTCAAGTTAGAAAGTTGGACAAGATTTGACCAGTGATAAGAGTCTGAATACATTAAGTGGTATCCTTCTTCAGAAAAAACCAAAGTAGATTTATCTAGAGATTCATATGCTTTAACATCTTCGGGTAAAAATCCATGGACATGATAAATTAGAAGTTCGTCGGGATCAATAAATTCATTATCAGTATAAATGCTATGATGTCTGATCGATTGTTTTTCGAGTTGTCTTTCTATTAGATCGTCAAAATTATATGTAATGACTGATTTTATTTTTGCTCCAGTTCGAAGTGGCATACACATTTCAGTAATTGATAGTATTAAATCCGAATCTATCTTTTTTGAAACATCTCTTAATTTGTATAAATTTTCCGTAATAGTTTTGTTAAATATTTCTGATTCGGATACACTATTATCTAATCCTTTTCTTAAATATCTTGCAGCCATCAATGCTGAAGGTTCGTCCATTTCATTAAGTCTTTCAACTATTTGATTTATATCAGTGTCTAATATTTTAGTTTCGTTATCGAATTCATTCGTCAAATAGGTTACAAATAAAGAATTAAGAAGTGTATTCCAATCAGGCATTCCTGCACTACTTGATACTCCAGCACCTAAAAAAAATGAAAATTGTCCTTTTTTGTATAAAAGCTTTAATATTTCAATTTTCTCGGTCCTTTCTTTTTCCCAATCTTTTGAAACTTGAACAACAGCAGATTCAATCCGAAGAGAAAATAAATTATTAGCAATATCATTTGCTTCTTTTTTATTTTTTGAAACAATTTTATTTATTTCTTCGGAACCCCATAGAACAACTTTAAAATGTATGTTTTGATCTAACATTCTTTTTTCAAACATTTCTCTAAATCTTGGAGAAATAGGAGTTGAAGTAATAAAAAGAATATTTTCAAATGGTTCTATTTCTGGATTTCTTTGCAGTATTCTTAATACTTGTTCCATTAACATTCTTGGTGGTAATCTCTCTATGTTGATTTTAATTTCAATTTGAGTTCCTCCACTAATGTTTTCAATTCCTTCAGGTGCATAAGCATCAAAACCTATTCTTCTTGGTTGGGATAAAAAAGGTTTGTTATTTTTATCTTGATGAACTTTTAATAAATTTAATACAAAAGTCTCAAATGTATAATATCCTCTGTTAGAGTCTTTAAAGTCTATTTTTTTTTAAAAGGTCGTCTATTAGCATTTCTGTTTTTTATAATGAGGCATAACTTGTATATATGCGAAACAAACCTTAGCCTATCCACTCCTATTTAGGTGCAAAATCGAAGGTTGGTTTCGCTTTAATTTCTTTTTCAAATATACAAAATATTCCTACAAATCGTAAATTAAAATACCAACTTATCCAATTTTAGTCCAGAACTTTTCAGAAGGATCGAATTATTTAAGTATCCGTTTTTAAAATGTCTTTGTCGGTCCTGTAGATTCGTGTAATAATAAACTTATGAATTACCGTCAAGGTTGGTTTTGCGTGAGGGGAAGTTCCGAAGGGTTGGAAGGAAAGCCCACAAACAAATGCAGCGATAGCGGAACTTGTTGAGGACTTATAATGGATGACCCGACCCGTAGTCCCGAAGCTTCGGGATTACGGAGGGGCACGCCCAAAGGATTCTATTTGTAAATTACAACCTCCTTTTCTGGTTTCAATTAATTAATGCAACCAACATTTACTCAACAGTTTTCCGCATCATTATATCTAAAATTTACTTTATTTATAGTCCGTTTTTTTACTCAATATCCATAAACGCAGATAATTTAAAAGGAATAGTTATGGTTGTAATATCGTGTGTAAGCATTTTTATAATGACTATTTTGATAACTTTAAAAATAAAAAAAGGGACTAATCCGTAGAAAAATCCCTTTCATTATACTTTATTCGAAATAAAAAAAACAAACCTTCTAAATACTGAGGATTTAATTGTTCGAATAAAAAAAATTATTGACTATACATCATTAAAACATACTAAAATGTATTATTCTGTAATGTAAGGTTTACTCATTTTTAAACCTGGCTCGTCATATTTCTCTAATTGTTTAAACAACTCTGTTTGCAACTTTTGAGCAATAGCTTTATAGTTTTTATCGTTGTAGAAATTGGTCAACTCGTCTGGATCTTTTGTTAAGTCAAATAAATAAGGACGCTCGTTTTTGTCGATTACCAATTTGTAACGATCGTTGACCGCTGTAACCCACCATCCACCAGATTTGGCATAATAGGTTATTCTATCGCTGTCAATTACTTTTTTATCGTTTAAAAAATCATCAGAACTGTCTAAACCATGAAACTTGGCTTTGGTTTTTATTCCCATAATACTCAAAATCGTAGGCGCAAAATCGACATTGGTATAAGCCGTATTAATCACTTTACCCGCTGGAATTTTATCTGGATAACGGATTACAAACGGAATTCTAGCAGAGGCTTCGTAAGGAACGCCTTTGTTTACACGATTATGTTCAAAAAACATATCCCCATGATCTGAAGTAAAAACGACAATCGTATTTTCTTCTAAATTATTATCTTTTAAAAATTTAAGAATTCGACCGACACTATCATCGATATGGCTTACCATTCCGAAATATTGCTTTAAAGCTTCTTTATCATTAGCGAAGGATTTTTTACCGCTAGCTTCATTAGTATCTCCTTTTGCTCCTTCGTCCTTAGCCCATGATGGTTTGATGGCGGTATATTCTGCGGCCATTGTCTTAGGCGCTTTAATGTTTAGATTTTCATACATGGTTTGATACGGAGGTTTTGCGTAATCAGGTGTATGTGGATCTGGAATAGACACCATTAAGGCAAAA
Source organism: Flavobacterium faecale (assembly GCF_003076455.1). Lineage (NCBI taxonomy): Bacteria > Pseudomonadati > Bacteroidota > Flavobacteriia > Flavobacteriales > Flavobacteriaceae > Flavobacterium > Flavobacterium faecale. The sequence continues at coordinate 4,332,447 of NZ_CP020918.1, forward strand.
GGTTTCTTTTTATCGCGTTCAAGTATTTCTAGTGTTTTGTCTGTGAAAAAATCGGTTAGATGAATCAGTTCTTCCTTAGGGAATTTATCTATTTGATTTTGATTGACAGCAGATACCTTATCACCTTCTAAATGAAAATAAGGAGCGTGACCGCCGTCCATCATAAAGCGATTATCTTCAAATCCACCATTATATTCAATTCCAAAAGCATACGTTCCATTTCCTGCCAAATGCCATTTCCCTACATAGGAAGTCGCATAACCATTGTCTATTAAAATAGAGGCAAAAGTTGGTATTCCTTTCTTCAAATGAAGTCCGTTTTTGGGTGCACCTGTCGCTTGCGGATACAAACCGGTCACCAAGGATGCTCTAGAGGGCGTACATACAGGCGAGGATGCGTAATAACTGGTACAAATTGCTCCGCCGTCTGCCAATTTATCAATGTTGGGAGTTTTGGAATTATTGCCTTTTCCCCAAACAAAAGCTTGATCTTCTGAAAGTAATTTTTGGTAACAACTTAGCGTTCGAAAATTATGCTCATCGGTATGGATGATAATCAGGTTGGGTAGTTTTTGGCTAGCTACTTTGCTTTTTACCAAGCTGTCTTCTATTGCCACTGGTTTTGCCGCACAACAGGACATCAGAAAAAAGGAAGCTAACGTAAGTGTCAGTGTTGTTTTCAAATTCATTTTATTTTAGTTTTAGTTATAGTTATTACATTAGACCGTCAATAGCTACAATGGTTTAGTCTGCACCTTTAAATACAAGGATTCTTCACGCAAATTATTAGAAAGTAAAAAACATCACTAATTTAGGAGAAGTACCATTATTTATTTTATCTTTTGATTTCTATCTTGACAAACCTAAAATAATCTATAAATTATCTTCTAACTCAATATCGATAAAACGAAATCCTCCCAATGGAATGTCAATTTCAACTGTAGAATTTGCAGTTCCTTTAAACTCTTCATTATTCAAAATATCTTTCATCTTCTTCACTTTGATATTATTGATTTTCACAATTGCTTTGGCATTATTTGGATTGATATATCCATTTTCAACCAATGTTAAACGCAATTGTTTTGGACCAACTTGTGCTACAACCCAACCTACATTTCCAGAAACCGTAATCGGAATCAAGGCAGCACTTTTCTTAATATCGTCTTCAATCACTTTGTAATACTCATTTGGCGCATAAGTCGTTTTTCCGTCAGCAGAAAAATAGTTTTTACCATCCGAATAATATTCTTTAGTGATGTTTTTGTACCAAGGATGAATATTATCGACCAATGGTTTTCTAAAAGCGGTTTTATCTGCAAAAACACCAAATTGTGGTGGCGTAATCAAAACCATCCCGTTACTGTATTTCGGAATAAAATTCAATCTTCTTTCGGTTGCACCGGCAGCATATCTAGAAAAATCCCATTCAGTTAACGGCGCTCCTGGCCATGTTCCGTTTAATCGACTGAAAGCAAAAGGTTCCTTGTCTTTTTTGTCTTTATCAAAAAACGTTAACCACTTTACATTACTGGCATCGTTTAGATAGTCTTCATTTGGATTAGCAATGCTTAAATGTACCGGTGAAAAACTTAAAATATCAGCACGGTTTGGCACATAAATAGCGCCTTCGGCTATTAGATCCCATAGCAAACTCATGTATTCCTGATCTACAGGGAAATTATCAATATACTGTGCTCCACTAGCAATAGAATACACCATTGTTCGTAGAAAATGGTTCGGTAAGGTTTGGTTCGAATGCTGACGCAAACGATCAAAACTAGTATTGTCTCTAGCGCAACGTGCTCCAAAACTATCTACTGAACCAGCTGCCCAAAGTCCTAATCGAGCAGTAAAACTCAGTTCCATAGATTTATCGGTGGTTTCTTCCATGGCAGGTACAAATACACTGGCGTATTTTCCAGAAACCAATGGTTTCCATTTGTCCATATACACGCTCGACTGCCAAAACAAATGCTTGTTACGCAAGTACAAACTACCATTTTTGGTTTTTGCATATTCTGCCAAGGGCAACATTAAGTCGTTCATCACAAAATTAAAGGCCTCCGAATGGTCTTCGACCTCAGGATAGATGATTACCGTTTTATTTCCGTTCGCTAAATCCAATCCTTTTTTGGTTGTTTCTACTTGGTACATATAAGGATCGTTACCATGTCCTCCCCAATAAGAAATTCCTTTTCCGTTGGATTCTTTATGTTTTTTAGCAAGGATATCTAAGACTTGTTCTTGTGATAATACGTATTTCATTCTGCCATCGCGTTTGTTTTTGTACACTTCGCTGGGCATGGCAGAACGGTCCCAATTTTCCTTATCAAAACTACCTCCGTTTAAGAAAACAGGATTTTTATACTTAGCCTCAATTCGGTCTATTGCTTCAGCAGCACCGTCTTTTTTTCGACTTTCGGACATAAAATAAACCGTCGCCGATTCTTTTTGGTAAGAAGGTTTTTCAAACTTCTTTAAATTGTCTTTTATGTTTTTTGTATTTGCAAGTATGTCTTGTATTTTTCCTGGAGGCATTAAGTTTTCAAAATCTTTTCTCCATTTTTTATCATCAAAATCAATAATATGAATGGCACTACCCCCACTTTGAGCACTTGCTAAAATAAGTTTATTCGAATTTGGATCCTTACACATATCATTGAAAGAAAATCTAGTTGGAACCACTTCTCCATCCGCATCTTTTTCACCGACATTGTTAATTATTATGTCACTCCCAAAAAGCGACACATAAGCACGTTTGCCATTATTATTGAACACCTCTGTTTGAATCACACGATACATCCCTCTACTGAGTGACGCCTTATTTTTTACATTTTTAAAATCAACCTGTGTCAATTTCTTAGGGTTTTCAATCTCAATTTTTATATAGCTCATTCCTTTTGCTTGTGCGCCGGTGCGTCCCATTAACACTTCACTTTTTCCGTCTAAATCTACATCGGTAATTTTTAAATCACCATAAGGACCATTCTTTTTTATGACTATTGTTTCATAAGGTAATTTGTCTAATGGGTTGAAAAAATAAACCGAACCATTACCACTCATACTGTTTTGAACTCCATGAACTACCACTATTTCTTTTCCGTTGGCTAGTTTTGCAGGTCTCAAAAAATTGGTAATGTGCAATCCGCTAGGTGGCAACTCCTTTGCCGCCTTGCTAGAAGCTTTTTCTACTGAATACGTTTTGGATGCTATTTCGCTTACCAACACTCCTTTTGGAGATACATAATAAAAACTATTGTCATAACCGCCACAGACCACATACGCCTTACCGTCTTTGTTAACCACACAAACTGAGTACATAGGTGCCTCATTTTGTTGGAACTTCCACAGTAATTTTCCTTTGCTATTCAAACAATAAACAGCACCATCTGCATTAGCAGCAAAAATTTCGTCAACGCCATCATTATCGATATCGCCAGTCCATAAATCATGGTTCATAAAACCAGACAAGGCATTTTTCCACAGAATTTTACCCTCATAGGAAACTCCCATAACTGTTCCTTCATAACTACTAGCAACAATAAATGATTCTTTTTTGTTGAGTGCCGTCCGTACTTTGGTGATGGTGTAACCAGTTTCTATGCTCAAAACTGCCTTGGGAGGAGCGGTAGAAACTTCTTTTGCGTTTAAGGAAGACCCTTGTAAAACCCCTACTAACACTAGTAAAAACAGACTGTAATTGATTTTCATTTATTCGGAAAATTTGGTTAATGGTATAATAGTATTCGAATCAAAAATAAGAAGTTTAAAGCAAGGTTATGTATGTATCCGTTTTTTAAATGTCTTTGTCGGTAATTGTATTAATGACAAAAAAAGGGACAGTCCCGAAGAACAATTCCTTTCAAAATAATCAAATTTTGAAAGATAGTTTTAGTATTTATAATGTATTAGAATACTTTTTAGTTAGTAGTAATTCTTATCCTCTACAACTACAATCCAAAATAAAAGTAGCAAATAAATCGAAAATCAGAAGGTAACAATGTTGTAAAACGGGCAATTTACACACCATAATAGTTTTCGACCTGCGAGGTCCGCCTGCTTGGTATCTTGGTGGTAGCCAAAAATCATCTCCCCGCAAAAAGTAGATTTGTGGTTAGGGCGTGTATGCGATGATGTGAAGGAAAACACAATAAAACCAGACTAATTTACGGCTCAAAAAAAAAGAGGACGTTTTGTCCTCTTAATCCCGAAGCGTCGGGACTAAACTTGTTTATCGATATCCCCATAGTGGCGGAAGTAGAGAGGTTCAGTTTAACCGCGGTTTCATTGTTGGCTTTTCAAGCCCAACGAAACCATTGCTGTTGGGTGCTGGCCCTTTTTTACTTTGTTTCGTTATACTTAAACCCTAAAAATCTTTTTTCTTTAGTATATGAAGATTTTTTAACTTCATCAATCGTAAATAGCAAATTAGCATCTCTACTTGCGGATTCAATTAAATCTCCGTTTAAAGTTACAATATATTGAAATTCATAGGGATTTTTTTTATTATATTCATATAGAAAATTTAAACTTTTTTCAATAGAATCGTCATCTTCAAAAATATTATCGTGAATTAAAAACCCTGGATGATTTTGTCTTGTATATTCGTTTAGCATTAGCGATACGTCATAAATAAAAACTTTCATTCTTTCAGTTGAGTGACTTCCGTCATCATCAGTTCTCATTATAAAATCAACTACATTTTTATTTTTAGTAGTTTTTATTTCAAAATGCGCTTCCCTATTACCCATTATCTTTTCGTGAATTTCAAGAATTGTTTCACGAAAGCTTTTTACTACATCATTTTTTTGATAAAGTTCTTCATCTAGGTCAGCTATAAAAACAGCTTTCTCTCCTTCTAAAATTTTTTTATCTCTTTCTGCAATGTCATATCTCTCAATTAATGCTCGAAGGTTGTTAAGTTCTCTATTTTTTTCATTAAAAATACTAATTGATGTTTTTAAATCTCTAAGTATTTCACCATTATCAATAAGAATAATTTTTTGAGAATATTCGTCATCTATTTTTCGAATAACTTCATTTAATTTTGTTAGTTCAGACTTTAAAGCTATTAACCTTTCATTTACAATGGAATTTCTAAAACCATCTATCTTATTTTTAAAATTCTTTAAATCTTCAAGTGATTTTTCAACTAAATCTCCTAGACCTTGTTTGAATTGATTAAAAATTATTGAAATTTCATTTTCATTTATATTTTCAGGTTTAGGTAAAGAATCAATTTGCTTTAACTCGTATTTAATAGATTGTTGTCTAGTTCTTAATTCAGATAATTTTGTTTCTAATTTTACTAAATCTTCTTGAATGATTTCAAATGATTCAAAACTTTTTAGCTTCTCAATTGACTTATTTACTTTAGTTACTTCACTTTCTAATTCATTTAGATGAGCTTTTGCATCTTGTATTTTTAATTCGTTATTGTTAGTAACTAGTTTTTTTGTTTCTGAAAAGAAAGCATTTTTCTTTTTTAAATCTTCATTTAAGCTTTTAATATCATTATATTTCTCAAGTCCAATATTCAAATAAAATAGATGTGGACTATAGTCTGCAGGTATAGATTTTTTTGTATCAAAACACTGTATTAAGTCTTTAAATTCTGACCTTTCGTCTCTAATAATAGGTTGTAAAAGATTTCTGAAACTCAATCTTTTGGTTTTTACTGGATAAGAGTCAAAATACAGGTTTCCAAGATAATCTGAAGCATCTTCTAATTTATCGAAAATTTTTTCTTCATTGTTAATAAAAATTGCTACTTGATCAGGATTTTGAATTGATCTAGAAATAGTAATTATCTTTGAGTTAAATTCAATGTCTAATTTTATTAGACTATTAATAATATCTTTATTGTTTTTAGGTATTAAACTTAATCTACTATCAGAAATTCTTTTCAATAAGCAAAAATTAATAAATTCAATACAAACAGATTTACCTACACCGATTTTCTTATTGGTACTTTCTGATTTTTCACCCATAATTATGTTTACACCATAATCAAATGATATAGGGTCAAAAATTTCTGGTTCACTATATAACTTATTAATTTTAATCATTTTTGTTTTTGATATAAATAAATGGTTCTTTAAAATCAATAATTCCTGAAGAAAATAAGAATGCAAGACCAAAAAACATATGCCTATATCTTGTGATATTATATTTTTTAAGTTCTTTAGAAATTTCAAAAATTGATATTTTATCAACCTTTTGTTTTTGAATTTTTTTTAGAATTAATGAGGCAACATATACAGCTGAAGTCTTGATATTTTCGTCTTTGGATACTAGCATAATTTATTTGTTTGGAAAAACATTACACATTATTAATTCATCAAGTAAATAATATTTTATAGCTTGCTTATCAAATTTTATCCCATTAGTTGAAAGTTTATTATAAAATATTTCGACTAAAGTTGCTAATGCTAATTTAGCATTATTATTTTCTTTTGTCAAACATAAATCACTTTCATCTCTTAAAAAATCTGAAATTATAGCCACATCAACAGTGTCAATTTTTGCTTTAGCTTCGATTAGAGCATTATTATACCTTCCAAATAAATCAGCATATTGCTGTTTAAGATATTCTGAATGTTCTGAAAATCTGTTTTCAATTTTATTTTTAGGATCAACATTAACGGAGTTATTTGTAATTATTCTATTTTTATTTTGACTTAAATAATCAATAAGAGTCATTATAGTTTCAAATTCTGTTGATTCTGTTTTTTTTCTTTCTTGAAGAATTTGTTTGTCTAAAAAATCAGCAATTTCTTTCGTTTTACTTAACTCTTTTATATCGTTAATTATAATTAAGAGTCGCTTAATGTCAATAACATCATTTTTATGATCAAAGTCATTGCCAAATTTGGTTCTATAAGCTTTGGCTTCTTTAGATATTAATAAAATTTTAAGTTTGAAACCTTTATTATTTGGGTCATTAAAAAATCCATTAATAGAATCTTTTATTTTTGCATTGTCGTTTTGTGAAGTAACTTGAATAGCTAATTTATTTTTTGTGTCAATTAAATCAATATGAGCATAGTTATTAGAGAAGAAGTTTGTATTCTCAAATTCATATCCCAACAAATTTAGGAAATCGCGATAAAAATTTTCAGCATAAACATTTATATCTGTTAAATTTAGTGAATTGAATATTTCAACTTCTGCCTTTAAGTAGGCAAGTCTTCTTCCAATGACCGTTAAGTAAATTTGCTTATTATCCATAGTTTTAAAATAAAGCAAAAATAGTTTTTTGATTCTAAAAAGAACTATAATTTTACTTAAGTTTTATTTTTACGTCGTCGCTTTTCGGCTTGCCACCAACTTGTATATATGCGAAACAAACCTTCGCCTATCCACCTATATTTAGGTGCAAAAGCGAAGGTTTGTTTCGCTTTAATTTCTTTTTCAAATATATAAAATATTCCTACAAATCGTAAATTAAAATACCAACTTATCCAATTTTGGTCCAGAACTTTTCGGAAGGATCGGATTATTTAAGTATCCGTTTTTAAAATGTCTTTGTCGGTCATTTAGGATCGTACAATAACAAACTTGGAAATTATCGTCATGAGTGTTTTGCGTGAGTGTTAGTCCCGTAGTCCCGAAGCTTCGGGATAACGAAGGGGCACGCCCAAAGGATTCTATTTATAAAAACCTGCTTTTGTTAAAATCAAAAAAGCCGATAGTTTGTTATAAACTATCGGCTTCAAATTATTTAGAAAGTATTCCTCTGGCAAAACCACTACCGTGGCAAGAACTCCAAAAAGTATTTTCATCGTAGGGGTCAAATTCAAAACCGGTCATTTTATCAACCTGTCCTAAACCATAATTGTATTTTGTCCAATTTTTTCCGTTGTCATTTGAAATATAGATTCCGCTATTTATTTCTTTGATCACCTTGGATGGTGCAACTACAACTGCAATTGTTTTTGAATCTAATGGCGAGACTTTGACCATTTTAATATGTGGCATATCAAAAATTTGCTCCCAAGTTTTACCGTCATTAGTACTTCTATACACACCACCCTCATTTATTGCCGCCTCACCTTCTCCGCAAGCAATGTAAATGATTCCGTTTTTGTCTACTTCGACAAAATTGATGCTTTTTATTTCCTTAGGTATGCTAACTTTCTCCCAAGATTCGCCATCGTTGATACTTCTATACAAACCACCAACCGACTTTTCGAAACTTCTACCCAAGGCTGCGTAAATATTTTTATACTTATTGTCATAGGTCATTTGGCTAACATTGGGACGATCTGGTAAACCTGTATTATTTGTTTTCCAAGTTTTACCACCATCGGTACTTAAATGAATACCAAAATCGGTAAAATCGGTCATTCTCAAGTAGCCATTCACCATCCAGTGGCTGGTGTGCCAACCTCTTTGTATATGCGACGGAATGGTAAACATCATTCTGTTGGAATCTTTTTTGTCGATTATATGACTAAATGAAAACAGTACTCCATTTGGATTGAATTTTACCATCAGTTTCTCAGAAACGGTAGACCAAGTTTTACCTGCATCTGTAGATTTCCTTAAAGTCCCTTCGTGATTTTGCCTGTTGGGCAAAATATAATAGGTGTTGGCATCATTTGGATCTATTGAAATTTCGGGAGCACTAGTTGCTCTTCTGTCTTTTTCTGTTAGCTCTTGCGTTTGCCCTTCTATTTGCTCTAACGCTACTGCTCCCTTATAAACCTTATCACCATCGGTGGTTGTTCTCCAAATTCCATGTTCTTCTGAGGCGAATAAATACTGTCCTTTCATTCCTGTTTTTACATTCAAACCAAAACCAGGTAAATTACTATTTCCGCGTCCAACCCAATGATTACTTCCCGGACTCGTTTCAATATCATCTCTTTGTTGCCACGTATTCCCGTTATCGACACTTATAAATAATTGCTGATCGTAAACGGTGAACACCTCTCCTTTTCCATTTATTTGTAAATCTCTAAAGGCTTTTGAATTCCCATAAGTATTCGCAGCTGCTTCTAAATGTGAAAAACTCATATTACCTCCCGCTGGATTATTACGGGTATCCCAATACGCTTTATCGACGTTTTTCTTCCAATAATCTCCTGGTCTCGCACATACAATCCATGTTTTTCCGCCATCTTCAGTTTTCATTACTTCTGCAGGTCCAAAACTAAAATCGTGTTTTAAGTTATTAGAAACATAAATAATATCTGGATTTAACGGATTTACAGCCAAACGATTGTAAACAGGTATTGTAGCAGTTGGAAGTTCCGGATATTGCGCTTGTACATCTTTCGCAGAATTTCCAAACCAATAAGCAATCGTTTTATAATACAAACTCTTTGATGAATAGTCGGTGATTTGACTCATATCAAAAGCCAAATTTCCAGTAACAGAAGTCCATTGCTCTCCATTGTCTACACTTTTATACACACCACCTTCTGTTTTAATACTTTTTCCTACCCCTTCGTAATGGGTTTGCATTAGCAGAAACAACTTGAATTCTTTGGTCGATTTGTTGTAATAGCTCTGTAAATCTCTCCCATCGTTATAGGGTAATCCTGATTTTTTTTCTTGCCAAGAACTTCCTTTATCTTTTGAGGTATAAAAACCAAAATTGGTTAAAACATACAATTTATTGGAATCTCTAGGATCAATAATAATTTTTAATACATCTAAATCTTTAGAGATATTATCCATGATTTTTGTCCAAGTCTTTCCTGCATCAATAGTTTTATAAATATAGCCGTACTCGGTATATCTATATTTTGTGCCATTGGGCTCTTTCAGACTTCTATGCACTCCTTTAACTTTCCAATGCTGTCCTGTACCTATATACCAAGTATTTTCGTCTTTTGGGTCTAAAGCTATAGCATCACATTTTTTCTTAGTAGGGAAATTTTCTATTTCTTCCCAACTTCTCCCTCTATTGTGGGTGGTAAAAATAGTCCCAGAGTTTCCGATCATAATCCCATAGTCAGGGTTTTTGGGAGAGAAATCGGTTCTAAAAGGTTTTATTTCACTTCCCAAACCGTCAAAATCGTTCAAAGTTGTCCAAGAATCTCCTTTGTTCCAAGTTCCATAACCGTTCCCCATGTCATAACTCAAAAACATGACATTGCTGTCGTAGGGATGAATGTTTAAATCTTCACTGTAACCCGATGTTCCTGGTCCGATTACCGTCCATTTTAGTTTAGGATCACTTTTGACTTTTGTAGTTTGTAAGGTTTTGAAATAGGCACTGTTTTGAGCAAATCCTATAAATTGAAATAAGACTGCAATAAATAAAAATGATTTTTTCATTGATTTAATAGTGGTTAAATGGTTATTATAGGAAGAGTTATTTAATTAGTAACTATTAAAATTCTTTAATTGCTAATCGAAAACTATTGCATTAGTTCGTAAACTCTTTAGTGTAGATTTGTAAATTGAACCAATTATCTTTTCTATTGTTTAGAAAAGATAATTTGGTAGAGAATTCAATCTTTTGCATCAATCTTTGGTTTGAAAACTTCCCCACCAATTATTTTTTGGATCAAAGTCTGGTGACAAATATAACATTCGCTGTTTTTCTAAACTTTCGAGTTTATTTGTTGCTATATTTTTTAAATATTTTGCCTCCAAATCAGCATTGTACATTGGATCTTCCACAGGAAATTTTGCTCCTACTTCTTTTAAATAATTGAAAAGAGTTGTTTGTAAGCCCGCTACAATTTTTCCGTTTTCCTTTGCAACATCCTTCATTTCAGTGGGGTCATTCTTCAAATTAAATAACTCATTTCGATCATCTTCATAGTAATGAATTAATTTCCAATCGCCCTTTCTAATGATCGAAGAAGGTTCACCTCCTTGATTTCCATAATGGGGATAATGCCAAATCAAGGGACGTTCTGCTATAGTTTGACCTTTTAGAAGCGGAACTAAACTAACGCCGTCTAAATGATTTTGGGGTTTTAATTTTGACCCTACCAAATCTAATAATGTTGGATAAAAATCAGATCCAGTTACAGGAGTATCATTCTCCTTTACCCTATTTTTAAACCAAGGAACTTTTATAAAATAAGGCTCTTTAATTCCGCCTTCGTACTGAAAGCCTTTACCGCCTCTTAACGGTAAATTTGAGGTAGAATATGAATCTCCTGAAGAAACACCCCCGTTATCAGAAGTAAAAACAACAATGGTATTTTTGTCCAATCCTAAATCTTTCAAACTTTTTAATACCACTCCAACAGCATCGTCCATTGATTCTACCAAACCAGCATAAATTGGATTATCCTGCGTTTCTCGCATTGGCAAAAATTTATTCATTTTAAACGAACTAGCTGCTATTCCGTTTTTCTCCGCTTTCAATCGATACTTTTCCCATTTATCTTTTGAAGTCGCTATAGCTCCATGCACAGCATAGAAAGATAAATACGCCAAGAACTTTTTGTCTTTATGCTCTTTCATAAAATTGACGGTTTCTTTTGCCAAACGCATAGTTAGATTTTCACCATCTTTTCCATCTGTCAATTTTTCATTTTCATAAGGTGAAAAATAACCTCCACGCGGTCCACCGGCACTCCAGCCACCCTTATTAATATCAAACCCATGATCTTCTGGCCACGATCCTTTTTCGCCTAAATGCCATTTCCCAGCAAAAAACGTAGTATATCCTGCTTCTTTCAAGGCTTCGGGTAAGGTGACACTTTTAAGATCTAGACTATGGCTATATGTGGCTGGCAGTAATTTTGAATATCTTTTTTGTTTTCTCCATTCCTCACCTTCAGGAGACCCTATCCAGTCTGTAATACCATGGCGTGCAGGAAACTGCCCCGTCATAATGCTTGCTCTTGAAGGACTACAAACTTGACAGTTGGCATAACCATTGTTAAAAACTGTGCTCTCTGTAGCTAATCTATCAATATTTGGAGTTTCATAAAAACTGTTGTTTCTATAACTCAAATCATTATATCCATAATCATCTACTAGGATAAAAAGAATGTTCTTCTGCTTAGGTTCCGGTTCTGTAGTTTTTTGTACAATTTTTTGATTTGCACTACAAGAAACACCTGTTACAATTACAGCAAATAAAAGTGTGGTTATTTTTTTCATTGTTTTATATTTCTAATTTTTATATTCAATAGGAATAGCAATATTTCCGTTTACATTATTATCATACACCGCCACATAAATCATAATGGGTTGTCCTTTTTCATTGGTTAATACAAACGGACGTTCCACACGTTTTGGTTTCCACAGCGTTCCATCTGATAAAATAAATTCTTTTTTCATGAAAATATTTCTTTCGTCTTGTTGCCAATCAAAACCATCTTTCGAATTAAACAATGCCAATTCGCTTTTTCCCATTACATGACAAACCATATAATATTTGTTTATCACTTGGTCAAACCACATACTTGCATCTTCCGTTTGAGCTTCAGCATAGACCGGTTTCTTTTTAAATTCGAAAGGTCCATTCGGCTTCATAGAAGTCCCAACCAATTGAATTCTAAATGGTTCTTCGTGTTTTAAATCATCCCCTTTCATGATCATTACATACTTCTTATCTTTATAAATGACCGCAGGATTAACTGCTATTTTTTTAAATTTAACATCATCTGGCGCTACGACAACATTCTCTGATCTTACAAAAGGCCCAGCAGGAGAATTTGCCACCGCAACACCTATTCGTTGACTGTCTCTTATTTCAGACCTATTTTCATCAAACCAATTGTCTGTTGGATCTGAACTTTTTTCTTTTTCAAGTAACGCTTTAATATCATTTGCAATGTAGTACAAACAAATTTTTCCATCTGCAACAACAGCATATGGGTTGTGCGAATTATTTACATCCCAACCTGAAGTTTTAGCAGCATCCAACACTACATTTACAAATTCAAAAGGTCCTGCAGGATTGTCAGAAACAGCATGTGCAATTTCACAATGAGTCATCCAACCTTTGTGTTCATATGTTTTCTTCCATCTTGAATAATAGGCATGGTATTTTCCTTCCCATTTTACAACACTTAACCCCCAAACAAAATTATCTGGCTCCACCAACACTTGTTTTGATTTGATATTATTTTGAAAACTAGCCACCGTTTCTGGTGAAAGTGGTATGAAACTTAAGTTTTTATAGTCTTTTACTTCTTGAACTAGATTTTTATTGTTCAAACTAGATTTACAAGACACTAAAGCTAAAAAGCTCATAGCAAGGACCATCGTTTTTTGAATCATAATAATATTATTTTTCATATCCATTTATTTCATAAAGTCAATCATTCCTATTTCCTCTACTTCAATAGTTTATTTTATAAAAAAATTGGATTTTTGCCAAATGTGATTTTTTTGATTATCTAAAATCCTTTACAACTTACTCTGCATTTTGCATAAAAATTAGCTCTTTCTGGTATTCGCTTTCGAAAAATGGCTGGTATTTATATTGGATACCTGGAGTTTTTGAATTGCGATTCATATATTCAAGGTTAAAAAATTTAAGGTCTTTTACATGTGAAATATAATTTTCTAAAACTTCCACAATGCGATACGTTAAGGCTGTTTCATCCCAACGGTACCAATCTTTGAATTTACCTGAACCATTTTGTTCTATCCTCTTTTCTATTTCTACGGCTTTTTTGGCATGCTCCAAAGCGGCATAAGCAGCTAATTGACTTTGGTGATAGTCTTTGTTTGCATAGTAATTTAATGACTTCGAAAAATCAGCTGCCATTGCTGTTAAATTGTACATTTTTTCTGTTGGAAGCGCCATGTCAATCGTATAAAAATTCAGTTTACTTCCTTTTAATTCTCCTTTAGCATCCAGCGTACGTTGCACCGAAACAGCCCATTTATCTTCCGTAGCTTCGTAAAGGTTTGCATAAGCATCCATAGCAAAATTCATTTTCGATTTAAAATCTTTCAACTTTAAATACTCCTTTTTGCCATCGCCAGGAAACTCTTTATCAAAAAATTTATCGTCCATTTCTTTTTGATATGCCATGTTTAATAATCGTTCAACATAATAAAAATACCACTCATCACCTGGATTACGTTCTGGATCTCCCAAATCAAACTGATTCGAAAAAAAGTCTTTGTAGGTTTGACTGATTGAAGCGGAGTTTGTATTGTACATTTTCTTTGCATACCAATCAAAGTAATAATCGCCTGTTGCCTGATTTTTATACGAATCAAAATCATTCATATAATTGACCATCTGTTGCACACCAAATATTTTTTCTTTAAAATTCCCAACATTCAGCACAATCATATCGGTTAAATTATGGCTGACGGCTTTCGCCATTTCGCGATGTAACACATTAGGATGAATGGTATTGATACGCAAATGTGTTCTGCGGTTATGATAAGATACGTGTTGATACACCCCTTTCATTAGCGTACATGCATCAGCTGCTTCCCAAGTCCCGTCTGGAAAGGTACCATAGCCTTGGTCTGCAAAAAGTATCATGGTATTTTTTGGATATTTAATCAGCCCTTGACGAAACATACCTCCAAGTTCGCCCCATAAATATCCACAAACCAATGGTTCTTGATTTCCTGTAATTTCACGAATGAGGTCGTACTGCGTTTGAATCACTTCGTTTACGATTTTAGCTTTATCGTTTATAGAGCTTTTATTGGACATACTTGGGTCATCATCCCAAAAAGCACGGTCGAGTAAACCTCTAAAATTTAAAGTCCAAATTACGTTTTTACCTTTTTGTCGCTCAATAGCATCCCTCCAAAATTTAACAAAATGCTCCTTTTGGGTAGACCAAGAATAAGGAATGCCTTTGGGCCAAAAAAGTGGTATACTTCCAACAGGTTCTGCATGATGTTGCGCAATATACAATCCCATGTCTGAAGCTAATTTAAGATGTGGTTCATCTGACAATATCAAAGTAGATGGAATTACACCTGTCATTTTAAGTCGTAACATGGTTTCGTAAAACTTCTCCATGAATTCAGGATTGAAACCATATTGTAATTTTTCCATTTGAAAACCGACAATTAAATCTTCGTCATTTACAAAAAACACACGATGTTTAAAAGTGTACGGTTTTGAACTAATTTTCCCTGTTTTAATTTGAATTGAGTTAGCGATCTCTGGAACTAAATCTGTAAAATAAACATAAGGATCTATTCCTAAATAATCTTCGGAAAAAGTATAGATGGCGTGTATCAATCCAAGTTCATCAGAACCATTAAATATGATTTTATTCTCTAAAATTTCAATCTGGTACTTATCAAAACCCAGCATATCCTTATTGATATTCAATTCAATATTGATGAGCTTTTTCGATGATTTTGTAGTACCAAACTTCAGATTAAAATCACTTTGCAAAGCCCTTGCAGCATAGCTCACCGCTTTTGAATTGCTATTATCATGTACAGAAATATTATTATAAATTGCTATGTTTTTGGCCATTATCCCATTCACCCAAAGGAGAATAGTAAGGAGGGCAATTGTATTTCTTAATCGTAATTTCATTCTATTTCTTGTTTAGAAAAAAAGCCTTTTGCTCATAGAATACAAACAAAAGGCTCTTTTTATTATTTAACCGTTTTTAACAATTCATAGTATTTTGGATCCCATGCAATTGGTGTTTTCATGTCTTTGAACCATTTAGCAAACTCAGTTTTAAAGCTCTTTTCGATTTCGGGATGTTGCTTGATTACGTCTTTGGATTCTGTCGGGTCAGTATCCAAATCATACAACATTGGCGGCCCAACATCCATCATTTGAACCAATTTCCATTTGCCACTACGAACAGCCCATGAAGGTGGTGCATCATCTTTTTTGTATGGAAAATCAGTTGCTGGCCTCGCATCGGCTCCTGGCACGTGCGAACCTGCCCAGAACAAATATGGATGTACGACTTGAGTCTCTTTTCTATTAAAAATAGGCAATAAATTGACACCGTCAAGCTGGTCTTTTTTGGCTGGTTTGATTCCGGCTGCAGCCATACTCGTTGGTAAAATATCCAAGGACGAAATCATTTCGTTACGAACTTGTCCTGCCTTAATCATTTTAGGCCAACGCATCATGTATTGCACATGGTACCCACCTTCCCATTGTTCTCTTTTAAAACCGTTCCATGGGGCATTGCTGCCTTTGTACCAATACGACAATCCACCATTATCACTCAAAAAGTAAATTAAAGTATTGTCTTCTAAGTTTTTTTCTTTTAAATAATCTAATAATTTACCAACGCTATCGTCCAATGCTGCGAGCATTCCTAGCATAGCTTTATCTCCTTTTCCAGCAGATTCGAATTTATCGATATACTCTTTTGGCGCCTGATTTGGGCCATGAACGGCATTATAAGCGAGATACATAAAAAACGGTTTGTCTTTTGCCGCTCCTATAAAATCAATGGCTTCATTGGTAAATTGAAACGTTAAGTAATCGTGTTTCAGTACTTTTGTCTTTCCTTCAAACAAAATGGGAGAATTGAAATAATCGGTTTGTGCACTATTAAAACCGTAGTATTTATCAAACCCACGATCTATAGGATGCTGTCCCGGAAGCTTGTCACCAATATGCCATTTTCCAATCGCAGCAGTAGTATATCCCGCTTCTTTAAAATAAGTTCCCATAACTTTTTCTGATGCGGGAACACCTGGACCTCTTTGGCTATCAAAATTAGCATACGAACCAAAACGCTGTTGGTAACGCCCCGTAAGCAATCCCGAGCGTGAAGGCCCACAAACCGATGCAGTCACATAGGCGTTGGTAAACTGCGCTCCCTCCTTCCCGATTCTATCGATATTGGGTGTTTTGATTCTATTGCCATCTTGTCCGTAAATTCCAGTTGTTGCATATCCTAAATCGTCTGCCACGATGACAATAATATTCGGCTTTTTTTCTTGTGCAAAAGCAGAATGCCCTATAAAAATAAGGCATCCAACTATGGTTTTGAATATAAGATTTGATTTTTTCACGTATCTATATTATTTCATTTTTACTAAAACTATATAACTTTTGCCAAAAGGCATTTCGTCGTAATTCTAAAACTATTTAACTGTTTTCAGTTGCTCATAATAAGCTTTATCCCAAGTAATTGGTGTTACCATATCTTTGTACCAAAAAGCAAAATCTTTGGACATTTTTTTGGCAATAGCGTTATTTTGGCTTATTACGTCTTTAGTTTCTGCTGGATCTTCTTCCAAATTGTATAACATTGGTTCTCCTTCGGCCATCATCTGCACTAGTTTCCATTTGCCACTACAAACAGCCCATGAAGGTGGTGCATTGTCTTTTTCGAAATCTTCATCCATCTTCGCACCTTCCTCACGGGGTACGTGTGAACCTGCCCAAAACAGTGATTCGTGTACCACTTGTTTTTTAGGTTGATTGAAAACGGGTAATAAGTTGGCACCGTCTAACTTATACGATTTTGAATTTTCGATTCCGGCTGCAGCCATACTTGTAGTCAGTACATCCAAAGACGAAGTCAACTCTTGACGTACTTGGCCTGCTTTTATTTTTGCTGGCCAGCGCATCATAAATTGTACGTGGCAACCACCTTCCCATTGTTCTCTTTTGAAACCTCGCCAAGGCGCATTACTCCCTTTCCACCAAGTTGGCAAACCTCCGTTATCACTCATAAAGAAGATTAAGGTGTTTTCTTCCAAACCTTTATTTTTCAATTCGTCCAAAAGTTTTCCAACGCTATCATCCAAAGCGGCAACCATAGCTGCTTTTACTTGATCTGATTTTGACAAATGCTTGAATTTAGCCATATAATCATCCGGAGCTTGATTAGGACCATGTACTGCATTGTAGGCCAAATACATGAAGAATGGTTTTTTCTTAGCTGAATCTATAAAACTAATCGCTTCATTGGTAAATTGAAAAGTCAAGTAATCGTGTTTTTTTACTTTTTCATTACCATCGTATAAAATAGGTGAATTGAAATAGTCCGTTTGCGCACTATTAAAACCATAATATTTATCAAAACCACGATCCAACGGATGCTGTCCCGGTAATTTGACACCTACGTGCCATTTTCCAATCGCAGCTGTTGTATATCCTGCCTTTTTGAAATAATAACCCATCACTTTTTCAGAGGCTGGAACGGCAGATCCTTTCTGTGTATCGGTATTGGCATAGACTCCAAAACGCTCTTGGTACCTGCCCGTAAGCAAGCCAGAACGCGAAGGTCCACATACAGATGCGGTCACATATGCATTGGTAAACTTAGCACCACCGCTGGCAATTTTATCAATGTTCGGTGTTTTTACATGTGTTCCATCACTTCCAAAAGCTCCTGTTGTAGCGTAGCCTAAATCATCGGCTACGATGACAATGATATTTGGTCGCTTCTCTTGTGCCATCAATGACTGTCCAATTAATAGACAGCCAAAGATTGCAACTTGTATTTTGGTACTTATTTTCATTAGAGAATTACTTAGTTTCAATAGTTACTTCCGCACTTTTTAATGATTTTGAAGTCGCCTTCAATGTAATTTTACCACTTGATTTTGAAGATTTCAAAATAGCCAAACACATACCGCTAAATGCTTTACGTTTTGGTTCAATAAAAGATTCCAAACTAATTTGATTTCCGTTATCCACACCAACTAATGTTCCCACTCCGTTAACGGAGAAGTTTACTAAATTATCGGCATCAGGCACTAGATTTCCGTCTTTGTCTTGAATTTTAACCGTTACATAAGCCAAATCTTGACCGTCAGCAGTTATTTTTGAACGATCAACAGACAAACTGATTTTAGCTGGTTTTCCTGCTGTTCTAATCACTTCTTCGTTTACTGCTTTCCCGTTTTTATAACCAACTACTTTAATTGTTCCTGGCTCGTAAGGTACATTCCATGACAAACGGTATTTCGATTGAAAAGTTTTTGGTTCGTATCGAATAAAATTCACTTTAATTTCTGTCAAATCTTTTCCTTTTACTTTTCGACCCATTGATTTACCGTTTACAAAAAGTTCGGCTTCATCCACATTCGTATAACAATAAACCGGAATTTCTTTTCCTTCCATTCCTTTCCAATTCCAATGTGGCAATAAGTGAATCATAGGTTTTGTTGACCAATGACTTTGATACAAAAAGAATCTGTCTTTTGGAAAACCAGCTAAATCTACTGCTCCAAAATAAGAACTGTGTGATGGCCAATCACCATTCCAATGTCCGTTGGTGGAATTATCTCTTCCTCCATAAGGTGTTGGCTCGCCTAAATAGTCAAAACCTGTCCAAATAAATTCTCCCATTACAAATGGGTTTTCTTCTTGAAAATGAAATTCAATATCTGGTGGATAAGCCCATGAAGGTCCAATGATATCGTAACTAGTTACATGTTTTGAGGCATGTTTTTCATATTTTTCAATTGGCAAATGATATACCCCACGACTACTTGTAATACTAGAGGTTTCCGAACCATAAATTGGAAGCTCCGGGTAATTAGAACGAATTTCAGAATATTTACTTGGCTTGTAATTTACACCAGCAATATCTACTTGCTGTGCAAAGTTATTGTCATAAGGATTTGAATAATTATTCATTCCCATCGTCGTTGGACGTGAAGGATCAACCTCTTTGCAGTAATCGTTTAACGTTTTAGCGACTTTCCAACCATTCTTTTTATCACCTTGTTCTAATATTTCATTTCCAGTGCTCCACATAACAATTGAAGGATGATTTCTATCTCTTCTAATCATATCTTTCAAATCACGCTCTGCCCATTCATCAAAAAACATACTATATCCGTTTTCTACTTTTGGCATTTTCCACATATCAAATGATTCGTCAAGAACTAATAATCCTAACTCATCACATGTTTCTAAAAACTCTGTTGAAGGTGGATTATGACTTGTACGGATAGCATTAGTACCCATATCTTTCATCATTTGTAACTTGCGCTGATCAGCTCTTTTATACACTGCAGATCCTAATGAACCATTGTCGTGGTGCAAACACACGCCATTAAAACGCACTTTTTTATTATTTAAGAAAAACCCATCTTTTGTAAAAGCGATAGATCGTAGTCCAATTTTAGTTTCATAGGTATCTACAATTTTTCCATTTTGAGTAATAGTTGTAACCGTTTTATACAAATTTGGAGTTTCTGTATCCCAACGTTCCGGCTTTAGAATAAAACTATACAAAGCGGAAACTTTTGAAGAATTAGGTGCGATAGTAATCGTTTCATCAACTGTTGAAACTGATTTTCCAGCTGGTGAAAAATATTCGTGTTTTACAACTACCGAAACTTCTTTATTTTCCTTATTTACCACCGTCGTTTCATTTTGAACTACCGCTTTTTCTGCAGTCACCGTTGGCGTAGTAATATAACTTCCCCAATGTCCTACATGTACTGTTTCATCAATCTTCATCCAAACCGAACGGTACAATCCCGCTCCTGGATACCAACGTGAAGCTAAATCTTGCGGACGTAAACGAACAGCAATTGTATTATTCGAACCATCATATTTAAGGTATTTCGAAATATCATATTCAAAACCGATATAACCGAAAGGTCTATTGCCAACCAACTGACCGTTTACCCAAACGTGCGCATCGTACATAGCACCTTCAAATTCAATTCGAACCACTTTGCCTTTGGCATCTTGTGGCATTTTGAAGTTTTTACGGTACCATCCAGTTCCTGTAACAGGTAATCCGCCGGTACGGGCGTTGTGTTTGTAATCGAATGGACCTTCGATTGCCCAATCGTGTGGCAAACTTAAATTACGCCATTTGGAATCATTAAAATTTGCTTGCTCGGCGCCATCGGCTTCTGCATTAAAAAATTTCCATGAATCATTAAAATTGATTTCTTGTGCTTGTGCTTTGGTCAGGCCACAACAAACAATTGTCATAAAGCAGACCGCTAAAAATAGTTTTTTCATCTTGAATTCCTACAAATTTTGGTTGTATAGTAAAGTACAAATCTAATGGCTTAATTTAGAAATAGGTCAAACATATGTTTTTTATACTAACATAAATGGGCAATTAGTTATAAAAGATAGTTTAACAAAAAAGGAGTATCAATCTATGATACTCCTTTTTAATTTAATGTAAGTCACCTGACTAATATCCCGTATTCTGAGTTATTACCCCTTGAGAAAGGGACACTTCAGTGTAAGGAATAGGCATTACTTCATTTTTACCTACTACAAAACCTAACGGAGCCAATACTGTACCAGCTCTACCTGTTCTAATTAAATCTTGATACCTATAGCCTTCACCTGCTAATTCTACACGACGTTCATGGTAAATAGCATCTAATAATGGTTTGCCGCTCATAGTATCAGCCAAATCTGGGACGACAGTTATTGGTTGTGTTCCTCGAGCTCTAGTACGCACTTTGTTTACATACTTAACTGCTGTTGCTGGATCCTTATCATAAATAGCTTCGGCGTACATCAAATAAGCATCAGAAAGACGAAGTACTCTAATATTATTTGCACTATTATTAACACCACCGACTGTAGGAAAAGAATAGTCACTATTTGGTGCCCATGAATATTTTTTATTGTACCAATTGGTACCATAATTCCCTGTTACATTATAAAAAGAAGCCATATATCTAGGGTCATTATCTTCAAATTCTTTCCTTAATTCATCTTTAACTTGCATGAAGCCGTATCCTTTCTGATTCCTCGGTGAAATAAAACGTGTTACAGTTGTTCCCAAATTACTGGTATTGGATGAACAAACTATTTCAAATATTGACCCTGAATTCCATTCTCCTACAGAGTTAAAAATTGAAGCATAATTAGCAGCTAATGTATAAGGCAAAGTAAATAATTGGTCTCCGTATTCTTTTACTTGATCCATTTTATTTTGGTATAACGAAACACGCATCATGTAACCTAATGCAGCTCCTTTGTCTGCATGCCCTAAATAAGATGCAGGACTATTAAATCTTGATGGTAGGTCAGCAATGGCTATTTTGAGATCAGCCTCGATAAAAGCATATGTTTCTTGGGTACTCGCACGAGGAATTGTATATTCCCCAAGCTTTAATAATTTATCAATTAATGGAACTCCTCCAAAGCTGTTCACTAAATCAAAATAATAATAGGCTCTTAAAAAATGAGCTTCGGCTAGAATTTGTTTTTTCCTGTTAGTATCTGAAAATTCGATATCTGGTATTTTCTTTATAACTAAATTAGCAAATAATATACCTTGATAATTTAAATCCCAAATATGCTGTAATGATATATTTGTTGTTGTAATTTCGTACGTTTCTTTTTCGTACAATGGAATATTATCTGAAATATTCGCTCCTGCCTTTAAAAAATCATCTGATCCCACGTCACCCATTAAAATATCTGATCCCATTCCTGCCCAAAAATCGCCTGGTCCATACATGGTATTCATAGGAGCGTAAGCCGCAATTAAGGCTTGTTCTGCATCTACTGGTGTTTTATAAAAATTTTCAGTAACAGGAGTTCCGTAGACTCCAACTTCTAGATAATCTTTACTGCATGAAATCATGCTTACAAAAAGAATAAGCGAACAGTATTTAACTTTTTTCGTGAATTTATTATATAATTTCATCTTCAATATTTTTTAAAAATTAACATCTAATCCTAAAGAAATTGTTCGTACCGATGGATATCTACCTCTATCGATACCTATATCCAAAGGACTATTTTGTGTATTATCAACTCCTACTTCTGGATCCAAACCATCATATTTAGTAAAGGTTAGTAGATTTTGTCCCGATACATATAAACGAAGCTTACTTATTGCTATTTTATCTAAAATACTATCTGGTAAAGTATATCCAATTTGAACATTTTTCAGTCTCAAATAAGAGCCATCTTTTACAAAACGACTCGAAATTTGAGCGTTATTCCCAGAGTTATCAAACGTTGCTCTTGGTACAGAGTTAGATGTCCCTTCGCCAGTCCATCTGTTTAAAGCATTAGTATTTGAATTTGATGCTAAATCAGCTTCCAACCAACGATCTGTAGAGTTAAAAATTTTGTTACCTTGACTTCCTTGAAAAAAGGCTGTGAAATCAAATTGCTTGTACGTCATATCTAGATTAATACCGTACGTATATTTTGGAAATGCAGAACCTATAAATGTTTTATCATTATCATTAATCACTCCATCTCCATTTAAGTCCTTATATTTTACATCCCCCGGCTTGGTATTTGGTAAAATTGCACTTGAATTTACTTCACTTTGGTTTTGAAAAATGCCTTCCATTTGATAACCATAAAATGATGCCAAAGGCTGTCCTGCAACAGTTCTACTGATATTATATAATGCATTTGCACTTCCTGTTTGGATAAGACTTCCTTCACCATTAAGACTTAGTACTTTATTTTGAATGAACGAGATATTACCTCCTAAACTAAACGAAAAGTCCTTGATTACTTTTTTATAATTTGCTGTCAACTCTACTCCTTTATTTCGAATATTTCCCGCATTTGTATATGGATTTTGTGAATAACCCGAAATACCAAGTATGGGAGTTGGCATTAACATATCTGAAGTATTTTTAATAAAATAATCTGCAGAAAATGTCACCGAATTATGAAGAAAAGCCAAATCAAGTCCTATATTTGACGTTTTGGTAGTTTCCCATTTCAAGTTTTGATTTCCTGGTTGTAATGGTGCAACACCTAACCCAGTATTTTTAGAATCACCAAAGGGGTAATTATTACCTATGTTTAATGTATTAAATGTAGATGAATTAGGAATGTTTTGATTACCTGTTTCTCCCCAACCTACACGAAACTTAAATTGATTAATAGCATTCGCATGAAAGAATTTTTCATTATGGATGTTCCATGCCAAAGCTAAAGATGGAAATTGTGCCCATCTATTATTTGAACCAAAACGAGATGAGCCATCTAATCTATAGGTACCCGTTAATAAGTAGCGATCATCATAATTATAGTTAATTCGACCAAAGAAAGATAATAACTTCGAATTTGAAATTCCGCCTCCATTTGTTGATGTAGATACTGCTCCCGATCCCAACGTAGGATTAGCAACACTTTCAGGTATTTGATTACGTTGTGCTGTTACATTGTTTGAACTTAAATCTTGAATTTCTTGTCCTAATAGTGCCGTAAAATTATGTTTTTTTGAAAAAGTAGTATTATAATTTAAAGTGTTAGACATAATTAAAACTCTGTCTTCATTTCTTTGCAAATAGTAAGTACTTACAGGTGAATTATAAGATGGAGAAACATTATATGCTGGTTTAAAGTTGTCTACTTTAGAATCATTTATTTGTAAACCATAATTAGATTTAAAAGTTAACCCCTTAATAATTTCGATCTCTAAAAACACATTACCCAAAAAGCTTTCTTTAGTATTAGGTGATTGTCCGAATTGAACTAATCCTAATGGATTGACAGCTAAAGAAGAAACATATTTTGGCTGCCCATAAGAACCATCTGCATTGTATATAGGGGATACAGGATCAATCATATAGCCTACAAATGCACTTTTTGTAAACGAATCTGGACCAAAAGATGGTACCGAATTGGTATTTGAATTTGAGTATTGAATATTGTGACCAACTTTAATTTTTGGCATTATTTGGTAGGTATTATTTACCCTGAAATTTGTTCTTTTATAAGAAGAATTTTGAAGAATCCCTGTCTGGTTGATATAACCGAATGAAGCGTAATAAGTTGTTTTATCTGTACCTCCAGAAACAGCCAGTTGATGACTTTGCATCTGACCAGATTTATATATAGCATCTTTCCAATTATAATTTGGTAGTGCCGAAGGATTAGCTAAAGCTGGATCTGCTGGTTTACCATCATTTGCATTTCCTTCATTATATAAGGTAGCCCATTGTTGTGAATTTAAGACATCTAAATTATCAATTCTATTTTCAACGCCTACATATGTTTTGTAAGTTATAACTGTTTTGCCTTTTGTCCCACCATTTGTAGTAATCAAAACAACTCCATTTGCTCCTCTAGAGCCATATATTGCAGTTGCAGAAGCGTCTTTTAAAACTTCGACTGATTTTGCATCTGCCATGTTAATACTAGAAATATCATTAATGGGAACTCCATCAACTACATACAATGGATCTGCGCCATTTACAGTACCTATACCTCTTATTCGCACTGTTGGTGTAGAACCTGGTCCTCCAGAACCCTTAGTTACTGATACTCCAGCCATTCTACCTTGAATAGCTTGCGCTAAATTTGTATTTTGTGTTTTATTTAATTCTTTTGTATCAGCAGAAGATACAGATCCCGTTAAATCTGATTTTCTTACTGTTCCATAACCAACTACAACTACTTCTTCTAATGCTGCGGCATCATTAGTTAAAATAGCATTAACAACCATTTTTCCATTAATTTTAATTTCTAATGATTTTAAACCTAGATAAGAAAAAACCAATGTTTGTCCTACTCCTTGAACTGCTAAAATATAGTTTCCATCAATATCTGTTGTAGTTCCAGTTGTAGTTCCCTTTATCATTACATTGGCTCCTGGAATAGGCATGCCATCAGTATCCCTTACAGTTCCTTTAACTTGGATTTGTTGTATTTGTTGAATATTTAATACCTCTAATTTATTATTTGCTTTTTTGTTGTCTGCTCTCATAGAATTAATAGTGATTCCAAAAATGATCACAGTTAATTTTAATGCTAAATTAAACCGGTAGTTGTAAGGACTCTTTTGTTCCTTTCGATTAATCTTTTTCATAAAATAATTTTGTTTTATTTCTTAATTTTTTTTTCGATACTAAAGTCAATTTTACAATAGCTTTTACATAGACTTTTATTTTTTTAGGTTAATTAATAGAATAGTTCTTAATAGTTTTCGAGTACAAACATTAATCAACAAAGTTTCATATGTTAATTAAGTTTCTTATTTGAACAAAATTACGGTATTAACAGAACTGCGTATTGCTAAAAAAAGTTAAAAGTTGAATAAAATAATGTACTCTGTTATTTCTCAATATTTAACATCAAAATAGATATATGATGCTATTTAATTAAAAAAATATAAGTTTTTACTACAAATTAAATAAATAGACATTAATAAATGCAGGATCATAAATCAATCATCTAATCGTTAAAATAATCATTATCTTAAATTAAGTTAAAAAAAAAATAAACAAATAAAAAAAATGATGAATTATCACTTTTCATCATTTTAAAGAGTATAAAAAAAGACAATAGCAAAACATCACCTTATTGCTGCCTTAAATATTTTAATTATTAAAATCTAAACACGTTATTAACCATAATCCATTTACTTTTCAGTGCTTTTTTTATCAAACTACCCCCACGCTCGTTATTAAGACCTACAAGAAATTGCATTAGCTAACAAATCATAATTAACTCTTCATATTTCAGTACATAAAAAAAAAGGGACTGTTCCGAAGAACAATCCCTTTTCAAACAACTAACTAAAACCAACTCATTAATAATTATTTTGAAGTAAAACACCTTGTGATAACTCTGTTTGAGAATACGGTATTGGCATTACTTCATTTTTGTTTTCGACAAAACCTAAAGGACTAAGTAGTGCTTTGGCTCTTCCTGTTCTAATGAGGTCTTGAAAACGCAATCCCTCACCTGCAAGTTCCACTCTTCGCTCATGGTATATTGCATCTCGTAGCGCATCACCGCTCAAAGTAGCTATCAAATCTGGAACTACCGTAATAGGTTGTGTTCCTCTTGCTCTTTTTCTTACCTTGTTTACATACGTCACAGCGGTTGCAGGATCAACTTTGTAAATCGCTTCGGCATACATTAAATATGCGTCTGCTAAGCGAATTATACGAATATTATTAGCACTGTTTCCAGTACCTCCTGTCGTAGGTTTTGCATAGTTACTATAGGGAGCCCAAGAGTATTTCTTATTATACCAATCAGTTCCGTAGTTACCTGTAACCGTGTAAAACGAAGCTGCTAATCGTGGATCATTCACTTCAAATTCATTTCTCAATTCTGGTTGTATTTGTCCAAAACCGATACCACCCTTATTTCTTGGCGTCATCATACTTGTTATGTAAGTACCTAAACTACTTGCATTGGAAGACATATTAATTTCAAAAATTGAACCTGAATTCCACTCTCCTTCTTGTCTGAAAATTGTAGTATAATCAGCCAAAACATAAGGTGTTGCAAACAATTGTTCACCATAAGTTTTCACCTGACCCATTTTATTTTGATACAGTGATACGCGCATCATCAAGCCTAATGCCGCTCCTTTGTCTGCGTGCCCCAAATATGTTGCTGGCTTTGCAAAACGAGACGGTAAATCGGCAATGGCAGCTTTTAAGTCATTTTCGATAAAAGTATATGTTTCAGCTTTTGAACTGCGTGCTACATTATAAGCTCCTTGTTCAAGTGGCTTATCAATTAATGGCACACCACCAAAAGTGTTAACTAAATAATAGTAGTAATATGCACGTAAAAAGTGTGCTTCGGCCAAGATTTCCTTCTTTCTATTAGCATCAGTAAAATCAACAGCAGGTACTTTTGCAAGGACTAGATTGGCATATAAAACACCTTTAAAATTGACTTTCCAAATTGCTTCTGCGGCAGTATTTGAAGTGGTTAATGCGTAGGTTTCTTTCTCAAATAATTGTGGTCCATCGTTTGATCTTGCACCACCTTTTAGCAAATCATCTGTTCCTATATCCCCAAATAGTAAAGTACTAGCAGTGGAGGCCAAGAAATTTTCACGCCCATATTGCTCTCTCATAGGCGAATAAGCTGCCGTTATACCTTGTTCAGCATCAACAGGGCTTTTGTAGAAGCTGTCCACTTCTGGTGTACCATAAACACCTACATCCAAATAATCATTATTACAAGATACCAAGGATCCTAAAGCTAGTACAGAACATACTACTATAGATTTTTTTATTTTTTTATATGATTTCATTTCAGCTTTTATTAAAAATTAATATCTAATCCTAAAGAAATAGTTCTAGTCGAAGGATATCTACCTCTATCAATCCCCATGTCCAATGGACTACTTAAGGCTGAGTCAACTCCCATTTCTGGATCCAAACCATTGTATTTTGTAAATGTCAATAAGTTTTGAGCCGCTACATAAAGGCGTAATTGATCTAATGCAATCTTTTCAACAATAGACTTCGGAAAAGTATAGCCTAACTGTATATTTTTTAAACGTAAATACGAACCATCTTTTACAAATCGGCTAGATTGTTGGGTATTGATTCCGTTATTATCGAATGTTGCTCTTGGAACTGAATTTGAAGTACCTTCGCCAGTCCATCTGTTAAGCATATTCGAACTTAGATTGGTTCCTAAATCACTTTCTAAATAATACAAACTAGCATTGAAGATTTTATTCCCTTGACTCCCTTGGAAGAATGCAGAAAAATCAAACTGTTTGTAATTCAAATCAATATTGAAACCGTAAGTAAATTTTGGAAAAGGTGATCCAATGAAAGTTCTATCCTTATCATCTATGACACCATCCTTGTTTATGTCATTATATTTTACATCTCCAGGTTTGGTATTGGCAAATGTGGCACTTTCATCAATTTCTTTTTGGTTTTGAAAAATACCTAACATCTCATACCCGTAAAAAGAAGCTATAGGTTGACCAACTTGTGTTCTACCAATATTACTAAAGCCTTGGGCTGGACCTGACTGAATAATACTCCCTTGTCCTGCCAATGCCGTAACTTTATTTTTTATGAATGAAATATTTCCTCCAACATTAAAAGAGAAATCTTTAATCACTTTTCTATAATTGGCTGTAAATTCCAATCCCTTATTCTCAATATTTCCAGCATTGGTATACGGACTATTTTGGTACCCACCTGTTAATAAAACAGGAGCTGCCAACAACATATCTGATGTGTTTTTGATAAAATAATCAGCAGTAAGCGTAATTGAATTATTTAATAAACCAACATCCAAACCAAGGTTTTTGGTGATTGTAGTTTCCCACTTCAAGTCAGCATTTCCTGGAATCAATGGAGCCACACCTGTAGATGTTGCTTCATCGTTCCCAAACATATAATTTGTACCAATATTCAATGTGTTGTAGGTTGCCGAGTTTGGAATATTTTGATTTCCGGTTTCACCCCAACCTAGACGAAATTTCAATTGACTAATTTGATCAACATGAAAGAAATTCTCTTTGTGAATGTTCCAAGCCGCAGCAACTGACGGGAATTTTGCCCAACGATTATTTGCACCAAAACGAGACGAGCCATCAATTCTATACGTACCTGTAAGCAAGTAACGATCATTATAATTGTAATTTAAACGTCCGAAGAAAGATAAAAGTTTTGATTCTGAAATATCACCGTCATTCTTAGAACTTGAAATATCACCTGCTCCAAGAGTAGGATTTGCAACACTTTCTGGAATTCCGTTACGTTGTGTGTTTACGTTATTCCCACTTAAATCTTGTATTTCTTGTCCCAGCAAAGCAGTAAAAAAATGCTTTTTGGCAAAAGTTTTGTTGTAATTTAAGGTATTCGATAAAATCATTACCCTACTTTCAGAACGGTTTAACGTGTACGTACTCGTTACAGCATTATATGTTGGTCCTACGTTGAATATGGGTACAAAATTATCTACTTTGGTATTGTTTATTTGTAACCCAAAATTAGATTTAAAAGTCAACCCTTTCAGAAGGTCAGCTTCGACAAATACATTACCCAAAAAGCTTTCTTTAATTTGAGGTGTTTTACCATATTTCACAGATCCTGCAGGATTAGTAGCTGAGGAATATCCTGGTACTCCATAGGTACCATCGGCATTGAAAATAGGAGAAACAGGATCAACCAAATACCCCACAAATGCAGACCTGAACCAAGGATTTTGTCCATATTCTGGTACTGAGATTGTTTTGGCAGTTGAGTACTGGATATTATGACCAAATTTTACTTTTGAAGTCAATTGGTAGGTATTATTAACCCTGAAATTTGTTCTTTTATAGGATGATTCCTCAACGATACCTTTTTGATTAATGTATCCAAAAGACACGTAATATGTTGATTTATCACTTCCGCCAGATGCAGATAATTGATGACTCTGCATCACTCCCGTTTGATACACTTGATCTTTCCAATTGTAAGATGGCAAGTTTTGAGGATTCAATAAGTTAGGATCCAATGGTTTTCCATCATTGGCTTTCCCTTCGTTATACAAAGTAGCCCATTGATTAGCATTCAAAACATCTAAGTTATCGATGCGTTCCTGAAAACCTGTATATGTTTTATACGATATAGTAGTTTTATTTTTGGAACCACCGTTTGTAGTAATCAATACTACACCATTTGCTCCTCTAGATCCATAAATTGCCGTAGCCGAAGCATCTTTTAAGACTTCTACAGATTTGGCATCGGCCATATTTATACTCGAAATATCATTAATAGGCACACCGTCAACTACATATAAAGGATCGGCATTATTTACTGTACCCGTTCCTCGTATACGTACCGTAGGTGTAGATCCAGGTGTACCCGAACCTTTGGATACAGTTACACCTGCCGCTCTACCCTGAATGGCCTGTGCGATGGATACATTTTGTGTTTTATTCATATCCTCTGTACTTACAGATGATAGTGAGCCTGTTACATCTGATTTTCTTACGGTTCCGTAACCAATTACGACTACCTCATCCAAGGCAGCAGCATCACTTTTTAAGGATACATTGATTACTTTTTTACCGTTAATAGCTAGCTCGGTCGTTTGCATGCCTAAATAAGAAAAAACTAAAATCTTTGCTGTTTCTGGAACAGAAAGTATATAATTTCCGTCAATATCAGTAGTGGTACCACCAGTTGTTCCTTTTACATTTACGTTTACGCCTGGAATGGGCATTCCGTCTGAGTCTTTGACAGTTCCTTTAATTTGGGTTTGCTGTACTAACTTTGTAGCAACCTCTATCTTATTGTATGCTTTATCATTCTCTGAATAGTTTGTTGCACTTTTGGCAACAACTGTACCCATGCAAAAAATAGCGGTCAATTTCCAAGTAAATTTCATTTGATTACAAAGAAATGTAGTGGTTCTTAAACGAGTAGTTTGTTTCATAAAAGTTTATTTTTGATTTTTTTTTTGTTGTTAGAGTAGTTGTAATTGTTTATTCATTTAGTCTATCATAGGCACTAATTGGTTTAAATTATTAGTAATTAATTATTGCCGTAAAATCACTTCTTACAGCACATATCTTCTACCTCACTTACTTAACCTTACGATCAAAAACGAAACGTGTGTCTGCTATTTTTTTTTTCGAATTATAAAAAAAATAACCCCAATCTTTTTTTGAATAAACTGCAAATTCTCTTGCAATATCTCATTCATTGTATGATCAGGGCTACAAATTTAAGCCGTAACATCGCTTTTTACCTACATCATATGTTTTTTAGAATGAAACATATGAGTTTTTAAAACCCAAATATTGTTAAAGTTTTAAGCAAAAAAAAAAGGGACTGTTCCGAAGAGGGCACTGAAAAAGTCTTTCTAATAAATTGACACATAAAAAGGAGTAGATATCTATGGATTTCTACTCCTTTTTTCTTATATTTAAATCTAATTATAAGTGTTTTTTAGATGTTAGTACAACAACAAACAATACAATTCAGCGAGTATTCTTCGTTGTATGATTTAATAGTTCCAAAAGAAAATCTATTAAGAAAAATTAATGATTTGATTGATTTTTCATTCATTTACGATGAGTTGT
Source organism: Flavobacterium faecale (assembly GCF_003076455.1). Classification (NCBI taxonomy): domain Bacteria; kingdom Pseudomonadati; phylum Bacteroidota; class Flavobacteriia; order Flavobacteriales; family Flavobacteriaceae; genus Flavobacterium; species Flavobacterium faecale. The sequence continues at coordinate 4,364,063 of NZ_CP020918.1, forward strand.
TAAATAAGTACTGTCCCAATAATGGGCGAATGGCAGAAAGTCCCGTTCGTATGTTTAAGTATTTACTACTTAAAACAATCTATACTGTTTCCGATATTGATGTCGTGGAGCGTTCTCAATACGATATGTCCTTCAAATATTTTTTGGATATGAATCCAGAAGACGATGTTATCAATCCGAGTTCGTTAACAAAATTTAGAAAACTACGTCTAAAGGATACCGACCTATTAAATCTGTTGATAAACAAAACAGTCACCATTGCTATCGAAAAAGGTATTATTCGTTCGAAGTCTATCATCGTTGATGCCACACATACTTTATCAAGATCCAATCCATTTTTAGCCATCGATGTATTGAGAGAACGTTCCAAGCTACTGCGAAAAACAGTATACAGCTTTGAGCAGGAATTCAAAGAACATATGCCTGAAAAAAATACAGACAATGACTTAGAGAAGGAACTTGCTTATTGTAAAGAGTTGGAAAAACGCATTGAAAATGAGCCGTCAATAAGTTCGATTCCAGCTGTGAAAGAGAAATTAAATCTACTCAAAGAAACTGTAGAAGACACTCAAGAAAATTTTACCTTATCAAAAGATGCAGATGCTAAAACGGGTCATAAATCTGCTGATAGTTCTTTCTTTGGATATAAGACTCACTTAGCTATGACCGAGGAGCGCATCATTACAGCGGCTGTAGTCACATCAGGTGAAAAAGGGGATGGACCAGAATTACCTAGACTTTTAGCGATTAGTCAAAAAAACGGAATTGATGTTGATACTATTATTGGGGATGGAGCTTATACAGGAAAAGAAAATCTCAAACTCACAAGGGAGCAAAATATTAAAGTGGTAGCCAGACTAAATGTTACAATAGCACAAGGAGCTAGAAAAGACGAAGATAAATTTGACTATAATAAAGATGCCGATAGATTTGTTTGCACTGCTGGTCATATGGCCATACGAAAGGCTCGCCAAGGTAAAAAAAATGTTGGAACCAATCAAATACAAACCTACTATTTTGATGTGGAAAAATGTAAGACCTGCTCTTTAAAAGAGGGTTGTTATAAAGAAGGATCCAAGACAAAAACATATTCGGTGTCGATAAAATCGGACTTACACCAAGAACAAATCAGCTTTCAAGAAACTGACTATTACAAAGAAAAAGCAAAACATCGATATAAAATAGAAGCGAAAAATAGTGAGTTGAAAAATGTACATGGTTATGATAGAGCAATATCATATGGCATTACCAATATGCAAATGCAAGGTGCAATAGCAATTTTCGCAGTCAACTTAAAAAGAATACTCAAATTAATGTAGAAAAATGAAAGCTACTGCTGCATTACTCAAAATGACTCTAGCTAAACTCAAAATAGCCTTATTGAACCAACATTAAAAATCAAGATTAAAAAGGAAAACGCTTGCAACGGATTATATAACTCCTGTTACAAGCGTTTTTTTATTGTCTAAAAAACGATGATAATCAAAATATGCGATGTTTTTCAGTGCCCTCGTTCCGAAGAACAATCCCTTTTTCAAACAACTAACTTTAACCTATCAATCCTTAATAATTATTTTGAAGTAAAACACCTTTTGACAAAGTGACCTGTGAGTACGGTATAGGCATTACTTCATGTTTACCAACAATAAAACCACGTGGTACAAGAACAGACTGAATCCTTCCGGTACGAATTAAATCGTGATAACGATAGCCTTCACCTGCCAATTCTACTCTTCGCTCATGATAAATGGCATCGCGCAACGGATTTCCGTTTAAGGTAAGTGGTAGATCCGGAACAACAGTAGCTGCTGCAGTACCTCTTGCACGTTTTCTCACTTTGTTTATGTATCCTACAGCTGTTGGAGCATCGGTTTTATAAATCGCTTCGGCATACATTAAATACGCATCAGATAAACGTAATACTCGGATGTTATTGGCACTGTTATTTGTTCCACCAATCGTTGGGCTTAAATAATTGCTGTATGGTGCCCATGAATATTTTCGAATATACCAGCCGGTTCCATAAGCAGTTGGCTCATTCATTTTATAAAAAGTGGCCGCTTTTCTAGGATCATTCGCTTCAAATTCGTTCAAAAGATCATCTGTAGCTTGCATAAAACCACCCCCTTTTTTTGATCGAGGCGAAATACGTTGTGTAATACCTGTACCCAATATACTTGCATTGGTTGCAAAGTTAATTTCATAAATCGACTCAGGACTCCACTCGCCTTCTTGTTGAAAGATGGTAGCATAATTTTGTAATACATAAGGAATCGCAAATAACTGATCTCCGTAGGTTTTCACCTGATCCATTTTGTTTTGGTACAATGAAACACGCATCATCAATCCTAGTGCCGCTCCAAGATCTGCATGACCGTAGTAGGTAGTTGCATACGTAAAACGAGAAGGCAAATCGGCAATAGCTGCCTTCAAGTCATTTTCGATAAATGTATAGGTAGCCGCTTCGGTTGCACGAGGAATATTGTACGCATCTGGTGCTTGTAGTTTATCAATCAACGGTACACCTCCAAAAGAGTTAACCAAATCAAAATAGTAATAGGCTCTTAAAAAATGAGCTTCGGCTAAAATTGCTTTTTTACGGTTGGCATCAGTAAAAGTAATATCAGATACTTTATTCAAAATCAAGTTTGCGTACAAAATACCTTTGTAATTGGTTTCCCAAGTTTGCTCTATTGCTACATTGGTAGTGGAAAGGGCATAACTTTCTTTTTCGAATAATGGTAAATTATCATTCAACCTATTTCCTCCTTTAATAAAATCATCCGTACCAATATCACCTTGAATGATATCTGTACCCATAACCGCCCAAAAGTTTTCTTTACCATAAATCTCTCTCATTGGAGAATAAGCTGCGTTCAAAGCTTGTTCAGCATCTGCTGGCGTTTTATAAAAATTTTCTACTACTGGCGTTCCAAATGATTCGATTTCTAAATAGTCTTTGCTACACGAGACCGTCAATCCTGCCAATGCAAGAGCCGAAAATGTTATGCTTTTTTTAATTATGTTATATGTATACATCGCTTTTACTTATTAAAAATTAATATCTAAACCTAAAGAAAATGATCTCACAGATGGGTATCTTCCTCTGTCTATTCCAATATCCAAAGGACTATCTTGAGAACTATCTACTCCCAACTCAGGGTCAACTCCATCATACTTTGTAAAGGTCAAGAGGTTTTGGGCAGCAACATATATGCGTAGGTTTTGTAACGAAATTGCGTTAAGAACACTTTTTGTAAAAGTGTATCCTAGTTGTACATTCTTCAATCTCAAATAAGATCCATCTTTGACAAAACGACTAGATTGTAAATTATTATTACCTGCATTAGTAAAAGTAGCTCTAGGCACTGTGTTTGATGTTCCCTCACCTGTCCATCTACCTAATACTGATGTACTCGAATTGGAGGCATAATCCCCTTCTAACCAATAATCTGTAGTATTAAATATTTTGTTCCCTTGAGAACCTTGAAAGAAAGCCGTAAAATCAAATTGCTTGTAGGCTAAATCTAAATTAAGTCCATATGTGAATTTTGGAAATGGAGATCCAATATACGTACGATCGTTATCAGTTATTTGTCCGTCGCCATCGATATCTTTATACTTCACATCACCAGGCTGTGTGTTTAATAAGGAAGGGTTATCGGTAATATCTTTTTGGTTTTGAAAAATACCAACCATTTGATATCCGTAAAAAGAAGCCAATGGATGTCCTACTTCTGTTCTTGAAATATTATAAAAATTATTTCCAAATCCAGTTTGAATAATACTTCCCTCAGAGGCTAAAGCAGTTACTTTATTACGGATAAATGAGATGTTCCCCCCTACGTTAAAGGAGAAATCTTTAATCGTTTTTTTATAATTAAGTGTTAACTCAAGTCCTTTGTTCTGGATATTACCAGCATTTGTATACGGGCTATTAGCATATCCTGATGAATATAAAATTGGAGTCGCCATCAACATATCTGAAGTATTCTTGATAAAATAATCGGCTGTAAGTGTAATTGAATTGTTCAAAAATCCCATATCAACACCAACGTTTGTAGTAATGGTAGTCTCCCATTTCAAGTTTGCATTACCTGGTGTTAAAGGCGCCACTCCAAGAGCAGTAGTTTCATCTTTTCCAGCGATGGAATTTGTCCCAACATTTAATGTGTTATAAATTGCTGCATTAGGGATGTTTTGATTCCCTGTCTCTCCCCATCCTGCACGTACTTTAAATTGACTGATAGCGTCTACTTTAAAAAAGTTTTCTTTGTGTACATTCCAAGCACCTGCCAAGGAAGGAAACTTTGCCCATCTATTATTTGCACCAAAACGAGATGAGCCATCCATTCTATAGGTACCTGTTAGCAAGTATCTGTCGTCAAAATTGTAATTAAATCTTCCGAAGAAAGATAATAACTTCGACTGTGATATAGATCCTCCATTGGTAGAAGAAGCAACATCCCCTGCATTAATGGTGGGTTGACCTACACTTGTTGGAATTGAATTTCGGCTAGCATTTACATTGTTTGTATTTGCATTTTGAATCTCTTGCCCCAATAATCCGGTGATATAATGCTTTTTAGCAATTGTTTTATTATAATTTAAAGTATTCGATAATATAATAGAACGATTTTCTGAACGGCTCAAATCATAAGTACTCACAGGTGAACTGAAAAGTGGCGAAACATAGTAAGCCGGTTTGTAATTATCAACCGAAGTATTGTTAATCTGTAAACCAAAATTAGATCTAAAAGTAAGGTCTTTTATAATATCTGCTTCTACGAAAACACTTCCTAAGAAATTTTCTTTTTTCTCTGGTGTTACCCCAAATTTGGTTAATCCAAGAGGATTGATTGGTTGTGCCGCATATTTAGGAAGAGAGTAACTACCGTCTGCATTATAAAATGGTGTTACGGGATCAATAAAAAAACCACTAAAGGCCGCCTTTGCATTTGAGTTTCCCCCGTAAGATGGAATCGATTGTGTATTTGAAACAGCATATTGAATGTTGTTACCTAACTTAATCTTAGGAGAAATTTGATAGGTATTGTTCACCCTAAAATTGGTTCTCTTGTAGCTCGACTCGTTAATAATACCTTTTTGATTGATGTAACCAAAACCAACATAAAACGTAGATTTTTCGGTACCTCCTGAGGCTGATACTTGATGGCTTTGAATACTACCACCTCTATAAGCGGCATCTTTCCAGTCGTAATTTGGCAATGATGAAGGATTTGCCAAATTGGGATCAGCAGCTTTTCCATCGTTTGCATTTGCTTCATTATACAATGTAGCCCATTGCTCAGAATTTAATACATCCAGGTTATCGATACGTTTGTCAAAACTAGTATACGTTTTATAACTAACTACTGTTTTTCCTTTTTTACCACCATTGGTCGTTATTAAGACAACTCCATTGGCTCCTCTAGATCCATAAATCGCTGTTGCAGAAGCATCCTTTAAAACCTCAACCGATTTTGCATCGGCCATATTTACACTTGAAATATCGCTTATAGGTACACCATCAACCACATACAATGGATCGGCATTATTCACCGTACCCACTCCCCTGATACGCACTGTTGGTGTAGCACCAGGACCACCAGAACCTTTGGCGACTGTAACCCCAGCTGCTCTACCTTGAATCGCTTGAGCGATAGATGTATTTTGCGTTTTGTTCATCTCCTCTGTGCTCACAGAAGACAAAGAGCCTGTAACATCTGATTTTCTAACCGTTCCGTAACCTACCACAACAACTTCCTCCAATGTTGCAGCATCGTTCTTCATCACAGTATTCAAAACTGTTTTTCCGTTAATTGCCACTTCAGTGGTCTTTAAACCCAAATAAGAGAAAACTAAAACCTTAGCCGTATCAGGGGCAGCAAGCGTATAATTTCCGTCAATATCAGTAGTGGTGCCAATAGTAGTTCCTTTTACATTCACATTCACACCCGGAATTGGCATTCCGTCTTCATCTTTAACTGTACCTTTTATAGTAATTTGCTTTAGACTAGGATTCGAAACTTCGGTTTGAATAAAGTTAAATTCCTTTTCGAAATGATCTGTAGCTGCTCGAGACCCTACAGTACCCATGCAAAATAGGGCCGTTAGCTTACACGTCATTTTCAATCTAGAAGAAAGAGCAGAAGCGCTTCTAAAATGTTTACTCTGTTTCATAAATAATAATTTAGTTTGTTTGTTGGTTTAAAAATCCAATTACAACAAGTATTATTCAGCGTATTATCAACTAAAATACCTCTTGTAATTGTCTTTATACTGAATAAAAAAAATCAGAAAATAGTTTTCTTAATTCCCTTTAAAACAGCAAACAAATCTATTTCATCACCATTCTTTTTTTGTATTTGTAGGTTATTTTATTGTCTCTTGAGGTTAATTTCTCACACATAAAATAGGACGCAAGCACTGTAGGGCACCAACATGTACATAAGAAACCTTGTACAAGTAATATAGTAGTCCTTGCAAAATTAATAGTGCTCCTATTGAGGAGAAATATTTTGTTCTTTTTCGAAATAAAAGACAAGATTTGTAACGAGATGTCAACCAAGAATTATCTTTTTTCGAAAAATAGTTAACTGCTTACAATCAAACTTCTGTAATTTCTTATCCTTTTTGATTTGTCAACACGCACACGCTACGGTATTACAGGAGTCGTAACTAGTTGAATATATTAGGTACGGAAGGAAGCTAAGTCATTATCTAAAGAGGATGTGATTTCTTTATTTGAAAGCACCAATTACAATGTATGCCATATCATGCTACCAAGTGGTGAGGGGCACACTTGTAAAACTTTTATAATAGTAAAAACATCTGAACACCACTTTTATGCCGCTTAATTAGGTGTTTCCATTTTATCCCTATTGCAGTAAATCTTTATATCTACTTAGCAAATTAATGATAGACCTTACATTAAAATTTTGATATGATAATTGAAAGGAAGAGGTGAAATATGTACTGCATTAATAAATGGCATTTAAATTTGAAAGAGCGTAATAGGCAACATGATTAAATAAGATTACAGAATAAAATCAACTCTTACATTCTAATAATAATTACAACTGCTAGATATTTAAAGTATATACATTTTGCATAAAACCTAATTAAAAAATTGAACAAAAAAAAACACTTGCAAAAAATTATTGCAAGTGCTTAATTGAAATATAAATCTACCGGTCAGGATTATTAACTCATCACCAGAAATATAGTATCTTTTAAATTATTTAATAACTAATTTAGAAATCGCTGATTTTCCTTCTGAAGTGAATTCTAAAAGATAAACTCCTGAGCTTAATCCTGAAACATTTAATTGATGACTTACAGATGTAGCTTTTTCAGTTAATACCTGTGCACCCAATGTATTGTACACTGAAATTAAACCACCATTTACTGAGTTTACATTTACAACTCCAGTAGCTGGATTAGGATAAACAGCTACCCCTTCTAATGTATTACCTTTTACTGATAATGATGGAGTATGATTTGCAGCTATATCATCAACATAAACAATATCACCAGCCATTAAGTCAGCACCACTAATTCCGTATCTAAACTGAGCATGAGTGTAGGCTGCAGCAGGTGTAAAAGCATATGTAATTTGCTCCCATGAACCATCAGTCTTTGTAGTTGTTTTATTTTGACCTAATGTAACTAATGAAGTTCCTACATCTGTTGTCCCAGTTCTTGCTTGACCTTGAACTGTAATCAATGGAGAAGTTCCCGGAGTTCCTGGTCGTACTACTTTTACCCACATAGTAGCTACTACATCATCAGTAGTAGAGGAACCAATACTATGAACATAATCATTAAAGACAAAATTGGTTACGCCTGCGTCTGGTGCTGAATAAGTACTTTTTAAACTATATGATCCTGTACCGTGACTATCATCAGAGCTAATAACTGTTGCTGCATAAGTTGAACTACTTGGATTCCATGGACTTACAGTACCATCATAATCTTCAAAACTTGGGTTCTTAAGTATTCCAGTTACAGTAGCTGGAGGAATAGAGTTTAAGAACTCGATAGAATCGACATATATTGATCCCGCTTCACCAGAAACCCAACCAACTCTTACGAGAATATCTAGATTATTAACATCAGCAGACCAATTTGCGACACCTGTCATATCTAAATAAGAAGTTGTCCAAACTCCTGAGCCTACTGAGCCAGTACCTGCGGCAATTGGAAATACTGTATTTGCTATAGTCCCTGCAGTACTAGAGCCTTGTACTCTAAACTGTGTTCCTAATGTTTCGTTTCTGTATCTTATTTTAATAAATTTCTTTGTAATTCCGTCAATACCAGGATTTAGTCCTGTATTATATCCAAAGTTTGCATTATTGCTTAACCTTGTAAGTTTTAATGCACCAGTACCTGCTTCGCCACCTGTTGGAGCATGTACAGGCATACCATTTGATGCACCCGAAAATCCATCTGCCCATCCTTCAAGGCCTGAGTTAAATGTAAAAACCTGTGCCGACATACTTGTGGCAGCAAATAATGCAACCAACATCAATAATTTTTTAAGTAATTGTGTTTTCATAATTTTAAATTTTTTGTTAATAATTAAGGTTTAGTAAATGAATACAAGAATAGAAGGTATACTTAATTTTAAAGTATTCGATAATAGAAAATTTTATTTCTAAATCAATAAGACTACAAACAAAGTTCTCTTACTACTAACTTATATCGTTAATACAAAGTAGCCGAAAATGGTACTAACGGCTGTTTCCAGTAGTAAATATTTTGTATCCCTCGGTAAATATTGGCCATAAAGTACCTAAAGAGCACTATTTAAATGAATTATGATAACAAATCAACCTACAGTGAAATAATAATCACAAAGCCAACTACATCTATCTTCTACTATAAATTCTAAAATAAGCGTAAAAGCGAAACTTATACAAGCACATAATTCATACTATTTCCCAAACATAAACATCAAAGGAAGTAAAAAAGCCTATAAAATATATTGATCACAATAGTATTCTATAGGCTCTTTTTATCTAAAGCTATTTTTAAAGTTTACTTTAAAAAATTTTAAAGTATAACCACCAATTGAATACTTTATGGTGTAACCGTAATGGTTACTATCGCTTCTGCTGTCCAAACTCCATTAATTTCTACAGCCCCAATCACCTTGCGACTATAGGTGTTTTTTATCTTGACTTGTTGAACTCCTGCTGTTTGAAACAAGACATAAACCAGTTTATCCGTAGTTACTAAGCCTAATTTAGGATTTATAAAACGCTCATAATTAGCAGTTTCTAATTCTGATAATGTAGTAGTTAAAAAGCTGTTACCGCTAGTAATACTCCATTCATGAGAAAGATCCCCTTTTGAAAGATCCTGAAAAGCGACATAAGTTCCCACAGCAACAGCTCCATTATTACTTGCATCAGGTCTGACTAAAGCATTATAAACTAATTTTGGCGAAGACCACCAAGTAAAGCTATCATAATCATTATACGGTAATTCATAGTCATTAGTACAGCTTCCTGCGAACAGAGCCAACACTAACATCGTGGATATAATAAAATATTTTTTCATCTTTTTACTTTTATTTTTAATAGAATTATAATTCCAAACAGGATAACTTGCACCTGTTTGAAAGTATAGTATTAAATTATTTAATGCTTGAATTATTAAGCGTTTCGTTTTGTGGTATCGGGAAGTAGCCTAAATCTTTTGCTGACCAAGCCGCTGACGATTCAACAAACTCTGTAAACTGTAAATTACCAGCACCTTTGACTAGCAAACTATTCTTTCTTACTGCTGTTTTAGCAGGTGTAGCTGTGGTTTTATAAGTATAATCAGTCACGCTATATACTTCTGTACTTAGCAAAAGTAGCCTTTGAGCTGTAACTCCCCAACGACGTAAATCATTAAAACGGGTATTAAAACCTTCAAATGATAACTCTAATGGATATTCTTTATACATCAACTGATTCATGATCGAAGTCTCATCATTATAAGTCTTACCATCATAATCATTAGCGGCAGTACTTGTAGGACCTAATAATTTCAATCCCCAACGAGCTCTAATTTTGTTTATTAAAGTTACTGCACCAGCATAATCTCCTGTTTTTGCCAAACACTCGGCTTGCATCAAATAAACACCTGCCAAACGATTAACAACAAAGTTTCTAGGCGATTTTTGCGGAGAAGTTCCTGTTTGAAATTCATTGGTAATACCTGGTATAGCATGACTAGTATATTTTTTCAAATAAGAAAAGAAGGTTCCTCCAAAATTAGTTACTTGAGGTCCTTTGAATCCGTAGTAAGGAGATATTTCATCATTTACAACTGCAATACTTTGAGAAGCTCTTAACGGAATGGTTCTCATTGGACCAGTTAAAAGACCATTTGTATGATTACGAACATCTTTGGTATCCATAGGCTCTTTTACGTATTCATAGGTTAACCATGCCGCTGGCAACATCGTGTTTTGACCTCCAAGAGTCTCACCATTTTCTAAATTTTTTCCTTGCGGAGCAGTCCATCTAGCCATTCTATTTGTAAATCCTTCCTCATTAAAGACATTATCTTCTGTTTGAATATTATCTGCATAATTAATTTCTAAGATTGATTCCGAATTAAAATCAGCTAATCCATTGAACATTTTAGAAACATCCTGTTGCAATGCGTATCCGTAATCACCTTTCACATTGTTGATGATATCATTAAAATATACTTTCGCAAGCAAAGGTTTTCCTTCATAAAGGTAACTCGTTCCCAATATGGTAGCTGCTGCTCCTGCATCAGCTCTTGTTTTAGGTAGCATTTGTGCTGGCAAATTGGCATAAGCATATTCTAAATCAGCTCTAAAGAAATCCATTACTTCCTGTGATGTTGACAGTGCCTTAGCATATTCAGCAACTGTAGTAGGCACTTTATCACGAATGATTATTTTTCCTTGATTAAATTCTGAATGCAAGTAAAAGTGCATTAATCCTCTAAAAAATCTAGCTTGTCCCATTTGTTGTTTCCATCTAGGGTTTGCTTTCAAAACATCAGTCATACTGTTTAATCCTTCAATTACTTGATTGGCTCTCCATATCACACGATACTTTGATTCCCAACGTCTTTGTAAATCAGAATCGTCAAACTGTACCGTCTGTTGGTACCACGGTACCCATGATAAATTTATATTCCCACTACCTCTCGTTTGTGGATGCGATATATCACAACGATAGGGCTCACGCTCCAAATCTAATATATAGCTGTCCAACATTCCTCCATAAACCGATGTCAAATTTGACTCTGATTCATCCAAAGTGGTCCAGTAAGTATCTGTTGATAAATTATTTGGATTGGATTCTTCCAAATACTCGGTACACGATTGCATTGATCCAATCAACACAACTATTAGTATTAAAACTATCTTTTTCATAATTTTCTTTTTATTTTTTTTATTGGCTAGTCGAAATTTACTTAGCTTCAGTTTTCCTGACTAGCAGCTCGTAGCTATACACTTTTCAAAAAACTTTTTCTCAGTTAAAACGTAACATTTACACCTAATGAATACAATGATGTCAAAGGGAATCTTGATAAATCTAGACCTCTTTGGGCTACATTATTACCACCAATTTCTGGATCAAAGCCACTATATTTTGTAAAAGTGATTGGGTTTTGTCCTGACACATAAAATCTTAACTTTGAAATACCCATTGCTGTAGAAACACTTTTTGGCAACGAATATCCTAATGTTATCAATTTTAATCTTAAGTAAGATCCATCTTCTAAAAATAAATCTGAGATTCCACTAGAATCTCTGTGCGTTCTTACTTTAGCCAATGGAATATTAGAAGTCGGATTATCCGCAGTCCACATATTTACTAAATCAGCGTGACGAAATCTTGCATAAGCATCTGCTTTGGTACCATTGATTACCTCAGCACCTACTGACGCGTACCAGTTCATTGACATATCAAAGTTTTTGTAATTCCAACTCATATTGAATCCCATCTCAAAATCAGGCAATCCACTACCAGAATACACTCTATCTTGATCGTTCAAAACACCATCACCCTTATCTGCAATTCCGTCGCCATCGCTGTCAACAGTTAATTGGTCTACAAAGCGCAAATCTCCTTTTTGAGAAGGTGTTCCTCCAGTCAAATTATTATAAGCAGTTACTTCTGCATCATTTTTTAAAACACCATCTGTTTGATACAGCCAAAAAGATGCTGCTTCACGGCCTACTTTAAAAACAGTAGCAGGATCACCTAAAACTTGTGAATTCGGATTGTAGATAATGTCTACTCCGTCAACAATTTTTGTAATTACGTTGGTGTTTTTGGTAAAAGTTAAGCCTAAATTAAATTTGCTTTTCCCTATTTTCTGCTGATAGTTTGCACCAATCTCCAAACCTTTATTGGTCATATTACCAATATTCAAAATTACATTTTGAGGCTCTCCATTTACTACACCCGTCGACCCTGGTAGACGCACAGGAAACAACATATCTTGTTTTTTTGTCACGTAATAATCTGCGGTAAGCGTAAATTTATTTTTAAAAAAAGCAAGATCAACACCTATATTGTTAGAAATAGAAGTCTCCCATTTCACTTCGGGATTCGCATAAGATACTACAGCAGATCCAAGCGTAAGTGCAGTATCATTTGTATCAAAAACATAGTTTCTTCTACCTGTAATAACAGATGAATATTGATAAGGATCAAAACTATCATTACCTACTGTACCACGACTCAACCTAATCTTGAAATTATTAACTGTCCCAATTAAAGGTTGCCAAAATTTCTCATCAGAAACGTTCCAAGCTGCAGATAAGGATGGGAATGAACCCCAACGATAGTCTTTACCAAATTTACTAGAACCATCTCTACGACCAAGTACTGAAAATAAGTATTTACCATCATAATTGTATTGGATCCTACCGATGAAACCAGCCGTTTTATTCACATAATTAACTCCAGAATAAGCTCCTGGATCTTGTCCTGCATTATTAAGAACCTCAATTTCATTGGAGATAACCCCGTTTCTTGTCGCGTAAAATTCTTGATAAGAACGCTCCTCAAAAGCAGATGTCACAATGGCATCAAAACCATGTTTTCCTATTTTCTTCTTATAACTCAAAGTACCATCCCAACTAAAAACACTTAATCTAGATGATTGTGCTTCAACCCCACTTTTCAAAGGATCAACTGATGAAGAACCTGTAGTTAAATCAACTAAGGTGTATTTTGGTCTAAATATATTTCTTATTTGACTAGAAGTATTCGCACCTACCCTTGTAGTAAAACTTAATTCTTTGGTAAGGTCTCTAGTAACACTTAAACTAGCATTTATTTTGTCTGTTCTTTCATTGTCTTTACGTTTAAGATCTTGTGCCAACGTATTCAAAGGTGTTTCAACTCCACCTGCTCCTTCTTCAGTATAAAAAACATCCGAGCTTCCATCTATAATAGGAAAATAAGGTTTGTAGCGAATAGCATCTGTAATTAAATTATTGGTAGCTCTATCTCTATCTTCCATTATGAAACCAATACTTGTATTAATTTTCCAATGATCGGTATTATATGATGTACTTGCTCTACCGTTATATCGTTTAAAAGAAGAACCTACCAAAACTCCATCGGCACTAAATAAACCACCCGCAACATTGTAAGTGAAATTTTTTGTACCACCAGATACGTTTAAGTTATATGTTTTACTCTCTGCATCATTTACTAAGATTACATCTCTAAGATCATTATTATTAGTCAACCATTCTGGTCTAGTTGGTCCCGGATCAAAGGCCGCACTGTAATTCTTTTTTTGTTGTACTTCAAAATACAATTGTTGTGAAGCGTCCATCAATGCAATTCCTTGTCCAAGACGTTGTACACCGTAAGTGGTACCAAAATCAACTTTCATTGATCCTTCTTTTCCTTTTTTGGTAGTAATCAAGATAACACCACTCGCACCACGTGTCCCATAAACAGCTGCAGAAGCGGCATCTTTCAAAACATCAATCGTTTCAATTTCATTGGTACTCAAACGAGGATCTCCCTCTTGCGGGATCCCATCGACAACAAATAATGGTGTATTTGAACCCGATAATGACGTGATTCCTCTAATTTGAATGTTTGATTGCGCTCCTGGCTCACCCGAACTTGCAGCGATGTTAACCCCTGCTATTTGTCCTTGCATTGCCGAACCTAAATCGGGAGTAATAAAACGCTCAATATCATCTGCTTTCAATTGTGATACCGCACCTGTTAATTCTTTTTTCTTAACGGTTCCATATCCAATTACTACTACCTCATCTAAATCTTGACTTTTTGATTTCAAAGAGATATTCATAAATTTGCTTGTCACAGGAACATTTTTGGTCAACATTCCGATATAACTTACCGAAATTAAATCACCCATTTTTGCTTTAATTGCATATTCTCCGTCAAAATTGGTAACTGTACCTTTTGTAGATCCTTTTACTATAACAGTCGCTCCTGGAATTGGCATTCCGTCATCGGTACTTTTGATAGTACCTTGTACAGTAATTTCTTGTGCTTGTACGGTATTAAAACAGCAAAACACAAGCATGACAATCATTAGAAAACTGAATGTTTTTCCGTTTGACTTACTTTTTTCTTTTATTCTCATTTGGTTAGTTTTTTATTAATGGCTTGATATTTATTATCGTAAAAATCGAGTCGTATTTTTTTCTTTATACAATGAACAAAATAGCCATCTTAAATTTTAAAAATTAGTTAAAGTAATTGAGAATAAATTCCTTTTTACTTTACATAAAATAACGTTTAATATATTTACGTTAGGTCGAGTTCAAGAACTCCTTCATTGATTGCTTCAACTTCATTGGTTAGTTTTGGTTTAGTTTATATTTATTCTTAGTTCATCGTTTTCAATTCCTATTTATCATTAGCCATATTGCATGGCACTGGTAGCGTGAAAAAAATTAACGAAGTTAGTACTTTAACAATTACTAAAAATCATGATTGCTTAGTAGAATGCTTATACTTGTTACGATAGGATAAAGGTTAAAAAAAACTTAAAACAACTTGTCTCCATGCGTAAAAAAAATGTCTTCATGCGTACAAGCGACTGAATACAAATAAGCAAAAACACTTAAGGTGCTGTAAATGAGTACTCAACAAAGATAAGGAACTATAATCCTTGAATGAAGCTTTTACTAATTTATGTTAAAAAAAATAGCAAATAATCTTCTACACCTTATAAAAGGAATGCATAAAAAAAATAGAGAATGTCTTACTTACCGTAAAACATCCTCTATTTTTTATTTTAATTATAACTAATATGTACTATCTAATTATTTTTCGGATTGTATAATTCCAATGAAACATAAAACATATAAATTGTTTTATTATTACTTCACAATAGCATTAGGAGGCAAAGGCACTTGGTTCGAATGACGCCATTGAACCAATTCAGCCAACAGCTTTTTGGCAACCTTAGTATTACTTTTCACAATATTAGTAGCTTCCAATGGATCTTTAGACAAGTCATACAACTCTAGTTTTCCATCGGCTAAAAACTGTATTAATTTGTATTCTCCCTTTCGAATGACTGAACAGGTTCCATGTTTATACTGACTCGAAACCTGCAAAAATAATGGACGTTTCTCAAAAAACTTAGTGTCTTTTTTAAATTCTGGCGTGATTGAGTTTCCGTCCAAAATACCTTTATAATTCTCAATTCCAGCCACATCCAAAAATGTAGGGAAGAAATCCATAACCGAGATCACAACATCTGTCCTCCTTGGATTTACTTTTCCTATCCAATTAACTAAGGTAGGTACTTTAATTCCACCTTCATAAATATAACCTTTTGAGTCACGCAGTAAGTTATTTGTACTTGGTCCTTCATTTTGACCATTATCAGAGGTCACGATGATCATTGTATTTTCACGCAAATTATTTTTGTCTAAATAATCAATCACACGCTGAATATTTTGATCAACAGATTCTACCATTGTGGCATATTCAACCATCGTTTGACGTCTTTTACCCAAACCTTGCCCCATAATTGGATCCCCTTCTTTCTTTGAATATTTATCCAACATCTCTTGATTTCGTGCCACAATTGGATTGTGTACAGCATAAAAGTCCAAATTTATTAAGAACGGCTCCCCTTTATGCTCATCCATAAATGCCAACGCTTCATCCGTTAATCGATCGGTTAACCATTCATCACCTTTTTTAGGTGCTATAAAAGGATTGCTAAAGGGTGCTTTATACCCCTTTGTTTCACTTTTGTATCCTCCTAACTCAAATGCTGGATCACCTCTAAACGTTCCTCCAACATTTTTCAAAAAACCTCTACCCTCTGGGTAATACTGTTGCACTTCTTTTGATTTGTGCAAAGCTACCCAATCATAATTACCTGCATCAGGTTGCCCCAATCGCTCTTTCAAGGGATAAGACATTTTTAATTCGTTTAAAGGATCAGGTCCTACGATATGCCATTTCCCTAAATGAATAGATTTGTAACCTGCCTCCGCCAACGGCTCAGCATAAATAGGATGCTCTCTTCCTACCGTCCAACGTGAAAATATATTTTCTTGATCTGTACCTTTTTCAAGTACTGGAACGGTATAAACACCAGTTCTAAAAGATTGCTTACCCGTTAAAATAGCTGTTCTTGAGGGAGAGCAAGTAGGATAAGTATACGAATTATCAAAAACCAAACTCTCCTTGGCCAAAGCGTCTAAATTGGGTGTTTCGTAAAACTTTGATCCATTAAACCCCACATCACCATATCCTAAATCATCCACCACAATAAAGACTATATTTGGCTTTTTTACTTGGGATTGCACAATTGTAAAATTCGCAAAAAGACCAATTAAACATATTATTTTATTCATATCACCGTATTTTAATTTAGTTATTCAATCTAGAACCAAAGTAAACCATTGATGGCGTAATTGTTGTTCTTACTAATTAATTGTTTGTATCTCTTGGTAAAAATTGCGTATTTTTATACCTAATTTCAGTCAATCCGTCAGGTTTACCGTTTTGTACGTCTCATTTATAAACTTAAAATCAACAACGATGCGTTTGCTCCTTATTACCTTTCTTTTTGCATTTAATCTAATGTGTAATGCCCAGAGTACTGTTGCTACCGTATTGAAGAAATACAATACACAATCGGTACCTTATATTACGAGCACACAATTGAAGAATAACAATTACATTCTTTTTGATAGCCGCGAATTTTCAGAATATAAAGTAAGCCATATTCCTAACGCTATATTTGTAGGTTTTAATCATTTTAAACCTGAAACAGTAACTAGCGCTGTTAAAAACCGTTCGACTCCAATTGTCGTATACTGTTCTATAGGTGTTCGGTCAGAGCAAATTGGTGAGAAACTACAAAAATTAGGGTACACCAATGTTCATAATCTCTACGGAGGCATTTTCGAATATAAAAATAATGGCGGAACTGTTCTCAACCAAGCCAACAAAAAAACAGACAGCATACATACCTATAACAAGCAATGGAGTGTTTATCTAAAAAAAGGAATTAAAATCTATGAAAACTAATGCCTTACTAATATTTACCCGAAATCCGACCCTAGGAAAAGTAAAAACCAGATTAGCAAAATCTATCGGGGACGAGAAAGCGTTGGAAGTCTACAAAGACTTGTTGCAACACACTATGCTACAAACGCAGTATTTGGACTGTGACAAATATGTTTTTTATGATAGTCAAATTATCGAAAATGATATTTGGGACAATAAAATTTATAACAAAAAGCTGCAAGCTGATGGCGATTTAGGTCAAAGGATGCAAGCTGCTTTTGAGACACTATTTGCACTAGGTCACGAAAAATGTATTATTGTGGGGAGTGATTTATTCGACCTACAAACTATTGATATTAAACATGCCTTTCATGCGATGGACTATAACGAAATTGCCATTGGACCCGCACAAGATGGTGGTTATTACCTCCTAGGATTGCAGAAAATGTTTCCTTCGATTTTTAAAAATAAAAAATGGGGAACTTCCTCTGTACTTGCAGACACCTTGAATGACCTGCCCTTGCATCACGTATACTTACTCAAGACCCTAAATGATATCGATACGATTGAGGATTTAGAACAAAGCAATTATCAGTTAAAATAAATGGAAAATTACGGCCACATACTTTTAGAATCCTACCAAGGATATTTCAATTATTTGAAAAACGAAATACTTTTCCCGAATTGGGACAACTACTTCTATGGATTAATTGTCATTTCATTAACCGTTTGGGCATTGGAATTGCTTTTTCCATGGAGAAAAGACCAAAAAATACTGCGTAAAGATTTTTGGTTGGACTTGTTTTACTTGTTCTTCAATTTCTTCTTGCTCAACCTTATTTTACTCATAGCTTTATCCAATGTAACTGCTCAAGTGCTCAATGATTTCTTGGGACTCGTAGGCCTACAATTGACCTCCATTCAGTTATTTTCAATTTCAGATCTTCCTGCTCCATGGTCACTTTTTATATTTTTTATCATCAGTGATTTTATTCAGTGGAACGTGCACCGCCTATTACACGCGGTCCCTTTTTTATGGAAAATTCATCAAACGCATCACAGTATCAAAGAAATGGGTTTTGCAGCGCACTTTAGATACAATTGGATGGAACCTATTGTGTACAAGTCCATTCTATATATTCCGATTATCATTATTGGTGGTGTAGCCATTCAGGATGTTTTTATTGTGCACTTTATTACCATCGCAATTGGCCACCTTAACCACGCTAATATTGGTTGGGACTATGGCTATTTAAAATACATTCTGAATAACCCGAAAATGCACATTTGGCACCACAGCAAAAAAATGCCAACTAAATATGGTGTGAATTTCGGAATATCATTAAGTCTTTGGGATTACCTTTTTGGCACCCATTACATCCCAAGTGACGGAAAAGATATTGAGCTTGGTTTTGCTAATGACAACCATTTTCCAGACGACTTTTTGGAGCAAGAATTCTACCCTCTTAAAAAATAATATTTTTTTTCTGTCAGGAAAGCCAAACTTCATCGACGGTTCTTACGTACATACTTAAAAACACAATCATGAAAAAAATAATTATAGCCCTGCTTTTTAGCCCTGCTTTCCTTTTTGCAAATGAAATTGCAACTGTTCAAAATAATACTGTAGATCAAGAAGTATCTATCGACGATGCTCGAAATGTAGACCACTCGAAATGGAATACTTTATTGAAGAAAAATGTATCAAGTACAGGCAAAGTAAATTATAAAGGATTTTTAAGAGACAAAAAAGAATTAGAATCTTATCTAGATGTACTTGAAGCCAACACACCAAACTCTTCTTGGAGCCGTAATGCAACTTTGTCTTACTGGATTAATGTGTACAATGCATACACTGTAAAGTTAATTGTGGACAATTATCCTGTAAAGAGTATTAAAGAAATTAGCAATCCTTGGGGTAAAAAATTCTTTAAACTTGGAGGAAAATCATATAGCTTGGAGCAAGTAGAGCACGAAATCCTTAGAAAAATGGGAGAACCTAGAATACATTTCGCTATTAACTGTGCCTCATATTCTTGTCCAAATTTATTAAATGAAGCTTATACTGAAGCAAAGCTAAGCAAACAACTTGCAGCCGTTGCCAAAGATTTCATTAACGACAGAACTAAAAATACAATTACAGCTTCAAGCGTAAATATCTCTGAAATTTTTAATTGGTTTGGTGGTGATTTCAAAACTAAAGGATCTATTGTTGATTTTTTAAACCAATACAGCACTGTAAAAATCAACTCAAACGCAAAAATTACTTTCAAAGATTACAATTGGACTTTAAATGAATAAACTCTCGATCATCATACCCATATATAACGAAGTCAATACAATTGCATCGGCTTTAATCGAAATTGAAAATGCAATTTCGAAAACAATTGGGTACGAAATTATCGTTGTTGATGGAGGCAGCACAGATAGATCGTTGTCCAAAGTCCGCACATCAAATACCATTCAGCTGCTTCATTCGCCGAAAGGCAGAGCGAAACAATTGAATGCTGGTGCAGCAGTTGCTACCGGAAACGTTTTGTACTTTTTGCATTGTGACAGCCTTCCGCCAAAGGATTTTGACTTGGCTATCACCCAGCAAATACAAAAGAATAACAAAGCAGGTTGTTTTCGAATGAAATTCGACTTACGACATCCTGTATTATTAGTATCGCAGTGGTTTACACGTTTTAACCACATAAGTTGTCGCGGTGGCGATCAGTCCTTATTTATCACCAAGGACTTGTTTACCGAAATTGGTGCCTTTAATGAAAACTTCACCATTTATGAAGACAACGAAATCATAGAACGTTTGTACGCCAAAAAGCAATTTACCGTCTTGCCTCATTATATTATTACTTCAGCTAGAAAGTATCAAATAAATGGCGTCTGGCGTTTGCAATTCCATTTCAGCATGATTCATCTCAAAAAAAGAATGGGCTATCCTGTTTCGAATTTGCAAAATTATTATCGAAAAAACATTATTTAACAATCTCTCACAAAATGAATTTATTAAAAAAAACAAGTCTGTCTGTAATCGCTTTATCATTTGCTGTATTAGGATGTAAATCTCCTGAGAAGGAAGAAACTTTTGTACAAAAAGCAGAGAAAGCACACCAAAAAGAAGCGTTTAACAATCAAGAAGCATTACAATTTGATATTAAGCTTGAATTTGGAGGAGCGGAACGAATGAATGGAACAATGACCTTGTTAACCAATTCTAGCAAAGGAATGATCGAATTAAAAAATGGTTCGAAAATTATTTATGATAAAGACAAAGTTTTTTATTCTCCCGATGTACCCTCAGAAAAATCTGTTCGTTTTGATGCGTACACTTGGGCATATTTCTTTATGTTTCCTTATAAAATGAGTGATGGTGGAACGATATGGTCACCATATGACAATAAAGCAACAAATAAAGAACAATTTGAAACACAAAAATTAAACTTTGAATCGGGAACAGGTGATGCACCAGATGATTGGTATGTAGTGTATACGAACAAAGAAACGCATTTGGTGGAACAATTGGCCTACATTGTAACATTGAAATCGAAAAAAGAAGATGCTGAAAAAGAACCACATGGCATCAAATACAAGAATTTTGTACCTGTAGATGGTGTACCCTTTGCAACAGAATGGGAGTTTTGTAGCTGGAACGAGAAAGACGAATTTGGACAAACTATTGGAAAAGCAAGTCTATCAAATATAAAATTCATCACCGTTACAGAGAGTACTTTTACTCCTGGTACTGATTTTAAGTCGATCTAAACCTTCGGCAAAGCCCCTTCAAAAGTAAAAAACTACACTATTAACGCTACTAAAACGAAACATATGGAACATATTGTCATCATCGGAAATGGGATATCGGGCGTTACGCTAGCGCGTCACATTCGAAAAAAATCGCAAGCAAAAATCTCGATTATCTCTGCAGAGACAGATTACTTTTTTTCTAGAACGGCATTAATGTACGTATTCATGGGTCACATGAAATTTGAACATACACAGCCTTACGAAAATGATTTTTGGAAAAAGAACAACATCGACCTTATCCATAGAAAAGTAACACAAGTTTTTGCAAAAGAAAAATCGATTGTACTCGATGGCAATACAACCATGACATTTGACAAACTCGTTATTGCTACAGGTTCAAAACCAAACAAATTTGGGTGGCCTGGTCAAGATTTAGAAGGTGTTACGGGATTGTACCACAAACAAGATCTTGAAAATATAGAAAAATGGGCACCAACCACAGAACGTGCTGTCATAGTTGGCGGCGGGTTAATTGGTATTGAGCTTGCAGAGATGCTTAGAGCGCGCAACATTGAAGTGACGTTTTTAGTACGTGAAGATAGTTTTTGGAACGGCGTTTTGCCTTCTGGCGAAAGTCAAATGATCAATCGTCATATTGTGGAGCACCATATTGATTTGAGGTTGGGCACCAGCATGAAAGAAATCATATCTGATGAAAATGGCCGAGCAAAAGCCATCATAACAGACAAAGACGAACTAATCGAATGTCAGATCGTTGGTTTGACTGCGGGAGTTTCACCTAACATAGATTTCCTAAAAGATTCTGGGATTGAATTGGGTCGCGGTGTCAAAGTGAATCGTTTTCTAGAAACCAATTTCAAACATATTTATGCCATTGGTGACTGTGCCGAACAACATGAAGGCATTGGGGAACGTAGACCTATTGAAGCGGTCTGGTACACAGGTCGCATGATGGGCGAAGCATTAGCTCAAACCTTGACTGGCAACCCAACAGAATACAAACCTGGACATTGGTTTAACTCGGCTAAATTTTTGGACATTGAGTACCAAACCTACGGTTGGGTTTGGGCCAAGCCGAAGGATCACGAAACCCATTTTTACTGGGAGCATAAAAGTGGCAAAAAAGCAATCCGAATTGCATTTGATAGCGTTACACGAACCTTTATCGGGATCAATACTTTTGGCATCAGGATGCGACATGAGTTTTTTGACACGGTACTTACCAAAAAAGAATCGGTGGACTATGTCATTGCAAACCTTACTGCAGCCAATTTTGACCCTGAGTTTTTTAACTCACATAAAAAAGAAATCCAAAACGAGTTCACCAATCAATGTGTGGGTCCTAAAAAATAAGCAATATGAGTAAAGCAATAAAAAATATATCACTAGCATCACACGAGCACACTACTCTTGCAACGATGCAAAAAATAGGAATGGCGATTGGACTAATCGGGTTATTTATCATGGCTCTAGCCTTGTTCAATGTTCATTTTCCAAATAAAACATACTGGCTTGCAGGTGCTATCGTATCCATATTTGCTGGAATTATACTTTATGCAAACAGTTTTTACCTGCACAAACCTGCAGGAATTAGTAATAACAACCTTTGGACTTCAAGCTTAACGCACAAAGGAACTTTGGGTTGGATGGTCGGTATTATTTTGACCTCTTTTTATGTGGCTTTGTATTGGTTTCCAAAATATTTGGGTCTAAACGAAACTGGTGGTGAGAACACTGGAATCGTAGGCTTCTTTGATCCTTTGAGTTATTTTTTGAACGGAAAAGCGGCAACACAATGGTTTGTGTATGGGACTTTGTACACGACCGCTATTCTTGGTTTGGGGTATAAATTTATTTTGAAATACAGACATAACAAGTACCAATTGGTACGAACTATATCTGTAATGTTTTTTCAATTGGGATTTGCATTTTTGATTCCAGAAATTTTGGCCAAATTAAATCCAGATCAAGCTTATTTTGCCAAGGATATCAAGAACATGTGGCCACTTAACTATTACTTTTTTGACGAATGGCATGTAAAAGGAATGTTGGCCGGTGGTAACTTCGGAATGTTTATGTTGATTTTTGGAGTTGCAATGATCTTTATTATTTCGCCAATTTTAACGTATTTCTACGGAAAGCGTTGGTACTGCTCATGGGTTTGCGGTTGCGGAGGATTGGCAGAAACTGCTGGAGATTCTTTTAGACACCTAAGCGATAACTCTGAAAAAGCATGGAGAATTGAACGTTGGATGATTCATTCTGTTTTGGTTTTTTCATTTGTAATGACCATCGCCGTGATTTTTACCTTTTTATCAAACAATCCCGATCTGAGTTTCATAACCAAAGATCAATTTGTTTGGGGTATCGTAATTTTCTTGGGTGTGTTTACCGGAGCGCTATATGCTTTTAAGAGAAAAGATATGGACAAAGACGCCGTGTACACGATGGTATCACTTGTTGCTATTATGATTTTGGCTATCTTGATGAATTACTTCTCTGGGAATCAAAATATATTTTTCTTGGACAGTTACAAATTAAGAGAATGGTATGGTTTTGCAATTGGATCTGCTTTTAGTGGTGTGATTGGAGTGGGCTTCTACCCTATTTTAGGAAACCGTGTTTGGTGTCGTTTTGGTTGTCCAATGGCAGCTATATTGGGACTACAACAACGTTTGTTCTCTAAATTTAGAATTACAACCAATGGTGGACAATGTATCTCTTGTGGAAACTGCTCTACTCATTGCGAAATGGGAATTGATGTACGCAGTTATGCTCAAAAGGGCGAAAACATTGTACGTTCCTCTTGTGTAGGATGCGGAATATGTTCTGCAGTTTGTCCTCGTGGTGTATTGAAACTAGAAAATGATACTCCTGCAGGCCGTATCAATGCTAACGAAATCTTGTTGGGTAATGATGTTGATTTGATGGATTTGATTAATCAAAAATAATAGTTGGACTAAATTAAAATGAAATTATTATAGGCAGAACGCTATTTTTGTGCTTCTACTAGATAATTTCATTTTTCTTTAAATAGCTTTAACTACTAGTTCTTAAAACTAGTTCTACAATTTACTCGTATATACTTATGTTCTGGGTTATGCTTTGCGTGAGGGATTGAAGCGGCATCCTTTTTTGGGGCTTTTTTTGCCCCAAAAAAGATACAGCGGAAAGCCCGACCTGCCATTTTTTTTGGCAGGGCACGCTCAAATTCAATTTTAGAACAAAACAATTTTATTTAAGAACTTTTTTAATAGTAATTTAAAAATGATAAAAGCACTATTTTTTCTGGTATTTATGACTATTTTCGGCAATTCGGAACCAAGAGAATATGCCAAAAATTATTATTCGAATGGGACACTGCAATCGGAAGGTTGGGTTTTACAAGGCAAAAAAGTAGATTATTGGTACTATTATTATTCCAATGGTACCAAAAAAGAAGAAGGCCATTTTGTAGCGAATAAAAAGTGCAAATGGTGGATTTTTTATACGTCTGAAGGAGTTATTATTCGAAAAACTGAATACCTAAATGATAAGGTAAATGGCTTGTCTATCGTGTACAAAGACGGTGATGTTGTCAAGGCCGAAAAATATAAAATGGGTACAAAAACAAATGAATGGACGAGCCTGTCGGCTTACCGAAACGATCAAAATAAATGAAAACTATTGTTGTAATTATACCCGCTTATAATGAAGAAAAAGCTATTGCGCATGTTATCAACGAGATTCCAGATACAGTAAGTGAAATTATTGTTGTGAGCAACAACTCTACTGATAATACTATTGCGGTGGCTCAAAATGCTGGGGCAACTGTTTTGTCTGAAAATAAAAAAGGTTATGGTAATGCCTGTCTAAAAGGTTTGGATTACTTCGCAAACAAAGAGCAAAAGCCTGATATTGTTGTGTTTTTGGACGGAGATTACTCTGATTATCCTGCTGAATTAACCAAATTGATCGCTCCAATTATAGCCGATGATATTGACTTTGTGATTGGTGCACGCGTAGCTGCATTGCGCGAAAAGAACTCCATGACGCCGCAACAGGTGTTTGGAAACTGGTTAGCAACCTTTTTAATGGGGCTTTTTTTTAATGCAAAATTCTCTGATTTGGGTCCGTTTCGAGCTATTAAGTACAAAAAATTATTAGCTTTGAACATGGAGGACAAAACCTATGGCTGGACGGTAGAAATGCAGTTAAAAGTCTTGAAACAAAAAATGACCTATATCGAAATTCCGGTGCGTTACAAAAACCGAATTGGAGTCTCAAAAGTGTCTGGAACCGTAAAAGGAACCGTAATGGCAGGCGTCAAAATAATAGGTTGGATTTTTAAATATACCTTCAAATAACACGATGATTTCACTTTCTTATATTATATTATTCCTTTACTGTTTGGCCATCATTTTGATTTTTTTCTATGGTTTATCACAATTTAATTTGATGTTGAACTATGTAAAAAGCAAAAAACAAAAAGACAACAGTCCCAAATATGACTTTGCCAATGGTGATGCGTACCCGTATGTGACGATACAATTGCCCTTGTTTAATGAAAAATATGTGGTTGAGCGCTTATTGACCACCATTGCCGCGTTGGAATACCCAAAGGATTTACTCGAAATACAGGTGCTGGATGATAGCACAGATGATAGCGTGGTCCTGACTGCTCAAATGATAGAAAAATTGGCACAATCAGGTCTAGACATTAAACACGTATGCCGATCAAATCGTGAAGGCTACAAAGCTGGTGCCTTGAAAGAAGGTTTGGCAGTTGCAAAAGGGAACTTTATCGTGATTTTTGATGCCGATTTTGTACCGCAGAAAAACTGGTTATTGGAGACGATTCCGTATTTTAAAGATCCAAAAATTGGTGTTGTACAAACAAGATGGGGACATTTGAACCGCAATTATTCTACTTTGACCAAAATTCAAGCCTTTGCTTTGGATGCACATTTTACCTTGGAGCAAGTAGGTCGTAACTCGCAATCACACTTTATCAATTTTAATGGAACTGCCGGTGTATGGCGCAAAACCTGCATTATCGATGCTGGAAACTGGGAAAGTGATACCCTAACTGAAGATTTGGACTTGAGTTACCGTGCGCAATTAAAAAACTGGAAATTCAAATACCTTGAAGATGTTGAAACTCCTGCAGAATTACCTGCCATAATTAGTGCAGCCCGTTCACAACAATTTCGTTGGAACAAAGGTGGTGCCGAGAACTTTAGTAAAAATGCCAAACGCGTTATGCAATCTTATAATATTGGTTTCAAGACCAAAGCCCACGGTATATTGCACCTTTTGAATAGCTCTATGTTTTTGGCTATATTTTTAATGTCGGTTTTGAGTATTCCTGTTTTGTACATTAAGCAAGCCATGCCCGAAATACATCAATTGTTTAATATTTTGATGTTTTTTATCCTGACTTCTGTGTTATTTTTTATTAGCTACTGGGTTACTTACAAAAAGATGCACGGCGGCGGATTTAAAAACTTTATCGAATATGTGCTTTTGTTTTTCACTTTTTACACCATTGCCATGGGATTCTCATTTCATAACACTATTGCAGTACTTGAAGGATTGTGGGGTAAGAAAAGTGAATTTGTGCGTACGCCAAAATTAAACATTGAAGGACTGAAAGACCAATGGAAAACCAACAGTTATTTGAATAAAAAAATATCAAAAAACGTAATTTTTGAAGCTGTTCTTATGGCTTATTTTGCCTTTGGGATCGGGAGTGCTTTCTACCTTGGTGATTATAGTATTTTGTTTTTGCATGTGATGCTTTGCCTTGGTTTTGTATACATATTTTCGCAATCAATAGCTGAATCCAAATGAGAATAACGGAATCCAAGAACATTGAAACTGGTATTTATCTCTTGATAAGTATGTTTTGCTATTTGTATTTGGGTTACGAGCTGGAGCGTCAAGAATTTGTTCCGATGGTGGTTGCTTTTATAATGCTATTTTTTTGCAGTTACCGAATCATCTATTTACAAAAGCACAATTTAAAGTTTTTGATTGGGGTGGCGATAGCAGTTCGAGTTGTGCTGTGGAGTGTCATTCCAAATTTGTCTCAAGATTATTTCCGCTTCATTTGGGATGGTAGACTCTTGCTTCAAGGCATTAATCCGTATTTGTATTTACCGGATAACCTGATTAAGCAACAAGGCTTTTTTATGGCCAATGCTCAGTCCTTGTTTGATGGTATGGGTGCATTGAGCGCTGGTCACTATTCTAATTATCCTCCTGTCAACCAAGTTTTGTTTGCTATTGGAGCCTTTTTTAGCAACAATACCATCTTTGGAGCGGTGGTAGGCATGCGCTTCCTTATCATTCTGGCCGATTTGGGAACCTTATATTTTGGTTCGAAATTATTAAACCATTTGGGGCTACATCGGCATCGTATTTTTTGGTATCTCTTGAATCCATTGGTGGTTATTGAATTAACAGCTAATCTTCATTTTGAAGGCGTCATGTTATTCTTTTTTGTTTGGAGTATGTATTTATTATCGAAAGCACATTGGAAAACAGCAGCCATTGTGCTCGCCTTGTCTATTTCGACCAAATTACTGCCACTACTACTACTGCCACTCTACTTGCAAAAGATAGGTTGGAAAAAAATTATTCCGTTTTATTGTATCGTTATTGGACTAAATGTTATTTTCTTTCTTCCGTTTTTATCGTCAACTTTGATCGAAAACTATACGAATACTATTGGTTTATGGTTCACAAATTTCGAATTTAACGCTAGCATATACTACCTAATACGTGCCATTGGTTTTTGGGTAAAAGGATACAACATTATTCAGACCACCGGAAAAATCATTCCTGTTTTGATCTTTTTATTTATTACCTACCAGGCTTTGATGGGGAAAAACAAAAGTACAAGTCAGTTGTTCAATAGTTTTTTATTGGTCCTAACCGTTTACTTTATGACGGCTACCACCGTTCATCCATGGTACGTTATAAATTTGGTATTGATTGGTATTTTTACCCGCTTTTATTATCCTATTATTTGGAGTTTGACTGCCATTTTGAGTTACAGTGCGTACCAAGATGTCGCCTTCAAAGAAAATTTATGGTTGGTAGGACTGGAGTACTTAATTGTTATTTTATGCATAATGTTAGAATTTCGTGATAATTTGCAACTAAAAAAATATGTACATTTGGACTAATCACATTTAGGACAAAAAATACATGAGTGTAACTACCGAAAATTCAAAGAAAGAGCTAGAAAATTGGGTCAATCAATATAGTGATGAACTTTACTCTTGGGCTTTGTACAAAACCTCATCCAAAGAAACGGCAGAAGATTTAGTGCAAGAAACCTTCTTAGCTGCATTTAATAAAATCGAAAGCTTTCAAGGGAAGAGTCAGCCCAAAACTTGGTTGTTTGCCATCCTGAACAATAAGGTAGTTGATTACTATCGCTTGAGCGCACGTACGACCAAAAATAATTTTAGTTTAACGGAAGAAAGTGGTTTTGAACTTTCGGATGGTCTGTTTAATACCACCGAGAATTGGATAAATAAAGATATAAATCCAATTTGGGACCAAGAAGAACAACTACTTGACAACCCTAATTTCAACTTAGTCCTTCAATTTTGTATGGATGACTTACCCGAAAAATGGAAACTGGCCATGACCTCCAAATATCTAACGAATAATAAGGCGGATGTAATTTGTAAGGAACTCGAAATTACAACGTCTAATTATTGGCAGATCATTCATAGAGCAAAATTGCTTTTGAAAAAATGTTTAGAGACCAAATGGGATTAACGGAATTCAACCAAATAAATGAATAAAATTATGCAAATGCTAGTCAAATCTTGCAAAATAACAACCGAATTAATTGACAAACAACAATTAACTCCCTTGACTATTAAAGAAAAATTGCAATTACAAGCACACAAAGCGATGTGTAAAACCTGTAGTGCCTACGAAAATCAATCCAAAACTATTGATAGTTTTATAACTAAATGGTTTGGCACGAATAATTCCGCTCCTCCAGAAAAAATGAGCGAGCAAAAAAAGAAGGCCATTATTGATCATTTACACAAAAAGTAAAAGACCACAAAACTCATATTAAATTACAGATGAACTACAGAAAATTAGGTAAAACAAATTTTGAAATCGCCGAAATTGCTTTAGGTACTTGGCAAGTTGGTGGAAAATGGGGATCTCCTTTTGATGATAAAAATGCTGATCAAATATTGAACGCAGCAATTGATCGCGGTATTAACTTTATTGACACTGCAGATGTTTACGAAAATGGCCTTAGCGAAAGCGCTGTAGGACGATTGGTAAAATCACGCTCAGAAAAAATATATGTAGCCACCAAATGTGGTCGACATATATCACCTCATACTGCAGATGGGTACCAACCCAAAGTGCTACAAAAATTTGTTGAAGACAGTTTGAAGCGCATGCAACTGGAAACCATTGATTTAATCCAACTACACTGCCCTCCTACCGAAGTGTATTTTCGATCGGAGATATTCGAACTTTTTGACCGTTTAAAAGAGCAAGGAAAAATTTTAAATTTAGGCGTTAGCGTCGAAAAAGTTTCTGAAGGATTGCAAGCCATGCAATATGATAATGTAACTACGGTGCAACTTATCTATAACCTTTTTAGACAAAAGCCAGCCGAATTATTATTTGAAGAAGCTAAAAAGAAAAATATCGGAATCATTGCTCGTGTTCCGCTTGCAAGTGGGTTACTTACCGGTTTATTTGATGCCAACACGACTTTTGATCCACAAGACCACCGCAATTTTAACCGTGAGGGTGCTGCATTTGATAAAGGGGAAACTTTTGCAGGAGTTAATTATGAACTTGGGCTGCAAGCTGTGTCTGCTTTAAAAGAATTATTTCCAGATACTACTAACCTAGCACCAATCGCCCTACAATGGATTTTAGCGTCAGATGCAGTTAGTTGCATCATTCCTGGAGCATCACACATACGTCATGTTGAATCCAATCTTTCGATTTATGATTTGCCGCCTTTGACAAAAGAGCAAATTGTAGCCATGAATGCTATTTATCAACGCTATATCGAGTCAGAAGTAGCGCATTTGTGGTAAATTGATACCGCTTCCCTTCGTGGTTTGCCATAGTTTTGCTATGTTTGTGTATACCACGACATAGCAAAACAACTATTAATCCAAAAAACAACCAAGGATGAAAGCATTAATTATTTCTGGAGGCGGTAGCAAGGGCGCATTTGCGGGTGGTATTGCCGAATATTTAATCAATGACTGCTGCAACAAATATGAATTGTTTGTGGGCTGCTCTACCGGTTGTTTGTTGTTGCCTCATTTGGCGTTGGGAGATATCGACAAAATAAAAAAGATCTACACCTCGGTTACTCAAGAGGACATTTTTAGTATTTCACCGTTTACAATTACAAAAAAAGACGATGGTTATGAAACTAAAATTAATCACTTTAACTCGGTTTTATCTTTTATAAAAGGTTCCCCAACTTTTGGCGAAAGCATCAATCTAAAAAAATTAATCCAAAATAAAATTACCGTAGACGAGTACGATCGTTTGCAAAAAGAGAACAAACAAGTCATTGTTACTGTTTCTAATTTAACCTTAAATCAAATAGAATATCACAATTCTAAGGACTGTACGCGAGACGATTTTTGTGATTGGGCATGGGCTTCGTGCAATTATGTACCTTTTATGAGTTTGGTACACAAAAATGGGTACCAATATGCCGATGGTGGTTTTGGTAATTTTGTACCAATATCATGTGCCATCGAAAACGGCGCTACAGAAATTGATGTTATTATCTTAGAAAACGAAAACCAAACGTTACAATTACCCGAGATTACAAATGCCTTTTCGCTTTTATTTCGAACATTCGAATTCATGAAAAATACCAACAATTCGAAAGATATAATTATTGGAAAATTGATTGGTCTGAATCGAAATATCAAAATCAATTTTTACTTCACGCCAGATAATCTTACTGACAACCCTCTAATTTTTGACACCCAAGAAATGACACAGTGGTGGAAAGATGGCTACGAATATGCCAAATCCAAGCAACCTGATAGTTTTTGTCATGTATCGAAAACAGACGACGAAGTGACTATCACTGTTACACAGAATACTACAAATTAATAATAGATCTTCTTCGTTTTGAATTATAACATAAACAATACACACTCTCAATAAGTTCAAACGTTAAAAATCAGCTAATTAAAATTAGAGGCAAATGTTTTCTCTAGCTTATGTTTATATTTGTATTTATGAAAAAAATGCTTCTTATACTTTTCTTTATCTCGCTTTCTATACTTGGATTAGTGGGTTACTGCAATTCTAATACTTTCGATAAAAAACCCAACAAAAAAGAGATTACATATAAAGGAATGAATCTTGTGGCGCCGATCAAAGGGATAAGCAACACTACTTTTGACGAATTGGTTGCTAATAATGTCAATGCAATTTCGCTCATTCCGTATGCATTT
The DNA here is from genome assembly GCF_003076455.1 of Flavobacterium faecale. Lineage (NCBI taxonomy): Bacteria > Pseudomonadati > Bacteroidota > Flavobacteriia > Flavobacteriales > Flavobacteriaceae > Flavobacterium > Flavobacterium faecale. Next base: position 4,395,831 of record NZ_CP020918.1, read on the forward strand.
GTCAATATTGATGATGCTACAGTTACCTATAATCACAAGCGACAATGGTGGGGAGAAAGCACGGACGGAATCAAAGAATGTATTCAAAAAGCACATGAGCACCACTTGAAGGTGATGATAAAACCACATTTGTGGGTGAATCACCAATTCTACACAGGTGACTTAGACTTTAAAACAGTTGCAGAATGGGAACATTGGGAAGCTGATTATCAAAAATACATTCTTGAATATGCACATATAGCGCAGGAAGAAAAAGTAGATTTATTCTGTTTTGGTACTGAGTTACGTAATCCTATTGCAAAAAGACCGCAGTATTGGACACAGTTAATTACCGAAATAAAGAAGATCTACAAAGGCAAACTTACTTATGCTGCCAATTGGGATGATTATGATAGTGTTCCTTTTTGGAAACAGATGGACTATATTGGTGTGGATGGCTACTTTCCGCTATCGGAAAATAAGAACCCTACCATTGAAGAACTACAAGCTGGATGGAAAAAGCACTTAGCAAAATTGGAAAGCACCCATAAAAAATGGAATAAGAAGATTTTGTTTACCGAATTTGGGTATCGAAATTCAGATTACGCTGCACAAGAACCTTGGAAAGAAAATCACGACACCATAAACAATGAGGCACAAGCAAATGCTTTCGAAGCTTTATTTAATAGCGTGAATCATCAAGATTGGTACGATGGAGGTTTTACTTGGAAATGGTATGCAGACGATTATCATAAAAATAAAACCATCGATTATACACCGCAAGACAAGCCCGCTAAGGCAGTAATTGCCAAATGGTATAAATAATTCTGAACTACATAAGATTGTAAAAAAAGAGCCACAGCTAAAAAACTGTGGCTCTTTTTGTTTATTTAGATTCCTGAAACAACATCGCTCCAGAATTCATGCAGTAACGCAATCCCGTTGGACTTGGTCCATCATCAAATAAATGACCCAAATGTCCTTCGCATCGTGCGCATACGATCTCACCACGCACCATACCGAGGCTTTTATCAACCACTTCTTTGATACGATTTTTGTCTAAGACATCATAAAAACTTGGCCAACCTGTACCCGATTCAAACTTCGTTTTTGAAGAGAACAAAGGTAGTTTACAACCAGCACAAAAATAGTTCCCCTTTTTGTGGTTGTCGTGAAAGGCATTTCTAAAAGGATACTCAGTACCTTTTTCTCTTAGAATATGGTATTGATCTGCAGTCAATTCTTTTTTCCATTCCGCATCCGACTTCACTACTTTCTTAAGATCAGTGTCTGACAACGATAACTTTTCTTGCGTAGGCTCTGTGGTATATTCTTGATCTTGATTGCTGTTTTTGGCTTGCATGCAGGCCATAAAAGAGACCGCCAAAAAAGGCAAAGCCAATAGATATAAATAACGTTTCATAATTTTATTTTTTAAATTTTATACTCTTTACTACAATAAATAATCAAGGATGACTTCATCCTAATTTTTTATTTTAATCTCCCTTTAAATACTTTTTTGAATTTGTTGAATCTTGGTAGTGACACTCCTTGTACATAACCTTGATTTGGATTGTGTTTCACATAATCTTGGTGGTAATCTTCGGCTTCATAAAAAGCAGCAATCGGTTTCACTTCGGTAACAATTGGATTAGCATACACTTTGGCAGCTGTTAATTCAGCAATTTTATCTTGTATAATTTTCTTTTCAGCTGGACTACCATAAAAGGCAATCGAGCGGTACGAAGACCCTTTGTCTGGTCCTTGTTGGTTTGGCGTTGTTGGGTCTTGCGAGGCAAAAAAAGCATCAACTAATTGGGCATAGGATACTTTTTTGGGATCATAAAAAACGGCTACCGCTTCGGCATGACCTGTTTGATTACCTCCAACTTGGTGATAGGTCGGGTTTTTAGTGGTACCACCGCTGTAACCAGAAACGGCTTCGTCAACGCCATATACAGCTTCAAAAACATGCTCGCTACACCAAAAACAGCCTTCGGCAAAAACAGCTACTGCTTTTCCGGGCTTTGGTTTCAAGGACAATTCTTTGGTTTGTGATTGACAACTTAATACAGTCAAAATAATGGCTAAAAATGGTAATGTTTTCATCTTTCAGTGTTTTTACTAATATACGTCGGTTAATTGGGTTCGGTTTTAGAACAAACCCTAAAATTATGTTAGAATCCGCTTGTACTTCGACTGGATATTACAGTTCAATAGATTCAACTTTTATTTCGAAAAAGAAAAAACCAACTTGATCTAAGAAAATAATACTACTTAGCGAAGTCATTCGACATTCTTTTCAATTGAATAGACGATTAATCTTTTGTTTCCTGACTAAGTTCAATAAAAAAAAAATAGAAACCACACAACTATAAATTAAAAACACAAAACACACAGCACCCTTTAAATTTTAGGGGGTATGTACCTAAAATCGAATAAAAACAGATTAAAAAATGCTTTTTAACATACATTAAAACTAAAAACAATAAAAAAATAGGGGTACAAACCAAAAAAAGTCATTATTGATATCCCAATTATCATAGAAAATTTTGGGAAATATCAATTTATCAGGTTATGATTTTATAATATCAATAAAACGACCTGAAAATTAACAAAAAGTTACAAATATTGGCTTTGTCTTTCAAAAAAGTTGATAAATTCGCTCAAATCAAACAAATTATTAACAATTAAATAACAAAAGACGAAATATACTTTTAAAGGATAGTTGTAGTAATAATCATAATTCAAAAAAATTAAACATGAAAAAAATTGAAGCAACAATTAGGAAATCAAAGTTTTCTGATGTAAAGAAAGCATTACATGAAGTTGGAGTAAATTTCTTCACTTATTGGGATGTAACTGGATTAGGAAATGAAAAACAAGGACATGTATACCGCGGGGTTTCTTATAGCACTTCAGATATTCAAAGAAGACAACTTTCTATAGTTGTAAACGATGATTTTGAAGAGGTAACTATTAAAGCTATTCTTGATGCTGCATCAACAGGACTTGTTGGTGATGGAAAAATATTTGTTTCAGATATACAAGAAGCCTACAGAATTCGAACAGGTGCTAAAGGTGGAGATACATTAAAATAATTAAAAATAATTACACATGGATACAGGATTATTGACAACAAACAACGTATGGATGATGCTATGTACAGCATTGGTATTTTTCATGCACTTAGGATTTTCATTTTTAGAAATCGGATTAACGAGACAAAAGAACACAATCAATATTTTATTTAAAAATTTGTTCATTATATGTATTGGACTTTTATTATACTGCCTTGTTGGGTTTAACCTAATGTACCCAGGCGAATTTAATGGTTACTTTGGATTTGCAGGTTTTGGACTTGAGGCACCTATGAAAGATGGCGCACTAGATCTAGCCTATAATGAAGGATATACTTACTGGACAGACTTTTTGTTCCAAGGGATGTTTGCTGCTACCGCTGCCACTATTGTATCAGGAGCCGTTGCTGAGAGAATAAAAATTAACTCTTTCATGATTTTTGCTATCATATATGTAGGACTAGTATATCCTATTGCAGGTTCATGGAAATGGGGTGGTGGATTCCTTGACAAAATGGGATTCTATGACTTCGCAGGTTCTACTCTAGTTCACTCTGTTGGTGGATGGGCAGCATTAGTCGCTATCTACTTATTGGGAGCACGTATTGGTAAATTTGACGAAAACGGAAAACCAAAAGTTATTCCAGGACACAACCTACCGCTAGCTACTGGTGGAGTTTTAATCCTATGGTTAGGTTGGTTTGGATTTAATGGAGGTTCTGTACTTTCAGCTGATCCAGCATTAACATCATTAACTTTAGTTACAACATGTTTGGCTGCTGCAGCTGGTGGAGTTTCTGCTATGATGTTTACACAATTTTTATACAAAAACTTAGATTTATCAATGTTCCTTAATGGTGTATTGGCTGGACTAGTAGGTATTACTGCTGGTGCAGATCAAATGGGACCAACAGATTCTATCTTAATCGGTCTTATTGCTGGTATCCTTGTAGTAGGTGCTGTAGCATTGATTGATAAATTAAAACTAGACGATCCAGTTGGAGCAGTTGCTGTACACTTAGTATGTGGTATCTGGGGAACACTTGCAGTTGGAATCTTTGGAGCTATGGCTAGTGTTGATCAATTTTTGATTCAGTTGACTGGTGTTGCTGTTTATGGAGCATTTTGTGTAACTACTTCATTCATTATCTTAATTGTAATCAAGAAAACAATTGGACTGAGAGTTACTAAAGAAGAAGAAATCGAAGGATTGGATGAGCATGAGCACGGAATGAGCGCTTACCCTGACTATAGAATGAACGATAACTAATATATCTATATTCTTACTCAAAGGCCTATTCAATTTTTTTGAATAGGCCTTTGCTTTTTAAGGCAGGATCTAGATTTATTGATAGCATCCTATTTTAATAAATAAACATAATACAACGAAAACAGAACCGACGTAAACATATCACCGTATTTTAACAGAAAAATTATGTTTTATTTTAGAATAGAATAACTAAAATTTTAGATCTCGTAATCACAAATTGACTAATTTTAGATTAAATAAATAATATAATTAATTAATCTAAATACCGACCTATGTGTTTACTATCCAACAATGTGATTCCTGGTAATCGCGGTACAGCATTTGGCACCAATGCCAAAGAGGAAAAAGACTTACAAAACATTCAAAAAATGATCTTGACCATCGATGGAATCAAAGAGGTGCTGATCAACTTTTCGATCTTTCCGAGAGAAATTCAAGTGTTTTCAAGCAAATTAATTCCAGTACATTTAATCGAAACAAAAGTAAAAGCTACCGGTTTTCATGCCATTAGCAAAGATCCCTTTCATATTTAATAACAAAAATACGTTGGTCTGATAGCAATACAGTCGTAGAAAATTCATTAGGATTCAAATCCAAAAAAAACATCCTTTATCGCAAAAGCAGTAAAGGATGTTTTTTTTTACGTTAAATACAATCATAACTATCTCATTTTCAATATTTATTTGTAACTTTAGACTATTAAAAACCATTAAACTCAAACCACTGAAATATATATTAACTTAAAAAACAACTGTCATGCGTTTACTCACCAACAACATCGTACCCGGAAACCAAGGCCGCATTTTTGGCACCAATGCAACTGAACCAACAGATTTGTCAACCATCAAAAAAAGTATCTTAGCTTTGAGAGGTATCAAAGACGTAATTGTAAATGATCGCGTATACCCCCGAGAGATCACGGTATATTCGACTATAATAGTAACCATCGACAAAATAGAATCATTAGTAAAATCAATGGGCTTCAATGCCCTCCCGATCGAATACGGGCATTTATAAAACTCACTCATAAAAATTTAACGTAAAAAAAACATTCTTTTTACGTTATTTATAGTTTTATATCGTAATATTGCAATATAAATATATAACAATGGGAACTACAAAAGCAGAACACTTTACTACCGAACAAAATGAACTAGCGACTTTGACCAAAGCCATTGGGCATCCAGCACGTATTGCTATTATACAACACCTTATAAAAGTGAACAGCTGCATTTGTGGTGACATAGTAAACGAATTGCCACTCTCACAACCTACCGTTTCACAACATTTAAAAGAATTAAAAAACGCAGGTTTAATAAAAGGTAGCCTCGAAGGAAACACAATTTGCTATTGCTTGGACGAAGAAGGTTTTTCGAAAATAAAAAGCTTCTTCGAAATCATAGACACTTACTTAACCAATAAAAACAGTTCTTGTTGCTAAATATTTAGACACGAATGCCACGAATTATCACTAATTAATTTTTAAATAATTAAACAAAAAAAAAACAGACACAAATATATTAATTACCGACAGCGATGAAATTCGTGCAATTTTTATAAATATACAATTTGTGCTAATTTGTGTAATTAGTGTCTCTTTTTACAAATATAAATCCGCTTTTATCCGTGTCTTCGCGATAGCGAATCCGTTTCATCAGCGGACCATCAAACACTATACAAATTTAAAACTCATACAAAATGAAACTATCAGAAATTAAACCCATCCTAAGCAGCGTAGAAACAGTTGCATTTGTCTTACCAAACGGTAAATACGTGCCAGAACATTTTCACGTAACCGAAGTAGGCCTAATCACTAGAAACTTCATCGATTGCGGCGGAACCGTGCGTAAGGAATCTGTTGTCAATTTCCAATTATGGAATGCCAATGATTTTGAACACCGTCTAAAACCAGCCAAATTAGCAAGTATTATCGCTCTGTCTGAAAAAGTATTAGGTATCGAAGATTTCGAAATCGAAGTTGAATACCAGTCTGAAACTATTGGAAAATATGATCTTGGTTTCAACGGAACTGCTTTTACACTATTAAATAAGCAAACTGCTTGTTTAGCCGAAGACGCTTGTGGAATTCCACCTGCAAAACAAAAAATAAAAATAGCAGATTTGAGTGACGAACCATGTTGTTCTCCTGACGGTAACTGTTGTTAATACAACCACTGTCCGTCTGAGCTTGTCGAAGACCTCGTTTTAAAAAAACACTTCGACAAGCTCAGTGTGACAAACATTTTCAAAACAATAGTCAGTAGCCACCTGTCAGTCTGTCCCGAAATTTCGGGAGTCGAAGACCTCGCTACAACAAAGTACTTCGACTCCCGTCCCGAAGCGTCGGGATCGGGATAGTATGACAAATCGATAAAAGATCACATAAAAACCGAAACTTATATGTTATTCGAATCCATCGAAAATCTAGTCGCTACACTAGACTTTACTTCCATTTCTAAAGAGCGAAAAGCAATTCTACAACCACTTGTTGATTTCATTCAATCCAAGTACAATGAAAAAAAAGAAATCGGTCTAAATTTCATTTGCACGCACAACTCCCGACGCAGCCACTTATCACAAGTGTGGGCACAAGCAGCTGCAGCACATTACAATATTCCTCAAGTAGTTTGTTATTCTGGCGGAACTGAAGCAACAGCTATGTTCCCGATGGCAGCGAAAACTTTGGCAAATGCTGGTTTCCAAATTCAAATGCTATCCGAAGGTACAAATCCTGTATATGCCATCAAATACAATCAAAACCAACATCCTATTATTTGTTTTTCAAAAACCTTTGATGATGCTTTTAATCCGCAATCTGGTTATGCTGCAATCTTAACCTGTTCTAGCGCCGATCAAGGTTGTCCATTTATCGCAGGAGCCGAAAAACGAATTCCGATTGCGTTTGAAGACCCAAAAGCTTTTGACAACACACCGCTACAAGCAGAAAAATACCAAGAACGAAGCATACAAATCGCTACCGAACTATTTTATGTTTTTTCACAAGTCAAATAAAATTAGACACGAATTTCACGCATTAGCACGAACTAAATTGAACACAGATTTTACAGATTTAGTGTAAGCCCGTCACGTCAGTTCGAGTGTTTTTTACGCAGCGGAGCGGAGAAAAAAATGTATCGAAAACCCGTCTGTTTTACCACAAAAGTTCTCGATAAACTTCTACTTCCAAAAGCTATCGCATTTGAAAGCAAAAGCACTCGAACTGACGCTTACAATAACAAATCAGAAAAAATAAACGAATACAGAAAAATGTCAGCAAACAACTGCGCACCAGCCGCCAACCGAAAAAAATTAAGTTTCCTAGACAGCTACCTAACCTTGTGGATCTTTCTTGCTATGGCAATCGGAGTTTCAATTGGGTTTTTTATTCCGTCTAGTAGTGGGTTTATCAATTCGTTTTCCTCAGGAACAACTAACATTCCATTGGCCATCGGACTCATATTAATGATGTATCCACCGCTTGCCAAAGTCAACTACTCACAAATGGGAGCCGTTTTCAAAAATACCAAAATCCTAGGCGCATCCTTACTACTCAACTGGGTCGTTGGACCCATTTTGATGTTTGCCCTCGCCCTACTTTTCCTCAACGGCTATCCCGAATACATGATTGGTGTCATCCTCATCGGTCTTGCCCGCTGCATCGCTATGGTGGTAGTGTGGAATGACCTCGCCGAAGGAAACCGCGAATATGCCGCAGGACTCATCGCCCTCAACTCCATCTTTCAGGTGTTGTTGTACAGCGTATATGCCTATATCTTCATTACCGTTTTGCCACCTTATTTTGGTTACACAGGTTTTGAAGTCAACATCAGCATTGCACAAATCGCCGAAAGCGTCGGTATCTATCTCGGTCTTCCGTTTGCACTCGGCATCATCAGCCGTTACGTACTCATTGCGCTCAAAGGCGAAGAATGGTTCCAAACCAAATACATTCCGTTCATCTCCCCGATCACCCTCATCGCATTGCTGTTTACCATCGTCATCATGTTCAGTCTCAAAGGCGAATTGATCGTACAAATCCCAATGGACGTCGTACGCATCGCCATTCCGCTCGTGATTTATTTCACCTTAATGTTCGTGAGCAGCTTCTTTTTGGGCAAGTACTTCGGAGCCGATTATTCGAAAGCTACCGCAATTGCTTTCACCGCCACCGGAAACAATTTTGAACTCGCCATAGCAGTAGCCATCGGAGTCTTCGGCATCAACAGTGGCCAAGCCTTCGCCGGCGTCATAGGTCCATTAGTCGAAGTTCCCGCCCTAATCGCACTGGTAAACTTAGCCTTCTGGTTCCAGAAAAAATATTACACAGTTAGCTTCTAGAAATTATTTAGGGCTCCCGAGACTTCGGGGCCACTACCAAAAACGGGCTCCTTACTTTACGGTGAGGAGCCCGTTTTCAGTAATGCGGTCGGGCTTTCGGCTATATCTCTCCGTTTCACTGCGAGGATACCGCCTCAATCCCTCACGCGAGATTAGGACACACAGGATATTTATCTTTCATTTTCACACAGATTGTTGCAGCTAAAATCCACACCACAACAATAATTATCTCCACATCAATGTCTAAAATTCTAGTTAAGACAAAATCTCAGCGATACAAATACCTTTGTTAAAAAAGTAGCTTTAGCATAGCAATATCCCAAACACCAACAAAGAGGTGAATAGCTACTAAACTTCTCGTTAATCAATTCTTTTAAATTTGCTTTTTCTTTCCAAATAGCTAGCAAATAAAAAAAACATTGAATAACTCTTAAAATAATAGCATTTGTTTACTATATTAGCATGTCAAACTTTATTTTTCATCCAGATTATAAAAGCCAAATTGATAACACGTTGTTTCACTAAAAAATCTTTTTAAATGGAATATCCAGAAAAAACAAAAGCAGAAATAATTAAAGAACTCCGGCAATTAAAGAAAGATCATGCCATTTTGAAAGCCTCGTTTATCATTAGCACTAATGAAAAGAAATTGGCTCAAAACAACTTTCAAATGCTTTTTGAACAATCACTAGTTGGTATGGCTTTGGCTGATCATGAAACGGGTCGGTTTTTGTCTGTCAACAAAGCTGTATTGCTAACTACGGGCTATACCGAGCAAGAATTTTTAGACCTTAACTATTGGGATATTACTCCACGAGAATATGAATCGCAGGAGATTCAGCAAATTGAGGAACTTAATCTAACGGGACGTTTTGGACCCTACTTAAAAGAGTACATTCGAAAAGACGGAACTCGTTATCCCATTTCAATCAGTGGTGCACTTTATGTAGACCTCCACGGAAAAAAAGTCGTTTGGGGAATTATTCAGGATATCACTGAGCGTATAAAAGCAGAAAAAACAATAGCCAAACAAAATCTCGAATTAAAAAAACTTAACGAAGACAAAGACCGTTTTATTACGATTATAGCGCACGACCTTAAAAGTCCGTTTAGTACCGTATTAGGACTTCTTGATCTATTAAACAGCAATACATCAAAATATTCTTTACCTGAGATTGAAGAGCTGCTTTCCCTTATTACACAAGCAGCCCACAACACATCTCACCTACTCGATGACATTTTACATTGGGTCAAAGCAAATACTGATAACATAGCTTACAAGCCAGAAATAGTGAATTTTGAAAAATTATTTGCAGAGAGTATTAAAAGCTTGCATCCAAATAGTGAAGCAAAAGGCATAACTATAAACAATTTTGCCTCAAAAGAGGCAGTAGTTTTTGGAGACAAAAATATGCTCAAAACCATTGTTCGAAACATTGTATCAAATGCTATAAAATTCAACAATAATAATGGTCACATATCCGCTTTTCTTGAACAAACCAACAACGGACAAACCATCACTATAGCAGATACTGGTATCGGAATGTCAGCTGCCACCCTAAATTCACTATTTGACATTTCGTCAATTATGTCAACGACGGGAACAAACAACGAAAAAGGAAGTGGACTAGGTTTACTTATTTGCAAAGAACTTATTGAGAAACAAGGTGGTACCTTATGGGCTGAAAGTGATTCTAAAACCGGAACAAAAATTAAATTCACGCTTCCCACCGAAGTAACGGTAAGCGAGCAACTTTCGGAGCCAATCACAAAATATATTTCGAACTCAAATGAGTCTATCGAAAAGTGATAATTCTAGATCTTTAAAATCTTTATTTTCGAAAAGAAACCTGCTTACTACGGCCCATATTGTGGTACATTTGCGTTAGAAAGCATATCGATTCGAATCATATTTCATTTATTCCAGATAATAAATCGAATAAAGTTATGACTGAATTGCTATAGAAATATAAAACAATAGAACTACAATTGAAACCCATCGAAAATACTAAAACCAACTGGAGTGTTTGTCCGGATTGTCAAGGTCGAGGAAATATAAGCAGACGCATTACCAAAAAAGTTCGTTTACAGTACCTTCATGAACTCGCTATTTTCGAAAAAAATCCTACTGATGGCTTGGCTCCTATTCGACCAAAAGCACCACTAGACAAATGCGTAAAATGTGCGGGATCTGGATTACAACCCTCAGAAAAAAACACTGCTCCCGATACCGAAAATTTCCCTCATGTGGCTATTATTGGCGGTGGCATTGGTGGCGTAGCATTAGCCGTAGCTTGTTTACATCGTGGGATTCCGTTCACACTATATGAGCGCGACTACGGATTCGAGACCCGTTCGCAAGGGTACGGACTTACATTACAGCAAGCTAGCAAAGCAATTGAAGGTTTTGGAATTTTTACTTTAGAAAAAGGAGTTGTCTCCACCCGACATTTGGTTCACACCACTGATGGTGAAGTTATTGGGGAATGGGGAATGCGAAAATGGATGGGCGCAGCTTCCAATAAAAGTCCAAAACGAACCAACATACATATCGCAAGACAATCACTTAGATTGGCATTACTGGAACAATTGGGTGATACTAACTCTATTAAATGGGGACATCAATTGGTTGCTTTGGACCAAAAAGATAATAGTTCTATCGATTTGACCTTTGAAGTTAATGGCGAATTAAAGTCTCAAACTGCTGATTTGGTTGTTGGCGCAGATGGTATACGCAGTACTGTTCGAAAAATAATCATTGATGATCAACTAACCCCATTACGCTATTTGGACTGTATTGTTATCTTAGGAATTTGCCCAATGGAAAAGCTGGCATCACTACAAACTGATTTATTGGACTCTGCCACTGTTTTTCAAACTGCAAACGGAAATGAGCGCATCTATATAATGCCTTTCGACTCCAAATCTGTGATGTGGCAACTGAGTTTCCCGATGGAGGAAGAACAAGCTAAAAAATTAAGTGCTCTAGGTCCAAAAGCACTCAAAGAAGAAGCCAAACGCAGAACGCAATGGCACTCACCAATACCAGAAATCATCACAAATACAAACGAAACTGAAATTTCGGGCTATCCTGTTTATGACCGTGCCCTACTCTCAACTGATTTATTGAAAAAAAATAAAGGTATAACCTTACTTGGGGATGCAGCCCATCCGATGAGTCCGTTTAAAGGGCAAGGAGCAAACCAAGCTTTACTTGATGCGCTTTCGTTAGCCCGAAAAATTTTTAAAGGTTGCAAGCCAAATTCCAATTGGCGCGAGAAAGGAATTAGACAAAATGTCTTAAATGATTTCGAACAAGAAATGTTGGAACGCTCAGCTATAAAAGTGAAACATTCTGCTGAAGCTGCTCAATTTTTGCATTCTGACGTCGTGCTACATAAAGGAGATGAACCTAGAGGAAGAAATAAAGCAAACAAAGACCTTTAAAATTAGTCTTACTAAAGATTTCATATAAATAAAAGCACTACTTTATAACTGACCATTTGCAGAAACAATCTATAACACTGACTTACAAAGACTTGATACCCAAAGTATAAATATAAAAGAATTACAGGACAGCACAAATTGTAAAAATGGATTTGTAAAATAATAAATCAATAACTATCTTAGAATTTAATAATTACAAACTGACAAACAAATCGAATATGAATATGGATCTTTCTAAAATAACCTTTTTAATTTCTGATAAATTAACCGAATGGTCAGAGGCTGTAATTACCATGTTGCCCAACATTGTGATGGCAGCAATCTTTTTGGTGTTAGGGTTATATATTGCAAAATTTGCCAAAAGAGTAACTTTGAACCTAACCAATAAGGTTTCAAATAACATTACGCTAAATACTTTATTCAGTTCTATAATTTACATTTCGTTTTTGGGAATAGTGATTTTTACGGTTTTAAGTATTCTTAACTTAGACAAAGCAGTAACATCAATCTTAGCGGGAGCAGGAATCTTAGGACTGGCGTTGGCATTTGCATTTCAAGACATTGCTACCAATTTCATGTCTGGAATATTCATTTCGTTCAGAAAACCACTTAAGGTTGGCGATATTGTTCAGATTAAAGATTATATGGGAAAAGTTAAAAGTATTAATTTAAGAGATACCGTTGTGGAGACTTTCCAAGGGAAAACAGTAATTATCCCAAACAAAGAAGTGTTTCAAAACCCTATTGAAAACTATACTATTTTGCAAAAAAGACGTTTTGACTTGAATGTGGGTGTGTCTTATGGTGACGATTTAGAAAAAGTAAGAGAGATAACTTTACGCGCCGTAAGTGATATTGAAGAACTAACAAAAGAGGATAAAGTCAGCGTTTTCTTCAATGAGTTTGGAGATAGTTCTGTGAATTTAACGGTTAGAATGTGGGTCAATACGCCCGAGCAATCTGTGTATAATAAGGTAGGTAGCGAGGCAATTATCAAAATCAAAAAAGCATATGACGCTAATGATATTATGATTCCGTTCCCGATCAGAACATTGGATTTTGGTATTAAAGGAGGAACAACCTTAACAGAGACTCCAATTAATTTTAAAGGATAACTGATAACAAATAGAAATCTATCGAAGAGCAACTCATTATGGGTTGCTTTTTTTTTCGAAAGGAATTCTTTTTACTATAAAAACTTCGAAATTTTAGTGTAAAATTCTTCTGGAATAAAGGGTTTCGTAATAACGTCATTCATACCGAAAGCCATTAAGTCTTCTTTGTTTTCGAATAGTGAAATAGCGGTCAAAGCGATAATTGGAATTTTTATATTGAATTCTCTAATTTTGCTCGTTGCGATAGTCCCGTTTATCCCTGGTAAATGCACATCCATCAAGACCATGTCAAAATTATTATTTCGAACCGATTCTATGGCATCCTCACCATTATCAATTATTTGACAAATTATTCCTTTGCTTAACAACATCTTTTTTGAAACAAGTTGATTGATTTTATTATCCTCAACAATAAGTATGTGTTTGTCCTTTAAAAGTGCTTCATCGTACAATTTCTCTTTCACCTCCATTGGGTTTGTATCTACACCAAATTCCAACTGAAAGTAAAAACGTGCACCTTCTCCAATCTTACTTTCAACTTTAATTTTACCACCTAACAAAGCAACCAACCTCTTAACAATGGTTAGGCCAAGACCGGTACCACCAAACTTTCGATTAATTTCAACAGAGCCTTGTGCAAAACTTTCAAACACAACATTGAGTTTATCTTCTCTAATTCCGATTCCAGTATCTTTCACTTCAAAAAATAACACAACTGCATTTTCCTCCGATGAAATTAACTTTGTAACAACAGCCACCGATCCATTCGATGTGAATTTTAAAGCATTGTTAATTAGATTGATAAAAATTTGAGATAATTTAGTTGGATCACCTATTAAATGGTCTGGTACATCTTGATCAACTGTAACTGTAAAAGCATCATTATTTTTGATTGCCAATTCTTTAAGCGAATTTTTAATATTACAAAGCAATTCCCTAAGGCTAAAATTGGTCTTTTCTACTTCAACATTATTGGATTCTATTTTGTTGATTTCCAGTATATCATTTATAAAAGTAGTCAGATATTCACCCGAAAACTTTAGGGAATCTAAATATTGCCTTTGAGATTCTCTAGGATTTTCTTCCAACAACAAATGTGCAATTCCGTTGATGGCATTTAAAGGAGTACGCAATTCATGGCTCACAGTAGACAAAAATTCGCTACGAGCGTTTGAGGCTTTTTCTATCTTTTCTTTAGCGCGTACTAATTCTTTATTTTTATCTTCTAACAACAAATTTGACTTTCGTTTAATCCTATTATTTTTATACAAAACCAAACTCAAAAGAGACAAAATCCCGATTAAGGAACCTGCCAATACATTAATCAGTTGCGTAAATTCATTTGTTTTTTCTTGCTCCTTTTTTTCTTTGTTTAATTGTGCGATTTCTTTCAAGCGTTCTGTTTCCTTGAAGCTTTCATAATCATCAACTCCCAGTTTCTCATTGTCTGCAATAGAAATACTTTCTTTGAGATTGGTATGTTGTTTCAAATAATTATAGGCATTATTTTTGTCAAGCATTTTTTCGTAAACGGTACTCAGCGCAAATAAAATCCTAGATTTCTGCTCCAAGTTTTTATTCTTTTCGTTCAAATCCAATGACTTATTAAAATAGGTAAGTGCCAGATTATTGCGATCTTGAATCATCTCGATTGTTCCTATTTGGTACAAAGAACCGGCTTTAGTTGTATCAAGTAAATCATCAGTAGTAGACTTGACGATAATTGTATTGAAGATTGTAGATGCCAAATCGTACTTCCCCTCCATTTTATAAATGATTCCTTTTTGAAAATTAATAAGTTCATCGGCATCCTTTATTTTTAATGAATCATATAAGTCCTGCGATTTGTCAAAACTTTCACGAGCTCTTACAATATTTTTACGTCTCATATAACACAAACCCTGATAGTAATAGGCGGAAGCATGAGTTGTTGACATTTTTTGAGATTCAAACAACAGAATACTTTTTTGAAAAGCATCTAAAGCATCTTCATACTTTTTTACTCCAAAATAAATTTGACCCAATTTATAATTACACACCGCTTCGGCAACTTGATCTTTTGTCTCTTTACTAAAATTAATTGCTTTTTGAGTATTTTGTAGTGCTGCTTTAATATTACTTTTTGCAATATTGTCTGCTATGATTTTGTTATAGAAGGTGATACTGTCTTGTTCACCCACTTTTTTTATTTGTTGAGAATATAAAAAGGAACTAATTAAAATAAAGAAAATTATAAGTTGCTTCATTTACTTTGTTGTATCATGTTGAATTTCATAAAGATAACAAATTAATATGAAATACTATTTTTGATAGTTGATAATTCAGATAAAGATAAAATAATTCTGATAATTACATAAAAATAATTAAAATACACTTTTACTATTGCATTATTATTTTATTAGTAAACAACGACTAAAATAGCATTCTATTACACAATTTTGAATAAAAGTATTTATTACTCCTATATAAAGGTAAACAAACCAATTTTTTTGCTACTGAAAAAACAGAACTCTCTTACGATTTTTCAAAAAAAACTATCTTCAAGTTTTTTTACAAAATCTACTAACTACAAGAACTTAAAAATAAATAATTTTGTGTTAAATACAAAATCAACATCCAATAATGTTTAGATAATTGGTTATATTTGATTGTAAAAACGTAGCGTCCTACACACTTATTATCAAACAGATACCTAGTGACAACTATAAATCCTTAACATTTTAAAACAATGAAAAAAGTACTATTCTTAACAGGAGATTATACCGAAGATTATGAAACAATGGTTCCGTTTCAAATGCTAGAAATGATAGGTTATGAAGTGCATACAGTATGTCCAGACAAAAAGAAAGGCGATGCTATAAAAACTGCCATTCATGACTTTGAAGGTGATCAAACCTACTCTGAAAAGCCAGGGCATAATTTTATCCTAAATTACAGTTTTGATCAGGTTATTGTCGAAAATTATGATGGCCTTGTCATAGCGGGTGGTCGCGCTCCAGAATATTTACGTTTAAACGCTAAACTACTCGAAATGGTGCAGTATTTTTTTACTACAAATAAACCTGTTGCTGCCATTTGCCATGGTATTCAGATTTTGACCGCTGCCAATGTGGTAAAAGGTAGAAAATTAACTGCATATCCGGCCGTGGGACCTGAAGTGACGTTAGCAGGTGGTGAGTTTCAATCCATACCAGCAGATGCAGCATATGTAGACGGAAATTTGGTCACCTCACCAGCTTGGCCTGGTCACCCAAGTTTTATCCGAGAATTTTTAAAAATTATGGGGACTACAATTTCAATCTAAATCATATTCTTTTTGATGCTATTGGAAAACAGACAACGCTGCACTAGCTCGTTTTGTGCAGCGTTTTTTTTTCGAAAATAATAAATTGCAAGACCATTTACTCTTCTGCAAGCCAACACGTTATTGTTTTGATATATTTGCCGACAATGATAAAAAATCAGCTCGTACTGACTTTAATTTTCGAAAAAAAATGAAAAGAATCTTTCTAACTACCTTATTATTTATTGGCTTGACTGCCGCAGCACAAGATTTTGAAAAAATTGTAGTTTCACAAACAGATGAAAATGAACTTTATGTAAATGATGACGATGCTACCGAATTGTTTTATTACAAATTTGTCCCAAGCACGGAAATAAAGGGAGTTTTAGTACTTCTTCCGTCTGGTAGTGAACGGGTCGAAAACACTTTGAAAGCAGTCCATTTACATCAAGAAGCGGTAAAACATGGAATTATGGTTATTGTACCATCAATTAATTGGGGAACAGATTCTAGAGAAGCAGAATGTACTTTTCTGGATACTATATTTGATCAAATCGTTAGGAAGCACGCTATATCTAAGGATAAATTTATTTTGAGTGGCCTATCTAATGGAGGTGTTATTTCACTAACCTACGCACAAAAGGCATCCAAAAATCCACAAAAATCATTTTTAAAACCCAAAGCAATTCTTGTAGTAGATGCACCGCTTGACAAAGCTAGATTTTATCATTACTGTGAACGCGAAATTAAAAAAAACACTTTTGCACCTGCTGTCGAAGAAGCAAAATGGTTAAAAAAACGATATGATAGTTTATACGGGGGTTCTCCAGAAAAATATAAACAAAAATATATTGATAATTCTATCTACAGCTACGGTGCAAAACAAGGGGGAAATGCACGTTACCTAAAGGACATGCCTATTTTGATTTTTACTGACTTGGATACCGATTGGCTGATCAATCAACGACATCGCGATTTGACTGACTGGAACGGAATTGATTGTATTGGGATGATAAATGAATTACGCCTATTGGGCAACAAGCAGGCAGAAGTGATTGTATCTCAAGGCAAAGGTTATCGACTTGATGGGTAAAAAAATCCGCACTCATGGTCTATACTGAATACTGAAACAGCTTTGAAATGGATTTTAAAGCTTTTTGAGGAATAACTATAGTTCTTAAAGGAAAGCTTCTCGCTCTTACTTTTCCTTTTTCAAAAAGACAAAAAAGGTGCTTCCTTGGCCAAGTTCACTTTCTACCCATATTTTACCTTCGTGTTTTTGAATAAAATCTTTGCACAACATCAATCCTAATCCCATTCCTTGATTTTTAATAAGCTCTGGATTTGGATCTGTTGCTTTTTTATCTTCAAACAAATTTTTGACTGTTTTGGCACTCATTCCGATACCGTTATCTGAAATTTTGATGGTCGTTCCTTTGTCGTCTGTTGCGCATGAAATAGAGATCACACCATGATTTGAAGTAAACTTCAAGGCATTCGATACTAAGTTTCGAAAGACGGTTTCCATCATATTATGATCTACATAAATAGTTTCGTCATCTGGAATTGTAATTTGAATAGCAATATCTTTGCTCTTAGCGACTTGCAAAGGCGCCAATAAGGCATCTTCAACCAATTTACGTAAATTAATAGTGGTAGGAACAAACTGTAGACCATTTGTTTGTGCTAGCGACCATTCGAGTAAATTTTGCAGTAATACATAGGTCTTTTGCGAAGTTTCATAAATAGCCTCTATATATTCTGCTGTTTCTGCAGGCTCCAAAGTATCTGACTCCTCTTTCAGTATTTGACTTAGACCAATCAAAGCGTTAAAAGGAGACCGTAAATCGTGTGAGATGATAGAAAACAATTTGTCTTTGGTGGCATTGGCTTGCAAAAGTTCTTCATTTTTCTTTTTCAACAATTGCTGCTTTTCACGATAATTAACTTTCAGAAAACGAATGGTTAAGAAAACACTCATTAACAAAACTCCTGTAGTTATCGCCGTATCATAATATCGATAAGAAATTTTGTCATAGTGAACCATGATAATCTCAGGATAATTGTACTCTGCATATAATAAAGCGCAACATAAGGCAATGTGAATCAGTAAATAGACAAACATATGTTCATTCTTGATAATCGCAGCTTGCACCAAAAAGGTAACTCCAAATATCAAAATCATAGGACCATCAATCCCACAATTGAATAGATATCCAAAGATGAGTAGAAAATACATGAAGCTCAAATAAATAACGAGTGTAACTTTAGAATTCTTCTTGAATCTTGAAAAGTAAAATAATCCAAGTAAAAATAGTAAGGTTAGCATTAAAACATAAGCAAAGATGTCTAATCCAAGTAAAAAATTGGTTGGAAAAGTAATAATAAGAATTAAGGAAGTTATCAAACACACGGAGTGGAAAACTCTCTTCTCCAAAGAAAATTCTTCTTGATCACCTATTAAATCACTCCACTTTAATCCAAACATAATTAAGACTTTGTATGCTGTAAATTACAAAATTTTAATTTATAACAATTAAATACAGCCTGATTTTATTTATATATTTTTATTTCAAGAAAATACATATACAAATCGCAATAGCACTTTTGCTTTTATACTACTCCATACTACCAATTATAATTAATTTATTGAGGAAAAATTAGCCGCATACCAATACTACTTCATCTTTAATAGCATCCTGAAAACACAAATAAAACCTAAATGGCATCGAGAACTGTAAAAAAACATATAAACTTGTATCCTCTATTATTGATTCAACAAAGACTTACTTATGCCAATTGAAAACATTCCTGAAATTTATGTGACCAATTTACAACCCTCTCCAGACATTTTTGTTTATGATTTTAAGATGGAAAGTGATGTGGTAAAAAGCAAGGTTAATCTAAGTATGAACATGTTTAGTTTCTTACAAGTAGGAAAAAAACAAGTGCACTTTGCCAATAATGCCATTGCAGTTAACAGTCAACAATCACTTTTATTAAAAAAAGGAAACTGGTTATGGACCGAATTACTTGATACTGAATCCATTTATTACTGCAAACTTTTTTTCTTTTCAGAGAAAACATTAACCGACTTTTTAGGTAAGTACACCAATAATGTGCGTCCGTATCAGGAGGAAGAACCTTATTTTGTCATTGAAAATGATGATTACATTGCTGCCTTCATAACTACATTATCATCCAAAACATTCGAAAATCAACATTTTAGTGCTGCTCTATTAGCATTAAAATTTGACGAAATCATGTTGTACTTATTGAATAAATACGGCAATGCCTTTGAATATTATCTGCATTCTTTAATATCAAAAGAGATTTCACCGTTTAAAAAAATTGTAGAAAGCAGTATTGATTCTAATCTTAAACTTGAAGAAATCGCTTTTTTATGCCATATGAGTCTTTCTACCTTTAAACGTCATTTTGTAACAGAATATCATGAACCTCCTGGAAAATGGTTGCAAGACAAACGATTATTAAAGGCCAAAGAATTGCTACAAGGCGGTGAACTGAAAGCGTCCGATATTTATTTGGAAATTGGATATAATAATTTATCCAACTTCAGTACTGCATTCAAGAATAAATTTGGAATCCCGCCAACTGAGGTAAAATAAACAAAACACAATTAGCTCATTGTTAACTAAAAAAAGACCAGATAAGCCAATATATTTCTATTTGAACTCTTTTCATAAGTTATTGAGCCATATTAATAAATAGCGATCTCCTACTCCAGGCTATCTTTGCAGTGTCGCAAAACAATATTTGTTCTGCATAGTGGTAATCAAAAAAAATAAAAGATATGGCAAATGTAACGAAACCGGACTTTAAAGAAAGATACGGAAATTTTATTGGAGGTAAATTTGTTGCTCCCGTTAAAGGACAATATTTTGACAATATTTCACCCGTAGATGGTAAAGTATTTACGCAGGCAGCACGTTCAACACAAGAAGATGTAGACTTAGCACTGGATGCTGCACACGAAGCTTTTCCGTCATGGAGTACTTCATCAGCAACAGAGCGTAGCAATGCCTTATTGAAAATTGCGCAAGTGATGGAAGATAACGCAGAATACTTAGCAACACTAGAAACAATTGACAATGGAAAACCTATTCGTGAGTCACGTGCAGCAGATATTCCTTACTGTGTAGATCACTTCCGTTATTTTGCAGGAGTAATCCGTGCAGACGAAGGATCAATTGCTGAGCATGATAAAAATACAGTTAGTATCGTATTGCATGAGCCAATTGGTGTGGTAGGAGAAATCATTCCATGGAATTTCCCAATGTTAATGTTAGCTTGGAAAGTAGCACCAGCATTAGCTGCAGGATGTACTGCAGTAGTAAAACCAGCAGAACAAACACCTACAAGTGTAATCATGTTAATGGAATTAATTGGAGACCTATTGCCTCCAGGAGTTTTAAACATTGTAACAGGTTTTGGTGCAGAAGCAGGTCAAGCACTAGCAACTTCAAAAAGAATCGCTAAATTATCTTTTACAGGTTCAACAGCAACAGGACAGAAAGTATACCACAATGCAGCCGAAAATATTATTCCAGTTACAATGGAATTAGGAGGTAAATCACCTAATATTTTCTTCCCATCTGTAGCAGCTCATGATGATGATTTCTTTAGTAAATCAATCGAAGGAGCGTTAATGTTTGCTTTAAATCAAGGGGAAATTTGTACAGCTCCAACAAGAATTTTAGTGCATGAAGACATTGTTGATCTTTTTATCGAAAAAATGAAAGTGAGACTAAAAGCAATCAAAACTGGAAATCCTTTGGATCCAGAAACAATGATTGGCTCTCAAGTATCTAAACCACAATACGAAAAAATCCTTAACTATATCAACATTGGTAAAGAAGAAGGTGCTGAAGTAATTGCCGGTGGTGGAGCAGGAAACTATGAAGGAGAACTTTCTGAGGGGTATTATATCCAACCTACAGTTCTTAAAGGAAATAACAAAATGCGTATCTTCCAAGAAGAGATTTTTGGGCCAGTTGTAGCATTGACAACATTCAGTACTACTGAAGAAGCAATCGAAATCGCAAACGATACTCCTTATGGGTTAGGAGCAGGAGTTTGGTCTCGTGATGCACATGAGCTATACCAAGTTCCACGTGCTATTCAAGCAGGTAGAGTTTGGGTGAATCAATACCACACCTACCCAGCTCACGCACCATTTGGTGGAGTGAAAGAGTCAGGTTTTGGACGTGAGAATCACAAAATGGCATTAGATCATTACCGTGTTGTAAAAAACATGTTGATCTCATACGATAAAAAACCAATGGGTTTCTTTTAATCTAAAAGAACTCAAATACATTTTAAAACCTCGGATTTTCCGAGGTTTTTTTGTTTTTACTCTATAAATACGGCAAAACCTTTAACGACTATATCTATAACTAATTAACTTTCAACTAGAAACACAATTACAAAATAGTATAAGTGCTATATTTACCTAAAGTCCTTAAGGTTTCATTAACATTTCCTTATATTTGTAAATACGATCAGGTTTTATTGTAAGTGAATCTAGTGATTCACTTACACAACCAAAAACTTGTTAAACAGAGCAGTAATTTTAATATCAAACTAACTTATGTTTCCTATTGACATTCGCACTACTTACCTGAGTATTGTCCTCATTAACATCATCAATTTGATATTAATGATTTTGACGTACCTTCAAATCAAGAAAAGATTTCCAGGCACGCTATTAATACTTCTTAGTTTTTTAATGAGTGCCGTGGGTAACATACTAGTTTTTCTACGCACACTCATTCCAGATTGGTTATCAATTCCAGTAGGTAACTTTTTAATAGTTTCCTCTTGCATGATGCTTTTAATAGGATTCGAAAAATTCACAAGTAGAAAAAGTAATCAAATTCATAATTACATCCTCCTTACCCTTTTTGTAGTAGTTCATAGCTATTTTACTTTCGAACAACCTAGTTTATATTTTAGATTGGTCAATCTTGCATCTGTGTATGTGCTGTTTTGCTCACAGATTGCATACCTTATGCTTATAAGAGTATCAGAGGACACAAAAGAAATTACAAGGAAAATTGGAATAATTTTCATTCTAATAACTGCCATTCAATTATACAGATTGATTTATTTGTTAGGAAATCAAAATAATAATGAAAATTACTTTAATGGTGACTCAGCTGAATCGCTTTTTATATTGAGCTGGCAAATTATTGTTATTTTTCTTGCCTATAGCATATCGCTTATGTACAACAAGCGATTAATAACCGAACTAAATACCCAAGAAAAAAAGTTTTCAAAAGCGTTTCATACCACCCCTTTTATAACGATTTTGTCTAAAATATCTGATGGGAAAGTTTTTGAAGTGAACAATAGTATTGAAGAAATTGCTGGATACAAAGCTTCTGATTTGATAGGTCGTAAAGCCAGTGACTTGAAACTGTGGAAAAATGAGAAAGACAGAGAACAATTTATAACGACTCTTTTAAAGAATAAGATTGTAAAAGAACACGAATATGAATTTAAGAAAGCGAATGGTGACTGTTTTTCAGGTTTAATAAGCGCACAAATTATTACTATTAATGAGGAACAGTGCATGATTGCCTCGGTAAATGATATTTCTATTCGAAAAGAAGCAGAACAAAAACTCATTGAAAGTCAAGAGTCACTTCGGGAACTTAATGCTACCAAGGATAAATTTTTCTCCATTATCGCACATGATTTACGAAGTCCTTTTAATGGTATTATTGGCTTTACTGAATTATTAAAGAGTGAAGTTCAGGAAAGCAATTATGATGGAATTTTAGAATATGCCGAAATAATCAATAGCTCATCACATCATGCCATGGACTTGCTTACCAATTTAATGGAGTGGACACGTTCTCAAACTGGCCGAATTGCTTTTCACCCAAAAATGGTTGTTATAGATGATGTAATAAAGGAAACTTTGACGCTTTTTGAAACTTTAACCGAACAAAAAAACATTAAAGTAACCCTAAATTTACACATAAAAACGGAACAATATGTCGATCAATCGATGATTGAGGCCATCTTGCGCAACTTGATATCTAATGCTATTAAATTTACTCCAAACGAAGGTAATTTAATTATTAGCAGTATCGAAAATGAAAATGAATTTGAAATAGCGATAGCTGATAGCGGTATCGGAATTAAAGAAAAAGATATTTCTAATCTCTTCAAAATAGATAACACACACTCTTCTCTTGGCACTAATAATGAAGTAGGTACAGGTCTTGGTCTTATTTTATGCAAAGATTTTATTGACTACCATCAGGGTCATATTTCGGTCAAAAGTACGGTAGGTCTGGGTAGTACTTTTACCTTTTCGATTCCTAAAAAGAATGTACCAGCTTTATAATTTAAAAGATTTTCCAACAGCTAAGTTTTTTAAATAGTTAAAAATTATCTCAAAATAGCCTTTTAATTTAAGTTCAAAAAGCTTCGATAAGATGCTAAATTACGGTAGACCTTTTATGGTAATAATTAAAAGATAAAATTTAAAATTTAAAACAAAAAACAACAATAACACAGTAGTAACCTACAAAAAAGGCAGGCTGAAAAACAAAAAATGTGATCCGTTAAGATCACATTTTTTTATTTATCCTATTCTTCAAACAATAATTTAATGTTTTCGTATGAGTTTTTTAATATTTCTGGTATCTCATTTGGACTAAACCAAGCTACTTTTTCAATACCTTCATCCAACTGTCCAACCGGAATCCCTTCAAAGTCAGATTGCATTTCGAACCAATGCGTAATTTTCAATTTATAAACTCCGTTACGCTTGAAAACATGATACGTTTTTTGAAGTTTCTTGGTCACACGCAGTAAGTTAACGCCAGTCTCCTCCTCCACTTCACGCATGGCAGTATCTTCAATTTCCTCCCCTTTTTCTGTTCCTCCTTTGGGTAAATCCCACTTTCCATTGCGAAAAATAAAGAGTACCTGACCCTTTTTATTATAGACCAAACCGCCACCAGCTTTGTTTACAGGGATTTTTGTCTTTAAAGTCTTCAAAATTTCGCTCTCATCTGGGTGATACAGATACGCCTTTTGAATTTTATTTTGAAAGATTTTTACAATAAGTTGTTCGATATCAATACTTTCGAGTAGAAATAATTGAAAATCGGTTTCTTTTGATATTTTATTTGTCAAAAAAAGTGGTTTGTCGTTCACAAAAACTTTATACATTTGTACTATGATTTTTAATAAAGATACAGCCGAAAAAACAGCCGAATTGCTTTTACAAATAAATGCAATTAAATTGAATCCAGGAAATCCTTTTACATGGGCTTCGGGATGGAAATCGCCAATTTATTGCGATAATAGATTAATTCTATCTTTTCCAGCCATTCGAAATTATGTAAGAGATGAATTTTCTAAGAACATAGAAAAACAATTTGGAAAACCTGATGTTATTGCAGGAGTAGCTACTGGTGCCATCGGGATCGGAATACTTGTTGCTGAAAGCATGGGCCTACCGTTTGTATACGTTCGCCCAGAACCAAAAAAGCATGGTCGCCAAAACCAAGTGGAAGGATTTTTGCAAAAAGGTCAAAATGTTGTGGTTGTAGAGGATCTTATCAGTACAGGTAACAGCAGTTTAATGGCTGTTGAAGCACTGAGAGCTGCCGGAGCAAACATTAAAGGTATGGCAGCAATTTTCACCTATGGGTTTGAAGTAGCTGACAACAATTTCAAAGCCGCTAATATCGATTTGTACACCTTGAGTAACTACCAAAACTTATTGAACCTAGCGGTAGCCAAAAAATACGTAACTGAAAAAGAAGAACAAACATTGAGAGAATGGAGCGTAACACCTTCAACTTGGAATGTTGGAAATGATAAATAACCACGAATGAATTTAGAAAGCCCAAAAACAACCGTTGCTAAATCAGCTCAAGAATTATTCAATTCTTTATCTGATGTAAAGAACTTTGAACAATTAATGCCAGATAATATTGCTAAATTCGAAGTGACAGGAGAAGACTCTTTTATCTTTGGACTAAAAGGGATGCCAGAAATTAAATTGAAGGTGAAAGAAAAAATTGCACCTAGCAAAATAATTTTAGGAGCTGCTAGCGATAAATTACCTTTTACCCTGGTAGCCAATATCGAAAGTATATCTGAAAATTCAAGTGAAATCCAATTTAACTTTGATGGTGAATTTAATGCCATGATGGCAATGATGGTAAAAGGACCCATCAGTAAATTAATTGAAACGTTATCAGCTAACGCTGCAAAATTATAAAAACTCTTACTGAATATATAAACATCCCTTTTGGTTTCTAACTAAAAGGGATGTTTTTTTTTTATTAACTAATACAACATCTGAACTTCTTTAACTCTATACTTTTCGATAGTATCATCTTCCAATAGTACTTCAAGTTCACCTTCCTTATTTACACTTTGAATAATTCCCATAAAATCATGTCCAGTGATTTCTTTTCGAAAAGCCATTGGAATACCCTTTTTAAACAAAAGACTTAAATAACTATCCCACAATAGTTGTGGGTTATTTTTCGAAAGAGCACAATTCTTCTGCATTTCGAATAAAATACTATTTAAAATAGCATCACGATCATATAGTTTTTTGGTAATTACTTGCAATGAAGAGGCTTTGGGTAACGGTCCAAAATCAAGTTGATTTACATTTAGACCCAAACCAATGACGGAATTTATACTGCCATCAGCTTTTATATTATTTTCGATTAAAATGCCACCAACCTTAAAATTGTATGACATAATGTCGTTTGGCCACTTTATGCGCAACCCTGGTATTTCGAACTGCTGTAATGCCTCTATAATTGACACCGCTACAGCTATATTTAAATCAAAAACCGCAGTAATATCCTTAACAGAATTTTTAATAAAAACACTCATTATAAGGTTCTTACCCTCTTCCGTAACCCAAACAGCACCCATTTGACCTCTACCTTTAGTTTGTGATTCAGCAGTTACCACAGTAAAACTCTGCAAATCCTCTTTTACAGCTAATTGTTTTAAATAGTCATTAGTTGAATCTATGGCATTGAGTTTGATTAGTTTCATTCAGTTATTTTTTAGAAAATGCGAACTTAATATTATGTTAAGGTTCAAAAATAATGACAAAAAATGATAACTTTACAAACTTATACATACAAAATAGTTCATGGCGAAAAAAACAGTAAATAATGATGACCTTTTAGCAAACATCATTAAAGGAATAGAAGAAGTAAAAGGAAACGATATTGACATTCTAGATTTAAGAGACATAGATACATCAGTTTGTGATTATTTCGTTATCTGTAACGGTAATTCAAATACGCAGGTTAACGCCATTGTAAACTCCATCCAAAAAACAGTTTCAAAAGAATTAAAAGATAAGCCTTGGCATATTGAAGGGACTGACAATGCCGAATGGGTACTTATGGATTATGTTAACATCGTAGTACATGTTTTCCAAAAACACATTAGAGAATATTATAACATTGAAAGCCTTTGGGGTGATGCAAAAATCACTACAATCGAAAACAAATACTAAAAAGACTATACAAACAGAATGGCAAAAAGTAATAATCCCAACCCTAATAAATTTAAAATCAGTTCATGGTTAGTTTATCCTGCCATTTTGATTATATTTCTATTAATTAGTGTCGCAACAGGAGGTTCCAACATGCAGGAACCCGCTCAACTTACCTCCTCTAAATTCAACGTTTTTTTAGAAAAAGGGCAAATTGAAAAAGTAATTGTTTACAATAAGACAGAAGCAGAAGTATTTCTTAAACCAGATGCTTTAAAACTTCCTGAGCATAAAAAAGTTTCAAAAGATATTTTTGACAGACCAAATACAAAAGGACCACAGTATACTTTTGAAATTGGTAACGATCAAATATTTCAAACAAAACTAGAAGCAGCAGTTGCTGAAGGAAAATTGAAAGATTTCAATTTCCTTGCAAAAAGCAATTGGTCTGATATCTTGATTAGTTTATTACCTATCATTATTTTGATCGGTGTTTGGTTGTTCATCATGAGAAAAATGTCAGGCGGCGGCGGTGGCGGCGGCGGACAAATTTTTAACATCGGAAAATCAAAAGCGAAACTTTTTGACGAAAAGACAGATGTTAAAACAACATTTAAAGATGTAGCTGGACTAGAAGGTGCAAAAGAAGAAATACAAGAAATTGTAGAATTCTTGAAAAACCCTGAAAAATACACCAACTTAGGAGGTAAAATACCAAAAGGAGCACTACTTGTAGGACCTCCTGGAACAGGTAAAACATTACTTGCAAAAGCAGTAGCAGGTGAAGCTCAGGTTCCATTTTTCTCTCTGTCAGGTTCTGACTTTGTTGAAATGTTTGTAGGTGTAGGTGCTTCAAGAGTACGTGACCTTTTTAAACAAGCAAAAGAAAAATCTCCTGCCATCATTTTTATTGACGAAATTGATGCTGTGGGTAGAGCAAGAGGAAAAAACAATATGTCAGGTGGTAATGACGAACGTGAAAACACACTAAATCAATTACTGACAGAGATGGACGGTTTTGGAAGCGACTCAAACGTAATTGTTTTGGCAGCAACCAATAGAGCTGATGTTTTAGACAAAGCATTAATGCGTGCCGGACGTTTTGACAGACAAATATTTGTAGACTTACCAGACATTCGTGAGCGTGCAGAAATTTTCAAAGTACACTTAGCACCCTTGAAAAAAGTAGAAGGATTGGATTTGGACTTCTTGGCCAAACAAACTCCTGGTTTCTCTGGAGCAGATATTGCTAACGTGTGTAATGAAGCGGCATTGATTGCAGCTCGTTACAACAAAACAGCCGTAGACAAACAAGATTTCCTTGATGCCGTTGACAGAATAGTTGGTGGACTAGAAAAGAAAAATAAAATTGTAACACCAGAAGAAAAAAGAGCTATTGCTATTCACGAAGCTGGTCACGCAACAGTAAGCTGGATGCTTGAGCATGCAGCGCCGCTTATCAAAGTAACAATTGTACCTAGAGGTCAAAGTTTAGGAGCAGCATGGTATTTGCCAGAAGAACGTCAGATTGTGCGTCCTGATCAAATGCTTGATGAAATGTGTGCCACTATGGGAGGAAGAGCTGCTGAAAAAGTAACCTTCAACCGTATTTCGACTGGAGCTTTGAGCGATTTAGAAAAAGTAACCAAACAAGCACGTGCTATGGTTACAATCTATGGTTTGAATGATAAGATTGGAAACGTAACCTATTATGATTCTACAGGACAAAGTGAGTACAGTTTTTCAAAACCGTATTCTGAGGAAACTGCAAAGGTGATCGATAGCGAAATTTCATTATTAATCGAAGGTCAATACCAAAGAGCGATAACAATTCTAGAGGAAAACAAAGACAAATTAAACGAATTAGCTAACATTTTGATCGAAAAAGAGGTAATCTTTAAAGATGATTTGGAAACTATTTTCGGAAAAAGAACCTTTGACAAAAATTTAGGAGAAGTAGTTTCTTAAGAAAAACAACATGGCATTTGACCTTATTGTCTTTTGAATCTTCGACACTTGGTATTTCAATATCCTAGATAGTCGCAAAAAAAGGGATTATAAGGTCTCAGCACCAAACAATATATTATTCCGGCAATTTTAGCCCTATTTATGTTGGACTTTATAGTACACTTTTACAAGGATATTATACAAATCTTGTAAAAGTTACTAACATATTTATTTTAAAATCTTAATTCAAAAAAACACTTTTGAATTAAGATTTTTTTATCTTTGAACGTTTTTCAGATAATAAATAAAGCACCTTTTCAACATATGAATATTTTCAGTAAACTTTTTGGCTCTAGTAATGCAACTTCCAAAGAAGAAAATAATAAAGAAAATAAAGCTTCTTTACCTGAAAACAATCTGTCTATAGACGAACAGTTTATTTTTAACTTCAAGAAAAATGGCGGTAAATTTTTATATTGCGAAAATAGTGAAGAAGTAAAAGAGCAGTTCGAAAATATACTTCAAGAAAACGATTGGTACGAAAGTCAAGTTTTGTGCTACGAACCAACTCTTTTCACGCTTTTGGACGAAAACAAATTGGTGTACAATAAAGTAACCAACCCAAAATTTCTTTTCTCTACATGTGAAAATTTAATTGCAGAGGAAGGTTCAATTTTGTTCTCTTCAAAGCAAATCAAACAACACAAACCATACGAGTTACCAACAAACATCATTATCATGGCTAAGACTAGTCAGATTTTGGGTTTCAAAACTGATGGCCTAAGTGCTATCAAAAGAAAATACGAAGGAGACTATCCTACGAACATTACAGCCATTAAGTATTTCGAAAAGGCAAAGGAAGAAGATTTTACTCAATACGGAAGTTCTGCAAAGAACCTATATTTACTGCTTTTAGAAGATCTTTAAGATGAATGAGACCCTCAAGAGATCCATATCTGGCGCTGTTTATATTATTTTACTAATATCCTGCCTCTTATATTCCACCGAAAGCTTTTTTATCCTATTTGGTGCTTTTTTACTTATTGCTACTTACGAGTTTTGCGCTCTAGTACACATAAACAAAATCATTCCTATTATATTAGCATCAGTAACGTACGGTATATTTTGTGCGATTACATTTGCAGTTGACGGACCTTTATTTCTATTAAAATTCAATAGAACATTCGATCTTTCTATTTTATTCTCTACCCTATTTGTATCTGCTAAGTGCATCCATTTGCTGTTTGATACAAAGACAGGTAAAATAGATGCTTTCTCAAAATATGTGTATCTTATAGGATATGTAATTCTACCCTTCATTATCCTAACAAAAATACCTTTTGGAATCGCTGGGTATAATCCAAAGATTCTAATAAGTATCTTTATTTTGATTTGGACCAACGACTCCTTTGCTTATATTGTGGGGAAATCAATAGGGAAGACAAAATTATTTGAACGTATTTCTCCAAAAAAGACTATCGAAGGATTTTTGGGCGGTGTATTTTTTGCCGTTATTGCTAGTTACATTATAGCAGTTTACTACATTCAAATTGCTGAAGCTAAAATTTTCATTTGGATCATAATTGCCCTTATTGTTGGTTTTTTTGGAACCATAGGCGATTTAATAGAGTCCAAATTCAAACGAATTGCTGAAGTAAAAGACAGCGGAAAAATAATGCCTGGCCACGGAGGCGTACTAGATCGACTAGATAGTGTTATATTTGTAGCACCAATTGTATTTTTATTTTATCAAATTTTAAATTATGTTTCATAAAGAAGGAACCAAGACCATTTTATTAGGACTTATTTTTACCGTTGCAGCTTTATTGCTGTCAGATCGTTTTGTAGAAATATTTTGGGTACAAAAACTAATTCAAATCAGTGCATTCTTGATTTTGATCATCATTTTACAATTCTTTAGAAACCCTAAAAGAAATGCAATTCAGAATGAGAATCATGTGCTTGCACCAGTTGATGGTAAAGTAGTGGTAATTGAAGAAGTGTACGAAGGAGAATACTTTAAAGAAAAAAGACTTCAAGTTTCGATTTTCATGTCGCCTATTAATGTACACGTAACGCGCTACGCCATTAGTGGTTTGGTAAAATTCAGTAAATACCATCCAGGTAAATTTTTGGTTGCATGGCACCCAAAAGCAAGTGAAGAAAACGAAAGAACAACCATTGTAGTAGAGAATCAAACCTTTGGAGCTATTTTGTACAGACAGATTGCTGGAGCATTGGCTCGTCGAATTGTAAATTACGCAGTCGAAGGGACACAAGTAGTACAAGGTACAGATGCTGGATTTATTAAATTTGGATCAAGAGTTGATATCTTCTTGCCCATTGGAACACCTATCAATGTAGTTCTTAATCAAAAAGCTATTGGAGGAACGACCATTATTGCTTCTAAATAATAATGAGCACTAAAGATTTAGAAACTCAATTTCAAGAAGCCTTAGAAATTGCCTCAGCTATGACACAAGCCTCATTGCCGCAGGATGTTCAATTACGATTATATGCTTATTACAAACAAGCGACCAAAGGATCATTAAATCCTATGCAATTGAACACAAATAGTTTTCACCTTCG
The DNA here is from genome assembly GCF_003076455.1 of Flavobacterium faecale. Taxonomy (NCBI): domain Bacteria; kingdom Pseudomonadati; phylum Bacteroidota; class Flavobacteriia; order Flavobacteriales; family Flavobacteriaceae; genus Flavobacterium; species Flavobacterium faecale. Next base: position 4,427,401 of record NZ_CP020918.1, read on the forward strand.
TGATGCTTTCAAAACAAATGCTTGGATGCAAATTAGACATATAAGTGCAGATGAGGCTAAAATATGTTATGTAGAAATTATAAACGCACTTTTAGAAAATCCCAATTCATATGAAAACGAATAAATTTTTTATAGTTAGTACCGCTTTTATACTTGTTTTACTTTCTTGCAACAAAAAAAAATATACAGAAGTAGTTGAAGTACCACTCCCTACTGCTCAAGAAAAAATTACAATCGGAATGCCTGAGGATGTTTCTGCAGCGGAAGGATCATTTTTAATGGACAAATTGCCTTATCCTTATGATGCTTTAGCTCCAACTGTTTCACCTCTTACATTAGAAACACATTATTCCAAACATTATTTAACCTATACAAACAACTTCAATAAAGCAGTTGCAGGTACAGGCTTAGAAAATTTATCGATTGAAGAAGTTCTTGCACAATTGGACTTAAACAATGCCGAATTAAGACAAAACGCTGGCGGATACTACAACCACGGACTGTACTGGAAATCTATGGCACCCAACGCCGGAGGATCACCAACAGATACCATTGCATCGGTGATTAATAGGGACTTCGGATCTTACAATGACTTTAAAACGGCTTTTAAAACGGAAGCTTCTAAACAATTTGGATCTGCTTGGGTATGGTTAGTAGTAGACAAAGCTGGTAAATTACATATAACTAGTACACAAAACCAAGACAACCCATTGATGCGTAATGCAGTGATCAAAGGAACACCACTTATTGCTCTTGATCTTTGGGAACATGCTTATTACTTGGGATACCAATACCGACGAAGAAGTTATATCGATTCCTTTTTTAATGTCTTGAATTGGAAAAAAATAAACGAAATGTACGAGAGTGCTACTCGAAAAAAATATTATTAAAGTATAAAAAAACGGATAGCAATCGCTATCCGTTTTTTTGTACTTTTATTTCAACTCCAGAATTACAGATTCCAAAGGCGACAGTTGCATCGCAATAGCTCCTTCTCCATTGCTGACTTGGAGACTCCATTTTATCTTTTTGTACAGCTGATCAACCACCTTATAAGTACCATCGGCTAAATTCCATTTCTCAATGACGAGTTTTGGTACTTTCAGGTTAAAAGTACTTGTCTGCTCTGCAGAGAAATTAGTAACAACTATTAGCTTTTGATTCTCAGACCAACGCGTGAAACTATAAATTGCTGTATCATATCCTTCTGTATGATATCGATTGGCAAACTGAATTTCTTGAAATTCGCCCATTAAGGCTGTACTTTCTAAGGTGAAATTCAGTAGCCTTTTATAGAAATCTCTTAGTGAGGCTTCCGCCGCTGTCAATTGTCCTCCATCAAACTTACCTTCGTTAATCCAACGTTGGTGCGAAGGAACACCAATATAGTCAAAAATTGAAGTGCGAGAATGCGTACCGAAACCTGCATTTTCGTTGGCTGGCTCGCCTACTTCTTGACCAAAATAAATCATGACAGGTGCACTGCTTATCGTTGCTGACACCACCATCATAGGTTTCCCTTTGTCAGCATCACCGGCAAATTCTGGACTTGCTATACGTTGCTCATCATGATTATCCAAAAATTTCAACATATGATGACTGATATCCCACATGTCATATTGTATCTGTGTCAGTTCATCAGGCCACGAACGTCCTTGTATGACATCTTTCAATTTATCATAGGTACCCACTTTGTCATACAAATAATCCATTTTTCCCATTTTGATATAATTGTAATACAAATCAGGATTATAAACTTCTGCCAATAAAAACGCGTCTGGCCTCTTCATTTTGATTGCTGAATTCATAAAACTCCAAAATTCAAACGGAACAAGCTCAGCCATGTCATATCGAAAACCGTCCACCCCTTTATCAATCCAATACAATGCGATATCTCTAAATTTGTACCAGGAGTCGGGCACGGTTTTGTCTTGCCAAAATTCAAAATGCTTTTCAAAAGATTCCGTATCGTATCCCCATGGCAAATACGGAAAATCAACCTGCCCGTCTGGACGTACACCATAATTTATTTTGGCAGTTTCATACCAATCATTCTTATCTGGACGTGCTTTTCTAGAACCGTTACCTGTCCATTTAGCAGGCATTTCGACAAAAGGGTGATCTAATAAAGGATTGGCTTCACCACCCAGTGGAGGCTCGATATCTGGCAACTCAAAAGCAGTATTAGGAATATAGTAAAAATTATTATTGGCATCATATTCTACTGATGTGTTATCATTCGAACCAAAATCAGTCACTCCTTCTGGATTGGTTTTACCTTCGTACTTGCGTGCTACGTGATTGGGAACAATATCAATAATCACCTTCATACCCGCCTTGTGTGTACGCGCTATCAAAGCTTCAAATTCTTGCAAACGATTGGCAGGGTCAACTGCAAGATCAGGGTTAACGTTGTAATAATCCTTGACTGCATAAGGAGAACCCGCTCTCCCCTTCACCACCGATGGATGGTCATTTGAGATTCCGATATCCGTATAATCATTAATCAAAGCATGATGTGGCACTCCGGTATACCAAATATGGGTAACGCCAAGTTTTTTAATTTCTCGTAGGGCTTTGGGTGTAAAATCATTAAATTTTCCTACGCCATTCTCTTCAATTGTTCCCCAAGGCTTGTTGGTTGTATTTGTGTTTCCAAAAAGTCGTGTAAAAACATGATAAACAACTTTTTTCCCTTCAGTACCCAGTTTTGTATCTTTCTCCATAACTCCTTTGTTTTTGTTTTCGAAAAATTACTATTCAAAAAACATCGCGTGTCTATTTTCAATTGTCTAAATATACAGTTTTCTAAAAAATATTCATTTGTAACAGGATCATTATTTTCAACTTGGCTACCTTTCGATCTAAAACATTTTCATTTTCGAAAAATAAAAAAAGAATCACTACTTAAAAATAGCAATATCCTTTTATTACTCCTTTTCTTGTACTAAATTTGAAACAATTTGATTTTCAAAATTCAAATTATCAGATTAACAATACACGTAAAAAAAACTATATGGCATCGGGATTATTTTTATTATTAGATGATATTGCAGCATTGATGGATGATGTGGTAGTGATGAGCAAAATTGCAACCAAGAAAACTGCTGGAATCTTAGGTGATGATTTGGCTGTAAACGCCGAAAAAGCTTCAGGATTTGTGTCTTCCAGAGAAATTCCGGTATTGTGGGCTATTACCAAAGGTTCGTTACTAAACAAATTAATTATTCTGCCATTTGCATTTATATTGAGTTACTTTCTACCTGACTCGATTACCATCATCCTATCACTTGGAGCGGTATATTTGGCATACGAAGGGGTTGAAAAAATCTACGAATACATTGTCCCTCATCATCATGCTGAAACAAGTACGACAACTATAGCGTTATCTGAAACTGAAATTTTGGCTCTTGAGAAAGACAAAATCAAGTCGGCTATTATTACTGATTTTATTCTATCTATCGAAATTGTAATCATTGCATTAGGTACTGTACTAGAGAAAGACATTGCTACTCAAATCATGGTAGTTTCATTTATCGCTGTACTTGCTACCGTAGGTGTGTACGGAATCGTTGCCATGATTGTAAGAATGGACGATTTTGGTATGTTTTTATCGAAAAAATCGAGTGGTGCTTTGAAGTTTATAGGAACTATTTTAATCAAGGCATTACCATTGGTCATAAAATCGTCGGCTATCATAGGAACAATTGCCTTACTACTTGTTTCTGGTGGAATCTTTAAACACAATATTGCTTACTTTCATCATTTCCTAGAAACTCTTCCGGCAATGGCTAGTGAATTTTTCCTTGGGCTAGCTGTTGGTATCGTTGCATTAATCGTAATTAGTGCTGTTCAATGGGCTTGGAAAAAAGTAAAGTCATAAAAAACAAAATCAGGTCTTGATCTGACTTTCACATACAAAAAAACCATTACAACTAGAAGCATTAATAAATGCTGCGTTGTAATGGTTTTTATTTTTATAAAGAAAAAGCGAATAAATTATTTCTTCTTTTTCTTAGCGGCTCTTGTTTTAAGCATATTTCTATTCACAGAACCATGTGTTTTCTTTTTCGTTTTTGATGGACCACCTAAATTAACTTTGGTGTTCTTCTTGGCCTTATCATGAAAAGCACCATCTCCGTCTGGCTTTTTCTTTTTGGCATATTTAATTACTTGACGGTCTTTTTCTGGTTCGATTAGTTTCAAAGAAATCTCTACTTCTTCAGGGAAATCTTCGATGTCTAACTCCATATTCATCAACACCTCTACCTCAACTTTGGATTCTTCTTCTCTAGGCGTTACAAAACTTACCGCTGTACCCGTAGCATCAGCACGACCTGTACGCCCAATACGGTGCATGTACAACTCACCTGCTTCTGGCATTTCGAAGTTAATTACGTGTGTAATATTCGATATATCAAGACCTCTGGCCATAATGTCGGTCGTTATTAATCCACGTAGATTACCAGCCTGAAACTCAGCCATGGTTGTCAAACGGTAATTTTGCGACTTATTGGAGTGAATCACACCAAACTGCCCTTCAAAATCTTCTTCCATTCTTTCGAAAACCATATCAGAGATTTTCTTATTGTTTACGAACACCAAAATTCTACTCATGTCTTCATTGGTAGCCAACAAATGCTTTAGTAAATTAATTTTGGTATTAAAGTTAGGTACATTATAGGTGATTTGCGTGATATTCTCCAAGGGTGTACCTGAAGCTGAAAGAGTAACCTCTTCTGGATAATCAAAGTAATCGTTCAAAATAGCATCTACCTCTTCTGTCATGGTGGCAGAAAACAATATGTTTTGACGTTTTTTTGGCATCATAGCCAAGATTGATGTAAGTTGAAGTCTAAATCCTAAATTAAGCATTTCGTCAAACTCATCAATAACCAATTTTTGCATCTCTTCAAATCGGATCACATTATCCAATGTTAAATCCATGATTCGTCCTGGCGTACCCACCAAGATATCGCAACCGGTATACACTGTTGTTTTTTGAGTATTGATATTCACACCTCCAAAAATACCAACAGTTCTAACCGACATATATTGGGTTAGTTTCTCTACTTCTTCCACCACTTGAACTACAAGTTCGCGCGTTGGTACTAGAATAACAATTTTGGGTGTATGACCTGGAGTAAATTTATACAATTTTAATAATGGCAACAGGTAGGCAAAAGTTTTACCTGTACCTGTTTGTGCAATCCCCATCATATCGCGACCGGACATGATTACTGAAAAAGATTTTTCCTGAATTGGAGTTGGTGTTACAAATCCCAAGTCATCAATTGCTTTTTGTACTGATTTTGGAAGATTAAATTGCTCAAAAGTGCTCATAAAACGTATATTTTGTGCAAAGATACACTAAAATAACTAGTATGCCCATGCCGTGGTGATTCTAAACCATCAAATTAGAAAGAGGTCATTACAACTTTCTCTTTCGAAAAAAAGAAATGAGGTTTATCTTTAATCAAAAAATGAAGGATCGAAAATAATTAAACAAAAAAAAACTAAATAAATCTCGAAAGATTTATCTAGTTTTTCTAAAACTAAGAACAAAAAACTAATCAAATTTATTTTTTACCAACTGCAATTTTAGACAAATAATCTTCGACTGATGTATAAAATATAGGTAGGAATGCAAATGGAATTAAATAGAAAACTGAGATATTATCGGATGCACCTGCAAATAAATTCTTTGGAGGGAAACCAATTAAATCAGCACCAAAATTTACTACGGATGTAAAATGGTATTTGGCCAAGGTAAATTGCAAGATTACAAGTACTGCAAATACGATGTTGATCATCATTTGAACCAAAGGCATTTTTAAGTAACTAGTTAAGTAGTGAAATGGAAAGATAATAAGTGAAACGATCACTACCGATTCAAAATCTGCTAAAATCTTATAACCAAATTTAAAAACTGAGGTGGAAAAAGAAGCATCGGAAAACAATCCGACTACCGATTCAAAAAAACTAATGAACCACAAGATCATTAATAATGAGGTTACTAAGGTGATGAAACTTGAATTACTGTTATTCTGTAATATTTTTTTCATGATGTTGACTTTTTAATTAATTTTTCGGGGCTTTCTTATAATTATACTTCAAAAGTAAAAAGAAAAACTTTTTAAACTCGTTAAAAAACACAAATAATCGACTAAATACATGTATTAGGTTTTAAAAATAGATTTATCTTACAATAAGAAATCTATCAATTAAGCTAACACAACTTTTTTGGATAATAATAAGGTTGTTAATTCCAAAACTTCAGCTGAGATATACGTAACCAACATCAAAAGCCTTCAAAAACTCCCAAGCCAAACAAAGCAAAATCATATTTTGAAGGATCGTTTGGATCAAGTTCTCTTAATGCTGCATCAAGTTCAGCAAGCGCTTTGGCATCATTTTGCTTGCGTGTAAGGAGTCCGAGCTTACGGGCTACGTTACCCGAATGCACATCAAGCGGACAGGAAAGTGCACGCATCGAAACGGTTTTCCAAATTCCAAGATCAACGCCTTTGGTGTCTTGACGGCACATCCATCTCAGATACATGTGCAACCTCTTGGCCGCAGAACCTTTGAGCGGATCCGAAACATGTTTCTCTGTTCGTACCAAATGCGGAATTTCAAAAAAGGTTCGCTTAAACTCTGATATACTTTTTTGCATCGAATGTGGCTCTTGATGCTTTGCAAAAACGGCTTCCAAACCTTGATGATTTTCGTAAATATTGCGGAGACTTTGGACAAAAAAGGTAAAATCTTGCGCATTAAAGGTACGATGCACAAAACGTTCTAATCGCTCAAGGTCATGATCGGTATGCGTCATCACAAAATCATAAGGCGTACTGCCCATCATCTCCATCATGCGATGACTATTTTTGATAATCATCGTTCGGTTTCCCCACGCAATAGTAGCACTCAAAAAACCTGCAATTTCTACATCTTCCTTTTGGGTAAAAAGATGCGGAATTTGAACGGGATCACTGTCTATGAAATCACGAGTATTGTACTGAATTACTTTTTGGTCTAGAAAATCTTTTAGTTCGTCTTTGTTCATTTTATTTTTTTTGCATAAAATCCGTCAGCTAGGTCTTGGGTGCGCATTTGCGGGACATAACCAAAATACTGTTCAAAATAAGCCAGTTCATATTTATTTGTAGCTGGCAAGGATGCGTTACCAATTTCCCAAAATAGAGAATTCGCATGGGGAGAAAAGTATAATAAATTTCCCTTTTGAATCCTTTCGAAAGAAAGTCCTAAACTACTATTGCTATGTGGATAAATAAGATTCTCGATCGAAAAAACGCGGTTGGTTTGAAAATTTGGATTTGCAGATAAGGATTGTAACGGTATTTTATTACTCAGCATTATAAGTACCAAAAATAGAGAACAAAACTGCAAAGCCATCAATATCCTTTTATTTTTCAGATAATAAACCACAAACAACAAAATAAATACTAGTATAAAATTGATGAAAAATCGGTATTGAGGAGACGTGAAAAACAACAATACTAGTTGGACTGTCATAATGCAATACACCACTCCTATTGCTTTTCTTTTTCGAAAAAAACCAAAAATAACTGGTACGATGAAAAGTAAAAGTACTGCCAAAGCATTAAAAAAACCATGCAAACCCGACAAAGTAATCCAACGATAGAAACGATCTACTGGACTAAAACTAGCAAATTGATCGGAGGTACAATTAAAGGCAACCAATTTTGTTTGTTCAAAATAAAATTGAGCAATGGGGATTGGCATAGCATAATCGACAGACATAAACTGAAATCCAACCACAGGAAAAAAAGGATAACCCGAGACAATGGTATTTTTACTTATAAACAGAAGTAACACCAAACCTCCCAGCACAGTCATCCGTAAAAGCACCGATTTTACTGTTTTAAATTGAGTACAGAGAATGTAAAAAGGGAACAATACCAGTGCAACTGCCGTCGGCTTCAAATAACATGCGAAAACCGCCAGTACAAAAGTTATAATAAAAACTTGTGGATAGCCATAGTTCTCTTTTTCGAAAAAAATATAAACAATTAAAAACGTACAACAATATATAGGTAAATCTGGTGAAGGAGCGCTCACAAACTGAAATAGGAAAAGCGCTAGAAGAGGCAATATTCCTATGAAGTTTAAAACTTTAGTTTCCTTGTTTAGATCTACATTGTATTTATCGAAAGCAAAACCCAAAAGAAGCCACAAACACAGGCCATTCAAATCATTAAAACGATCGTACAAAAACGAAAAATTAAAAGCCGCCTGTGTTACATGCCACCCACTAGAAACCGCCAAAAAAGGATGCAAATTTGCAATGCCCTTGACCAAACCATATTCGTTAAGCCATTTTATGGTTTGTATGTAATAAGATTCATTGTCCACAATAAAAGGTGCCGTAGCTGATTGTGCCAGTAATACAATAGAAAAACCGGCAAATAATACTTGTACAGGCCAATTCAAATTTTTTATTTGATGCAAAAAACGAGTATAAAGCTGTTTACAGTCTGACCATAGAAAATACAGCAGTAAGCCATTCAAAACCAATAAGAAAATATGGAATTCAATATTCAAACGACCAAATAATGACCACAAACTTGCTAAAACTGTTGCACCAAACAGCCCAAAAAAGGCGGTGAAGTAAAAATTGTCGATTTGGATTTTTAGCACTTTCAATGTTGCCATACCTATGTTTAGCAGGCTAAACAAAATGTAGCACCAACTAATCGCGATCAAAAGCATGACTAGCTAATGATTAATCCGTCGGACATGATTAATTTTCTATCTGCCATATTTGCCAGTTCTTCGTTGTGCGTTACAATGACAAAAGTTTGACCAAATTCATCACGTAGTTTAAAAAACAGCTGGTGCAAATTTTCGGCAGAGACTGTGTCTAGGTTCCCAGAAGGTTCATCGGCAAAAATCACAGCAGGTTTGTTAATCAAGGCTCTTGCAACGGCAACACGCTGTTGTTCTCCTCCCGAAAGTTCGTTTGGTTTGTGATTAATACGGTGTCCCAATCCTAAATATTCTAATAGGCGTTTGGCTTCGGCCTCTGTTTCTTTCACCGGTTTGTTGGCTATGAAAGCAGGAATACAGACATTTTCGAGAGCAGAAAATTCAGGAAGCAATTGGTGAAATTGAAAAATAAAGCCAAGATTTAGATTTCTAAATTTAGACAAAGCCTTATCGTTCATGTCCAAAATTGCTTGTCCATTGATGGTTAATGAGGCTTCTTTTTTTGCTGTAGGATGATCCAAGGTACCCAAAATTTGCAAAAGTGTCGTTTTACCAGCACCAGAAGCACCTACAATAGAAACGATTTCACCTTTTTGAATGTGTAAATCAACTCCTTTTAAAACTTGAAGTTGATCGTAGTATTTATGTAAATTTTTAGCATGAATCATAAGAAGCGGTTTCAAGCAAAGAAACAAAGATTTTATATATTTCGCACCTTTTTTGAAGGCTTAAAAGATAAATTTTAGTTAAAAACCCCGAATAAAAACCCCAAAATAGATTAATTTTGAATAAAATTAAAATCAATTACACAAACGTATTAAATACAACAAACAGCCATTGTTTGTAACACACTTACTATCATGAGCGAAAATATAAAAAATGAAGTTGCCATCTTTGGAGGCGGTTGTTTCTGGTGTACAGAAGCAATGTTTTTACAATTAAAAGGAGTACAGTCTGCTTTACCAGGATACATCAATGGTCATACCGTCAATCCTACATACAAGGAAGTATGTACCGGTGAAACAGGACATGCCGAAGCGGTAAAAATAAGTTATAATCCAGACGAAATAGGATACGATAAATTGTTGGAAATCTTTTTTGCAACACACAATCCAACCACTTTGAACCGTCAAGGAAACGATATTGGAACACAATACCGCAGTGAAGTTTTTTATGTCAATGAAGATCAGAAAAAAATAGCTGAAGCCTATATCGAATTTCTAACTGCCGAAAAAGTACATCCAGACCCTATTGTGACTGCAATCTCTGAAGCGGGGACTTTTTATGTTGCCGAAGATTACCACCACAATTATTACAACGGAAACAAAGAACAAGGATACTGCTCTATGGTAGTTACTCCAAAAGTGAATAAGTTCGAAAAATTGTATGCCGATTTATTGAAAAAATAATTCAAGTAATTTAAAACAAATAGCCAGCATTAGAATTTTTAATCAATTCTGATGCTGGCTATTTTATTTTATAAAATTACATTGGCCTGTTTTTTGCATTCGCAAAAGAGAAAAAGCCCCTTAAACTACCACACTCATGAAGACAACTGAAAAAGTAACCGTTCAAGCACCCAATAAAATCACCTATCTCCTTTTGAGTTTAGTTTTTGATGGAATTGGTATGCTGTCATTTAGTATTCCGTTTTTAGGGGAATTTTCAGATGTCATTTGGGCACCGATATCGGGCTTATTGATGGTTAAAATGTACAAAGGCAAGGTTGGAAAAATAGCCGGAATCTTTGGTACCCTCGAAGAATTGTTTCCATTCTCAGATGTGATTCCGACCTTTACATTAACTTGGTTTTATACTTTTTACATCCAGAAACGAAATAAAAATTAGATTTTGGTAAACACCAAACAAACCGGAGAACACAATTCCATTTTTTTGCCTGTAGGTGTTAATTTTCCTGTTTCTTTGTCTCTTTTGAAAATGATAACATTATTGGTATATTGGTGTCCTACCAACAAAAAATTACCTGATGGATCAATAGCAAAATTACGAGGACCATCGCCTAGAGTTGAAACGCGTTCTACAAACTCTAGTTTTCCGTTTTTTAGCATTTTGAAACAGCTTATGTCATTTGAGTCTCCTCTATTGGTTGCGTAGATAAATTTTTCATCTGGCGAAATATGAATATCGGCCGCAGTAAATTTACCTTTAAAACCATCTGCCAAAACAGTTTGCTCTTGGCACAATTTCATTTTTCCGTTTTTATATTTAAAGACTGAAAGGGTTCCATCTAACTCTTGCAACAAGTACATTTTTTTACCGTTTTTACTAAAGGTAAAATGTCTCGGGCCACTCCCCGCTTTGATGTCATTGGTCACTTTTAATTCTAATGGCTTTTCTGCATCAGCAGTCAACTTATAAGAATACACTTTGTCTGATCCTAAATCGGTACCCAACAAATACTTTTGATCTGGTGAAAACTGCACCATGTGCAAATGTGCTTTTTCTTGTCTTTTTTTGTTTGGTCCTTTGCCCTCATGTTGCTCCAATTGTTTCAACGGCGTTAGACTGCCGTCACTATTTTTCCCGAAAGCGCTGATGCTTCCACCTGTGTAATTGGCCGTAAACACGTTTTTGTCATTATTGGTGATATAGCATGGATTGTCGCTAGTTGTTTTTTGTTGGTTCAACAATTTCAATTTACCTGCTTTGGAATCGTATCCAAACGCTGAAACGGAACTGTTTGCACCATCAGAATTAACCGCGTACACAAACTTATTGTCTTTTGAAACCGATAAAAAACTAGGATTAGCTACGTTTTCAGATTCTGATCTAAATTTAAAATCACCGGTTTGGGTATCAAATTCATATACAAAAACACCTTTTTGTGTGCAATCTTGGTTGAATGTTCCTATAAGTAAGTTATAAGTTCCTGACTGTGCCTGCAAGAACATTGTAAATAGTAATAGTATGAGTACAGAAAATTTTGTTTTCATTGTTTTTAGTTTTTTAGAAAATCAAAATTACAGAAATTAAAAGTAAAGCGGACACGAATTTTACGAATTGTCACGAATTTACAAACTCAAAAAAAATTGCACGAATAACTGTTACAAATAATTCATTCGTGCTAATTCGTATAATTTGTGGCAAAAAAAACAGACGCTCTCTACTCAAAACTCTTTACAAATTTGTATTTTTGAACAATCAATACAATTTTCAAATCTATAATTGAAATACTAAATGCAGTTTAAACATCCCGAATTATTATACTTCTTGTTTTTATTGCTCGTACCTATTTTGGTGCATCTATTTCAATTGCGACGTTTTAAGAAAGAATATTTTACCAATGTTCGGTTTTTAAAAGCGCTAACGATTCAAACCCGCAAAAGTTCAACCATCAAAAAATGGTTACTTCTCGCCTGCCGAATGCTTCTCCTTACCTTTATAATCCTGGCCTTTGCACAACCTTTTTTCGAAGCCAAAGACAGTAAAAATAGTAGTAACGAACTGTATATTATTCTCGACAATTCCCTTAGCATGCAAGCCAAGGGGCAAAAAGGGGAATTATTAAAACGTGCTGTACAAGAATTATTGGAGAATATACCAGAGAATACTACCTTCTCTTTATTAACCAATTCTCAAACTTTTTGGAATACAACTAAGAAAGAAATTCAGTCGGACTTGCAAAAATTGCAATATAGTGGCATTCCGTTTCAAGCGGAAGCCTTACTCACACAGGTACAAGCGCACAAATCAGCTTATAAAAAAGACATCATTATTATCACTGATGCTGTAGGATTAGAAAAAAAACTACTACAAAGCATTCGAAAAGAAGATAACGCCTATTTTATAATTCCGAAAGCAGAACAAAAAAACAATGTTGCCATTGAC